>NZ_JBSGTS010000002.1:0-600659 GCF_053607525.1 Kribbella sp. NPDC055110
GACAGGGTCATGGGGCTGTAACTCCCGGCCTTCCCTCGTCGCTCCGGTCGCTTCGCTCCCTACACTCCTCAGTCCAGGCCGGGAGGCCCCATGACCAGCGCCCCGGCAAAACCCGCCAAACTGCCCCGTGAGCTGGACCTGCGGAACCCGGTTACCCGGCTGACGAACCTGCTGGATCCGGGCAGTCTGGAGCTGATCACGCCGGACAATCTGTCCGGGATGGTCGCGGCGCGCGGGCGGATCGCCGGGGCGAAGGTCGTCGCGTTCTGCTCCGACGCCACCGTGATGGGCGGCGCAATGGGTGACGAGGGCTGCGACGTCGTGGTCAAGGCGTACGAGGTCGCCCGCGAGGAGCAGGTGCCGATCATCGGCCTGTGGCACTCCGGCGGCGCCCGGCTGGCCGAGGGCGTGCTCAGCCTGCACGCGGTCGGCAAGATCTTCTACGCGATGACGCAGGCGTCCGGGAAGATCCCGCAGATCTCCGTCGTCCTCGGCCCGGCCGCCGGCGGAGCGGCGTACGGTCCGGCGCTGACCGATGTCGTCATCCTCGGTCCGGAGGGCCGGATCTTCGTGACCGGCCCGGACGTGGTCCGCTCGGTCACCGGTGAGGACGTCGACATGCTCCGCCTCGGCGGACCCGAGCCGCACGGGCGGCGGTCCGGCGTCGTCCACATCACCACCGACAGCGAAGAGGCGGCACTGGAGCAGGCGCGCCGGCTGACCGATCTGCTCGCCAACCAGGGCACGATGTCGACCGCCATCCCGGACACCGATCTGTCCGGGTTCCTGCCCGAGTCGGCGAAGCGTGCGTACGACGTCCACCCGCTCGTCGGAGGAGTGCTCGACGAGGACTCCTCGGTCGAACTGCACCAGCGGTGGGCGCCGAACATCGTCACCACACTCGGTCGCCTCGGCGGCCGCACGATCGGTGTCATCGCCAACAACCCGCTCCGGCTCGGTGGTTGTCTGGACGCATTGTCCGCGGAGAAGGCGTCCCGGTTCGTGCGGATGTGCGACGCGTTCGGCGTACCGCTCGTCGTTCTGGTCGACGTACCGGGGTATCTGCCCGGTGTCGGTCAGGAGTGGGACGGTGTCGTACGACGGGGCGCCAAGCTGCTGCATGCGTTCGCGGAGTCCGTCGTACCGCGGGTGACCCTGGTGACCCGGAAGACGTACGGCGGGGCGTACATCGCGATGAACGCGCGCTCACTGGGCGCCACCCGGGTGTTCGCCTGGCCGCGTGCCGAGGTCGCCGTGATGGGCGCGGTGGCGGCCATCCGGGTCTTGCACCGCCGCAAGCTCGCCGAGGTGGACCCGGAGCTCCGGCCCCAGGTCGAGGCCGAACTGGCCGCGGAACACGAGAAGATTGCCGGCGGCATCGACCGCGCCATCGAGATCGGCGTCGTCGACGAGGTCGTCGAACCGACCCGCACCCGCACCGCCCTCGCGACCGCCCTGGCCAAGGCCGAGGCCGACGGACCGATCCGCGGCCACCACGGCAACATCCCGCTCTGAACCCTCGTTACGTCCGAAGAACTGTGGGCGATCGCCCTCACATCTTCGGACGTAACGGTCGGCGCAGACACAAGAAGGGCACGGATCCGGAGATCCGTGCCCTTCACGTGGTGCGGCCGCTGTTGTTCACAACCACCGGGGGTGTCCCGACACCCGGTGGCCCAGCGGCCACGGCCCCTCCCACCCTTGTACAACGTCTGATGCTCAGTCTCACCGAAAAGTTCGGCGAAATCCCTGAGTTCACAGGTTTCTTCTGAAGTTCTCAGTAACTCCTTAGACGACCTGGTGCAGCCAGCGCACGGGGGCGCCGTCGCCGGCGTAGCGGAAGGGCTCGAGTTCGTCGTCCCACGGGCGGCCGAGCAGCCGCTCGACCTCCTCGGTCAGGTCGGCCTCACCACTGGCCGCCTTCAGCATGGCCGCCTTCAACCGCTCCTCGGGCACCATGATGTCGCCGTGTACGCCGGTGGTCGCGTGGAAAACCCCGAGCGCCGGGGTGAACGAGTACCGCTCGCCTTCGACGCCGTTGCTCGGCTCCTCGGTCACCTCGAACCGGAGCTTCTGCCATCCGCGCAAGGCGGACGCCAACTTCGCCGCGGTCCCGGCCTCAGCCTGCCACGACAGTTCGGCCCGGTACTGACCCTGGGCCGCCGGCTGCGGTGTCCAGTCCAGTTTCACGGGCACGCCAAGGATGCCGCCCGCGGCCCACTCGACATGAGGGCACAACGCTGACGGCACCGTGTGGACGTACAGAACGCCACGAGTCGTCGCCACCGGGACCTCCTGTGCTCGAGGGGCGCCTTCCCCAGCGTTCTCGATCACTTGTCTGTCGGTCCTGGCGGTACAAATCCCTCAAGGCATCACAAGCCGCCCCGTGGAACTCTGGTACATCTTGCACCACAGCCCCCAGCAACACCAGCAACCTCGCCGTGTCAACTACATCACCGTCGTGTCGCGATCCCGCTCAGACAGGGCCTAGGCGGAGCCTCGGCGTACCAAGCGGGTCGGGAGGATGAGTGGCGTCGGCGTGTCACCGGAGATCAGCGCGAGCAGCATCCGCGCCATCTCCCGGCCGAGAGACTGGATCGGCTGGGCGATCGTGGTCAACGGCGGATCGAGGTGCCGGGCGCCCGCGATGTCGTTGAAACCGACGATCGCCACGTCGCCCGGAACCGAACGACCGGCCGCCTTCAGCACCTGCAGCGCGCCGACCGCCATCTGATCGGACGCGACGAACACCGCGTCCAGGTCGGCGTACCGATCGAGCAGCTCGCGCATCGCGGTGGTGCCGCCGTCCTCGGAGAAGTCGGCGTGGGCGACTCGGCCGGCGTCGAGTCCGGCGACGGCGAGCGCCTCCTGGAAGCCCTTGTACCGCGCACTGCCGGCACCTTCGTCCATCCGGCCGGTGATCGTGGCGACCCGGGTCCGTCCGCTCGCGATCAGGTGTTCGGTCGCGAGCCGTGCACCACCGCGGTTGTCCGCGTCGACGTAGTACCGCGGCTCGAAGCCGATCGGGCGCCCGCCGAACACCACCGGTACGTCGGACTGCTCGGCGAGCCGGGCGAGCGGGTCGTCGCCGTGCATCGACATCAGCATCACCCCGGCGGCCTGCCGTGTCCGCAGCAGCTGCTCGAGCCGGGTCTGTCCCCGCGACGACGTTGCCAGCAGCAACATCAGCTCCAGCTCGGTCTCGTCGAGCACCGTCGAGATGCCGACCACCACCTCGGCGAAGAACGGGTCCGCGAACACCTGTGCGCTGTCGCTGGAGATCGCGAGTACCACCGCACCGGCCTGCTGCGTCGCGAGCGCCCGCGCCGTTGCGTTGGGCACGTAGCCCAGGTCGGCGACTGCCCGCAGTACGGCGGCCCGTTTCGCCTTGCTGACGTGCGGGGCGTTGTTGATGACGCGCGATGCCGCCGACCGGGACACACCGGCTCGCTCGGCGACTTCGTCGAGCGTCACCTGGCGTCTGGAGAGGTCGGTCACCGGCGGTTCCTTACTTTTGGCGTAGGGCGAGCGTAGAACATCACGACCCGAAAGCGCCGTCCAGCGCGTCCGGTCGATCAAATTGGGAGCGGTTCCAGTGTGCATCTCGGTCTTGACACGGGCGCATGGGGTCGGCAGCATCAGGTCCCGATCGGTTCATAACTGCAAGCGCTCCCAGCCCGGTCTCCGGAGGCCTGCCATGCCCAGATCCCGACGGCGGTCCGGCGCGATCGCCCTGCTCGGCGCCCTCATCCTGCTCCCCCTCGTCACCCCACCGGCAGCCGCCGATCCGGCGTACGAGCGGGTCCTGAACGGGACTTTCGACGCAGAGAGGGAGCCGTGGTGGAGCAACATCCCGGCCAACGTGACGGACGGCCGGTTGTGCGCCCAGATCCCGGTCGGCACGGTCAATCCCTGGGACGCGATGATCGGCCAGGACGACCTGCCGCTCGAACAAGGTCAGCCGTACACGCTGAAGTTCGACGCGTCGACAAGCCGGCCGCTCCAGTTCCACGCCGTGCTCCAGCAGGCGGCCGCGCCGCACTCGACAGTGCTGAACAAGCCCGTCAACGCGACCACGGCCCCGCAGACGTTCGAGTTCACCGGCACGTCGCCGGTCACGGACACGCACGGTCAGGTGTCGTTCCAGGCGGGCGGCGCGACCGAGCCGTACACGCTCTGCCTCGACAACATCTCGGTCGTCGGCGGCATCGTGCCACCCGGCGGCGTGCGCGACGTCGGCTCACCGGTGCGCGTCAACCAGCTCGGGTACGTCGCCAGCGGCCCGAAGCGCGCCACCTACGTCACCACGGCAACCACCGCACAGACCTGGCAGCTCCTTGACGCAGGCAACCAGATCGTTGCCACCGGCAAGACCAAGCCGTACGGCGCCGACGCACTGTCCGGCGACAATGTCCAGCCGATCGACTTCGGCACCTACCATCGCACCGGGACGGGTTTCCGGCTGGCCGTCGGCGAGGACGTCAGCGAACCGTTCGACATCGGCGCCCACGTGTACGCCGGGCTTCGGAAGGACGCGCTCGAGTACTTCTACAACAACCGCAGCGGCATCCCGATCGAGGCGCAGTACGTCGGCGACGCCTACGCCCGCGCCGCCGGCCATCTCGGCATCGCCCCGAACAAAGGCGACACCTCCGTCCCGTGCTACCCCGGCACCTGCGACTACAGCCTCGACGTCCGCGGCGGTTGGTACGACGCCGGCGACCACGGGAAGTACGTCGTGAACGGCGCGCTCGCCGCGTGGCAGCTTCTCGATCTGTACGAGGAGACCGGTGCCGGTGTCGCGCTGAAGATTCCCGAGGCCGGCAACAGGACGCCCGACGTACTCGACGAGGCGCGGTGGGAGCTCGACTTCCTGCTGCGGATGCAGGCGCCGAACGGCATGGTGCACCACAAGGTCCACGACGAGAAATGGACCGGCCTCGGCCTCGCGCCCGCCGACGATCCGCAGCCACGCTATCTCTACCCGGTGTCGACCGCGGCCACGCTCAACCTCGCGGCCGTCGGCGCCCGTTGCGCCCGGGTCTACGCGCGCTGGGACCACCAGTTCGCATCGCGGTGCCTGGCCGCTGCCGAAACGGCCTGGAACGCGGCGCGGGAGCATCCGGCGGTGTACGCGCCCGCGGGTGGTGAAGGCGGTGGAGCGTACGACGACACGAAAGTGACGGACGAGTTCTCGTGGGCGGCCGCCGAGTTGTTCGCGACGACGGGCACAACGTCGTACAAGCGCTTCATCTCGACGACCCTGAACGCGGCCGACGGGTTCTCGTGGCAGGAGACCGGCGGACTCGCCGATCTCGCGCTCGCTCGCGTCCCGTGGCGGCTGTCACCGCTCGACCGCTGGAAGCTGCGCACGCGGATCACGGACGCGGCGGACACCTACCTGGCCGACCTGAAGTCCCAGGGGTACCCGAACCCGTACAAACCGGCGGACGGCCAGTACGTGTGGGGATCCAACTCTGCCACGGCCAACGACGCGATGATCCTCGCGATCGCCGCAGACCTCACCGGGCGACCCGCCTACCGATCGGTGGCGCTGGAGTCGCTGGACTACCTACTCGGCCGGAACGCGCTCAACCAGTCCTACATCACCGGGTACGGCGAACGCGCGAGCCACAACCAGCACCACCGCTTCTGGGCCCACTCGCTCAACCCCGCACTACCGTCGCCGTACCCCGGCTCGCTCGCCGGCGGCCCGAACTCGCACCTGCAGGATCCCGTTGCCCAACGCAACCTCCCGGGCTGCGCCCCCGCCAAGTGCTACCTCGACGAGATCGGCTCGTACTCGACCAACGAGGTCGCCATCAACTGGAACTCGGCCCTGGCCTGGCTGACCGCCTACGCCGATTCCTAGGGGAAGCGGGTCGCGAGGGCGATGCACGCGCCGGCCGCGGCGAGGGTGAAGAGCATCGCGATCCCGGCGTATCGGGCGGTGATCTCCTTGTCGACCTCGTCGTACCCGACCGAGGAGCCGATGTCCTTGTAGACGTCCTCGAGCTCGCCGGCCGACTCCGCGGTGTAGGCCTTGCCGCCGCTGATCTCGGCGACCGACCGCAGCTCGGCGCGGTCCGGTGGGACCCGCTGCCGGATGCCGTCCATCTCGATGAAGCCGGAATCGGTGCCGAAGCAGATCGTGTACACCGGGGTGCTCTTCGCCTTCGCCGCCTGCGCGCCCTCCTGGGCGGTCCGGCCGACGGTCCGCTTCCCGTCGGACAGCAGCACGATCCGCGCCGGGGCCGGCTCGGTCGGGTGGTCGGGGTCCGGCGGGACCTGGGTGAGCGCCTGCAGCGAGGTGAAGATGCCCTCACCGGTCGCGGTCGACTCGGCCAGCTCGAGCCCGTCGATCGAGCGCAGCACGGTCGCCCGATCGGTGGTCGGCGGCACGATGATCGACGCCGTACCAGCGAAGTTGACCAGCGCCACGTTGAACTTGCTCGGCAGCTGGTTGACGAAGTTCTTCGCCGACTTCTTCGCGGCCTCGAGCCGGTTCGGGTCGATGTCGGTGGCCATCATCGACAGCGAGACGTCGACCGCGACCACGATGGTGGCCCGCTCGCGTGGCACCTTCACCTTGTCCTTCGGCTGCGCGAACGCGACGACGCAGGTCAGCGCGGCCAGCAGCGCCAGCCCGACGGCCAGGTGCCGCCGCCACTGCGGCCGCCGCGGCGCGACGCGGTCCAGCAGCGCGATGTTGGTGAAGCGCAGCGCGTACTGCGAGCGGCGGCGCTGGAGAACGATGTACCCCGCGACGATCAGCGGGATGAGCAGCAGGAACCACAACCGCCCTGGAGACAGGAACTCCATCAGCGAGCCACTCCCTTCGGCGGTTGGTGCAGGCGGGACGCGACATGCCGGTAGGCGAGCACGAACCGCACGGTGTCGGCGACCCAGTCGCGGTCGGTCCGCAGGACCAGGTGCCCCGCACCTACCCTACGCAGGGCGGCCCGCGTTCGTTCCCGCTGCGCGAGCGCGGCGGTCGCGAACGCCTCCCGGACCTTACGCCGCCGGGTGTCGATCTCGCGGACCTCGCCGGTCTCCGGGTCACCGATCGTGACGACGCCGATGTTCGGCAGCTCCAGCTCGCGCGGGTCGACGATCTCGACCGCGAGCACCTGGTGCTGCGCGGTCAGCTTGCGCATCGCGCGCTCCCAGGACGGCTCGATCTGGCTGGCCACCTCGCCGTCCTGCGGGGTGAGGAAGTCGGAGACGATCACGCGCAGACCACGCTTACGCTGCGTCCGCGCCATCGACTCGATCGCCGCGGCCAGGTCGCTGCGGTGCACCTCCTGGTCGCCGTTGAACTGCTCCGCCAGCAATGCCCGCAGCAGGCCGTACAGCGCGAGCCGCCCGGACCGTGCCGGCCAGCGGCGCAGCGCGGAGTCGCGCAGCATCAGTCCGCCGAACCGGTCGCCGAGCCGGTGGGTCAAGAACCCGACCGTGGCGACGGCCGCGACCGCGAGCTCCCGCTTCTCGAGCGTCGACGTACCGAAGTCCATCGAGCCGGACAGGTCCACCAGCGCCCAGGTCTCCAGCTCACGGTCCGCGATCAGGTCGCGGACGTGCGGAACCGTGGTGCGCGCGGTGACCGCCCAGTCCATCCGCCGTACGTCGTCGCCGACCTGGTACTCACGCGCCTCGGCAAGCTCGGTGCCAGGCCCCGGCAACAGGCCGAGATGCTCCCCGTGCAAGTAGCCCTCGAGCCGCCGTACGACGGTCAGCTCGAGCCGCCGCAACGCACGCTCGGGGGCAAGCTGCGAGATAGTCATCGCAACTCGTGGATCTGGGCGGTTGGGCACTACACAAACTCCGGGCGGCCGGAGCCGTCGGTGCCGTCGCGCCATACCGGCTGCGGCGGCGGGACGGTGGCCAGGATCCGCTCGATCACGGCGCGCGGGTCGATGTTGTCCGCGACCGCATCGAAGGTCAGGCCGAGCCGGTGCCCCATCACGTCCAGTGCGACAGTCTGGATGTCGCTCGGCAGCAGGTAGTCCCGGCCGTGGATCAGCGCCAGCGCCCGGCCGGCCGCGATCAGGCCGAGGGTCGCGCGCGGGCTGACGCCGAGCTCGATGATCGGCTCCAGGTCGGGCAGGTGGAAGTCGGTCGGCGTACGGGTCGCCATCACCAGGCGTACGGCGTACTCCGCGACCAGGTTGTGGACGAACACCTGCTCCGCGGACCGCTGCAGTTCGAGGATCGTCTCCGGCTTCAGCACCTGCCGCGGCTCCGGCGGGTCGACACTCATCCGGCGGAGGATCTCGAACTCCTCGTGCCCGCGCGGATGCGGTACGTCGATCTTCACCAGGAACCGGTCCCGCTGCGCCTCGGGCAGCGGGTACACGCCCTCGGACTCGATCGGGTTCTGGGTCGCGATCACGATGAACGGCTTCGGCATCGGGAAGGTCTGGCCGCCGATCGACACCTGCCGCTCGGCCATCAGCTCCAGCATCGCGGACTGCACCTTGGCCGGGGCGCGGTTGACCTCGTCGGCCAGCACGAAGTTCACGAACGTCGGGCCGAGCTCGATGTCGAAGGCCTCGCGGGTCTGCCGGTAGATCCGGGTGCCGACGATGTCGGACGGGACCAGGTCAGGGGTGAACTGGATCCGGGCGAACGTACCCCCGACCACGCTGGCGAACGTCCGGACAGCCAGCGTCTTGGCGACGCCCGGAACACCCTCGAGCAGGCAGTGGCCCTTGGCCAGCAACGACACCATCAGGGTCTCGACCATGTGCTCCTGGCCGACGATCACCCGCTTCACCTCGCTGATCGCCTCGCCGATCAGCCGGGACTGCTGGGCCACCGAACCTGTCGGCACCGTGGTTTCGGTCATGCCTGTCCTTCCGGGGCCCGCACGCGAGCCTTGTCATTCCCCACCGTCTGCACCGCTGACAACACCCGCCATTCCATCAGATCACCGGGGCCAGCGCTCCCGGAGCCCCGTCCCATCCTCCCCCGCCACCCCAAATCCGCGCCCCGGCCCGCGCCCCCGCTCCGCGCCCCGCTCCGCGCCCCGCTCCGCGCCCCGCTCCGCGCCCCGGTCCGAGCTGGGCGCACTTTGTGCACGACATCCGTACGTCGGACGCGCCGCCGTACGGATCTGATGCACAAAGTGCGGCCCGGGAGGAGCGGCGGCGACAGTGCTACCGGGGATGTGGTGGGATTGGGGTGATGACTGCGACCGAATCCCAGCCTCAGGTGCAGCCGGCGGAGGTGCCGGCTGCGCTGGAGATTCCGGACGCCCTGCCGCTGCAGCCGGAGGACCCGCCGCGGGTCGGCGAGTTCTGGCTCCGCGGCCGGCTCGGCGCGAACGCGGCCGGCTACCTCTACACCGCCAGCTCCGAGGACGGCCGGGACGCGATCGTCGCGATGATGACCGAGGGATCGGCCGACGACGCCGCCGCCCGCGAACGGTTCGTGAACGCCGTCGACGAGCTGCCCGAGGACGCCGTACTCGCACACAACGACTCCGACGACGACGACCTCGCGCTCTGGGTCGCAGTCGGGCCGATCCGGGCCGACGACGGCTCCAGCGCGGCGTCCGACGAGCGTCTGATCGCCGAACGCCGCGGCGAGGAGATCCTGTCCGCGGTCCTGATGGACCGGATCCCGCAGCCCGGGAAGCTCCGCGGACCGGACTTCCGGCACTACTGGGAGAACCGGCGGCGCCCCGGCCTGTTCCGGATCTGGCCGCTGCCGTGGCCGAACGCGCTACGCCCCGCGTCGCGGTGGGCGCTGGCGCTCGCGCTGCTGACGATGGCTGTGATCATGGCGCTCGCGGTGTTCCTGGCCTGGCTGCTGTTCCGGCACGCCGCGCCGCTGGAGCCGGAGCCCGTCATCCCGACGCCGAGCGGGACCACGACGGTCACGGTCACCCCGACCACACCGCCGCCGGGGACCGGGACCGGCTCCGCCAGCCCCTCGACCGGCCCGTCGACGCCGACTACACCGAGCACCGGCATCCCAACGGTCGCGCCGTCCGGATCGCCCGGTACGGCGACCAACCCCGGCGACAAGTTCTAGGCCGCCTTCTTCTAGGCCGCTTGCTTCTCGGTCGCTTGTTCGCGGGGTAGCAGATTCAACAGACCGAGCAGGCTGATGACGGCCCAGCTGCCCTCCAGCAGCAGGAAGCCCCAGGACAGCTGCACGGCCGCGATCGTTGCCAGCACCCCCGATCCGAACAGGTTCAGGAGCTGGTACGTGATCGTGCGCTGCCGCAGCTTCCCGGCCTGGGCAGCCGCGAACGCGACCAGAACGGTGAGCGCACCAACGATTTCGACGACATCGAGCGTATGCATGGGACGACCCCCTCCCTGAGGGGCAAGGCGTCGTCTTCTCAGACCGGGTACGGCGCCGCTCGTCCGGGGAGCCCGCTGAAAGCCGAACTCCTGCTCTCAGGATAGCAAACGCATCAACTCCGGATCCTTCCAGAGCCGCTCCGGTACCGGCTGCCGGACGAGTGCCGCGTCGGCCCGGATCTCCGCGGGTGACGACGCCGCGATGAGCACCGACGTGACCGCGGAATGCCTGCTGGGAAAGGCGAGTGCGGCCTGCGGCAGCGAGACGCCGTACCGCTCACACACCGCCGAGAGCCGGCGCGCCTGGATGGTCTCCGTGTACAGCACCTGTGGCGTGAGTACGCCGGACACGACCGCGGAGACCCCGCGCGCGACGCAACGATCGAGCAGCGGCCTGGCCGACTGGTCGAGCAGCTCGTACTGCGCCGTCAGCAGCACGCAGTCCAGCTCGACGTCCCGCACCAGCCGATCGAGCTCGCGCCAGTCGTCCGACACCGCCCCGAATGCCTTGATCACGCCGTCGCGCCGCAGCCGATCGAGCACCGGGTACGCCGCGTCGTCCTGCGCGAACACCAGATCGACCGCGAGACCGAGTCGCTCGCTGCTCGCCCGGATCGAGTCCTCCGGGTCAGTGCCGACCACCTTCGTCGACACCAGGAACTCACCACGTGGCCGCCGCTGCAGCGCCGTACCGAGTCGTCGCTCGGACTCGCCGTACGCCGGGGACGTGTCGAAGAACCTGATGCCGGCCTGGTACGCCGCATCGACGGTCGCGACCGCTGCCGCGTCTCCTGTCGCGGTTGCGGTCCCGCCTTCTGGGTCAGCTTCTCGGTTGCCGAGGTGCGAGCCGCCGAGCCCGAACCGGGGCGGCCGGAACCGGGCCGTAGTGCGGGGCGCAAGCACCTGGCTGGGTGCAACCATCGCGCTCACCTCCGCTGATCGGTTACCTACCAGGATCAGGGCTCAGCGGCTTCCGCGCATCTCGACCTAGGGCCGGATCCGTTCAAACGTTGACGCAGACCGGGGTCGGCGTGCTGAAGTCGCCGGTCTGCGTCAGCGTGCCCGCCGTTTGGTCTACCAAAAAGGTCGTGACGTTGTTCGACTTCTGGTTGGCGACGAACAGCAGGCGGCCGGTCGGGTCGAACGCGGCATGCCGCGGCCAGTCCCCTCCGCAACTCGGCGTACCGACCAACTCGAGCCCCGCCTCCTTGGTCCGGAAGATCGAGACGCTGTTGTGGCCGCGATTCGTCACGTAGACAAAGTGGCCGTCGGCGGAGATCACGACCTCGCCCGGGTAGTTCTCCCCCGCCCCGGTCGGGATCGAGTCGAGCACCGTGAGTACGCCGTCCTGGTAGCCGCAGATCGTCACCGTGCTGTCGAGTTCATCGGCGACGTAGGCGTACTTGCCCGACGGATGGAATACCAAATGTCGCGGACCGGCACCGTTCTTGACCTTCGCCTGATGCTGCGGCGTGAGTCTCCCGGCCGTGAGCGCGTAGGTGTAGATCGTGTCGGTACCGAGATCGACGGCCAGCACGTACTCGTCGGCCTGCACCACCTGGTGCGCGTGCGGTGCATCTCCCTCGTGCTTGACCAGATCGGTTTGTTGCCCCAGGCTCCCATCCGCGGCGACAGGATGGACCGCGATGTCGCCGGATCCGTAGTTCGCGCTGAGCAGGTGGTCGCCGACCTTGGCCAGGTGACACGGGCCGGATCCCTTGTTGGGCTGGCGATTCAGGACTTTCGGCGTACCGGAGATGTCGATCGCCGTCACCGCGCCGGCGTCCTGCTCGTTCACGGCGTACAGGAAGTTGCCGTCCCGGATCACGAAGGACGGGTTTGGTATACCGTCGATGGTCCCGGTCCTGGTGATCTTGCCGCCGGCGTCGTACGTCGCGATGCCGATGCCGTCGCCGTACGTGCCGAGGTACATCGTGCCGCCGGCCACACGGCGTGCTCCCCGGCTGACCGCTTCCCCGCGCCGCGGGCCTTCGCGGTCCCAACCTTCGTAGTCCGGCGCCTCGCGGCGCGAGGGCTCGCGGGTTGCGGGCTGGTGGATCGGGACGAGGGCAGCGGTGAAGCCGAGGAATCCGCGGCGGCTCAGGTTCACGCCGCCACCGGAACGCTGACCCACGACGGATCGCCTGCCGGCGAACTGAACGTCACCGTCGACCCGATCACGCTCCGCCCGAGGTACCGCGGATCGACCGTGTCCACCACCAGCACGAGATGATGCCCGGCCGGCACCTCCCAACTCGTCGCCTCCAACCGGACGTCGAGCGGCACGGCCTTGCCCGGCGTCGCCCCGCGCAGCGTGTACGGCTTGTGCGAGATCAACGAGCCGACACCGAGCGCATCCACGTCGTACAGGTAGGCGAACAGCGACGTACTCGCCGCCGACGGCTTCACGGTGAGATGCACCTTCGGCGACCCGTTGACAACGGCCGCACGATCGAACGCCGGACCAGACCAAACGCCAGCGAACGTCCTGTCCACCAGTGGCGTCGCAACCCCGGTCGGAATCGACAGCAGCCCTTGCAGAGCACCTGATACGAGCGCGACTCCACTGTCGGCGACCGTTGGTATACCGGCTCCGATCGCCCGGCTCCACCCGGTCGACTCGTTCCCCTGCAGCGCACCGGCCTTCGTCAGGTACGACGTACGCGCCTGGCCGACCGCTGCCCAGTCGGCATACCCACGCCACACGCCGCGCTGCGACTTCAGCTGCACCGGCTCCTCCGTGTCCGCGCCGTTGTCCGCGCCGGTGAGGTAATGCCGCAACCAGCCGGCCAGCTCGTCCCACGTCTCATTTGGTAGACCAACCGCACCGCTCGCCTCCGGCGTGGCGTGATCGCCATGCGCCAGCAGCAGCCGCTTCGGGCCGGTCAGCGCGGTGAAGAAGTCCGTGTACTGCGACGGCGGGAAGATGGAGTCCTCGAACGCGTTCGCGAGGAAGACCGCCGGTTTCCGCGCGTTGATTTGGTCTACCATCGTCGCGGCCGACCGAACCGGCGACAGCTGCTTGGCCGCCGCGATCGCGCCGTCGAAGTCCCCGGTGACGAACTTCGTCTGCAACGACGCCATCTCCGGCCCCGGCCGTCCGGTGACGTTGCCCAGGGCAAGCAGACCGGCGACGGACTGGAGCGCAACCGTGTCGTTCGGATCCAGCGAGCGGATCAGGTCCGCCCAGCCGCTCATCGCGCCGACCGCCTTGATCCGCGGGTCCTTCGCCGCGGCGAGCAGCGACGTACCGGCGCCGTACGAGATCCCCACCGCGGCGACCTTGCTGGTATCCGCCGGCGTGTGCTCGTCCGCCCAGTCGATCACCTTGCTGACATCGGCGACGGTCGGCGGACCGGCGATGTCGATACCGCCGCCGGTATCCCAGAAGCCGCGGCTCGAGTACGAGATCACCTGGAACCCGGCCGCGGCCAGCTCCGCGCCCTGACCGACGTACTCGACGTTCGGCACACCCCAGCTCGACGGCATCACCACGAGCGGGAACGGCCCGTCGCCCTGCCCGGTCGGCGTGAGTACGACGGCGCCGATCTCGATCCCGTCAACGCCGGGGATGCGTTGGTACGCCGTACTGAAACCTGGAGCGGTCTGGCTCGCATCCGCACGCGGACCGATCGCGGTCAGGGTCACGGCGATCAGGGTCACGGCTACTGCAAGGGCGGCAGCGTACTTGCGCACTGGAGGACCTCCGGCAACTGGAATTACCGGAGGGTAACCAGAAAGTTGCCGCTATGTCACTACCTCGGCACGGTGAGTGCCGGATCGACCTCGGTTGCCTCGACCGACCACGCCCAGAGATCCTTCGCCAGCGCGGGATCCTGCGCGGTACGGGTCGGCAGCACGACCTTCGGCGTACCGCGGTACTCGAAGAAGCTCGGGCCGACGAACGATCCAGGACGCAGATCCGGGTACGTCGCGGCGTACAGAGTCGGCCAGGCACCGGCCGCCGCGGACTGCGCGACCATGCGCGTCCCAGCGCTCCACAGCCGCGCTTGCAGGGCACTCCCGGCGAGCTCAGGACCGGCTGCCTGGAGATGAGTCGCCGCGTACCCGGGATGCGCCCCCGCGCTCAGCAGATCGGCTCCGGCGGCGCGGGCGCGACGGTCGAGCTCCAGCATGAAGAGCAGATTGGCGAGCTTCGACTTCCCGTACGCCTCCCACTTCCGATAGCTGTCCGCCGGCCGCCGCAGGTCGTCCTCGCTGATGCCGCGCACAGTCTTGTGCATGAACGAGCTGACCGTGACCACCCGACTGCCCTTGACCAGCAACGGAAGCAGCCGGCCGGTCAGCGCGAAATGCCCGAGATGATTCGTACCGAGTTGCAGCTCGAACCCGTCAATGGTCTGCCGGTACGGCGGTGCCATCACGCCGGCGTTGTTGATCAGCAGATCCAGCCTGTCGTACGACTTGACGACCTCGTCGGCCGCCCGCTCGACACTCGCCAGATCGGCCAGGTCCAGCTCGAGGACCGTCGGCGCGCGCCCGCCCTTCTGCGTCAGCGTTTCCGCCGCCCGCGCCGCCTTCTCCGGATTCCGCGCGGCGACCAGCACGTCCGCGCCGTGTCTGAGCAGTTCCAGCGCGGTCTCGTACCCGAGTCCGCTGGTGGCACCCGTCACGAGCGCCAGTCGTCCGGTGAGGTCGGGAATATCCGCCGTACTCCAGGTCATGCGCCCACAGTAGTCGTGGGCGCACGGCCTGGTGTTGTCACGGGTGAATGCTGGTTGTTACGGGAGGATCTTGCGGTCCTGGAAGGCCTTCGTTACCTGGGCGGCCGCGGGCTTTCCGTACAGCAGCCGGGCAGCCTGGACGGTGTCCTGGGCCGCGGCGGCGAACGACGTGTCGGGGTCGTAGAAGAACGTCGACTCGAGGATCAGCTTGTTCGCCTTGGTCCGGCCGAGCGCCTGGTGGATGTCCCACAGCGCGTTCGACCAGATCTCGCCGTCGTCATGAACCTCACCGGTCTTGTCGTCGATGGTCTTGCCGGTGTCCGTCCGGCGCAGGCAGTGCGGCTCGTCGCTGGTGTACGACGTGGCGTCCCAGTCCATCACGCACGGCAGCTCGAAGCCCCTGCTCACCGGCACCGACATCGTCACGGCCCAGTAGTCGCCGAAGCCCTCGCCGATCGCGCCGGCCTCCTCCGACTCGCCGAAGCCCGGCACCACGTCGTCCTGGATCGCGTGCCCGTACTCGTGCCAGATCACCTCGGCGTCCTCGGCGTCGTCGACACCACCCTCGCCGACCGTGATCATGTCCGTCGACGGGTCGTAGAACGAGTTGTCACCGGAGAACGTGTCGACCGAGAAGTCCTGCGACTCGTTGTTGACCTCGGTGAACCCGAGCTGGTGGATGTACTCCTGCGTCTGGTTGATGTGGTAATACACCATCACCTGCTCGAACTTGTCGTTCGCGCGCTGGTACACGAAGGTGTTGGTCTTGCTCTGCGCGAGGCCGCCCTTGGCTTCGGTGATGTTGACGTAGGAGCCGTTGAGCTTGCCGGAGCCGTCCAGGTTGCGCAGGATCACGTTCTTCTGCGCCAGGAACAAGGCGTCCTGGTTCTTGTCGTTCTGATCGGTCAGCTTCTCGTTCTGCTCACTGACCACCGGATTCGGGTCGAACACCGAGCCGCGGCCGTCGACGTTGTCGCTGATCACCTTCGACTCGACGACGGTGCCGGTGTCCGCGTCGACGAGCGAGCGGCTGACGCCCTCGGCCGAGCGGCTGGTGACGTTCCAGACCAGGCGCGCGTTCGGCCCGCCGATCACCGCGAGCTGCGCGGCGCCACTGGTCGCGCCCGGCTGCGGAACGAGGTTCTTGTTCGGCCCAGCGATCCGGGCACGATTCGCACGCGCGGTGACCGCAGTGTTGGCAGTCTGCGTGGCCGACGCCGGCGCGACCGCCGCGCTGACATCCAGGTTCGCCGGTACGGCGTCCCGGCCGTCCGCGATCTGCACCGCGCCGTCCTTCGCCACATGCTTCGCGTAGTACCCGTTGATCACCGGCAGGCCCTTGAAGGTCTGCTGGTACCAATAGTGCTTCCCGAGCAGCGACGTCTTCGTCTTGATCAGCTTGAGTCCGTTCGGATTGGCCGTCGCTGCCTCCGGCGCGGCCCCCGCAGCGCTGGTGAACGACAACCCGAGCGAGACAGTGGCCAGCCCAGCGACGACGGCCACGATCGCCGTACGGCGTTTCCTCATCCGTTTCCCTCCCACATCCAGGTTGCGTAACGCAACCACTACGGTCCGTCGAACCCTAGTTCCGCGCCGCACTCACTGGGAAGCAGATCGTCACCACATCGACCCCCTGCAAGGGATAACCCTCCGAACCTGCGCACGGAAGTAGCGGACCGAACCTGTCCGCTTCTCCGCCTACCGTTGGATCCGCCGATCAGAGAGGATCCCGCCATGACGAAGCTGAGCCTGCAGGCCCTGAACCGCGCCACCCTCGACCGCCAGTGGCTCCTCGAACGCCACGACGCGACCGCCCTGGACGCGATCGAACACCTCGTCGGCATGCAGGCCCAATCCCCGCAAGCGCCGTACGTCGGCCTCTGGACCCGGCTCACGAACTTCGACCCCGCCGACCTCTCCACCCTCCTGGAAACCCGCCAGGCCGTCCGCGGATCGATGATGCGAGCAACCATCCACCTGGTCTCCAGCCGCGACTTCCTCGCCTTCCGCCCACTCATCCAGGCCCGCCTGGAACGCGAGGTCTACCAGAACCAGACCTACGGCCGGCACCGCCTGGAAGGCCTCGACATGGACGCCGTCCTCGCCGCCGGCATCGCCCGCATGACCGAAAGCCCCGCCACCGCCGCCCAACTCCGCGACCACCTGGCCCCCCTCTACCCCGACCGCGACCCCGCCGCCCTCGCCCACGCCGTCCGCTGCCTACTCCCCACCATCCAAACCCCACCCCGAGGCCTCTGGAACAAACCCGGCCAACCCACCCTCACCACCGCCCCCCTCTGGCTCCCCCAACCCCCCACCCCCGGCGCCACCCCTGTCGACTCCTCATCCGCCCCCGCAGACGACTCATCTCCGACCGTAGAGGCGATGGTCCTCCGCTACCTCGCCGCCTACGGCCCCGCCTCAATAGCCGACGCCCAAACCTGGTCCGGCCTCACCCGCCTGTCCGAAGTCTTCGACCGCCTGGACCTCCGCACCTACACCGACGCCACCACAGACCGAACCCTCTACGACCTCCCCGACCTCCCCCTCCCCCACGAAGACACCGAAGCCCCCACCCGCTTCCTCCCCGAATACGACAACCTCCTCCTATCCCACCAAGACCGAACCCGCTTCCTGGACACCCCCACCCGCCAACGCCTGACCCTCCACGAAGTCCTCACCAAAGGCTCGGTCCTCCACGACGGCCACCCCAAAGCCCTCTGGAAACTAACCAAAAACACCAAAACCCAAGCCATCCTTGAAATCACCCCCTTCACCCCCCTAACCCCCCAAGCCTGGACCTCCATAGAAACCGAAGCCCATTCCCTCCTAACCTTCACCACCCCAACCGCCACCCCCCAAATCAAACGCCTCGACTCCTAAAACACAACAGCCCGACCACAAGGGTCGAGCTGTCATGCCCCGCACTTACGAACGCCGAACCTGCAACAGCAGAGCAGACATCGCAGCCACGAGCGGCAAAAGCCCCGGACAGAACACCGCGACCACGCCGACCACGATCAGGACAACCTGAGCAACCCGCCGAAGCAGACCACTCAGACTCCCCATCAACGAGCTCAACGCAACCAAGTTGGCATTCCAACGCTCAACTTTCTTCTCGAAAGAAGTGCGCTTACGACGGGTGTTAGTGGCAACCATGGACTCGACTCCTGGTTTCAGGTGACGAATTCGCCCAGAGTCGCGCTAACAACCACCCGGCGAATCGATCACAAGTGAACGAAAGCACCGTGTGGTACCTCTGTCTTTCCTATAGGCTAGCAAGCCAGCATGCGGGCTTGCCACCCTTGCGCCGATGGCCGCCGGTCACGACATCCGATATGGTGAGATGTCGGCGGAGGTGCGCTAACACCGTTGATGCCGATGAGACCGCGGCGCATCTTAGGACTCGACTCCATGCGCCGCGGTCTGCTCTACGCTCGCAGATTGACCAGTACAGGTCCGACGCGGACACCGTTCGAGCGAGCAAGCGAGACCAACGCGTGGCCGGCGGGCACGCCGGTGATGATGTCCGAGACTGTCCACCGCGCCCGCTCGACGCGCCGGGCGCTGTATCCAGACGTGCGGCTCTCAGACCGCCCGCCCACAGAGCCAAACTGGTTGTACTGGGTTCCAGTCGTCGCACTCCGGTTAATCGTTGTCTCGGTGACGTACTGCTCACCGAACCAGCGGGAGAACACATCCGCGTCCGCCGGATCAATTCCACCGAACACGGCTTTGCAACCGGTCGATCCGAACACGGTCGCTCGAACCTCCGGCTGGAAATCGGACATGGTCTGTGACAGGAGCACCAGCCCAGCGTTGTTCGAACGCAGCTTCTGCACGCCTCGGGCCACGTAGTCATCGACGAAGCGGCCCGCCTCGTCGATGACGAGGCCCTTGAAGATCGATCTGTCTGTGTCCGCAGACGACGTGATCTGAACGAATTGTGAGACCACGAGTCGTGCGAGAATTCGCGACGCGTCGGGATACTCCGCCTCCGGCAATGCGACCCGGACGCGCACCGGTCGGTTCAGGTCACGCATCTGGAAGGTGGGCCCCGGATGGTCGAACAAGCCGCGCAGCGATGGGCGATCAAGCAGCGCGAAGCGCTCGACCAAGCTCGCAGCAGGGTCTGCGGTCCGTTGTGTCTGAGCCTTACGACTGTCGAGCAGCGCCTTCATCTCTTTGGCACCTGGACCTCGCAGTCGTTCTTTCACCCGATCTGTCGAGGCTTGCTCGGCCCTGAGGAGGCCGAGCAGCTCTACCACCGTCGGCCACCGTTGGTAGGCAGCTTCGAACGGCGCCAGACACGCATAAAGAGCGTTCTTGGAAGCATCGATGAAGTAGGCCTTGTCGTCACTTACCCGAGGTGGCAGCAGCGCGGATGCCAACCGATCAGCAGCAACGTCTGCGGTCTTGGATCCGCCGAACAGACTGAACCCACAGGTCGGATGCAGCGGGTCGATCGTGACATCGAACCACCCGTCGTATGCGAAGTCGGTCGATTTCGGATCGATGACGACCATGCTCGCCTTACCAGTCAAGGCTGCGAGAGACAGGTGCTCAACGATGGGTGTCGCGATACCCCGAGTCTTTCCCGACCCCGGTGGACCGACAACCAGGAGGGACGTTCGCAACACGTCCAGATCGATGCCGAAGTCTCCCGTAACGTCGAAGTCGCTGCGGTGGTCTGCAACGACCTCTCCGAGCCTGACTTGCCCAGCCAAGAGATTATGACGGGCGAATCTCGCTCCAGGAAGATTCCGCTGTTGTGATGGGTGCACGAGCGCCGCGCTGCTGTCGCGTTCCACAGCACGCGTTAGATTCTCAAGCTCGTCCGGATTGGCCGCCGACCGTTCGATGACGTGGCCGATACGAGCCCTGTCCACGTCACCGAAGTCAGCCGATCTCGCCAACTCGTCCAACTGCCGGGCAAGGTCTGCGTGTGATTCGCGGATCGGCTCCCACGGCTGTACCGCGCGCCGCGGCTCGGGTGGTGGCGGAGGCGGCGCGTGGCCGCCGACAGCGGCGGCAACCGCAGCCAACTTGTCTTTGAGCGACCTGAACCGCTCCCCTTTTTTGTTCATGCTCCAGAGACCTGCACATACTGCTCGAGCTTTCGGATACGGTCGGCGATCGATGGATGGGTGGCGTAGAGAACGCCACGCCACCCGGCCGCCCGCCGTGCAACATCTTCGCCTTGTGACTGCAGATCGTAGAAGAACGCGATCGTCTCGCGTGCATAGCCAAGGTCCGCCGCTACCCGATCGGCAACCAGTTCGGAGCGCCGGCTGAGCCAGGCCAAGGGTATCGGCACGGCAAACGGCACGAGCGCATAGAGGGTCCATCCCCAACCGCCCCAGAACAGCGAGTGAAGGACCAAGCCGCCGATTGCGAACAGTAGAAACGCCGCGATCAAGCACCCGAACGCAGTGATCTGCGAGCCGAGCCGCAGCATGGCCTGGATCATCGCGAGCATCAGGCGCGCGGGCTGGGAGTACCAGAACACCAGCGACGTTGCCCAGGGATGACCGCCGCTGTGATGCCCTAACTCGTGCGCGAGCACTGCCTGTAGCTGGCGTGGAGGCAGGGTGGTGAGCGCCCATCTGGTCACGGCAACTGAGCGGCCAGCAACTGAGACACCGTTGACGCTGTCAGCTTCCTCCACCCAGAGCTTGTGGTAGCCGGGATCAACGCCAGCACGGGTACATACAGCTCGCCAGGCAATCTCAAGTTTCTGCTGCTCCAGCATGGTGGGCTTGCGCAATCGGCAGAGGTACATCGCTACGTAGTCCTCGGTCATTGGCAGCACGATGAGTACGCCAGACAGAACCCAGAGCGCGACCACCAGTGCGTCAACGAATCCATCGAAGATCCACGTAGACACAGTCGACACGACGCTGAGGCTCCACAGCGCCCACGGGATGCCGAGTACCAACTCTGCAGCAGAATGAGCCGAGAACCGCAGCGCCCGAGGTGCCTGATTGCCTACAGGCCCCGGATCGCCGCCACCGAACGAACCCGGTGCGCTGCCTGGTGCATCCGGCGGCTTACCACTCTGACTTGGCTGCCCTGCGGGCTCCCAATCGTCGGCGGAGAATGAGCCAGGCCGGTCTCGGTCATCAGCGCCGTTCATCAGAACCCTCCGACCGACCCGACGCACCCACGGTTCTGTATCCCTTCGCAGCATCTCCCCAGAGTCGACATCTACAACGCCTGCATCGCGACTCAGTACATCGACACGTGCACATGGTCATAGTGCCCGCCTGTCGCGTCCGTCGGATTGTAGACTCCACCGCCGTTGTACTCCCGCCATTGACCAGTTCGCGCACTCCAGATCTTCCCGTACCAGATGGCGTATCTCACCCCGGTCTTTGCGGCGGTCTGGATCGTCCAGTTTGCGTACCTGTCGCCTTTTGCCCGCTCGGCGGGTGACTTTCTGGCGTCCCCACCCACGAAGACATCGCAGGCTTTACCCTTGGGATGATCACTCGTTGGATTCCATGCGTGCGCATCCCAGCAAGACATGCTCGGATTTTGCAGGGCGACTCGTGCAGCTTGCACCCACGCGGCTGTCCGGGGCGTCAGGAGACCACCGGTACCAGTCGGATCAGGAACGCTCTGAACCTCTGCAGGCCAATGTCCCGCCGTCGGACGCCCGTCGATAAGCCCGCCACCGCATTGATCGGCGGACTCGGATCCTGGTGACGGTGTACCCGAGTTTGCTGGTCGAGGTCCTGGCCGCCCGGCATACGGATCACCGACACGGTTCAGATCGATGCCTGCCTGCTCTGCGATACCTCGGGCCGTGTTCTCCTGCCGTGCGTAAGCGTCAGGAAATGCGGAAACCTGAACCGACTGCGCGGCAACGGTGTACGGCATGGTCTCCCAGCCGCTGATGTCCACCAACCCTGGCGGACTCGGTGGGTTCGCACCTCCGAAGAATGCATTGGCCGCGTAAACCGGATCGAGGATCTGCTCCACCGTTCCCCAACCGGCTGACGGCCGCTGTTGGAACAGACCGACTGAATCTCGGTCGCCGTAGGTAAGGTTCTGCAGCTGCGACTCCTGCAGCGCAGTCATCAGGGCCACCAGAGTCGCCTGGCCTGGCAGGCCACGGCTGACGGCGACCCCGTCGATGATCTTCGCGTAGGAGATCTGAACGGTTCGCAGCGAACCGTCGACGGGCGGATCGTCAGCGCCTCCGGGCGCTCCGGGCGGACACGCAGCGCTGACCTGGCTGCCTCCGGCACCAAATGGAGCCAGGATGACCACGGCTGTGAGAGCAAGGACTGCCCCCGCCGCCGCGAGCTTCGGCGCAAGGCTCCGCGCCCCGCCAAGCCCAACCGCCTCCGCGAGATCTTTGCCGCTAAACATTGAGATCGCCCCGGAGGCTGCTCACGGGCCGCTCCCACCATCGACCGAACTAACAAGCCACTGGCCACCGTCCGGCACCAGAGTCACCAGCAGTGGTACTGCAAATTGCCCGGCATTCTTCCCAGTCGTGGCAACATTGATATTTACCAGCCGAGTGATTCTGGTCGGTGTGTCGACCGGCGCAGTACCTGGCCGCGGTTGCGCGACCGCAACCGACAGAACCGTGGATGTCCCGCCGCTCGCGCGCAGAGCATCGTAGGTGTTATCGCCCGAAGCCGTGAAACTGTCCGCCAGTTCTGGAGTCGTGAACCGCTTCGCACGCTCAACGAGTTGAGCGTAGGTCTCGGCTGCCGGACTGCGCTTGTAGAACAGATTCGCCCAACCTTTCGCGATCTGATCTGCTGCAGCAGTCGCCTCGGCTCCGGGGCGTTGCGTTTGCGGCGGCGGAGTGGTCACACTGCTCGGGCTGGTGCTCGCGGCGGTCTCCGGAAGAGTTGTCTCTCCAGCCCCCGTTGCGCCAGTCGCTCCATCACCAGGCGTCAGCAGCCCCGCAGGTCCCTGCTCGCCTTTGCTGCCGAACAGGCGTGGCAAGCCTCCTCCAACTCCAAGAACGACAACAGCCAGAAGAACGATGACAGCGATTACACCAACTGGACTCGCCGGTTCGCTACGCCGCCGGTCGCGCAGCATGGCACGTTGCCTGGCAGCGTCCTCTCGGCGGCGCTCTCGTCGCGATCCTCCGGGCTGCGATTCGTTCGGGGTGCCCACAACGTCCCATGACTCATCGGAGGACGGCTTGTTGTCGCGATTGCCACGCAACGCCACTGTTGCTCACCGCCCACTCACACGTCGGCCCGTCGGGCCGCTTCCGCGGGCCGCCGAATATTCGCGGAAGGCCCGACTCGTGGACGTCGACACCTTCCGGGAGACTCGGCCCGGCTTCGGAGGCCCTTCGCGCAGGCTGGCCGAATGTGTCACTACACGTCTCGGCTCGTACCCACCATTTCTCAGCTGAGCTGCGGTCGTCGACGGTTTCACGTGGCGGCCCGAGCTGAGCTCGCTGGACGTACGTCCTGTGCTCGTGGCCGGCTTGCTGTGGTCGGTCGATCCGCCTTGGTAGACCGTGTCCTTGGTCCGGCGTCCCGAGCTTGCGTCCTCCCGCTTGCCCGATTTGGCTGAGTTCGCCGCCCCGCCTGCCGGGACTGCCACGGCAACGCCCGGTCGGCCTGGAGCGGACCGGATCGAATCCGGGCGCCGACGAGATCCGCCTATTCTGGAGCGGCCGACCTCAGACTTCTGATCGCCACCGGACGAGACACGCTCATCGCCGTCTGCTGTTGGCAGACGGGTACCGACCGGCGGCATCGTGCGGTAGTTGCGATTACTCTTGGCGCGTTCGTCCGCTGGTGCATCGCCGGAGGTGCGGCCGCTCGACTTCGGCCGCTCGGGAGTGGGCGCCGTGCCGCGGCTACGCAGAGCAGTCACCACACGCCTGACGGCCTGAACCGCGCCCCGTCGCGCGTACGAGCCCATCATCATGCTGCCGATCCCCGGTCGCATCATTGTGGTCATGCTCTCAAGCAGTTTCCGCAGTCGGAACGCCGCGACTAGTACGACCAACGCCAGACAAGTAACTGGCAACCATCCGAGGCTCTCGCTCAAAGTGAACACTGCTGTAAGCAGCGACAGGGCAATTCCAAAGACCAGCATTGCAGCGACTGATTGCAGGACGAGTCCGAGTAACGACTCGAGCCAGTTCATCCCCCATTGTCGCGATCGACCTGGGATGATGAACAGGCAAGCGAAGATGACGCCGACCACGAGCAGGAGGAGACATCCGACAAACGCCATCAGTGCAGTTGTGGCCAGACCGATTGTCAGGAACGTGAACATTCCAGCTGCGACCGACGCAACGAGGAGAACGCCGACTCTACCGAAGGGATTCTCACCCTTCGCCCACTTGACGGTCGCCGCATCGTCGCTGCCTTCACTTTTGGCAACTTGATTATTGATGTAGTCGAGGCGTTTATCGGGATCAACCCCGATATCAAGCATGCCCTTGCCGTATCGCTTACATGCCTCAATGGATCCGAATTCCGCGATGCACCAAGGGGTCGCAGCGAAGCCTCGCCACGCAGCATCTCCGGATTTGCGCAGCATGGTGTCCCGGGCCGACCCAGGGAATGCCGGCTCAGGAAGTTCAATGGGAGTCTTCATCGGCTTGCCGAGAACCTGGTCCGATGCGCCCATCACAGTCTGGGCCCCGACCTGACGTGCACCATCGATACCCTTCAGCCAGCTCGTAGCGCCGAACGCCAGACTGACTGCGAGTACGCCCGCGGCGAAGACCCAGACCAACTGCCCAAATGCAGTTCCGCTAGACCTCCGATGAACATAGGCCGCGACCGCTCCAAAGGCCAGCGCCGACGGCAGTAGCCATCCTGTGAGCTGGCTGCTGATCCCGCCGATCGCGCCAGCGGTCGCATTCATCAGCGGATGGATGTCCGTGAATGAGAACAGCCACCAGCCAACCGAGATCCCGGCGCGCGTCGCCGCGACGACGAACAGCATCAACAACTGGGCGAATGAGTTGAAGATCGGGCGAAGGGGATCTCGCAAGCTGCCTTCGTAGTCGAGGCTGAACGCCATCGGGTTGTACTGCTCGAACAGCGTCCTCGTGTCACCGTGCGTCAGGTCCGGCGCCGGAAGCAGATCGGCAAATCCGGTGGGCGTCGTCGGCTGCTTCGGGTCTGCGGCGAGCGCGACCTGTGAAGTGATGATCAGCGAGATGGCGAGGATGGTGAGCGCCGTTCGGGTGCGGCGCTGCCATCTCATGCGACGTGCTCCTTGCCGGTGGGGGTGTTGGTGGGTTGGTCGGAGCCGTTGTGGGCGGGGTACATCGCTTCGTTGTAGGCGGCCTCGTCGGCTTCTTGGTCGTAGACCTCGTCGGGGCCTATTGGGGACTCGTAGCGGAGGGCGTGGTGGCGGTCTTCGCTGGAGGACGGGGTTGGGGGGTGGCCGTTCTGTTGGGCTACGGCGGAGGTTGCCTGTGCGGCTGGGGCTGGTGAGGGCTCCGGGGCCGCGTTGGGTGGTGGGGTCGGGTGTGGCGGGTTGGTTTGTGATTGCCCGTTGGCGGCTGCGGACGGCTGGTGGTCGGCGGCAGGGGTGGTGGGCTGGGTGGCGTACGGCGAGTTCGGTGCGGGGGGCGGCGCGGCCGGGGCGGGGGGCTGGTGCTCGGAGGCCGGGGGCTGAGCCGATGCTGAGGTGGTGTTAGCCGGTGTTGAGGCGGCCTGGGACGGTGCCAAGGCTTGAGCCGGGGCCGACGCGGGTTGAGTTGGTGCCGACGCGTTCTGAGCCCGGGTTGAGGCGGCCTGGGCCGGGACAGACGCGTTGTGAGCCGGTGCCGGCGCGGGCCGGGGTGGGGCTGAGGTTGGCTCGGGCGGGGTTGAGGCGGGGTTGGTTGATGCCGGGGTTGCCTGGGGTTGAGGTTGCGCCGAGGTTTGGGGCTGGGGGGTTGTGTCCTGGGGGCGCTGGGCGGCCTGCGCTAGGGCTGGTTCGAGGGTTGGGTCCTCGTCGTCGGCGAAGGGGTCTTCGGGGGCGGCGAGGGCTGGGGTTGGGGTGGCGGCGGTTGTGGCGTGTTCGGATTCGGGGGTGGTTCGGAGGAGGGCGGCGACCTGTTGGCTGGGGATGTCGATTTGGACTGTGGCTACTTCGTCCCAGCGGTCGCGCATGATGCAGTGGCCGTGGCGGATGGATTTGCCGTTGGCGGCGGTGTTGATGCCGCGGACCAGGGTTTGGTACGGCGCGGTTTGCGGGCGGCCGAGGAGCTCCAGCAGGGAGTCGACCTGTTCGCGGGAGCGGAGGCTGAAGGCGAACAGGGTGGTGATCTGTTCGACGAGGCCGGGGAGCTTCAGGATCGAGGCCGGGTCCTGGGTGTCGAGGACGAGGGAGGCGCCCAGGGCGCGGCCGACACGGGCGATGTAGTCCAGGAAGGAGGCGCCGTCGGGCGTCTTCGTCAGCAGGTGCACTTCGGGGACGATGACGACCTTCGAGCGACCGCGGAACTCGCGGCGGCCCGTCGTACGGACCATCCAGGCGAGGCAGCCGCGGAGGCAGGCCATGCCGACGCGTTCGATCGGGGACCAGGACTCGGGGGCCGATTCGGGGGACGGCAGGGTCAGGCCAGGCATCTGGACGACCCAGAGGCCTGGGTTCGTGGTCAGGGAGGAGAGACCGGACGGCGGGCCGGCTACGACGGAGCCGAGACCTGTCTCGACCAGGTCGCGGAGCGCGAAGCCGACAGTCCGCACTGTCTCGGAGTCGGAGGCGCAGAGCCGCTGGATGACGCCCCACGACGACGGATCGGGTGACTGGATCTCGGCGCGGGTGGCTGCCATGACCGGTGCCTCGGCCGCACCACGCAGGTGAGGCGGCAGGAGCAGCATGAGCTGTGACGGCGCCTGCAGTAGCGCGTCGTCGACGGGCAGCACCCGCAGCAGGTCTGCAGCGCCGGAGAACTGCGCCGTGATTTCAATGACAGCAGTGGGTACGCCGTACTCCGCAGCGACTGCGGAGACGCCTGCAGCATCGCCCTTCAGGTCAAGCAGCGGCACCCACGCTCCGGCGAACGCGGAGTCCAGACCGCCCAGCATGGCGGCAGTCGTCTTCCCTCGACCGGACCGTCCGAGGAACAGTGTCGTGGTTGCGTCACCCAGTGCGGAACCAGCTGCGGCGTCGAAACGCACCAGACCGGGTGTGGAGCCGGTCAGGTACCCGATGGCCGGGCCGGTGGCGTCACCGATCGAGGCACCGCCCCAGAACCAGGACCCGAAGAACGCGGTCGACTCACGTACGTGACCGAGGTCCGGCACGCGCAGCTGGTCGCCCGGCAAGGACTCCAGCCACAGGTCGCGCTGCTCGTCCGCGCCCGCGGCAACGGTGATGCCCCGGTCCGCGTAGTGCGCGATGACCGCGTCGACGTACGCCTCGAGGTCCTCACGGGTGTCTGCACTGACCAGCAGTCGTGGGTGGTCCTCGACCAGGGTCAGACCGCTGCGGTTGATGTCGCGCTTGACCTCACGCATGACGCGCTCGGTCTCGACGATCTCGTCGGCAGTCTCCTCCGCGGTACCCTTCGCGGCCGAGCGGCGCTGCTCCTTCGCGCTCTTCCGGGTCTCGTCGACCAGGTTGCGCGCGGTCTTCTTCGTCAGTACGCGGAACCGGACCGAGGCCTCGACGGTGACGTCGATCTCGTCACCGTCGTCGTCGATCGCCTTGATCTCCGACAGGGTCCGCAGCCACTCCCCCGCGCCCGGGGTCTCGAGCTCCTCGGGGAAGTCGGTCATCGCGAGGACAGTCGTGTACGCCGCGATCTGGCCGCGGGTGTCGTAGATACGCAGATGGTCGGTGTAGGGCACCACGCGCCCGGACGTCAGCCGGGCCAGCGACGCACCGGTGATCAGACCGCGGCGCGGCGCCGCGACCGCACCACGGTGCATCTCACGGCTGATCAGCCAGGAGATCACCTCGGCGGGCGCGGTGTGGGCCCGCCAGACGGTCGAGCCGAGCTGACGAGCGAGCTTGCGCACCCGCTCGTCCAGGTGCGCGAGCTCGCGGGAGCTGACCCGCCAGGACGTCGTACCGAGGGCGTCGCTGATCGAGCCGCGGACCTGCGCGGTCGCCCGCGGGTCGCGGTCGGACAGGTGTACGCCGAGTGCGACGTACCGCTCCGGCATCCGCATCTCGTCGATCCGGTCCGCTCGGGTCTGCGCCCACGCCTCGTGGTCGCCGAGCCGGTAGTGGCCGGCCACCGAGTCGATGTAGTCCTGACCGGTCGAGCGGCCCCACACCACCTTCAGGTGGCTGAGCCGGTCGCCAAGAGTCGTCGCGGCGGCACTGACCGCGGCGTCGAGGGCCGCGTCCTGCTCGGCCTCGGTCGCCAGGTCGGTGTTCGCCACCGAGATCAGGAACCACGCCTCGGCGCTGCGCTCGGTCACCAGCAGACCGTCGGCGATGGCCACCAGACGCGGTGGCGGCAGGCCGCGCTCGCGACCGACCCCCACCAGGTTCAGGAGCTTGTCAGCGATCTTCATTCAGGCCTCTTCCTGACGATGTCCTGCGACTCACCCGTTGCACATGATCCGAACCCAGCAGGCGGGCCCGCTGGTTGACGGTGATGTCCGCGCCCGCGCGGACCATCGGGTCGACCTCGACCACGACCTCGCGTTCCCACTCCGGCGTGACCCGAGCCTTGGCCAGGTCGGCCACCTTCCGGGCCGAGACGCGCTCCCGCCAGGGCAGGTACTCCGTCTTGTCGGCGGCGCGCGCGCCCAGGCCGATGATCGGGCGGTGCGCCCGCAACGCGTACCGGACGGCGAGCGCCCACTCGGTCACCCGCCGGCGACGTTCGTGGAACTTGCCGGGGCGCCAGCCGAACGCGGTGATCACGAACGGCGGCACGACGTACAGGCTGACCGTGGGTTTCTTCGGTACGCCGATGAACGGGAACAGCAACGCGACCCAGAGCAGGATGATCACTGCTCCGAAGATGATCATCCGGCGCCGGGCGCCTTCACCGAGGTCGATCCCGAGCAGGTCGTACTGCCGGGTCTCGATCTCGAAGTGGTGGGTCAGGGTGCGGCCGACTCGCATCAATTACCTCCGGACAGCAATCCCCAGAAGCCCTTGAGCACGTTGATGGTCTGGTTGTTGGCGTAGATCAGCCCACCCACCAGGACCCCGGCCGCGATGTGGCCGAACAGCTCGCCCCACTCGCGCTTGAAGTAGTGGCCGATGGCCCGCAACACGAGGATCGCGATGAAGATGTTCCCCGCGATGACCAGGACCCAGTCCTTGAAGTCCGCGCCCGTCGGCACATTGGGGTCGGCCATGGGCACGGCAAGCTGAAGCACGCTCGCAGCCAGTTCGTGAGTCGTCATTGCGGTGTCTCCCTTGTTGCCTCGGTCATCCGATGGCCAGTAGCTGGATTCATCCGACGGCAGCCACTTGCCATCGCTGTGCTCCGTCCGTGGCGACAGTACGCCTCAGCGTGAGCGTGTACGTCTGGTCCAGCGCGGTGTCACCTACGCCGTTCCAGGTGACGGCCGCGGTCGCCCGCCGCTCGTCGTCGTTGCCGGTGTACACCTGCCAGTCCTTGAGTTCGCCGAACTTCACCGCCCCGTTCAGGCTGCGGATGGTCGAGCCGGGCGCGGTCACCGCGGACACCTTGTTGTCGGACTCGGCGTACGCGGCGAAGAACGCCTCCGCGTCCTTCTCGGTCGCCGTGGTCAGGTCGTCGTCGGGCTTGCCGGCGTCCGGCATGTTGCTCGGCAGCGGCGCGCGCTCGTCCGGCACGAACGTCGGCGGCCCGCTGACCACCACGCGCGCTGCGGTCCGCGCGACCGGGACCGAGATGCGCTGCCAGGTGATCGGGCCGGCGGCCCAGTTCTTGCCCTGCTTGGTGAACGTGTAGACGCGGACCCGGACGTCCACCACAGCTGTGATGCCGTTGGAGTCGGCCTTGACCTCCCCCGGGTACGCGACGTCGGCGGTCTGCTTGCCGCGACCGTTCCAGCCCGAGCGGCTGTCCAGACCGGCGGCGAGGTCCAGTCCGGTCTGCGCGGGACGGGCGTCCGGGTTGCTCTCGTCCCACGTCAGGTACGCCATGGCGTACCGCGTCGCGACCGCGCTCGCCTCCGCGGACGGGAAGCTGCTCTGGCCGCTGACGACCGTCTCAGGTGTCTTGTTCGGTGCGATCCAGGAGCGGATGCCGCTGATCGCAGCCAGCAGCAGTACGACGACCACGAGGCCGCGGAAGAACCGCCTGGCCCACGTGGAGAAAGAGGACTCCCGTTCGGTCGACCACGGCGTCGGTCCGGGCTCCAGCACCTCGCGCACCGGCCCCGGCGCCGCGTGTGCGCCGTGGGGCGAACGCTGTTTCAAGCGTTCGGGTGTGCGATGCCCCGGGTCTTGCTGCTGTTCCTCCGGAGGACGCGTCCCAGGACGACGCGGCGGCGCCATCACGCCACCGGGCGGTGGTGCCGGGTTCTGCGGCGCCTTGCCCTGCGGAGCGGAGTACTGCGCGGCTACGCCCTGCGCCTGGCGAGGGGTAGGTGACACCGGCCCGCCGGGGTGGGCCCACCACTCCGGCGCGGTGCTCTGCGGGCGTCCTTTGCCCGCCTTCTTCCGGCGCTGATCTGTCCTGCGCTGGTCCGACCAGTGCTCACCTTTTGGCGGCAGATTCAGCAACGTTCGCCACCAACTCATCCCTACCCGCCCCTCAGACAGCAGTTACGCGGACAGTAGCCGGGAGAATACGGCAAGCGACCGCACTCCGGGAGGCCTGAGCCCAGGATCCGGATGGTTCATCGCTCCCCGCTGCCATACTGTTACCCCACTCGCGGGCAGTGTCACCCTCGGCGTCTCGATTACCGGCCAAGCGTGACACCTTCGGTACCGTCGTCATAGCTCCTCTCTCATGCCCGCTCGGGTCGGCCGGGCAGCGCACACCATGCCACACGCCGCGGACAGATTCGAAGATCCGTGCGAACAGCATGGTAAAAGAACGCACCACTGATCACTCATAGTAACCGATCAGATGGTCCGCCTGTGGAAAAACTCTCCCGTGGCGAGGGGGTCAAGATCGGCTGTGGACAACCACATGCCGAGAGGGCTTCCGGGCATAAGGTCGGAGTGACCCCTGCTACCCCCGGAGGACCAGGATGGAAACTCGCCGACTGGGCAGACTCGGCCACCAGAGCTCGGTGCTGATCTATGGCGCCGCCTCGCTCGGTGGTGTCGACCAGGACCGCGCTGACGCGTCGATCCAGGAAGCTCTCGACGCCGGCCTCAATCACTTCGACGTGGCCGCCGACTACGGCGACGCCGAGCTGCGCCTCGGACCCCGGATGCCGGAGATCCGGGACCGCATCTTCCTCGCCACCAAGACCGGCCGCCGGACGTTCGAGGAGGCCTGGAGCGAGATCAACAGGTCGCTCGAAAGGTTGCAGACCGACCACGTCGACCTGATCCAGATGCACGCCGTGTGCGACCTGGAGAACCTCGATCTCGTCACCGGCAAGGGCGGTTCGCTCGAAGCTGCGATCCGGGCCAAGGACGAGGGCATGGTCCGCGCGATCGGCATCACCGGCCACACGGCGCAGGCACCGTCGGTGCACACCGAGGGGCTACGTCGGTTCGACTTCGACAGTGTGCTGACGCCGCTGAACTACAAGCTGTCAACAGACCCGCAGTACGCCGATGACTACGCAGCCCTCGTGGCCGCCGTCAAGGCGTCGGACGCGGCGCTGATGACGATCAAGATGATCGCCCGGCGGAACTGGCAGGAAGGCGAGCAGAAGTCGTACGACACCTGGTACCGGCCGTTCGACGAGCAGCGCTACATCACCGCCGCGACCGCCTGGCTGCTGAACGGCCATCCCGAGATCACCGGCCTCGCTACTGCGGGTGAGACCCGGCTGCTGCAGCAGATGATCGTCGCGGAGCGCGAGCGAGCCGATCTCACGCCGGAGGCCGCCGCGTCGATCCTCGACGAGGTCCAGGACTACGCGTCACCGTTCGTGGACATGCCCATCTGACAACGTGGCCCAGGTCACAGACGAGACTCCGCATTCCGGTCAGGTCGTACGGCGTACGAGATCGGCCGGCGTACCTGCCCGGGAATGCGGGAACAACTCGGCTGCCGATCGGTGTTGACTACGGCGTACTCATCTACTTTCGGAGGTCGTAGTGGCAACGGTCGAGCTGACCCAGGAGAACTTCAACGAGGTGGTCGGTAGCGACGGTCTCGTTCTGGTGGATTTCTGGGCCGAGTGGTGTGGTCCGTGCAAGATGTTCGGGCCGGTGTTCGAGAAGTCGTCCGATCAGCACGGTGACATCACCTTCGGCAAGGTCGACACCGAGGCGCAGGGCGAGCTCGCACAGGCCTTCCAGATCCGGTCCATCCCGACCCTGATGGCGGTCCGCGACGGCGTCGTCCTGTACTCGCAGGCCGGTGCACTCCCGGCAGCGAGCCTGGAGGACCTGATCGGCCAGCTGCGCGCGGTCGACATGGAAGAGGTCAAGGCCCAGATCGCCGCCCACGAAGCCGAACACGGCGCCGAGCCGCACACGCACTGAACGAACTATTTGGCGAGATCTCGTGACTCTGACGGAGTCTCGGGATCTCGCTAGCTGTATGTGGCGCTCAGAAGTCGCGGGAGCTGAGGACGCAGAACTCGTTGCCTTCTGGGTCGGCGAGGACTGTCCAGGTGGGGTCGTCGGGTTGGCCGACGTTCACTCGCTGGGCGCCGAGAGCCTCCAGGCGGGCGATTTCGGTGTCGCGGACCTGGCTCGTGTGTGGCGCGAACCTGGCACAGCCCACCGACAGAAAGAGCGGGCCCTGGGCAGGAGAAAGTCGCCAGGGCCCGCTCTCATTGCTGACCGGAGCGGCAAACAGGGTGGCCTTGAGGAGGTGCGGGCAGGTGAGGTGCTGCCCGGGGAGGGTCACCGAGGGGGCTGCTCGAAGAGACGGTCAGCGAGAAGGAGGGACCACGTCGTTGGGGCCCCTCCAGCCGAAGGTCAGCGCAGTGGATTGAAGGGACGCAGTTCCGCCGGCGCGCGGCCGGTGGTGATGGTCTCGGCCAGCAGCTGGCCGGTGATCGGGCCGAGCGTGATGCCCCACATACCGTGACCGCCGGCGGCGAACACCCGCGGCGACGAGGTGGCGCCGATGATCGGCAGACCGTCCGGGGTGCAGGGCCGCGGCCCGACCCACTCGAAGGTCCGCGCGTCCAGGTCGGCGTCGCGCAGCAGCGGCCGGGCGGCCTCGACGATCGCGTCGATGCGGCGCGGGTCGAGTTTCGCCTCGGGCTTGCGGAACTCCATCATCCCGGCGACCCGGAGACGGTCGCCCAGCGGCGTGCAGGCGATCCGCTGCGCCGGGAAGTACACGGGCCCGGCCGGTACGTGCGCGATCGGGACGCTGAAGCTGTACCCGCGACCGGCCTGTACGACGGTCTTGACACCGAACTGCCGCGCCAGGTCGCCGAGCCACGCACCGGTCGCCATCACGACCGCGTCGAACGGATCGGTCTCGCCGTCGCCGGTGACGAGCCGGACGCCGCGGATCTCGTCGACGATGTCCTTCACGACGACGCCGCTGATGATCTGGCCGCCGCGGGCGATCACCGAGTCGGCAAGCAGCTGGACGTACTCGCCCGGGTTGATGAACCGCTGCCCGTGCAACCGGATCGCCGCGCCGATCTCGTCGGACAGCGACGGCTCGATCTCGCGGGCGTCGTCACCGCTGATCGCCTCGAACTCGATGCCCTGGCCGGCGGCGTGGATCTGCTCGATCTCCTCGAGCAGCACCTTGCGCTCCTCGGCGGTCCGGTAGGCGGCCAGGAACGACTTGGCCTCGTAGGTCTGCGCCTCGACACCGGCCTTGGCCAGGAAGTCGAACGCGGGCAGGGCCTGCCGGTTGATCGGGACGAGCGCGTCCATGGCGGTCTTCCAGCGTCCGGCGGTGCTGTTGCGAGCGAAGCGGGTGAGGAACTTGAGGAGCCGCGGGCTCGCGGTCGGCGGAACGTACACCGGTGAGGCAGGGCTCAGCACCGCACGGACGCCGTACTTGAGGACCGCTGGTTCCGGGAGCGGAGTGGCGAGGCCGGGGGTCAGCCAGCCGGCGTTGCCCCAGGACGCTCCGGCGGCGACGCCCTCACGGTCGAGCACTGTCACCTCGACGCCGGCCTCCTGGAGGAACCAGGCGGTGGCCAGGCCGACCATGCCCGCGCCGACGACGGCGACGCGCTCGGGGACGATATGAGTGGAACCAGCTGTGGTCATGTATCGATGGTGGGGCCGCTGCCAGCGGCTGTCATGGTGCGATCACACCATTGCCGGGACTAATGACTGTGCTCATCGCACAATAACCTGCACACTGGACGCATGATTTCGTCGTCCGATCTGATCGTCGCCGTCGGGCCGGCGCTGTTCGAGGTCGTGGTGCCCGGCAAGGGCGACCGTGAGGTCCGGGACGTCTTCCTGGCCGACCCGCAGGAGCCTGCGACGGGTCAGCCGGGCGACCTGGTGCTCGGACTCGGTCTACGCGACGCAGAGGACGCCGTGGAGCTGGTGGAGCGCTGCGCCGCCGGCAACGCCTCAGGGGTGGTCCTCCGTACGGCGCTAGCGCACGAGCCGACCGTGGCGGCTGCAGCGGAGCGGGAGGCCATGACCCTCGTTGCACTGCAGCCGAGCGTGACGTGGGCGCACGTGGTCTGGCTGCTCCGCGGTGTACTCGACCGTGCCGCCGCACCGGACTCCCCTGCCGCTGGCGACGCCGGTGTGCACCAGGAGCTGTTCGCACTGGCTGACGCTGCCGCTGCGATCGTCGACGCACCTGTGACGATCGAGGACAACCAGTCCAGGGTCCTGGCGTACTCCTCCGGCCAGGACTTCACCGACCCGACCCGTGTGTCGACGATCGTCGGACGCCGGGTGCCGCCCGAGGTGATCGCACACTTCCGGGCCCGGGGCATCTTCCGACGGCTGGCCCGATCCAGCGAGCCGTTCCTGGTACCTGACGGACCGAACGGCATCCGCCCGCGTCTCGTCGTACCGGTTCGGGCTGGTGGTGAGTGGCTGGGGTCCATCTGGGCCGTTGTCGACGGTCCGGTGAGTGATGCGGTCACGGCGGAGCTCAGCAACGCCGCCTCCGTTCTTGCCCTGCACCTGTTGCGGCTGCGGGCTCAGGCCGACGTGGCGCGGCGGAGTGCGATCGACCGGCTGCGGACGATCCTGCGGCAGTTCTCCCCGGACAACCCGGTCGACGTACGGCTCCCGCGGCAGCCGTGGCGGGTTGTGGCGCTCGGGTCGCCCGACGGGTACGACGTACCGCAGCAGCTCGACCTGTGGGAGTCGACCGGCCGCCGGCACGGCTGGAGCGAGCCGCAGCTGGCTGACCTCGACGGGACGGTGCTGGCTGTTGTTACAGACACCGACGGGCCAGGGTCATGGAACTGGTTGCAGAAGCTCGTCCTGGAGCAGCCCACTGGTACGTATGCCGCTGCCGGGGGTCCCGCCCGCGGTCCGGCCGATCTGCCGAGCTCACGCGCCGAGGCGGTCGAGCTGCTGGGGCTGGTACGGCGGGGTGTCGCGCCGGGGCCGGCGTTGCGAGTCGAAGAGGCGTGGCACGTACTGACGGTGCACCGGGCAGTCACGTCGCTTGATACCACCAAGATGGATGGTCCGCTCGCGACGTTGCTGCGGCACGATATCGAGCACGACACCGGATACGTGGAAACGTTGCAAGCCTGGCTGAACTTTCCGGGGCAACCGCAGCGCGCGGCGCGGGAACTGCACCTGCACACGAATACGTTGCGGCACCGGATGAAGCGGATCGGGGAGATCACGCAGCTCGATCTGTCCGATCCACGGGAACGGTTGGCGTTGCAGCTGCAAATAGCTGCCGTCCGCACCGAACACTGAGATGTACGCCACAGCCGTATGTAACAAGGCTTCACATTCCGGCAACTGTTGGGCAACATCCGCCTGACAGAGTCTTCCTTGTCAGCAGGTCCGACTCTTCACCAGGGAGCCGGAAAGGCTGCGGGTCCGAGCTTTTCACCAGGAAGCTCGGGCCACCCGTTGGGCCCGGCGGTTGTCTGAGCGATCGCCGGGCCTTACGGCATTTCCTGGACCGAACCACTTGGCACCGAACCACTTGCCTAGGACAACCGGTTCACGATGGTGCGGTAAACGCCCGGGAGCGCGGCTGCGGCGGGGACGATCCGCGGCGCCAGCAGCCGACGGTTGCGGGCCCACAGCAACGAACCGGTGAGCAGGCGGCATTCCCAGGAGACACGGCGCCAGGCTGCCTCGTAGTCCTCAGGGCGGTCGGCGCGGACGCAGTCGACCAGTTCGGCGGAGGTACGCAACGCGACCGCGATGCCTTCGCCAGTCAGCGCGTCGACGTACCCGGCGGCGTCGCCGACGAGCAGGACCCGGCCGGCGGTACGGGCGCTTACGCGTTGGCGGAGTGGTCCGGCGCCCATCACCGCACTTGCTGCGGTTGCCCCACGCAACCGGCGCTTGAGCAGCGGGAACGCGTCGAGGTGTGAGTCGAAGGTGCCGCGCGCGGAGGTGAGAACGGCGACCCCCACGAGGTCGTCGGCGACGGGAGTCACGTAGGCCTCCCCCAGACGAGACCAGTAGACCTCGACGAGGTCGGTCCAGGGCGAGACGGCGAAGTGCTGGCGGAGCCCGCGCCGCACGCCGCCTGCGACGCCGTGCGGCGCGGGAGAAGAAAGAGAAAGGCGGGAGGTTGGAGCGGTGAGCCCTAGTTGGCGGCGGATGGGTGAGTGGAGGCCGTCGGCGGCGGCCAGGTAGCGGGCCGTGACGCCGGCTGCGGTGACGGACGTGGTGTTCTGCGTGATGGGGCCGACCTGGGCGCGAAGGACCGGAATATCTAGCGCTGCTAGCCGGGACATCAGAGCGGCCTGCAGCGCCGTACGACGTACTCCGAGACCTGGTCCGGCAGTGAAGCGGGCGTCGACGCTATGACTTGCATCGAGGTAGCGGATTCCGTGGAACGGACGGCCGGAGAGTTCCACGCCCAACCGCTCGAGATAGGAGACGGCGCTGTGGGCGATGCCTTCCCCGCAAGCTTTGTCGATCGGAGCCGAGCGCGGCTCGACCACAACGACCGACAATCCGGCGAGCGCAGCGCGGATCGCAGTGGCGGCACCCGCCGGCCCCGCACCGGCGACGAGCAGGTCGATCATCGAGTGAGCACGGTGCCCAACGCGGTCTCTTCCGTCCGGATCCGGACCGCCAGCAACGGGACGTTGAGGAACATGAACACGATCGCGGTGATGTAGGCCGAATGCACCAGCGGCAGCGAGATCCCCTCACCGATGACGGCGAGGTAGTTCGGGTGCCGCAAGAAGCGATAGGGCCCACGGGTGACCCGGCCGAGCCCCGGTACGACGATCACCCGGGTGTTCCACTGATACCCGAGCACCGAGATGCACCACCAGCGCAGCGCCTGCATCGTCACCACGACCGCCAGCGCCGCCCACCCGACCTTCGGATCGAACGGCCGGCCGGACACGATCGCCTCGACCACGCACCCGGCCAGCAGCCCGGTGTGCAGCACGACCATGAAGGGGTAGTGCCCCTTCCCGAATTCCACGCCGCCGTGGGCGAAACTCCATTTCGCGTTCCGCAGCGACACGGCCAGCTCGGCGACCCGTTCGAGCCCGACCAGTACGACGAGTGCGACGTACCACCACAACGATTCCGTCATCACCACTCCAAGAGGACGAGCTCGGAACAGAAACCCGGGCCCATCGCGAGCAGCAGACCCATACCCGAAGGATCCAGCCTGAGCGTGTCACCGAGCACGTGCAGCACCGAGGACGACGACAGGTTGCCGACCGCATCGAGCGATTTCCACGTCAGCTCCAGCGCCCCGGGTCGCAACGACAACGTCTCCGCCACCGCCTCCAGCACCTTCGGCCCGCCCGGATGACTCACCCACGTCCCGATCTCCGGAATGGTCAGCCCGTGTTCACCGAGGAACCCGCGCACGTCCCCGCCCAGGTACTGACGCACCACCTCCGGTACGTCGGCCCCGAGCACGATCCGGAAGCCGCCCGACCCGATGTCCCACCCCATCACCCGCTCCGAGTCCGGGTACAGCCGCGAACGCGTCGCCACCACCGAAGGCCCGGACGCAAGCGGGTGCTCCGACCCCGTCAGCACCACCGCCGCCGCGCCGTCCCCGAACAACGCGCCGCCCACCAGGTTCGGCAGGGACGCGTCGTCCCGCTGCAACGTCAACGAGCACAACTCCACCGAGAGCAGCACGGCGACGTGCGTGGGCCAAGCCGTCAAGTAGTCATGCAGCCGCGCAATCCCGGCCGCTCCCCCGACACACCCCAACCCGAACAGCGGCAGCCGCTTCACGTCCTCCCGCATCCCCAACCGCATCGCCACCCGCGCATCGATCGACGGCGCCGCCACCCCGGTCACTGTCGTGAACATCAGTACGTCGACATCGTCGAGCGTCAGCCCCGCGTCCTTCACCGCGCCCGCGACCGCCTCGGCCCCGAGGTCGACGGCCGTCGCGATCCACGCGTCGTTCGCCTCACCGAAGTCCTTGAGTACGGCGTACCGCTCCAGCGGCAGCGCGAGATGCCGGTACGACACGCCCGCGTTCGCGTGCAGCCGGCGAAGTAACGCCGTACCGCGGCCGTCCGGGAGACAGATCGACTCGAACGCGGAGGTCAGCTCGGACTGCGGATAGCGGTACGGCGGGAGCGCGGGCCGGACCGCTGCGATCCGCGTCATCGTGGCATCGTTACGTCGGTGAGGACCGTCGTCGTGACTGGCAAAGGTCTGGCTCTCGCGTGCCATCCGGGCCCGACCGTGGCCGTGACCGCGCTGGTCACCGCTGTCGCGTGGTCGGCCGGGCGAAGTCCGGCCGGGTGTCTCCTCGTCGCAGCAACGATCCTCACCGGCCACCTCTCGATCGGCTGGAGCAATGACGCGATAGATGCCGCCCGCGACACCATTGTGAACCGACAGGACAAGCCGGTGGTACGTGGACTGGTGAGTCGCCGGACGCTCGCGGTCGGTGCCGGCATCATGCTGGTCGTCACGATTCCGGTCTCTCTTGCCAACGGATTCGCGGCCGGGCTGGTTCACCTGCTCTTCGTCGCCTGCGCCTGGGCGTACAACCTGGGACTCAAGTCGACCGTGATCTCCTGGCTCCCGTACGCCGTCGCGTTCGGCGGATTGCCCTCGTTCGTGACGCTCGGCACCGCGCACGTCTGGGCCCCGTGGTGGGCGACCGCGGCGGGTGCCCTGCTGGGGATCGGTGCGCATCTGGCGAACGTCGTACCCGATCTGGCCGACGACCTGGCCACCGGCGTCCGCGGCTGGCCGCAACGCCTCGGCCGCTACGCCCGCCTGATCGCACCGCTCCCGTTGGCGACGGCAACGGGTCTCCTGGTCATCGCGCCCCCCGGAGCGATCGGGACCATCGGCTGGATCGCCCTCGCCGTCGTCGCCGCCCTCCTCGCCACGATCCTCCTGTGGCGCAACGCGCCGTTCCTCGTCACCATCGCCATCGCCGCGGTCAGCGTCATCTCCCTCGTCCTCCGCGGCGACGCACTCATCTAGGCCGCATCCGGCTTGAGTGGGGCGTTGCTGCCGAGGATGGCGGCCGTCAACGCCTCTGCGGGCTCCTTCGCGGCGCGTGGGTTCGTGATAAGGACGAGGTCGATGGAGGGGAGGTCGGGCAGGCCGGCGCTCGGCGGCGGCTCGACGAGGTCGGCGGGCATCAGGGAGCGGGCGAAGATCGCGATCCCGAGGCCGGCGCGGACAGCGGCGAGTACGCCGTTGACGCCGCGGACGATGCACGTGATCCGGCACGTGCGACCGGCCTGCTCGAGCGACTGCACACCGAGCGACCGGCTCAGCGACGGCGCCTGGTACGCGACCAGCGGCACCGGCCCGTCGGGCGCGATCCGGGTCCCCGAGATCCCCGCCCACACCATCGGGTCCCGTCGTACCAGGCGGCCGTTGGGCTCGTAGCCGCCGCCGGTGCCGTGCTTCACGTAGGCCAGATCCAGGTGGCCGGACTCGACCCGGCGGAGCAGATTGGGGCTCTGGGCCACGGTCAGCTCCAGGTCGATCCGCGGGTACAGCTGGCGGAAGTCGCGGAGGATCTTCGGCAGCGGCGTCAGCGCCAGGTCGTCGGTCACGCCGAACCGCAGCCGGCCGCGCAGCTCCGAGCCGGTGAAGTACCCGGCGGCCTCCTCGTGTGCGGCCAGGATGGTCCGGGCGAAACCGGCCATCGCCTCGCCGTCCGCGGTCAGCGTGACAGTGCGGGTGTCACGGACGAACAGCGGCCGCCCGACCGCCGTCTCGAGTTTGCGGACATGTTGGCTCACCGTCGGCTGCCGGATGCCCAGCCGCTCGGCTGCCTGGGTAAAGCTGAGCGACTGCGCCACCGCCAGGAACGTGCGCAGCTGGTCCGGGTCGTACATCGATAGACCTCCTATTACGTGACGCAATAAGACTAATAGGAGTAATTCGTTGGAGGAATCCAGTACCCAACCCTGAGGATGGACATGTCCTCCCCTGACAGTCCACTCGCGTAGGGATCGCTCTTGACCACCCGGGCCACCTCCGGTTCTGTCCCGTCCACCGACTTCCATCTGCACCGCTCCACCGACTCCAGCAAGCTCCGGGAGACGCAAGCGCGCCGGCCCGGATTCAAGGAAACCTTCAGCGCACTGCGGGTCCGCAACTTCCGCCTCCTGGTGAGCGGACTGCTCGTCAGTTCGACCGGCGGCTGGATCCAGCGCATCGCGCAGGACTGGCTGGTGCTCACGCTCACCGGCAGCGCCACCGCGGTCGGCATCACGACCGCGCTGCAGTTCCTCCCGACCCTCGTGCTCGGTCTGTACGGCGGCGTGATCGCGGACCGCTTCCCGAAGCGGAAGATCCTGCTCGTCACGCAGATCACGATGGGCTCCTGTGCCGGCATCCTCGCGCTGACCGCGTTCACCGGTCACGTCCAGGTCTGGCACGTCTACACGATGGCCTTCGTCCTCGGTCTCGCGACCGCGGTCGACAACCCGACCCGGCAGTCGTTCGTCACCGAACTCGTCCCGCGCGACACGGTCCGGAACGCGATCAGCATGGTGTCATCGACGTTCCAGCTCGGCAGCCTGATCGGCCCCGCGCTCGGCGGTCTGCTGCTCGGCACGATCGGCGCCGGCTGGGCGTTCGCGCTCAACGGGCTGACGTTCTTCGCGTCGATCAGCGCGCTGCTGCGGATGCGCGAGTCCGAGATGCCCGGGTTTCACGCCGCGCGTAAGGCGAGTGCCGGGATGCGGATCCGGGACGGGCTGCGGGACGGCGTACGGTACGCGTTCCACGAGCCGGCCGTCCGCTGGGCGATCGCGCTGGTGGGGATCTACGGGATGTTCTGCATCAGCCTGCCGGTGACGCTGACCGCGTTCGCCGACCGGGTCTTCCACACCGGCGCTTCGGGGTACGGCGTACTGAACTCGGTCGTCGCGTTCGGGGCCCTGGCGGGCGCGCTGCTCTCGGCCCGCCGCGTCCGGCCGACCCGCCTGCGCAACCTGATCGGTATCGCGTGCCTGCTCACGATCACCGAGGTACTGGCCGCGATCCAGCCCTCGTTGTGGACGTTCATCCCGGTGCTGGCGTCGATGGGAATGGCGACGCTGATGTTCCTGACCGCGGCCCAGTCGATGGTCCAGCTGACCACGCCGGACGGCCTGCGCGGCCGGGTGTCCGGGATCTACAACCTGGTCTTCATCGGGGGCGGCGCGATCGGCGGGCCGCTGGTCGGGTTCCTGGCCCAGCACTTCGGCGCCCGCTCGGCGCTGATGATCGCAGGCCTGGTTCCAGCGGTGGCAACGGTCGCGATCGGGCTCCGGCTACGGCGCGACGGCCGACTCCGGCTGGTACTGGTCCGGACGCGCTCCCCCTGGCACCAGGTCCCGATCCGCCTCAACCTCCAGCAGTCGGAGATCCACCTGTCGGCCCCGAGCATCCCACTCCCGAGCCGCACCTCGCGCCCGTTCACGCTAGGCCGCCGCCAACACGCCCGCACCGACTCCCACCTACGCCCCGCCCGCACCCGCCGCCGCGCCCAACACCACTGATCTTTGAGAACCCACCAACCATTTTTCGTGACGAGATTTGGTTGGTGGGTTCTCAAAGTTGGGGTCAGGGCGTTGTGATGACGCCGACCGGGAGCACCTTGACGGTGCGGTGGTGCTTGGTGCCGCCGAGGACCACCTTGCGGAGGGCGACGTTGTTCTTCGTGCTGGACTCGAACAGCCGGTTCTCCGGGTTGGCCGTCACCTGGACGTAGTACGTGCCGTTCGCCAGGTTTGTGATGTCGAAGGACTGGCCGGGCAGCGACTGCACGTAGGTGTCGCCGGAGCCGACGTCCAGGACCTCACGGACCGACAGCGAGCCGTGATCACCGCAGGCGGTGTGCAGGTCGGTGTTGTCCGGGTGCCAGTTCGCGTTCTTCACCGTGTAGTCGATGGAGTCCGTCGCGGCCAGGCAGAACGCCTCCTTCTGACTGCGTACCACCTCGGTCTGCTTGGCGTTCAGCAGGCTGTAGCGGGCGAAGTCGGTGAAGTGCCAGTGGTTGTGACCGTCTCGGCCGTCCCACTCCAGCGTCCCGGTGTTCTGGTACCCGACCTGCTTGCCCTGTGCGTCGTAGAAGTACTGGTACGCGTCCATCAGGTCCTTGCCCTGCCGCCGGAACCCGTCCAGCACCAGCGGCGACGGGCCTGCGTTCCACACGGTCGCAGAGAACTGCAGGAAGTCCTTGTTCGCGTCCGGCGTACCTTCGTCGCCCGGCGCGGTCACGATCCCCCAGGCCGGCACCGGCCGCAGGTCGGGCTTCGGGCCCTTCGGCACACTCGCCTTGCCGGTCGGGCGCGCCGCGTTCGGCCTCGGCGCAGCCGAACTCGCGCTCAGCTTCTGAGCCCCGGAGGCGTCGGACTTCTGGACCGTCACGTTCAGCTTCACCGACGAGTCCTTCGCGGGGATCTTGAAGAAGTCCCGGTACGCCTTGTTCACGGTCACCGTCGCCTTGTACTTGCCGACGGCAAGCTGCACCGGATCACCACCGCCGTACGTCCGCGACGACCACCCGGTCTGCAGTCCCCACACGGCGCCCTGGGTGAACGGGTTCGCCGTACAACCGTCCGGGTACGGCGAGGTTGCCGGGGCATCCGGACGGGTCCGCGACCCGTCCCCGTTCAGGCAGAGCGCCTGGTCCTGCTCGAGCACCTTCTTGCCGGCCGCGTTGGTGAGCGTGACGTGCAGGAACTTCCCGAGACCGGAGAAGTCCGTGACGAGCCCCTTCGGCAACTGCCGGACCGCCTTGCCGTGCACGTACTGCGTCGCGATGACCGGCGAGCTGTACGACGCCCGCGTGGCGCGCACCTCGATCGGCGCGTTGCCGGCCACCACATGCGTACCGAGGTCCAGGTCGACGCCGTAGTCCTCGAAACTGGCCACTGTCACATCGGTGCCTCCAGCAACCAATTTCAAAGGCGGCGGCGATGATGCCGCCGAGGCACCAACTGCTGCGATGACGACCAGACCGGCCGCCCCGGCCGCGGCGACCGCCGTCCGGCCGAGTTTCCTTGTGTTCACGATGACGGAACCCCCTCCTGCTTCCGGCCGGCATCCTCACGAGCCGGCCCGTTGCTGGTACGACGACCGGGGGGCGGGGCGAAGTTGATCAAGGTTCGATGGCAGTCCTGTCACACGAAGTAACAGAGCCTCAATACTTGACTGCGTAAATTAACCCTGCCTAGGCTCGACGACGTCCGCTCACTCCTCCCCAGGAGGAACGTTTTCATGTCCTTGAGACGTCGTACGACGCTCGTCCTGGCTGCCCTCGCCCTGGTGTCGACAGCAGCCGTGACCGCCCCCGCCGATGCAGTCCAAGACCAGAAACCCGCCTACCCGCAGATCGCCGCCAAGCCGTACATGGGCTGGAGCAGCTGGAGTCTGCAGTCGACGAACTACCCGGGCGTCAATCCCGACGGCCCCGGCAGCTTCATCAGCGAGAAGAACATCCTCACCCAGGCGAACGCCCTGGCCACGAAGCTCAAGCCGTACGGCTACGAGTACATCAACGTCGACGCCGGCTGGCAGGACGGCGGTGACGAGTACGGCCGTCCGGTCGCGATGGCGAAGCGGTTCCCGCGCGGTATGAAGGCGGTCGGCGACGACATCCACAAGCTCGGGCTGAAGTTCGGCATCTACACGACCGTCGGCCTCGGCACGGACGTCTACCGCGACGGCAACACGCCGATCTACGACGCACCGGGCTGCTTCACGCGCGACATCGTGTACCCGGACCTGCGCAAGACCAACGGCTGGGACGCGGCGTACAAGATCAACTACGCGAGTCCCTGCGCGCAGAAGTACGCCGACTCGATCGCGAAACTGTTCGCGTCCTGGGGCGTCGACTTCATCAAGATGGACGGCGTCGGTCCCGGCTCCTGGAAGGGCGCGCCGGACGACCCGAACCACAACAACACCGAGGACGTCGAGGCCTGGTGGCGCGCGGTGCAGAACGCCGGCCGGCCGATGCAGTACACGCTGTCCTGGTCGCTCAGCCACCGGTACGCCGACGTGTGGAAGCAGAACTCGAACGGCTGGCGGATCGACACCGACGTCGAGTGCTACTGCGACACGATCGTCAAATGGGACAGCTCGGTGAAGGCCCGTTGGTGGGACCTGCCGCAGTGGATCGACGACGCCGGGCCGGGTCACTGGAACAACCTGGACGCGATCAACGTCGGCGTCGGCGCGATGGACGGCCTGACCGACGCGGAACGCCAGTCCTACATGACGTTCTGGGCGATCAACTCCGCGCCGCTGTTCGCCGGCGACGACCTGACCAAGCTGGACGCGTACGGCCTGAAGCTGCTGACGAACCGCGAGGTCATCGCGATCGACCAGTCCGGCAACCCGGCCCGTCCACTGAACCAGGACCAGCTGCAGCAGGTCTGGTACGCACAGAACGCCGACGGCAGTACGACGGTCGCCCTGTTCAACCTGGCCGACGCACCTGCCACCGTGACCGGCAACTTCGACCAGCTCGGCATCGGCGGGAAGGCCACGGTCCGCGACATCTGGGCGAACCAGGACACCCGCGACGTCACCGGTCAGGTCTCGGCGGCATTGCCCGCACATGGTTCGAAGCTCTACAAGATCACACCTGGAAACGTCCCGGTGAGTATCCCGGCTGATCTGACCGCGACGGACGTCAGCCGTACGACGGTGTCGCTGAACTGGCGGCCGAGCTCGCGCGCGTCGTCGTACCAGGTGTTCGCCAACGGCAAGCAGGTTGCGACGAGCACGAAGCCGAGCGTCGTGGTGGGTGGGCTGCAGCCGCAGACGCAGTACACGTTCACGGTGAAGGGTGTGAAGTCCGGCCGTACGTCGGACGCGAGCGCGGGGATCACCATGTACACCTCGAAGTCCGGCGGGCCGGTGCGCTACGAGGCCGAGGCGTCGACGAGCACACTGACCGGGAACGCCGGCATCTCGGGCTGCACCCTGTGCTCGGGTGGCGCGAAGATCGGCAACATCGGGTACGACGCCTCGGTGACGCTGAACAGCATCACCGTGCCGACCACGGGCACGTACCTGGTGAAGATCGCGTACACCGACGGTGACACCAGCCGGCAGAGCATGCTGACGGTCAACGGCACCGACAGCTACTGGGTGAACTACCACGGCCTCGGCGACAACGACTGGGGTACGCCGCAGGTCACCTACCTCCCGATGAAGCTGACCGCCGGATCGAACGCGATCAAGGTCAGCAACCCGAGCGGTTACATCGCCGACATCGACTGGATCACCGTCTGATCCGGTCACAGAGACCGCGGGGCCGGCACCACCAGGGCCGGCCCCGCGCTTTACTTGACGAATGAGCACCTATCCCGAACCTCTGATCCCGCCCGGCGGCACCGCGCCGGTCCCGCGGCGGATCCGCGCGATGCTCGACGACCGCGTCGTCCTCGACACGACGGACGCGATCTACCTCTGGGAGTTCCCGCCGTACCCGCAGTACTACGTCCCGCTCGCGGACGTCGCCGACGGGCTGCTGACCGACACCGGCGAGACCAAGACGTTCGCGCACGGTGTCGCGCGAGTGCACACCGCGGGCGTCGGCAAGGCCTGGGTGTACGACGACGGCGTCGCGAAGGACCGCGTCCGCTTCCAGTGGGACGCCCTGGACAGCTGGTTCGAGGAGGACGAGGAAGTCTTCGTCCATCCCCGCAACCCGTACTCCCGCGTCGACGCGATCAAGTCCACCCGCCACCTCACAGTCTCAGCCGGCGGCCGGCTCCTCGCCGACTCCACCGCGACCGTCATCGTTTTCGAGACCGGGCTGCCACCGCGCTACTACTTCCCGAAAACGTCCGTCCAGCTCGAGCACCTCACCCCGTCCGACACCGTCACGGCGTGCCCGTACAAGGGACGTACGTCGGCGTACTGGTCGGTCCCCTCGATACCGGACGTCGCCTGGTCCTACGACTTCCCGACCGCGCCGCTGCTGCCCATCGCCGGCCATGTCGCGTTCTTCAACGAGAACGTCGACATCACCGTCGACGGCGTACCGCAGGAGCGTCCGGTGACGCCGTTCTCGACCCCAGGTCAACGACCAACCGACGGAATTGTGTGAATCAGATGCCTGCGGTGGTTGCGCCGTCCATGGTGATGATTGAGGCGGTGACGTAGCTGGCTCGGGGTGAGGCGAGGAAGATCGCGACGTCGGCGACCTCGTGCGGCTCGCCGGCCCGGCCCATCGGGATCTCCTTGGTCATCTCGGCCAGCAGTTCGTCCTTCGGCCTGCCGGTCGCGCGGACCGCGGCCTCGAGTCCTTCGTCGACACGACCGGTGCGGGTCATGCCCGGGTTGATCACGTTCACCCGGACGCCCCGGCTCGCGTACGCCTTCGCGTAGCCGACGGACGCCAGCATCAGCGCGGCGTTGGCCGCGCCGCCGCCGATGTGCAACGGGTTCGCCGCGCGACCGCCCTGGCCGACGACGTTCACGACCGCGCCGCTGCCGCGTTCCGCCATGCCGCGGATGACGGCCTCGGTCGCGTGCATGTACGTGAAGTACTTCGCGTTCATCGCGGCGTGCAGCGCCGTACTGTCCAGCTCGTCGACCGGCGTCCGGCGGGCCGCACCCGCGCAGTTGATCATGATGTCCGGTACGCCGATCCGCTCGAAGGCGGCCCGCGTCGCGTCGGCGTCGGTCAGATCGACCGCTTCGGCGGTGAAGCTCAGGCCCTTCGCGGCGAGCTCCTCCTGCGCCTTCGCCAGGTTGCCGGCGTCGCGCGAGATGCCGACGACCACCGCACCCTCGCGCGCCAGCGCCTCGACACACGCCAGCCCGATCCCTTTGCTCGCACCGGTGACCACCGCGGTCTTCCCGGACAGTTCCAGCTCCACGTGACTCCTCAGTTCGGCTCGTCAGCCGTGAGTCTACGTGCGGCGACCGGACGCCGATTCGGTGAGTGATCGTCATCTTCGGACCGGCTCGGAGCCGGGGGCAACGATTTCGGCCGATCGCTGTTGTGGGCTTGATCCGGTCAGTACGATGAGTAACTAGATCGACACTCTTTGTTTCGACGCCTGATGCCCGAGCAGTTGCCCTGAGCACCGACGCCGGAGGACCCCGTGCCGACCACTTCCCATTCCCCACCGTCGTCCAGTCTCTGGAAGACGGTTCTCCACCATGACCTACCGGCCTCGCTGGTGGTCTTCCTCATCGCTGTACCGCTTTCGCTAGGAATCGCCGCCGCGTCCGGCGCCCCGCTGATCGCCGGCCTGGTGGCCGCTGTGGTCGGCGGTGTCGTCGCCGGCGCGCTCGGCGGCTCCCCGCTCCAAGTCAGCGGCCCGGCCGCCGGCCTGACCGTTGTCGTCGCCGGACTCATCACCCAGTTCGGCTGGGCCGCGACCGCCGCAATCACCTGCGCGGCCGGCCTGTTGCAGATCCTGCTGGGAGTCACCCGAATCGGGCGACTGGCACTGTCCCTCTCCCCCGCCGTCGTGCACGGCATGCTCGCCGGGATCGGTGTCACGATCGCTGTCCAGCAGTTGCATGTTGTGCTCGGCGGCAAGGCCCAGAGCTCGTTGGTCTCCAACGTGACCGCGCTTCCCGCGCAGCTGATCACGCACCACGGTCACTCGGTCCTGGTCGGCGTACTCACGGTCGCGATCGTGCTCACCTGGCCGCGAATCCCTAAAGTAAAGGTGATTCCGGCACCACTCGTCGCCGTTGTCGCGGTCACCGCACTGGCAGCCGTCACCATGCCCGACGTGACGCGGGTCGGCCTGCCGGACAACCCGCTGCAGAGTCTGATCCTTCCGGTGATGCCGAAGGGCACGCCGCTCGAGATCGCGACCGCCGTAATGACCGTCGCGCTCGTCGCCAGCGTCGAGTCGTTGCTGTCGGCCGTTGCCGTCGACAAGCTTCATCGCGGTCGGCGGAGCAATCTCGATCGCGAGCTGATCGGCCAGGGCGCTGCGAACGCGGTGTCCGGGGCGCTCGGCGGGATGCCGGTCACCGGCGTGATCGTGCGCTCGTCGACGAACGTCGCGGCAGGCGCCCGGACCCGCGCGTCCGCGATCCTGCACGGCCTGTGGATCGCTGTCTTCGTGCTCGCGGCGGGGGCGATGCTCGAACTGATCCCGATGGCCGCGCTGGCCGGCGTCCTCCTCGTCACCGGACTGCGCCTCGTGCAGCTCGCCCATATCCGCACGCTGCGGCGGCATGACGAGTTACTCGTGTACGTCGTGACCGCGGTCGGCGTCGGCGTACTGGGACTGGCCGAAGGCGTGCTCCTCGGTCTGGTGCTCGCTCTCGCCCGCGTGCTGTACCGGCTCGCGCGGGCGACCGTGACGGCGACCGAAGCCGACGGCGTGTGGACGGTACGGATCCGTGGCGCGCTCGTGTTCCTCGGGGTCGCGTCGCTGGTGCGGACACTGCGGTCGATCCCAACCGGTGCGACGGTTCGGGTCGATCTCACGGTGGATCATCTGGACCACGCGGCGTTCGAGGCGATCGAGGACTGGCGGCGCGGGCACATCGCGCGCGGCGGCTCCGTCGAGGTGCACCGCGCCGGATCCGCCGATGAACTGGACGACGTGCCGATCCGGGCGTTGCTCGCGAAACTCGCGGCCGAGGGGCAACAACCCGCACATCTCTTCATCACGTGCGCGGACTCGCGAATCGTGCCGACGATGATCACGACCAGCGGGCCGGGTGACCAGTTCTGCGTGCGGAACATCGGGAATCTGGTGCCGCCGAAGGGATCGAACAGCAGTTCGGTCGACGCCGCGATCGAGTACGCGGTCGACGTACTCGGGGTGAAGTCGATCGTGGTCTGCGGTCATTCCTCCTGCGGCGCCGCGGCTGCCGCGCTCGCCGCCGACGCACCCGAAGGATCGGGACTGCAGAACTGGTTACGGCACCTGGAGCCGTCCGTACGTCGGGCGGTCGCGTATGAGGACATCGTGGATCCGGCGACCGGCGTGCAGTTGTCGGCCGCCGACAAGCTGTCGGTCGCGAATGTCGCCGTACAGCTGGAGAATCTGCGCAGTTTCCCGTGCGTCCGCGCGGCCGAGGATCAGGGCCGGCTCGAGCTGATCGGCCTCTGGTTCGACATCGGCGCGGCGACGGCCCGCTCGGTCCTGGACCGCGCGCCGTTCCTGGTCCGTGCCGACGAAGAGCTGTCGAAGATCAGGAGCAGCGGTACGGCGAGCGCGATCGCGACCAACCCGTCCAGCCAGTAGTGGTTCGCGGTGACCACGACGACCGTGAACGTGAGCAACGGATGTGCGATCCACAGCCAGCGCCAGCGTGACCGGGTCGCCCGGATCAGGAAGACCGCGACCATCAACGCCCAGCCGACATGCAGGCTCGGCATCGCGGCGAACTGGTTCGCGACCCCGGAGTGCGTGCTCGGTCCGTAGACCGACTGACCGAGCTGCACCCCCGTGTCCACCCACCCCGGCATCATCCGCGGCGGGGCGAGCGGGAAGAACATGTGCCCGATCAACGCCAGCCCGGTCAGTGACGCGAGCGCCCAGCGCGCCTTCCCGTACTCGGCCGGGCGGCGGATCAGCAACCAGAGCAGCACGACCGCGGTCAGCGGGAAGTGCACGCTCGCGTAGAACACGTTGGCGAGCTGGGCGAGGCCGTCGATCTTCAGCGCGTGGTGCTGGAACGTCGCCTCGCTCGGCAGCCGGAGCCAAGCCTCCCAGCGGATCAGCTCGTCCGCGTGCCTGAACGCCGAGCCCGCATGCTCGGCGGACAGGAAGCGGCCGAGGTTGTAGACCCCGAACAGCGCGGCGAGCAGGGCGATCTCCTTGACGATCCGCCAGGTCCCGCCGCGCTGCCGCCCCAGCTCCGGCAGATTCGGCTGCCCTACCCGCTCCAGAGTCACCTGCGCCATGCCGACCCCCACATCAAACCGAACGCTCGTTCTCTGAAATCCACCCTGCGCCTCGCGCCACCCTCAGATCAAGAACGGTCATTCGTTTTCCACTGTGACGCTGAGCACTCTGAAGGCCCCGGCTAAATCGGTCGACGCGGGCTGCCGGCCTCGGGAGAGTGCTCGCATGGTGACGGTCTTCATCCGGTGGACGTGGATGCGGGCAGTCCTGCACAACGGCTGGTGGTTGGTGACCAGCGTCTATCTGGTCGTCGACGCCGGGCTCTCCCCCGCCGAACTCGTGCTGATCGGGTCCGTGCAGAGTGCGTTCGCGCTCGTCTTCGAAGTACCTGCCGGCGTCATCGCCGACACCATCAGCCGCAAGTGGTCGCTGGTGATCTCGCAACTGCTGATGGTACGGCGATGCTCGCGACCGGGCTGTTCTCGTCGTTCCCCACGTTGCTCGCGACCCAGGTCCTGTGGGGCATCTCGTGGACGTTCGCGAGCGGATCCGACGTCGCGTTGATCACCGACGAACTGTCCCGTCCGGACGAGATCAACCTCGTCCTCGCGCGGGCCGCCCGCGCGCAGCTGACCGGTGCGGCGACCGGTCTCGTCCTCCTCGGGCTGCTCGCGTGGGCGACCCGGCGCGACCTCACCATCGTGATCGCCGGCGGGGCTATGGCGGCGCTCGCGCTGTACGTCGCGTTCCGCTTCACCGAACACAACTTCGTCCCGGCCCGGACCGCCCGCTGGTCGACGTCCTGGAGCACGTTCCGCCGCGGCGTCACGCTGGTACGACGGAGCCGCGCGATCCTGCTGATCTTCGCCGCGACCTTCCTCGTCAACGGCGCCTCCGATGCCGCCGGACGTCTTACCCAGAAGCAACTTCTCGACCTGGGCCTGCCCACGGCGCCGGACCCGATCGTCTGGTTCACCGCCCTCGGCGTCACCGGCCTGGTCGTCGGCGCCGTCGTACTGCGGCTCGTCACGAACCGGATCAACGGCGCACACGCCGCGACCGACTACGCGTTGGCCGCCCTCGTCGGAGTGCTGGCGATGCTGCTGCTCGCGTTCGCCCGCGATCCGGTCGTCGGCGCGATCGCCGTCGTACTGCTGAACGGGATCGTCACGCCGCTCACTCGCGTCATCAGCACGATCTGGGTCAATGCCCGTACGACCGCCGACATCCGCGCGACCACGCACTCGTTCCTCGCGCAGCTCGAGTACCTGGGCGAGATCGTCTGCGGTGTCACCATCTCCGCGATCGCCCGACTCACCACACTCCCGCTCGCGCTCACCGCGTGCGCGGTCCTGTTCGCGGCAACCGTCGTACTGATGCGCCGGCCGGTCACCAGGTGATCGTGCCGTCCGCTGCGACCTGCACGAAGGCGTCGGCGGGGATGGCGTCGTACGGCGCGACCACGACCGGGAGGTGGAGGTCGTACAGCTCGGCGGCGATGAGGGCGCCGAGCGGGATGATCGGATCGGGGCGGGACAGGATGATGGCGGCGGGCGCGGTGCGGGCGCGGATCTGTTCGGCGAGGACGCTCGACGCGGAGCTGGAGCCGCGGCCGGATTCCATCAGGAGGATGCGGCCGGTGAGGACGGCGCCGCACTGCGGGTGATGCGCGTCGACGATACGGCCCTCGTTGTCGGTGCCTCCCCAGAACGACAACGGCGCGGTGAGGCGGATCGGCGTACCCGAAGCGGTGCCGGGGTGGAGGGTTCGGCCGTGGATGATCATGCGTCGAGGACCACGTGGCCGGCGCGGGCGGACGCGACGCATTCGGTCAGCGAGCCGAGGATCGCGGCGACGTTGAGGTTGCCGGGTGCGTAGTGCGCCCATTTGCCCGAGTTCGTCATCACGTACTTCCAGGTGGGCGACAGGATCGCCGTGACGTACGTGCAGGTGTCCACGACGACGGTCACACCCGCAGCCTCCAACACCTGCAGTACGCCGCTTGCTGCCAGGCGCTCCCGTGTCGCGCGAGCGGTCGACAGGTAGAACGGCAACTTCAAGGGCGGTCCCACGACCAGCTCGGACAGCCGGACGCACTCGGCGTACGACGCATGCGGCGTACCGACGCTGACCGCATCCAGCTCCGAGGCGGCCGACGACAACTCGCGTCGGACGCGCTGCAGTATCTCGAGGTCAACCACTCGCACCGGCAGGCCGTCGACCGAGGTCTGCGCCTCCGGCGTGACGCCGACCGCGTGGAACAACGCCACACCGCCGGCTGACGCGGCCGCCGCGCCGAGCGCCTTCAGGTCGTCCTCCCCTACATCGGCCGGAATCCCCACCAGGACAGGGATCTCGGCGCCGACCACCGATCCGATGTGGTGGCCGAGCAACGGGTACGCCAGGTCGTTTCGGAGGAAGTCGCCCAGCGGACGGCAGTCGAACACCACAGTCCCCCGCCGCGCCTCGGGAGTCTGCAGCCCGGCGTACGGCGCTCGTCCGGTGATCGCCGCGCAGACGTCGAGGAAGTCGCCGTACCGATCCGTGCGCGCGCCGAGGACCGAGTTCGCGAACACGATCGCGTTCGACTCCGCCCACGCGATGTGCTCACCGAGCGCCGGGCGATTCGGGAGCTGGTACGGGGCGCAGGTGAACGTCGACGTACAACCGAGATCGACGTACGCCGCCATCAGCTCCCGCCCCGCCGCCGCGAGCTCGTGATCGCGGACGAGGCCTGGATGGACGAGGTCGGTCGAACCCACGTTCAGCGTCGTCGGCACGCGCACGCGGGCGCCCAGGTCGACGAGGCGGTGCGCGAAGTCCAGGCTGACCTGACCGTGGTACAGGCACGAGTCGACGTGCGCCGACGTGATCTCGACCAGCCGCGGCGCGTCCGAGATCCGCGCCTGACCGACCACCACCCGCATCGCGAGCGCGACACCCTCCCCGTCCCGACCGCCGAGCATCCCCTGTTCGTCGGCGGTCAGGTGGAGGATCGGCATGCGTTGAACTTAGCGGACCTGCGCCACTCACCAACCCGCCGGACGCGACGCGCGCCACGCTCGTCCAGGCCGCCGGGACCCGATTCGCGCGAGGTTGGTGAGTGTCGGGCGTCCGCCTAGACGACCTGCCGTCTGGATGCGACGAGTTCGTCCGCGTCGTAGCCGTCGGCGCGGAGGAGTTGTCCGGGGTTCACCTCGAGGATGTCGATGCTCAGCGAGCCGGTGTAGTCCTCGGAGCTGATCGGGCGGCCGTCGACGTACAGGTCGACCCGGTCGATGCCTTGGGCATCTATGTCGACCGTGAGCGTCGTACCGCTCAGCGTGGTCTTCAGGTCGAGCCGGCGGACCGGCAGCGCGGCGAGCAGCTCACCGGCCTTGTTCAGCAGGTCGACGTTGCCCTCGAGCAGGTCGGCCCTGGTCATCCGGTGCGTCTCCTGCGGCTTGACGCCGAGGTCCTCGACCGGCGTACCGGCGAGCTTGCCGACCCGCAGGGTGCGCCGGATCGCGACCCGCAGGTTCGCGCCGTTCGGCAGCGCGACGTACGGCGAGGTCTCGTCGGGTGGCGGCGGTTCGTTCAGCAGTTGCGCGAGCAGACCGTGCGTCCAGACGTTCGCGCCGCCTGCGCCGGTGTTGTCGTCGACGCCGAGGATGACACCGATCTCGTGGTCGGCGAACCCGGCCGCGAAGATGTCGGTCGCCGAGTAGACCCGGGCGTCGGTGATCAGCACGACGGGTCCGTGGTACGTCTGGCCGACGTCGTTCGCCCCGTCCTCGGGCGTGATCGGTTTCGCCGCCGAGTACTGCGCGCCGGTCTCGATCGCCAGGTCCAGCGAGTCGAACCACGGACCGAGGTCGATCCCGGCCGGGTTGTCCTGGTGCCGGCGGCAGATCCGCAGGTTGAGCGGCGAGCTGATGAACTGCACCGGCTCCGGCGCGACCCGCCGCGGTGTCATCGTCTGCAGGGTGAACTCGCTCGCGTAGATGTGCCCGCCGCCGTTGTCCCGGACGTCCACGATCAGGCCGTTCTGCGGCAGCACCGCGGCCAGCCGGACGAACTCGTCCCGGAACGCGACCGGGTCCGGCACGCTGAACGTGAAGATCCGCAGGTGCCCGAACGCCCCGGACGGCGTCACGACCTCACGGGCCCGGAACACACCGGGCATCGTGGTCGGCAGATCCGCGCCGGCGACCGCGGCCGGGGCAGCCAGCTCGGCCGAGCTCTGGCCGCGTTCCAGGTCGACGACGTCGCGGACATACAGCGCTTTCTTCGCGCGCGACTTCTCGTCGGAGTCTAGGTCGAGACCCATCAACGCGGACGCCTCGCTGACCGCGTCGAGGTCCGTCATCGGCGGAAGGTTCGTGGTGACCTTCCACTGCTCGCGCAGTTCCTGGTTCGAGCCGTCGAGGCCGACGTACGTCAGGGTCACCCAGTCCTCGTCGGGCGGAGCCTGGATGACCAGCGGGCGCAGCGTCAGCGACTCCAGGCCGCGGGCCAGGTTGGCGGCGTTGTTGCTACCGGCGAACACGGCGCCGTTGAGGGCGACCGCGCGAGCGATCGGCGTACCGTTCCAATGCGTCACCTCGGCGCCGGGACCGAACTGCGGGGCTTCGTAGCCGGTGATCGTGCGGGAGATCAGATAGTGCTCTGTGCTGTCAGGGCCGTCGGCGTCGTAGCACTTCTCGATCATGAACGGCAGGAACGCGATCTTCCCGGCGAACGGCACCGGCAGCAGGTAGTTGGTGTGCAGGTCGCGGACCGAGTGGAAGATGCTCGACATCTCGCGATGGAACAGCCACTCGTCCTCCATCGTCTCCGTCGTCAAACGGTCCATCCGCGCGCGCATCACCCGCAGCCGCTGCAACGGGTTGACGGCGTGCATCGCGACCTTCAGTGGCAGGTGCACGTAGTTCTCACTGAGCAGCACAAGCGCCTGCTCCACCAGGAGTTTCCGCTGGTCGAGCGTCAGCGTTCCGGCCGCGTCGAGGAAGTCCGGCAACGGGACAGCGGTCGCTGCGTCCGCCCCGACTGCTTCCCGCACCACCGACCCACGCGCGGCCGACTTGCTGGCCGCCGTCCTCTTCGCTGCGGTCTTCTTAGCTGCTGTTTTCTTGGCAGCTGTCTTGCTGGCTGCTGTTTTGCTGGCTGGGCGTTTGGTCGTGCGTGGTTGAGACATCGTCCCCCCAATACGGCGGGCCCCTCCCCGGGCCACGATCCCTCCACGTTGGTCCGCGCACCAGGCGATGTCAACGGCCCGCCACGCCGTACCACCAGGACATCTCACCGCCTTGTCAATCATTATCGAAGACATGCGGATCAGCCGTTTGTTCCTGACGGCCGCCCTCCTGATCGGCGTGCTCGTCCCGACGCCTGCGCAGGCGGCGGCAACCTTCCCACGCATCGATGCGAGCGGCTTCCAGCTCGTGTCAGGTGACACGTTCGCGACCTACGGCGCCCGCGTCGCGCAACTGGAGACCAAGCCGCCACTCGCACCGGTCGGCGTCACCGAGGTGCTCGCCGCGTCCAACCGGACCGGGCGCGCGCTGTGCCACGAGACGTACCTGAACGCCTCGCTCAATCCACAAGGATTCTGCTGGCAGGACGGCGAGGACGACGACGAGAACGTCTGGGTTCCGCAGGGCGTCAGCGGTTCCGGCGATGCACAGCCGGCCGGCGGGGCGCGCCGGGTCGTGGTCGCGAGCTGGCACAACAGCGACGACACGGCGATCCGGGTGTCGTTCCTGGACCTGGCGACGAACAAGTACCGGCACGTGCTGCTCGTCGAACCGACCGCGGACGGGAACTTCCAGGCGGTCGCCGGGCACGGGCACGGGTTGTTCTGGTCCGGGAACATGCTGGTGGTCGCGACCGGCGGATCGGTCCTGCGGGTGTTCGACCTGCGGCACATCTGGCGCACGGACACGAGTACCGGCGAGGTCGGACTAGGCGCCGACGGCAAGTATCATGCGTTGTGGCACGCGTTCGCGCTGCCGCAGGTCGGTGCGTACTGGTACGCCGGTGGCGGCTGTGCGAACACGACCGGGACCAAGCCGTGCTTCGCATCGCTCGGGATCGACCACGGCGGGACAGGATCGTTCGTGGCAGTGGAGCACACGACGCGGGGCGGCGGGCGGATCGTTCGCTGGCCGCTCGACGAGTCGACCGGTCTGCTCCGTGCGGGTTCCGACGGGGTCGTGCACGCGGTCGAGGCGTTCGACTCGCCCGTGTGGGGGATGCAGGGCGCGACGTCGTACAACAACAGCTTCGTGATCACCGGCGTGTGTCCGGAGTACGCCGGGAACATCGGCGACGGGATCGACTACCCGAGCTGCCTCCATCGTGGCGTCGGCGGTGAGTCGACAACGGTCTGGACCAAAGCGCCGAAGAACACCGAGAACCTCTCGTACTGGCCCGCGACCGGTGAGCTGTGGCTGCTCAGCGAGCAACTCCGCGAACGCGTCACCGTCCACATCCCCTGGTAGTCGACCACCTGCCTGTAAGGATGGGCGGGTGAAGGAGTTCTGGGACAACATCACGTCGGTTCAGCCGGAGCCGTCGCTCCAATTGGTCATCGGTACGGGAGTAGCTGCGCTGCTGCTGATCGCCTGGCGCCCGATCTGGAAGTACACGCGGCAGGTCGTGACGATCGCGCACGAGGGCGCGCACGGACTGATCGCCGCGTTGGTCGGCCGGAAGCTGTCCGGGATCCGGCTGCACTCAGACACGTCCGGCGTCACCGTGTCGCGCGGCAAGCCGACTGGCGGCGGCATGATCGCCGTACTCCTGGCCGGCTATCCCGGTCCTGCGCTCTTCGGTCTGGCCGCCGCGTTCGTTCTCAGCCGCGGGTACGCCGTTGCGCTGCTGTGGGGACTGCTGGCGGCGCTGGTGATTTTGCTTCTCCAGATCCGCAACCTGTTCGGGCTGTGGTCGGTGCTGGTGTTCGGCGCCGTGGTGTTCGGCGTGACGTGGTGGGGTTCTACCTCGGTGCAGTCCACCTTCGCGCATCTGCTCACGTGGTTCCTGCTGCTGGCCGCGCCCCGTGCCGTGCTGGAATTGCAGCACTCGCGGCGGCGCGGTCAGGGGCGCAGCTCCGACGCGGATCAGCTCCGGCGCCTCACCGGCGTACCGGCGTTGATGTGGGTCGGCGTGTTCGGGCTGATCACGCTCGCTTGTCTGGCGCTGGGCGTCGTCTGGTCCGGCGTACTACCGAGCTAGACGGGCGGCAGCGTCACGCCGAAGCCGGTCAGTGCGAGTCGCAGCAACACCTGTCCGGGTCTGAGCAGGTCAGCCACCTTTGCTGCGCTCAGCACCTCTAGCTCAGCCAGCCGCTTCTCGTAGCTGCCCTGTATGCGCGCATGCTGCAGCTCGACCGTGTTGTGCCAGACCTTCTGCCGGGACTCGCGCAGGAAGCGTTGCGACGCCAGCCGGTTGAGCGGTGTGAGCACGCGATCTGTCAGGCTGCGGGCACCAGTCGCAGCGAGTTCGCCGTCCTCTGCGGCGACACGTTCCGAGAGCACACCGTCAATTCGTTCGTGATCGCGACGGCGTCGGTCCATCAGGTGCGGATCCAGGAAGTCGTCGTCGCTGATCACTGCGAGCAGCGCCTGCGGCAGGTCGTAGTTCACGTGCGCGTTGATCCCGAGCAGTACGTGCGCCAACGCCGGCAGTTTCGCCGGTGCCTCGAACGCCAGCCTCCACGGACGCGCCACCGACGTACCGTCATGGGCCTGCAGGTAGAGCTCCGCGAACCGCACGTCCCACACCTCGACCCAGTCCGGATCCTCGAACCGGGCCTGGTCGATCGCCCGCCCCACGGCCTGTGTGGTGCGCAGGTACGTCTCCAGGAAGAACCGCCGATGCGCAAGCTCCGGCGGCAGCTCCTCAACCCGCTGCCGCATCCGCGCGACCACATCTGCGATCGGATTACTATCGGTCATCGGATCTCCTCAGGGGAGGGATCATGCGCACCACTCCACTGTCCTTCGACCCGGTAGTGGTCGGCAACCGGGAGACGGACGCCTGGGCCGCGTACTACCGCCACGAGTGGCGCACGTTCCTCGTCGCTGCGGTCGGGATGGTCGCGGCCGGGTTCGGGATGCCCGTACGACGAACACTCGCCGGAGCCTGGTACGTACTACGCGCCAACCAGGTGTGGGCGCCGTACCCCGACAACCAGCCCGACGCCGCCCGCGCGTACATGCGCCGCTTCTACGAGCTCGTCGCCGTCTCCAGCTCCCTGACCTTCGACCCGGCCCGCGCCGCCGAGCTCGAAGTCGCGTGGTGGCACGTGCATCGAGTGCACCAGCACTCGGACGACGTGGCCGAGGAACAGCTGGAGACGGTGCTCGTCGACCTCTACTCGTACGTGTACGACGCCGAGCGGGACGCCGTACGGCAGGCAGCTCGCAAGCGGGTCGAGGCGATGGACCTGTCGGACCGGTGGGTCCGAGCGGGATGCGATCGCGACGACCCGCTGCTTGCGGAAGAGCGGCGTGCGTTGGTTGCGTCGTACGCCGCTCTCCGCGTGGCTGTTGAGAACTAGGCGCGTCCTCCGCTGATTGGGCGGTCGCGTTGTGCTACGCCTGGGCCGCCGTACGGGTAGTCGGCCGCGCCCGGGTCGCTGGCCTCGTCGAGTTTGGTCGTCTCCTCGGGGGTGAGGTGCAGGTCCGCCGCGGCGAGGTTGTCGTCGAGCTGTTCGAGGGTGCGGGCGCCGAGGATCACCGACGTGATCGCGGGCCGGTCGACCAGCCACGCGAGCGCGACCTGCGCCATCGAGATCCCGCGGGCCTCGGCGATCTCGCGGACCGCGTCGACCACGTCGCGGACGCGCTGGTTGCGGCTGCGGCGGTACCAGGACTCGACACCGCGGTCCGGGTTCTCACCGAGCCGGGTCGCACCGGCCGGCTCCTCGTCGAACGAGTACTTCCCGGTCAGCCAGCCGCCACCGAGCGGCGACCACGGCAGCAGGCCCAGCCCGTTCTCCTGCGCGGCCGGGACGATCTCCCACTCGATCTCGCGGACCAGCAGGTTGTACTGCGGCTGCAGCGTGACGAGCCGCGACCACCCGCGGTACGCGATCAGGTCACAGGCCTTCTGCAACTGCCATCCGGTGAAGTTCGACAGACCGCCGTACGAGATCTTGCCGACGCGTACGGCGTCCTCGAGGAAGCTGAGCGTCTCCTCGAGCGGCGTGACCGGATCCCACGCGTGCAGCTGGTACAGGTCGATGTGGTCCACACCGAGTCGCTGCAGTGACGCCTCCAGCGCCTGGCGGAGGTGCCGGCGCGACGTACCGACGTCGTTCGGCCCGTCGCCGGTCGGGAACCGGCCCTTCGTCGCGAGGACGACGTCGGAGGCGTTCTTCTTCGCCAGCCAGCGGCCGACGATCTCCTCGGACGCCCCGGCTGTGTACACGTCCGCGGTGTCGACGAAGTTGCCGCCCGCCTCGACATACCGGTCGAGCTGCGCGTGCGACCCGTCCTCATCGGTCTCGTTGCCGAACGTCATCGTGCCGATCGCGTACGTCGAGACAACGGCGCCACTCGCGCCGAGAGTGCGATATTCCACGGAATGCTCCCTCTCATCGAACTGTCCTCGAATTGTCCTCGAACTGTCTGAAGCGAAGACTACGGTGGCGGGTATGAAGACAAGTGAACTGCTCCTCGATGCGCACAGCCGGGTCCAGGAGGTGCTGCACGACGTCGTCACCGGGCTCGACGACAAGACGCTCGCGACGCGCCCGGGTGACACGGCGAACTCGATCGCCTGGCTGGTCTGGCACCTGACCCGGGTGCAGGACGATCACCTGGCGGACGCGGGTGGGTATGAGCAGGTCTATACCGCCGACGGGTGGTTCGAGCGGCTCAGGCTGCCGCTCGACGCGGCCGACACCGGGTATGCGCACACGTCCGACCAGGTCGGGCTCGTGAAGCTCTCAGCGGATCAGCTGCTCGGGTACTACGACGCCGTACACACACGGACCGCGGAGTTCCTGCAGACCGTGACCGACGAGGACCTCGACCGGATCGTCGACCGGCGATGGAACCCGCCGGTCACGCTCGGAGTGCGACTGGTCAGCGTCATCGACGACTGCGCGCAGCACTCCGGCCAGGCGGCGTACGTGAAGGGTCTGCTCAGCTGAGCGTGGTCGAGTAGAGCGAGGAGCCTGCGATCAGGTAGAGCTTGCGATCCGGCAGCAGTACGGCGTCGGTCACCTTGCCCTCCGGTCCTACCGTGTCACGGACGGTCCAATGGCCGTCCTGACCGGTCAGCACCTTCACCTTGTTGTCCTGGGCAACAACCTGGACGACCTTGTCGCCGTCGATGATCGGCGGCGGCAGCTTGTCCTTGTCCCCCACCGGGACCGACGGCACGCCCTGCAGCCGCTTCGCCGCACCGGAGGCGTCGAGCTGCCAGATCGCGAGCTGACCGTCGACGTACCCGGAAATCACGCAGTCCTTCGCGCAGGTCGCGGTGTTGGCCTGACTGCGGCTGCCGGGATCGGGCAGCACGATCCGGGTCCAGCCCTGGTTGAACCTGGTGGATCGCCAGACGGCCGCCTCCTGCGCGACGACGTTGGGCGCGAGCCGGACCTGCGAGCCGACGAGGACGATGCGGTCGCCGAGCGTCGTACCGAAACCGGGCCCGACCAGGAGGGACGGCGTACTTTGCAGAGCGGTCTTCGTCGGATCCTGCCGGACCCATTTGCCGTCGCTCTGCGGCAGCCAGACCATTGCGTCGTTGCCGGTCTGTACGCCGCCCCAGGTGCCGAGGAGCGCGCCGCCACTCGGGGTGCGGACCGCGCTGAACAGGTCGCCCGCGGTCTGCCCGCCGAAGGTCCAGAAGTTCTGTGGGTGCTCGACGAGCCCGGTTTGCGGCGTGCCGGTCCAGACCGTCCAGCGGGTGTTGGAGTGCGCGCCGCCGGAAGCTCCACCGAGCGCGAGGAGCTGCTTGCCGTCGTACGCGATCGAGTACCAGATCGCCTCGAAGGCGTACGGGCTGGCCGGGTTGGGCTTGACCGCGACCGGCGTGCGCTTGCCGGTGCTGTCGTAGAACATCAGCTCCGGGACCACCTTGGCACCGCGATGTCGCAGGCCGACCAGGAGCTGGTTGTCGTGCGCGGTCAGGGTGACAGGCTCGGCCGGGCTGACGTCGACCAGGGTCCAGTCGTCGAGCAGTTGCGGCTTGTTGTCGGCTTTGTTGTCACTGCAGGCGGTGAGGGTCGCGAACACCAGGATCGCGACCGCAGCGAGGCGCCGCATGTCAGCGGCTCTGGGGAAGCTTGGTGGTCTTCTTCCGGCCGGTCCGCGGCGCGGACGGCGGTGGCACCACCGGACCGATGTCGCCGTCCGGTGCGGTGTCGAGGTCGATGATCACCGGTGCGTGGTCGCTCGGGCCGGTGCCCTTGCGGGCCTTGCGGTCGATCCACGCGGCCTTCACCCGCTCGGCGACCGGAACGGTTGCGAGCATCAGGTCGATCCGCATGCCGAGATCCTGGTGGAACATGCCGGCTCGGTAGTCCCAGTAGCTGAAGATGCGGTTGTCGGGCCAGCGGTCGCGGACGACATCGTGCAGGTCCTTCGCGGCCATCAGTTCCGCGAGCGCCTGCCGCTCGGGCGGGGTCACATGCGTCTGGCCGACGTACGCGACGGGGTCGAAGACGTCGGCGTCGGTCGGGGCGATGTTCATGTCACCACAGACGATCTGATCGGCCGGCCCGTTCGCCACGACCTCGGTCAGCGCTGCCAGCCAGGCGAGTTTGTAGCGGTAGTGGTCGGAGTCGGGCTCGCGACCGTTCGGCACGTACAGCGAGTGGATCCGGACGCCGCCACAGGTCGCCGCCACCGCGCGGGCCTCGGGATTCGGGAACCCGGGCGCGCCGGCGACTCCGGTCACCACATCCTCGAGACCGACCTTCGACAGCAGGGCGACCCCGTTCCACTGCGGCTCGCCGTACAGGCCGATCTCGTAGCCGCGGCCGGTCAGCTCGTCACCGAGCAGCTTCCGGAGCGCGTCGTCGGCCAGCTTGGTTTCCTGCAGGCACACGACATCCGGCTGCCGCTCGTCCAGCCAGTCCAGCAGCCGCGGCATCCGCTGCTTGACCGAGTTCACATTCCACGTGGCGACTCGCATCCGACCAAGGTAGCGCCAGCCACGGACCATTTCAGCCGAGCTTCGGCGCCCGCCAGACGAGAGTGTTCAAGAGGTCGGTGCTCGGACGTTCGACGCTGTTGTTGTGCCGGGGTTTGTCCTTGCGTCCCCAGGCGTCGTTCCCCAGCCACGGCGGTACGCCGAACGGCAGGTCCTGCGGCGGGATCGGCGCGTAGTCGGACTCCGCGAACTTCACGCCGTAGTTGGGGACCGTGTTGTCGCCGTCCGGATCCGGCGTCACGATCCCACGCAACTCGACGATCGCCTGCCGCCAGCTGTCGACGAGCACCTTCGGGCTGCGACTCGACGGATGCGGCACCTCGAACAGCGGTACGTCGGGCTTGTCGGTCCACAGCTGAACAGCTGAACGCGCCTGGGTCCCGAACGCGACGATCGCCTGCAGTTCAGGGCCTGTGATCAGGTTGAGCAAGGTGTTGCGCCAGGCGAGCTGGTCGGGCCGGGACAGCAGCGGTGCCGCTTGTTGTGCGCGAGACGGTCGGAGCGCGTAGGCGTACGCGTTGACGAGAGCGTAGCTGCGGGTCAGGCCGAGCTTGCCCAGGAAACCCTGCACGCGCTGACCGGCGTCGCCGACCAGCGTGCGACCCGCGACGCGTTCCGTCGGGCCAGGGTCGGACGCGATCGCGAGCAGCCGGGCCGTGCGGTTGAGCCGTCCCCGGTAGAACACCGGACCCCAGTCGTGCCAGAACAATTCGCGGAAATCCGCATAACTGGGAACTTTCGCGAAGTGCCGCGCCACCGTGACCGGCGGGCCGGGATCGAAATCACCCATCGAACTACCTCCCCCTCGGCGATACGCTCGTGATTCAGGACCTAGGGGCGGCAACGGGGATTCTACGGGAGGGTGGGCCATGTTTGTACTGCGTGGAACCGTAGTGACGATGCGACCGGGCGGAGACGTTCTGTCCGGCGGCGAGGTGTACGTCGGCGACGACGGGCTGATTGCGGCGGTCACACCGCTGGATCCCGTCCCGGCCGGATTCGGGAATGCGCCGCGGATCACCGCGGGCGGGTTGATCTGCCCGGGTCTGATCGATCTGCACAATCATTTGATGTACAACAGCCTGCCCTTGTGGACGGAGCCTTCCCGGGCCGTTCCCTGGACCTCGCACAACCAGTGGGGCCGCGCGCCGACGTACAGCAGCCAGATCAGCCAGCCGGCCCGCCTGCTCGGCGCCACCGCGGGGCGGGCGCTGCTCCGGTACGTCGAGACGCGGGCGATCGTCGGCGGTACGACATCGATCCAGGGGAACCCGCGCGGCGCCGTACCGCCGGACAACGACCTGATCCGGAACGTCGACTCGGAGAAACTCGGGACGCACGACGATTTCATCCGGGTCAGCACGCTCGTCGCCGACAACGCGGCCGCACTGGCGCCGTACGCCGCCGCCGTACAGGCCGGGCGTGGATTCATCGCGCATTCGGCGGAGGGATCGGATCCGAAACTGCGATCCGAGTTCCGACTGCTGGCCGATGCCGGTGTGGTGAAACCGCAACTGGTCGCGATTCACGGCGCGGCCCTGAATGCCGATGATTTCGCGGCGATGAAGGTCGGGAATTCGAGTCTGGTCTGGTCGCCGTTCTCGAACCTTTGGCTGTACGGGGCAACGGCCGATGTGAAAGCCGCCCATGCGGCCGGGGTCCGGTTGTGCCTGGGCTCGGACTGGGGCCCGTCGGGGACGCGAAATGTCCTATGGGAGTTGAAGGTCGCCGACCTGTGGAACAAGGCGCAATCGGTGTTCACCGACGAAGAACTGGTCTGGATGGTCACGTCGAATCCCGGTGACGCGTTGTCCGGGGTCTGGCCGCGTCCGGTCGGGCGGCTCGAGCCCGGTGCACTCGCGGACCTGGTCGTCGTACGGCGTTCTGCCGCGGGCACGTATCGCAGTGTGATCGAGGCGACCGAGGCCGACGTCCGGCTGGTCGTCGTGGGTGGGCGGGCACGGTACGGGCTGCGGTCGCTCATGACGCCGCTCGCGCCGGCGGCGACCCCGATCAAGGTCGGCCGGTTGTCGCGCGCGATCGACTACGGCGACCCGGCCGTCACCTGGGAGACCGTCGTCGCGGATCTGGAGAAGATCCGCAGCGACCCCGCCGGAGCCTCCGCCCGAGCAGCCGTCACCTTTGGCGCCCTCGCCGGTGATGGTGTTGCGGGGAATGGTCTCGCCGATTCGTTCGTCCTGTTGCCCGACATGCCCGCGCCCGAGGTCGACGACGAGATCCTCCGCGGCGGTCCTGCCACCCCATCCCCCGACCCCGTCGCCATCCCGCCACTGGAACCGCTCACCACCGGTCCAGCCTGGTTCGACGCCGTCGACGCAAACCCGTTCCACCAAGGCCTCCTCAGCGGCCTCCGCGCCTACGCCTGAGATATATCACTTGCACTCTATATATGCTTGTTGTAATACTTCTCGGCATGGACGTGTTCGAAGCGATCGCGGAGCCGAGCCGGCGGGAGGTGCTCGATCTGCTCGCAGAGCGGGAGCGACCAGCCGGTGAGCTGGTCGAGCATCTGCACCGGCTGACCCAGCCGGCCGTGTCCCGGCACCTGCGGATCCTGCGCGAGGTCGGGCTGGTCGACGTACGGCCGGAGGGCCAGAAGCGGATCTACACGCTGCGCGCCGACCGGCTGATCGAGATCGAGAACTGGATCAGCCGGTACCGCAAGTACTGGCCGCGGCACCTCGACGCCCTCGAGCAGCACCTGGCCGACAACCCCGAGGAGCACCCGCATGACAACCCCTGACCACTTGGGCGAGCTCGCCATCGACGGCGACCGCGCCACCATGACGTTCCGGCGCCACCTTCCGTACCCGATCGAGCGGGTGTGGGCCGCGCTCACCGATCCCCTCGAACGCAGGGCGTGGTTCGGCGAGACCGTGATCGACGGGCGCACCGGCGGCACCATCGAGATGATGCCGACCGATCCCCCGGCGGCGCCGGACGCCAAGCGATTGACCGGCCGGATCCTCGTCTGGGACCCGCCTCACGTCCTCGAGCACGAGTGGCGCCAGCGCATCGTCGAGGACAGCGTCGTGCGGTACGAGCTCCGCCCGGACGGCGCCGGGACCTTGCTCACCTTCACCCACACCGGCCTGTCCGAGCAGAACGCTCGCGGCTTCATCCCCGGCACGCACGCCTTCTTCGACCGGCTCGAGGCCTGGCTCGACGACGCCGAGATCCCCGACTGGTCGGACCGGTACGCCGAGCTGGCACCGTCGTACCCAACGTGGATCTGACTCGACGTAGTTATCCACATACGCGAAGTCACCGGTTCTCAAGGGGTCGATTCACGGCACTCTCTTTGGCAAGGAGATTGGCGGCGAAGGGGCCGGAATGGGAGATCTCGACTGTGAACCGGCGGACATCACCGCACTGGTGGCGTACCTGCGCGACATCGGGCAACACGAACTACTGACCTTGGAGGAAGTGAACGAACACTCGTACTGGATCGAGGCCGGCCTGCTGGCGGCGGAGCGGCTGACCGGCGATCCCGGGCGGCACGATCCGCGCGACCTGCAGAAGGTGGTCGCGCTCGGGCAGCACTCGTGGCAGCGGATGATCGAGGGCAACCTGCGACTCGTCGTGTCGCTGGCCCGGCGGTACGGCGGGAAGGGCATCTCGCTGCTCGACCTGATCCAGGAGGGCAACATCGGGCTGATGCGGGCGGTCGAGCGGTTCGACCACCGCCTCGGGCACCGGTTCTCGACGTACGCGATCTGGTGGATCCGCCAGTCGATCGGGCGCGCGATCTCGGACCGCTCGCGCCTGGTCCGGATGCCTGCCCAGGCGTACGCCGACGCGTCCCGGGTCGGGTCGGCGCGCCACGACCTGACCCAGGAACTGGGACGCGAACCCGGTACGCCGGAGCTCGCGCGGGCGACCGGCCTGAGCATCGCGCGGATCGAGCGGGCGCAGGCGTGGCGGATGCAACCCGAAACGCTCGACGTCGACGACATCGACCCGGTGATCGACGACGACCCGATCGTCCTACGGGCCGCGCTGCGCCGCGACCTCGCCCATCACCTCCAGTTCCTCGACGACCTGCACCAGTCCGTACTTCACCGCCGCTACGGGCTCCACGGCCACATCCCGTCCACCCCCGAGGAGATCGCCCTACAACTGGGTCTGAACACACCAAAGGTCCGCGCCCTGGAACGAGAAGCCCTCCGCCAACTCAGACGCCGAGCACTCCCACAACTCCGCGACTACGTCGCCTAACCAACCACCCGACCAACGACCCTGACCGAACGCGCTGGTGCAGCGCCCTGGACGGCGATGATGGACGGCCGTGGTGGACGGCGCTGGTGGAGTGGGCTGGTGGAGTGGGCTGATCGGCTTGTTGGTGAGGCTGGGATGATGGGGGTGTGAGACTTCTGCGTACCCGCTGGCCGCGCGAACTGGGCGACGCCGTGGCGGCCGCCGCCCGTCAGTCGACCGGGAGCAAGGAAGACATCCTGGCCGCCGTCGAACTGACCAACGGCCGCTGGGTGGCAGGGACGCGCGCGGCCGTCTACCTGCCGTCCGACGCCGCGGACGCCGACCGCCGGGTCGGATGGGAGAAGATCGAACGCGCCAACTGGGACTCCGAGGCATCGGTCCTGCACGTCTACGAGACCACCGACTTCGGCACCCCGCTGCGCGCCACCGAGCTCAAGGTCGAGGACCCGGGCCGCTTCGGCCAACTCCTCCGCGAGCGCGTCGACGCGAGCATCGTCGTACAGCGTCATGTCCCACTGTCCGGCAAGCGCGGCGTACGCATCGTCGGCCGCCGCAACCCAGCAGCCACCGACGCAGCCGTCACCTGGAACTTCGTTCTGGACAAGGGCTTGGAGCCCACCCAGCCCGGCGTCGTGGACGCGGCCGAGGCAGCGCTCCGACAGGTCCGCGACGAGTTCGGAATCTGACCCGGCAGCGGCCCGAATCCCGTTTTTGTAGTTCGCCGCCCGCCTGCTAACCTACTCAGGTCCTCGGGGATCGAGGGCTTGAGCACCGCCACGATCCCGCGTAGCTCAATTGGCAGAGCAGCCGGCTGTTAACCGGCAGGTTACTGGTTCGAGTCCAGTCGCGGGAGCAACACACCAGCCGGGCCTCCACAGGAGCCCGGCTTCCGCATTTCTCAGGCCCGCTCGCCCCACCCCGTTGAACCGCGCGCCGGTAGGTTCAGGGAATGAGTTGCCGGGGGTGGGTGCCACTGGTTGGTGCGCTCCTGTTGCTAGCGGGCTGCGGGACCGAGGCCGCAGGATCCGGGGCAGTTGGCGGAGGGCCGACCTCGCCGGGGACGAGTACGTCACGCACCACCCCGGGTCCGACTGCCGCAGTCACGCCAACTCCTCCCCCGCCAACCTGTCCGGCGTCCGGCGCCGACGCACGATGAACGTGACGATTGCGCGTGGTACGTCGTACATGGCAATCGACCCAGGCGCGACCCAGATCCGCCTGAACAAAGGGGAATCGGCGCTCGCCGCCGTCTCTTGGTCCAGCACCGTGGAAGTTGCCGAGGACAAGGCCTCCGGCACCTATCTCGCCGTCGCGCGCCACCGCGGAGCGCAACCGGTGATCTGGCCGGTCGACACCGACCTCGGCACAACGGCCAAGGTCACCCTGACCGCCTGGTGCCTGAAGTTCCCGAATTGATTCGCGACGAATGCATTCCGCCTATTGGCCTAGACCGCCATCTGAGCTAGCTTCCTCTCCAGTATCCCGAGGGGGGCCTCGGGGATGGAGGGGAAAGGGACCCTGTGAACATCAAGAAGGTTTTCAACACCAAGGGTGGCCGGCTGTTGGTGGCCGCCGTACTGGGGGCCGGCGTGCTGGTCGGTGTCACGGTCGCGGCGAACGGTGCCGTACGGCCGGACTGCAAAACCCTGTCGTACCCGCTCTGCGCGCGCTCGGTTGCCGCGTCGCAGGTCGTCGACAACAGCATCCCGGCCAGCAAGCTCGTGCCGGGCGATCGCGCAGCGTTCCTCAAGAACACGGACGTGTACGGCAAGTCAGGGGTGTCCGCCGACTTCAAGGCCGTGACGATCGACAAGATCGGCGGGCCGTTCAAGACCAACAAGACCAAGCTGGGCGAGTTCAAGCTCGAGCCGGGCACGTGGCTGCTGAACTCGACGGCGTTCTTCGCGCGCAACACCGCCGGCACACCGGGCACCCGGCCGCAGCTCGCCCTTCGGGTCGGCGCCTCTGAGACCGCATTCGGAGACGACTACGGCACCATCCTCGGCGCCGAGATCTCCCCCGCGAAGGACCGCGAACTGACCGGCTCGACGGTCAAGGTCGTGACCGTCACCAAGGCGACCACAGTCGAGGTCTTCGCCTTCGGCTACAACGACGACGCCAGCGCCGCCGGAAGCGGCGAGATCGCCGCCTCCGCATCGGTAGTAGCGGTCCTGATCGGCTGACAAGCACCTGCCGCGTCAAAGCACCGCTCGTCAGACGCACCGCTCATCAAGAACACCGCTCGTCGAGAACACCGCTCGTGAAGAGCACCGCTCATCAAGGAGGCCCTGACCGCATCCGGCGGTCAGGGTCTCTTCGTGCTTCAGGAGGAAGTGACTACTTCCCCTTCTTCCGGTCGATCGCTCGCTGGATACGTTGCTGAGGCTGACCGAGGATCTTCGCGAGCAGCGGCACGCGGTACTTGTACGCCGCGATCGCGCCCACCACGATCACCAGGAAAATGAACCAGCCCATCAGGATTCCCTTCGTCCGGACCTGCCTCCATCATGCCCGGTCCCCGGTAACCACAGCTCAGTCAAACCCCTGACTAACCCCTGGTTTCCCACCACCTCAGCAACCGCACAGGTGCTCAACCTCCCCTGTCACCGAACCCGATCCACCACCAGCCCCCGGACCAGAACCTCACCCCACCACACCTCGAAGCGTCCGGCCGACCAGCCGCCCTCGTCGATCAGCATCCGGCGCCCGGTGCGCGAAACCTCGACCGCCGTACCAATGAAGCCACCGCCCCCCGAGACGCCGATCTACCGCAAGCTGGTACGCCGTCACCACCCGCCCCGCACCTCCCTCCCGCCTGCCCCGCCCGGACCCGATACGATCTGCCGCACACGGGGCGGTAGCTCAGCTGGTTAGAGCAGGGGACTCATAATCCCTGGGCCGCGGGTTCGAGTCCCGCCCGCCCTACCTTGCATCGCCGCGGGTCACGGTCGCGTTCGGCCGTGACCTGCGAGCAGTCCGAGCCCGCCCGTGACATGAGCTCAGAGGGCTCGTCGCGATTCGGGGCGCTGCCGTCAGCCGGCGGAGAAGTAGTGGCCGTTGTCCAGATCGGCGAGTAGGCCGGGCTGGGTGGGTTCCCAGCCGAGGGTGCGGCGGGTGATGAGGTTGGACGCCGGGTAGCTCTGCGTGACGATGTTCGCGAGGAACCCGAAGTATCCCGGCACCATCAGTACGTCCGCGGGAATGCTCACCGCGGGCAGGCCCAGACGGCTGCCAATGGCCTCGGCGATCTCGCGGAGCGGGATGAGCCTGTCCTCGACCGCGTGCCAGTACTTGCCGGCCGGCCCCTTCTCCAGCGCCAAGCGGAACAAGGAGGCGACATCGCGGACATGTACGGCGTTCCACAGGTTCGCGCCGTCTCCGGGGTAGCCGACGAAGCCCTTCTCCTTCGCGAGCGCGATGAGGTGCACGAGGAAGCCGACCCGATCGGTCGTGCTGTGCGCGATGTTGGCAATCCGCACGACCGAAGACCGCACTCCCTGCTCGGCGAGGCCGACGACCGCGGTTTCAACTACGTTACGAGCCCGCAGGGTGCCCTTGTACTCATCGCCGCCGGGAAGAGCCGGGTCCTCCTCGGTGGCCGGCCGGCCCAGGTTCCCGGGCGAGCCGATGCTCCCCGCCGCGACCAGCGGCTTTCCGGTTCCCGCGAGCGCCTCGCCGTACGCGAGCATGATCGGGAGCTCCGCGGCGGCCACGGCGTCGATCCCGCCGGACGGAAGCAGGTCTTGCCGGTGCGCGACGTGGATGACGCCGTCGGAATCCGCGGCCGCCTCCTTGAGCCCGTCGAGATCCTCGAGGTCGCCGCGACGTACCTTCGCGCCGAGCGCGGACAACGCCGCCGCGGCCGTGTCCGACCGGGCCAGGCCGGTGATCTCGTGCCCGGCGGCGATGAGCTCGGGGATGATGTACGAACCGGAATGGCCGGTCCCGCCAGTGACGAAAACGCGCACGCTACTGCTCCTTGTGAATGATGTGGGTGCGGGCGCGCTCAGCTGAGAATGCTGATGCCGAGGGCGAAGTTGGTGTGTTTGACGGAGTGGGCGACCAGGCCCAGCATCAACAGGGCGGCGTTCTCCAGCGTCCGCGCCATTGGCAGCGGCCCGGTGTCCATCGGGCGCAGTCCCATGCTCTCGATGAACGCCGACACGCGTGTCTTTGCCTCCGCGTCGTCGCCGGCAAGGAACACGTCCAATCGGCGGCCATCGGCTGGGCCGGCGGCCAGAACATTGGAGTACAGGGTGTTGAACGCCTTGACGACATGCGCGCCGGCGGGGGCGACCTTGGCGATCTCCTGCGCGCCGGAACTGCCGTCGGGGGTGACGAGGCCCGTCAGATCGGGGGTGACGGGATTGGTGATGTCGATGATGACCTTGCCCTGCAGCGCATCCCCGTACTCGCGGACAACCGCCGCCGCGCCGGCGTACGGTACGGCGAGGATGACGATGTCTCCGGCTGGGACGGTGCCGGCCGTCCCGACAGTGGCGCCGCCGAGCGCGGCGGCCACTTCCTTGGCCTTGGCCGGGTCGCGACCGATGATCTCGACGGCGTTGCCGCCGGCGAGCGCCCGGCCGGCCAGAGCGCCGGCCATGTTCCCCAGACCGATAATGCTGACGTTACTCATAGGTGTCTGCTTTCTGAATCAATTCATGAAATGTTAATTCTGATTCTGGGGCCCGCTAGCAAGTCTCGATGTCGAATTCTTATTCCGAATCTGCTTTGACCCCATTAGGTACCCATTAAGGCTGCCATTGACTTGACTGGGTGTCCAAGACCTCTTTCAGCCGTGGTGATACCTTGGAGGCATCACCGGACCGGGAGCTTCCATGGATCTGGATCTGCGCAAACTGCGCTATTTCCTCGCCGTCGCCGAGAGGTTGCACTTCGGCCGCGCGGCTGAAGAGCTGCATATCGCGCAGCCGGCGCTCAGTCGGCAGATCCGCGCGCTGGAAAAGGATCTCGGCGCGTCGCTGTTCACCAGGGACCGCCACGTCGTCGTGCTGACCGACGCCGGCCGGCAACTGCTGGCCGACGTCGGTCCGTTGCTCGCCTCCGCGGACGCGGTCCGCCGCCGCGTGACCGTGGCCGCCCGCGGCAACCGGCGGCTGGCAGTCGGCTTCCGCACCGGCATCCCGGTCATACCGGCGGCCCGGGCGTTCGAGGCCCGGCATCCGGACGTGGTCGTGGACGTGCAGCGGATCGAATGGGACGACCAGGCCGCGATGCTGCTCGACGGCCGCATCGACGTCGGCTATGTGCGGCTGCCCATCGACGAGACCGGCCTGCGCGTGACACCGCTGTACACCGAACCGCTCATGGTCGTGCTGCCCGCAGGCCACCGGTTGGCCGGTAAGGAGGAGGTCACCGAGGCCGACCTGGCCGGTGAGCCTTTGGTCTGGCATGCCGGCCCGAGCACGCACCCCACCAGGCGCCCGCACCCCGACTCCGGGATCCGGGTACGCGGCGTGGAGGAGAAGCTCGAGCACGTCGCCGCCGGCCGGGGCATCTCGTTCGTAGGGCGCTCGGAGACAGTGTTCTACTCACGGCCGGACATCAGTTACGTGCCCATCCCGGAACTCGCGCCCGACCAGGTAGGCCTCGCGATGGCGGCATCGCGCATCTCGCCGCTCGCCGACGACTTCGTCGCCGCGGCACAATCGACGGCCGAGATCACGGCAGCATGTGGGAACTACGATTCGGGTGCGGCTACAGGCTGAAGGCTATCGAGCGCAGGATCAGTGCCGCGAGGAAGACTGCAGAGAAGGCTAGGTCCAGGGACAGGCCGCCGACGCGGACCGGCGGTAGGACTCGGCGTACTCGGGCGATTACTGGCTCTGTCCAGGCGTGGGTCAGGGCGCGGGCTCGGCTTGCCCATTGAGGGCCGTTTGCCAGGACCCCTGTCCAGTCCAGGATCATCCGTGCGATCAACACCAGGATGTACGCCGTCAGGATGTACCCGACCAGGGCTCCGATGAGGCTCATGATCAACTCCTCCGTGATCCGACGCTGACCGTCTTGTCAGTATCAACGGTGCAGGCCCCGCAGGAATGTCCGCGCGGCCGACTTCTTAGCGGACTATCAGGGTGGAGGGGTGCCACTCCGAACCGGGGGTCTTGGCAAGCGGATTGGTCCATCGGGTGCGGCATGCTGGGCTGCCTCACACGATGAGTGTCGGCGAAGGGGTGGTCATGGACTGGAAAGATCTGCCGATCGAGCATTGCCCGCGGGGTGACGAGGTGGAGATGTTGCAGTTCGCCTTGGACCGGGTGCGGCAGCAGTTCGCGTGGAAGACCGGCGGGCTCACCGCGGAGCAACTCCGGCAGACGCATCCACCGTCGACGATGACGCTGGCAGGGCTGATCAAGCACCTCGCGTTCGTGGAGGACGGCTTCACCGCGAAGGCTGCCGATCAGCCGATCGCTCCCCCGTGGGACACCCGCAGTTGGGTCGAGAACGACCGCTGGGGTTGGGAATCCGCGGTCACCGACGACCCGGACGAGCTTTACGCACTCTGGTACGCCGCTGCTGCCCGCTCCCGCGCCGCCTGGCAACAACTGAGTGCGGACGGTGGCCTGGACGCCTTGATCGAGGACCCGGATCCAGCCTGGACGTCGAACCGCCGGCGCATCGCGTTCGACCTTCTGGAGGAGTACCTCAAGCACACCGGCCATGCCGATGTCCTGCGCGAGGCCGTCGACGGCGTGCGAGGAAACGATCCTGACTGACATCGCGAACGCCCTGCGAGATGCGTACGGCATCCACACGACCGAACTACACCGGATCCCCGCGGGCACCAACACCATCAACCAGGTTGCGGGAGCGGCTCAGACTGAGATCTTGAACATGCGTTCGGCGTTGTGTAGGGACTCGGTGACGATGGGCTGGGCGTTGGCGATTACCTCCTGCTGGTAGGTCGCGAGGTCCTGGTCCGAGGTCAGTGTGCGGGTGAGTCGTGCTGCGTCCCAGAGGGCCGTGTTGGCGCCGGCGCCCGCGGCTGGGGTCATCGGGTGTACGGCGTCGCCGAGCAAGGTGACGCGCGACGCGGACCAGGACGGGACCTTGATGCAGGTGCGCAGCGTGATCGGGAAGGCTGCGCCGGGCTCCCCCGCATCGACCAGCTCGCGGATCTTCGGATGCCAGTCGGCCACGGATCGCTCCACGATCGCCCACAACTCGGCGGGGCTCATCGCGAGGAGCTCCTCGTCGGCCGCGCCGAGCACCGAGTTCGTCCCGGTCAGCACCGCCATCAGATAGTCGCCGTACTCCGCCGGCGGCTCCCGGAACACCACCGGCGCGAACGCCGCGCCAAGACCGGATCCATCGCTCGCGATGCAGAACCCGCGGAGAAAGGCCTCCGGTGCCGCCGCCCGGACGGCCGGAGTCAACGGCACCTTCCCGTAGATGCACCGCACCCCGATGTCCAGCACGTCGAGCTCCGGCACCAGCTGACCGCGCACTCGCGAACCCACTCCATCCGCACCGACCAGTACGTCGGCGACCGCGGAAGTCCCGTCCGCAAAGGCGATCTCGACCCCGTCGCGCGTCTCGACGTACGACGTGAACTGCTTGCCGAACTGCAGCACGTCGTCGAGCCCTGTCATCAACGCGCGGCGGAACGCATACCGATCGACCGAGGTCACCGCGTCCGGACCGGCGACCGGGAACACCTGCTCGAATTGCGGGTTCAGCTGGGCGTCGAAGCCCGCCACCAGGTCACCGGGCTGCGTCGATGTGGCGATCACCCGACGCCGCACCGCGTCCGGCAGCATCGCGGCCAGCGCCTCCTCCCCGACCGGGCTGATGTGGATCCGGTAGCCCTGCTTGCGGAACCGCGGGGAGGGATCGCGCTCGAACACCGTGACGTCGACGCTCGCCTTGAGCAATCCCTGCGCCAGCGCCAGTCCACCGATCCCGGCACCCATGATCGCGACCTTCATCTCCGACTCCAATCATCCGCTCAGAAAACTTTGTCATCCGTGTGGTTGATTAAGTTAGCACGCCGGATGGAAGTCCGCTAGGATGATTTTCGTGCGGAGATCACCGGAGCCTGAGGAACGGCAACGCGACCCCGAGCGCAGCAAGCAGCAGTTGCTGGATGCGGCGGTGGTCGAGTTCGGCAGGCACGGGTTTGGCGGGGCGCGGGTGAGCGAGATCGCCGCCCGGGCAGGCGTCAACAAGCAACTGATCTCGTACTACTTCGGTGGCAAGGAGGGCCTGTACCGTGCGGTCGCCGACCGTTGGCGGGCCGGCGAGCCGGACCTCGCGGCGGACGCGGACTCCCTCGGCGAGGTGGTCGGGGCGTATGCGGGCGCCGCGATCGCGCAGCCGGACCTGCTGCGACTGCTTGTCCGCGAGGCCGTCGAGCGGGACACCAGCAACCTGGATCGGGAGGGGCAGCGCGCCCGGTTCCGGGCGATGGTCGAGGATTTCAGGCGCCGGCAGGCCGACGGTGAGCTCGCGCCCGACCTGGATCCGCGGCATGCCGCGCTCGCGCTGTTCGGTCTGGCCGCCGCGCCGGTGGTGTTCCCGCAGATCGCCCAGGCGCTCGGCCTGGACGTCGAGAACGAGGACTTCGCCGCCGAGTACGCCGACCAGACGGCGAGGATCGTGTCACACCTGAAGAAGAGCTAGATCGCCCCGGAGATGGCGCGGTTGCGGAGTTCGGACTTGTAGGCCTCGAGCGCGATCAGCTCGCCGAACATCCGGTTGTACTCGTCCGCGCGCTCGATCGGGTTCGTCCGCTGCAGCTTCGACTTCAGGTCCTGGATGCGGCGCGCGCACGTCAGCTCCTGCAATCGCGCCAGCAACGCGAGCGCATACGGCTCATCGGGCTCGCGGCCCAACCGCAACGGATCCACGGCCAGCGCACCGACCACAGCAGCCGCCGGATCGTTGCCGATGGCATCGCGTACGGCGACCACCCAGGCCTCACCGGGTGGCGCGGCGGCCGGCCCACCGATCTTCGCCATACCGGCCCGGATCGCGCCCAGCCACGGATGCGTGAAGTCGTGGTCGTCGAGTTCGTCGAAGGCGGCCCCGACCAGTGCCGGATGCTGCATCGCGACCTTCAGCACGTCCCACTCGATCACGAACCGCTGGTCCCGCGGCGACGGGATCTCGGTACGCCGGACCGCCGGCTGCGATGCATCGCCAGAAGCCACGGCCGGCTGCGGATGGGCAAACGTCCCCGCCGGAGCAGCCGTCTGCCGCGAGGCCGCCTTGTAGACCTCGGAGCGGACCTGGTCCTCGTCCATCCCGAGATGCCCGGCGAGCTCGCGTGTGAAGGCGTCCACCTTCGACCGGTCGCGGATGCTGATCACCAGCCGCGCCGCGTCCCGCAGCGCGTCGATCCGGGTGTCGGCGCGGTCCAGGTCGTACTTCGACAGCACGTTCCCCAGCACGAACCGGTACAGCGGGACGCGCCGCCCGATCAGCTCCCGGACTGCAGCATCACCCTTCTGCAGCCGCAGGTCGCACGGGTCCAGCCCGTCCGGCTCGACCGCGACGTACGTCTGCGCGGCGAACGCCTGGTCGCCTTCGAACGCCTTGACCGCGGCGCGCTGGCCGGCCGCGTCACCGTCGAAAGTGAAGATCACCTCGCCGCGGAACTGGTCGTGGTCGAGCAACAGCTGCCGCAGCACCCGCGCGTGGTCGTCGCCGAACGACGTACCGCAGGTGGCGACAGCGGTCTGTACGCCCGCGAGGTGACAGGCCATCACGTCGGTGTAGCCCTCGACGACCACGGCCTGCCGGCCCTTCGCGATCTCCCGGCGGGCGAGGTCCACGCCGTACAGGACCTTGGACTTCTTGTAGATCGGCGTCTCGGGGGTGTTCAGGTACTTCGCTTCGATCCGGTCGTCGTCGAACAGCCGACGCGCGCCGAACCCGATCACGTCCGACGACGCGTCCCGGATCGGCCACATCAGCCGGCCGCGGAACCGGTCGTACAGCCCGCGCTGCCCGTCGGCGACCAGGCCGGACGCGACCAGCTCGGCGTTCGTGAAGCCGCGACCGCGGAGGTGGCTGGTGAGCGCCTCGCCGCCGCGCGGCGAGAAGCCGACCCCGAACCGCACCGCGGCGTCCTTGTCGAAGCCGCGCTTGTCCAGGAACTGCCGCCCGATCGAGGCCTCGGCCGCGCCGAACAGGTTGTCGACGTAGAACTCGGCCGCGACCTTGTGCGCCTCGACGAGCCGCGGCCGCTGGTTGCCCGGGCCGCGCTGCACCGGCGCTCCGGAGTCCTCGTACCGCAGCTGGATGCCGACCTTCGAGGCCAGCGTCTCGACCGCCTCCGAGAAGGTGATCTGGTCGACCTTCTGGATGAAGTCGATGACGTCGCCGCCCTCTTGGCAGCCGAAGCAGTAGAAGAAACCGCGCGCCGGGGTGACGTTGAACGACGGCGACTTCTCGTCATGGAACGGGCAGAGGCCCTTCAGGTTGCCCCCGCCGGCGTTCTTCAAGGTCACGTACGAGCCGACGACGTCGTCGATCCGGGCGCGCTCGCGCACCAGCGCGATGTCCTCTTCCTTGATCCGGCCTGCCACCCCGCGAGTCTACGATCATCGGCAAGCACCTCTACCCGCGGGACGGCGTACCGGACAAGTCAGCTGGTCGCCCTGGCAGCTTCCTTGATCAGACCGGCGACGATCCCCGGGTGACTGATCATCACGACATGGGACGACGTCGGCACCTCGACGACCCTGCGGGCGTTCGCGCGGTTGTACATCCAGCGCTCGGTTTCGGCCGGAATCGCCTTGTCCTGACCGGCCACCAGCCCCCACGACGGGATCGTCCGCCACGCGGCGGCCTGAGTCGGGAAGATGAACGAGTCGGCGTCGAACGGCCGCTGAGTGGCCTGCAGGACGCGGAACGCAGCCTTGGAGATATCCGCGGCGAAAGCTGCCTGGCCGTTCGTGCCCAGGTACAAGTCGATTCCCGTGGTGCCGTCGGGCTTCGTGTACGGGACCGGGACGCTGACGGGCCCGACCTCGCTGCCCGGGAACTTGTTGATGAGCTCGCCCTGCGTCTCGCCCACATCCGGCACGAACGCCGCGATGTAGACCAACGCCTTCACATTGCTCTTTCCGGCGGCGGCATTCGTGATGACGGTTCCGCCCATGGAGTGCGCGACCAGCACGACCGGACCGCTGATGGAGTCCAGCAGACTCCCGATGTACGGCGCGTCGGTGGGGATACCGCGCAGCGGATTCGATCCCGCGATGATCGGGTAGCCGTCGCGCTGCAGGTCCTGGATGACCGCGTTCCAGCACGAGGAATCGGCGTACCCACCGTGCACCAGGACGATGGTCGGCTTGACCTTCGCCGTGGAAGCCTCCGCCCCGAGCGGAGTGGCCGTCAGCGCTGCTGACCCGGCAAGAGCCGCGCCGGTGGCCAGCACCTGGCGGCGTGTGACGTTCTTACTCATGATGATCTCCAGTTTCTCGAGCTGCTCAGCTCAGGGACTCGACGGCGGCGTGGATGAGGTCCGCGGTGGCTGTGGCCTGTGAGACGTAGACCGAGTGGCTGCCGGCGACCTCGCGGACGGTGGCTCCGGCTCGCTCGGCCATCTGTCGCTGGACCGGCGGCGGAATCATCCGGTCGTCGGTGGCGACCAGGTACCAGCTGGGCTTGACCCGCCACGCGGGCTCGGTGATCTCGCCGCCCGCGGCACCCAGGCCCCACGGGACCTGCGAGTCGGCCATGAACGCCGCCTCCTCGGCCGAGAGGTCGCCGGCGAACGAGTCATGGAACTTCTCCCGGTCCAGGAAGAGGAAGCCGTCGGTCGGCGGCAGGATCGGCGGTACGGGGGCATCCGGTGCGGGGTTCGACGTGAGGGTTCCCACCGACTCGCCCCGGTCGGGGGCGAACGCGGCGATGTAGACGAGGCCCGCGACCCGCTCGTCGGTACCGGTCTCGGTGATGACCGCGCCGCCGTACGAATGACCGACCAGTACGGCGGGGCCGTCGACAGTGTCGAGGACCCGCTTGGTGGTCGTCACATCCCCTTGCAGGGTGATGGTGTCGTTCTGGGTGACCGCGACGCGGTGGCCGTCGGCGCGCAGGCGGTCGTAGACGGCTCGCCAGCCGGACCCGTCGACGAAACCGCCGTGCACCAGGATGATCGCCGGCGTGGTGCTCATGGGCTCTCCCTCGGATCGGATGAGCCGCTCGATGGCGGCCGCTCCGACCTTAGGAATCGGCGAGAGCGCTCACCTACGTCAAATGACTGGCCTGACCCGGGTCATCGATTGCCGGCAGTACGTCGCGCAATTGCGCGCGCGACGTGATGCCCAGCTTGGGGAACGTGTTGTAGAGATGGGTGCCGATGGTGCGATGTGACAGGTAGAGCCGTTGCCCGATCTCGCGGTTCGACAGACCTGTGGCGGCGAGCTGGGCGATCTGCAGCTCCTGAGGACTGAGCTGGGTCCAGTTCTCCGGGGTTCGCTGTCGGGGCCGTTCCCCGGTGGCGCGCAGCTCACGCACCGCACGTTCGGCGTACCGTCGCTGGCCGAGCGCCTCGAACACCTCGGCGGCTGTGCGCAACGGGTCCCGTGCATCGACGTCACGATGTTGCCGACGCAGCCACTCGCCCTTCGCCAGCTGGGTGCGGGCACTGTAGAACGGCCACCCGCGGGCGCTGATGGCGATGGCGATTGCGAACTGGTCCTCTGGATCGCCGGGGTTCTCCTCGGCGGCGAGGACCGCGTCGGCGTAGGCGATCTGGACTACGAGGTGACCGGACCCGGCGCGTGCTGCGATCGGATGCCATTCGGCCAGGCATTCGTGCACGAAGCCGAGGTCACCTCGTCCGTGGACGGCAGCTTCGGCCAGGTCGGCCAGCGCCCATCCTCGGACGAACGGCTGGTAGGCGACGTCGGTCGGCCGGAAGATGCGTGCCAGGCTAGCGAAGGCTTCGTCGGGAAGCTCCTGAGCCAGGGCCGCCCGACCTCGCGCGAGCGCGACCAGGGCGAGCAACTGGTGCGCACCCGTCGGCATGAGTACGGCCTCGGCAGATGACGCGAGCCGCTCGGCGGTTCGGGCGTCACCGGACGCGCCCGCGGCGATCGCGTGGGCAATGGTCCCGACGGCGGCGTACCGAGGCTGCCGGACTTCGTGGGCGAGCCGGACCCCTTCGGCCGCACCGGTGAGGGCGAGGCCGGCGGACCCGGCGTGTACGTCGCCCCACGCCTGATGGATGAGCGCTTGGCCGAGCTTCCCCAGGCGCCCGTCGGCACGGAACCCGTCGACCGCGAGCCGGAGGAACGGCAACCCCAGGTCGTCGGCCCAGACGGCCGCGGCGGCCTGCCCGACCGCCATCAGCGCCGTGGGATCCACGAGGTTCAGCGGAGTCAACCGCCGCAGCCCCTGGACGACCTCCGCGGCGCGGCCGACGGGGTCGATGAGACCCAGACACGAGAGTCGGATCGGGTCGTCGGCCGGCACCGCGAGCCCTGCCACGACCGCTGAGACCTGGTGCCGTGTCTCGTCGTCCAGTGGACCCCAGTGAGCGCGCAGGGAGACGTCGTCGAGGACCAGCAGCGCCTCACGGTCGTCACCCCGGTAGGCCAGATCCTGGGCGATCTGGGTGAACCGCGGGACCGCAGAAGACGCGGTCCACGCGGACGACATCGTTTCGAGCAGGAAGGCAGCCGACGCCGCATCGGCCTCGGGCAGTCCGAGCGTGAGTGCTCGACGAAGCATGTCGAGGCTGTGGCTGGCCTCGCCCCGATCGAACTCCAGATACCCGGCGTGCTTCAACCGGATCGCCCGCAGCCCAGGATCCGTGGTGAGGGACGCCGCACGCTCCAGGGCGGCCACAGCCACATCGATTCCGCCGCGCGCACGGGCTCTGTCAGAGGCTTCGACCAGTCCGTCCGCGATGCCGTCGTCGGTTCCCGCGGACGCGTCGGCGCGGTGCCAGATGGCCCGGTCGGGGTCGCCGGCCAGCACCCGGGCCAGCGCCGCGTGCCCGTGGCGGCGCTCGTCGGCGGTCGCCACCTGGTGGACCGCCGATCTCATCAGTGGATGCCGGAACCGGAAGCGTCCCCGGTCGAGCGATCCCAGACCGGTGGTGACCGTCGTCGCCCACGCGTCCTGGTCGACGCTGCGACGGAGCAGGTCCTCCGCGGCGCGGGTCAGCAGGTTGACGTCGGCGCCGTCGAGCGCCGCGAGCAGGAGCAAGGCGCGTGAGTCGGCGCTCAGGGCGAACAGCCGGGACGCGAAGGCCGACTCGAGTCTGGCGGTCAGGGGCAACGGGACCCAGGAGCTGGTCTGTTGGAGGGTGGCAGAGACGATGGGCAGTTCGATGAGCGCCAGCGGGTTCCCGGCGGCGTCTTTCAGGATGCGGTCGCGCAGCTCAGGCGACAGGCCGCGGCCGGTGCGGTCCAGGAGGTTCCGGGCGGCGTCCGGATCGAGCCCTCCGAGGTGGAGTTCGGGAAGCCCGACGTTCTCGAGTTCGGGTCGCAGACCCTCGCGGATCGCGAGCACAAGCAGCACGACCTCCATGTCGAGTCGGCGTGCGACGAACGCGAGGACCTCGGCGGTGGGTCCGTCGAGCCAGTGCGCGTCGTCGACGACCACTAGCAGCGGTGCGGTAGCGGCTCGATCGGTGAGGACGCCGAGGGTGGCCAGACCGACCAGGTAGATGTCAGGCGTCTCGCCGTCGGCGATTCCGAGAGCGACGTCGAGAGCCCTACGTTGCCGCGGCGGCAGGTTGAGGTCCGAGCCGAGGAACGGCAGCAGGAGCTGATGGAGCGCGCCGAAGGCGAGGCGGGACTCCGATGCGACACCTGTCGCCGTGACCACCGTTGCACCTCGCTCACGCGCACGCTCCCGGACGGCTTGCAGCAGCGTCGACTTGCCGACGCCGGCTTCGCCACGGATCAGCAATGACCCGCCTCGGGTGCCGATCCGGTCGACCATCGAGTCGAGCTGGTCGAGCTCTGCCTGCCGACCCACCATCGACGCGCGCGCTTCACCCTCCCACCGCGCGGCGCCGGCCTCCCCCGTCTGCATGCTGCGACCTCCCGATTCTCCGGCGCTGACAGTGTCAGCGCCGAGGCCCGCCCCCGGTCGGTGCTTGTGGTGGGCGCGAGTTTACGCCGAGAGCGTTCGGCGTTCGCGAACCCGAGCTAGGGTGCGGACATGCCTCGTACTCTTCGTCCAGGTCAGCGGTCCGAGTTGTACGTCGTCGATGTCGCGACCGGCACTCACCGGCTGGTGTTCAGCTCGGACGAGGTGCTGTTCGAGGCGCCGAACTGGCTGCCCGACGGGACACTGGTTGTCAACGGCAACGGGCTGCTGTTCCGGGTCGCAGACGCGCTCGAGGAGATCGAGCTCGGCGGCGTACCGGCGATCAACAACGACCACGTGGTGAGCCCGGACGGGCGGACGGTCTACGTGTCGGCGGAGGACGGCCACGTGTACGCCGTACCGATCGAGGGCGGACCTGGCCGCCGGGTGACGAACGATCGCGGACCGGGATTCCGCCACTACCTGCACGGAGTCTCACCGGACGGTACGACGCTCGCGTACATCGGACTGGAATGGGTCGGCGATCAGCGGATCACCAACGTGTGGACGATCCCGAGCGCGGGCGGCGCCGACGTACAGGTGACCGACGACGAGTTCGCCGACGACGGATCGGAGTACGGCCCGGACCGCGAGTGGATCTACTTCAACTCGGAGCGCTCCGGCCAGGCGCAGCTGTTCCGGATCCGGGTCGCCGACGGACACGCGGAGCAGCTGACCGACGACGAGCGGGTGAACTGGTTCCCGCATCCCGCTCCGGACGGGTCGGCGATCGCGTACGTCAGCTTCCCGACCGGCACCGAAGGACATCCGGCCGACATCGAGGACGTCCGCCTGCGGCTGCTGATGCGCGACGGCGAGATCCGCGAGCTGACGAGCCTGTTCGGCGGCCAGGGCACGATGAACGTACCGAGCTGGTCGCCGGACAGCGCGTCGTTCGCCTACGTCACGTACCCGCTCTAGACGTCGGCGAGGTCCACCGACGTATCGGCCAGGCGGGCAGGGTCGACCTGCTTGCCGGAGCGGATGAGGTTCTGCACCGCGTCGATCGCACCCCAGGTGTTGACGTGCATACCGGCCAGGACGTGGTGCTCGTCGTCCAGCCAGAACGCCACGTAGGCGCCGGACTTCGGGTCGCCGCGCAGGACGACCTGGTACGACGTTCCGCGCGGGACGTCCCCGGCGTACTCCATGCCGAGGTCGAACTGGTCGGTGAAGAAGAACGGGATCGCGTCGTGCGCCACGTCCTGCCCGAGCATCGCCTTCGCGGCCGCGGCGCCGGTGTCCTTCGCGTTCTGCCAGTGCTCGACGCGGACGAACCGCCCGAACAGCGGGTGGTCCCAGCGGACCACGTCACCGGCGGCGTACACGTCCGCGACCGAGGTCTGCAGGTCCGCGCCGGCGACGATGCCCGATCCGTTCTCCCGGGTCGCGACCTCGATGCCGGCTGCCTCGGCCAGCTCGGTGTTCGGCTGCACACCGACCCCGACCACCACCAGGTCCGCCGGAATCACCTCACCGCCGCTCACGCGGACGCCCGTGACCCGGTCGGTCCCCTCGAACCCTTCGACCCCGGTCCCGAACCGGAAGTGCACCCCGTGCTGCCGGTGGAACTCGGCGAACAGCTCACCGACCTCTTCACCGAGTACGGCGGCGAGCGCGGTGGACTGCGGCTCGACGACCGTCACCTCGCACCCGCGCTCGCGAGCAGCCGACGCCGCCTCGAGACCGATCCATCCGGCACCCACCACGACGACGCGCGGCTTCGCGGCGTACGCGTCGGTCAGCGCCTGCGCCTCGTCGGCCGTCCGCAGGTAGTGCACGCCTGGCAGATCTGCACCGGGTACGTCGAGCTTGCGGACGCGGCTGCCCGTCGTGATCAGGAGCTTCGTGTAGGGCACCTGCGAGCCGTCGTCGAGCGTGACCGTGTGCGCGGACGGATCGATCGCGGTGACCGTGGTCCCGAGGCGCAGGTCGATGGTGTTGTCGTCGTACCACTGCTGGTCGTGGAGCTGCGCGGACTCGGTCTGGTCCTTGCCGAGCAGGACGCCCTTGGACAGCGGAGGTCGCTCGTACGGCAGTGCTTGCTCACTGCCGATCAGGACGATGCCGCCGTTCCAGCCGTCCTTCCGGAGGGCCTCGGCCGCGGTCGCTCCCGCGAGACTCGCACCGACGATCACGATCTGCGCTGAGGCAGAAGCAGTATCAGCCATGACCGAACGATAGTCCTCCCCGACCCCTTGTCGCCGACGACGCGGATGACTACGTTGTCGCAGGACATCATACGTCCTATGACTTCCCTGGGAGAGCCATGCGCGTACTCGTACCAGGCCGTCTCGCGGCCGCCGCCCTACTGGTGTTCACAGCCCTCACCGCGCCGCCCGCTCATGCCGGCGCAGCGCCCTTCGTCGACGACAGCGTGCTGTTCCAGCAGAAGACCGAGGGCTACTCGTGCTTTCGGATCCCGGCCGTCGTGCACGCGACGAACGGCGACGTGCTCGCGTTCGCCGAGGGCCGCGTCGCGGACTGCGGTGACGACGGCGACATCGACATCGTCCTGCGTCGCTCGACCGACGGCGGCAAGACCTGGGGCCCGTTGCAGGTGGTCTCGGACGGCAACGGCAGCACCCACGGCAACCCGGTCCCGATAGTGGACGGGAAGACCGGGCGGATCGTGCTCGTCACGACGCACAACGGCCCGCAGCCGTGCCCGAACGGCTGCGACCGCGACCCGTACGTCCAGACCAGCGACGACTTCGGCGCGACCTGGACCGCGCCGCGCGAACTGACCGACGCCAAGCTGCCGAGCTGGAACTTCTGGTACGCGACCGGCCCGATGCACGGCATCCAGCTCGAACACGGCCCGCACGCCGGCCGGCTGATCGTCGGTGCCAGCTTCGAGACGTACGACGGGGTCGGGCCGCATGTCTACGGCACGCATCTGCTGTACTCCGACGACGCCGGCGAGACCTGGCACATCGGCGCGACGACCTCGCGGGACGACGGTTCGGTGATCGCGCAGGAGGTCACCGTGGTCGAGCTGACCGACGGCCGGATCTACGCGCTGGCCCGCGAACGCGGCACCGATCCGGGCAACCGCGCGTACGCCATCAGCAGCGACGGCGGGGACAGCTTCGACGCACCGTTCCGGACGATCCCGAAGTTGGAGATGCCCGACGTCCAAGGGTCGCTGCTGCGGTTCGACAAGCACCGGATCCTGTTCTCGGCGCCGGCGCACCCGGCCGCACGCGAGGTGATGACCGTGCGGTCGTCGTACGACGAGGCGCGATCGTTCGGCACCTGGCAACAGGGGAAGGTGTTCTACTGGGGTCCGTCGGCGTACTCCGACATGGTCCAGCTGGACGGCGACGAGGCCGGGTTGCTGTACGAGGCCGGCGTCGCGAACCCGTACGAGTCGATCCGCTGGGCACGATTCAACGAGGCCTATCTGTCGACGCCGAACGGGACGCCGCCGGGCATCCCCGGTCCGCCCGCGCCCGGGCCGCTGACGCCTGACGTCGCCCCGGCGCACAATCCGGCGTACGTGCGGGGTGGGGCGACTGTTGCCGCAGGCAAGTTCGGGAACGGGCTCGCGCTGGACGGGGTGGACGATTACGTCGAGGTGCCGTACGACCGGTCGATCGATCTCGGCGCCGACGACTTCACGATGATGAGCTGGATCAAGTACGGCGCGACGACCGGGACGCACGCGATCCTGTGGGCGTACCGGACCGGGTCGGGCAGTACGCCGCAAGTGTGGTTGCGGGCGGAGCCGGCGAGCAAACGGATCCGCGCGTTGCTGTCGGTCGACCGTTTCAACGTGACGGTCCAGTCGGCGTCGGCGTACAACGACGACCAGTGGCATCACGTCGTACTGCAGCGGGTCGGCGGGAAGCTGCGGCTGGTGGTCGACGGCGTCGAGGTCGGCTCGGCGACGGCGCCGGCCGGATCGGTGACGGCCGGCAAGGAGTTCGGCGTGCAAGGCATCCACGTCGGCCAGCGCGTCGACGGCGTCAACCGCTTCCAGGGAGCGCTCGACGAGGTCCGTGTCTACCGCCGGGCACTGACGGACACCGAACTTCAGCAGATCCGCGAGCAGAACAAGCCGATCACGAACCGGCTCGGCCTAGATCTGCCCTTCGACAAGGTGAGCGTGCCAAGCCAGGGCTGACGGATCGGTGAGGGAGGCGACCTGGTCGACGATGACGCGGAGGCGGGCATCGTCGTCGGTCGCCTCCGCGAAGTCGGACCGGAACGGGACGTCCAGGTGCTGCGGGGCCGTTTTCCACAGGGCTTCCACGAGTTCGGTGAGGAGCTCGCGTTGGGTGGCCCGGCGGGCCTGGCGTTCGGGTGAGTTGAGGACGTGGAACATGCCGACGCCCTTCAACAGCCCGATCTCGGTGCGAATGCCGTCCGGAACAACCAGATCGGCCTCGTACCGGATCAGCCGGGACCGGCCGAAGACAGCGTGCGTGGTCTGCTCGGCGGCGGTCGCGAACCGCCCGATGAGCTGGCTGGTGACGTCCTTGAGCGCGCCCAGCGCCTGCCGGCTGTCGTCGAACGCGACCCGCGGCCAGTAGTTCAGCGCCTTCAGCCGCGCCCAGCCCTCGTCCAGCTCGGCATCGGTTGCCTCCGGCAAATACATCTGCCGGACCGTCTCCCAGTACGGCGCCGGCTCGGCGTCGACCGCGGCGAGGTCGATGTGATGCGCGACGATCCCGTCCTCGACGTCGTGCACCGAGTACGCCACGTCGTCGGCGAAGTCCATCACCTGCGCCTCGAGGCAGCGCCGCTCCCCCACGCCCTGGCGCAACCACGAGAAGACCGCGAGGTCGTCGTCGTACACCCCGAACTTGCGCTCGTCCGCCCGGCGAGGCCAGGGGTACTTCGTCGCGGCGTCGAGGGTCGCCCGGCTCAGGTTGAGGCCGACGCTGCGTCCTTCGGCATCGAACGTCTTCGACTCCAGCCGGGTCAGCAGCCGCAACGTCTGCGCGTTTCCCTCGAAGCCGCCGATCTCCGCGGCGACCTGGTCCAGCGCGCGCTCGCCGTTGTGACCGAACGGTGGATGCCCGAGATCGTGCGCCAGACAGGCGGCGTCCACGATGTCCGGATCGCAGCCGAGCGTTGCCGCCAGCTCGCGGCCGATCTGCGCGACCTCGAGACTGTGGGTCAACCGGTTCCGCACGAAGTCGTCGCTGCCGGCCGTCACGACCTGCGTCTTGGCCGCCAGCCGTCGCAACGCCGCGCTGTGCAGCACGCGTGCGCGATCACGAGCGAACGCGGTCCGTCCCGGTCGCTTGACCGGCTCGGCAACCCACCGCTCGGCATCGTGCTCGTCGTACCACTCATGCTGCTTCCTCATCACCGCTCACAGTAGCCGCGCCTACCGACAGTTTGCGGACTCTTCAGGAAACGCAGTACCGGATCCAGATGACGCCGTCCTTAAATACTTCGGTGCCCGCGTGCTGGAGGTTGAGGCGCCCGGTGTCGTACCAGCGGTCGCCGCCGATCAGCACCGGATGCACGAGGAGGGCGAGCTCGTCGACCAAACCGAGCGCCAGGCAAGTCCGCAGCAGTACGCCGGGCGCGTCGACGCGGACCGTTTGCACACCGCGGCGCCCCAGTACGTCGAACACCTCGACAAGATCGACCTGGTCGTAGCCGGTGATCAACTCACGCGTCGTCGCGTCGGGCGGCCGCTCCGGCGTCTGGTCGGCGTACAACGCGAGGACGCCGGACCAGTAGCCCAGCTCCCGCAACGAGTCCCAGCTCCGGACCCGCGCCCGCTCGTCCACCACCGCGAGCAGCGGACCCTCCGCCCGCGGACCGCGACGAGGAGCCGCGAGTACGGCGTTCTCCTGGGCGAGGATCGCGCCGGCGTCGATCAGCGTCACGTCCTCCTGCCACAGCGACGCCAGCGCATAGAACCGCGCGAGGTCGACGTCGAATCCCGACGCCACCCCGTCCAGCGAGACCGCCAGCTGAGCCACCACATGAGGCCGCATGTCCCCAAACCTAGGGACGACCACCGACAAATCCACTTGCAGAGACTCCTTTGCAGAGACTACTCTGCATCCATGCGACGGATCGATGCCCGAAGTCTGCGCGGACTCGCCCACCCGCTCCGGATGCGCATCCTGGAGGCGATCGAGCTCGACGGACCGGCGACGTCGAGCACCCTGGCGACGCGACTCGGCGAGAACACCGGCACGATCAGCTGGCACCTGCGCCTGCTCGCCGAGCACGGGTACCTCGAGGAGGATCCCGGCCGCGGCACGAAGCGCGAGCGCTGGTGGCGGCTCCCCGACGGGCCGACCGTCCTCAACCCGGCCGAGTTCCTCGACGACCCGGAGACTCGGCGCGCACTCGACGTCTACCTGCGCGATCTCGTGGAGCGGTACTACGACCGCGTCCGCGCGTACGTCGATGAAGACTGGCCCGCCGATTGGCAGCACGCGGCCGGCCTCTCGGACTGGCGTGATCTGCAGCTGACCCCGGAGCAACTGCACAAGCTCAACGAGGAGATCGCGGCCGTCGTCGACCGGTACACCGGTAGCGAACCGGCCGAGGGATCCGAGCGCGTGATCGTCCAGCTGCAATCGTTCCCGCGCCGCCCATGAGCCTCCTGCGAACGCACCGCGACTTCCGTCTGTTCTGGATCGGCGAGACGATCAACCGCTTCGGCAGCGCGACGTCGTCGGTGGCGCTGCCGCTGGTCGCGATTTCGATGCTCGACGCAACAACCTTCGAGGTCGGCCTGCTGACCGCGGCCGCCTGGGCGCCGTGGCTCCTGATCGGCCTGCCCACCGGCGCCTGGATCGATCGGGTACGTCGACGTCCGCTCATGCTCGCCTCCTCGGCTGCGTCCGGTCTCCTGCTCGCCGTGGTTCCGCTGGCCGGCGACCTGCTGACGATCGAGTTCCTCCTGGTCCTCGCCGGACTCGTCGGAGCCGCATCGGTCGTCTTCCAAACGGCGTACACCGCCTATCTTCCGACGCTTCTGGATCCGTCCGATCACGCCGAGGGCAACGCGAAACTCCACGGCAGTGCGTCGGCCGCGCAGATCGCGGGGCTCGGGTGCGGTGGACTGCTGGTCCAGTTCGCCGGCGCGGCGAATGCATTGCTCGTCGACGCGGGCAGCTTCCTGGTCGCGCTCGGCTGTCTCGCCGCGATCCGCTTCCGGGAACGGCGTACGAACACGCCTCGGCAGGCCGGCGCGATCCGGGAGGGCATCAGGCTGGTCGCGCACGACGTCTGGCTGCGTACATTGACGATCTTCGGCGCGGTCTCGAACCTCGCCTTGATGGGATATCAGGCGATCGTCGTCGTGTTCCTGGTCCGCGAGGCCGGACTGACTGCTGGCACAGTCGGTGGCCTGATCGCGGCGGCATCGAGCGGCGGCGTGGTCGGTGCGCTCGTCGGTCGCAAGATGATGCGGTTCGGTACGGCGCGTGCGCTGCTCCTGTGCGAGCTCGGCCTGCCCACCCTGGCGTTGCTGATCCCGTTGAGCGGCGCGAGCCCGTGGTTCTATCTGGTCGGCGCGTTCGGCGTCAGCCTCGGCGTGGTCGGCGGGAATGTCGTGAAGGCGACCTTCCTGCAGTCGTACTGTCCGCCAGATCTGTTCGGCCGGCTGACCGCGACGAACGCCTTCGTCAACTACGGCACCATCCCGCTCGGCGCGCTCGTCGGCGGAACGCTCGGCCAAACCCTCGGCCTCACCCCGGCCCTCTGGATCACGACAGCCGGCGTACCGCTGGCCGGCCTGGTCCTGCTCGCGTCACCGATCCGTAGTCGCCGCGACCTGCCGGCTCACCAGGGCACCGGCGTACCGGGAACGACCGCTGACTCCAACCGGATCCGCACCGCCTGACGCGCGCGCTCGTACCCCGCCTCGTCGTTGTGCAGGATCGACGCGAGGTTCGCGGCCTCGTAGTACGCATTCAGATCGAACGCGAGCTGCACCGGATCGGCCGCGAGCTCACCCCGCTCGACGGCCTCGGCGACCGCGGTCTCGATCAGGTCCATCCACTCGTGATGGACAGCCGCGAGGTACTCGTGCACAGCGCCGTCGCGCGCGGAGAACTCGTGCGAGACCTTCTGGAAGAAACAGCCGCCCGGGAACACGCGGCTCCGCGAGTAGTCCAGCCAATGCCGGCTCAGCGCCCACACCCGGCCGAGACCGGGCTCCACCTCGTACGCCGGAATCACGACGTTGTCGGCGTAGATCCGGCGCGCGGCCCGGACGGTCGCGAGCTGCAGCTCCTCCTTGGAACCGAAGTGCGCGAACAGCCCGCTCTTGCTGATCCCGAGCTCGGTCGCGAGCCGCCCGATCGACAACCCTTCGAGCCCGTCGACCGACGCGATGTCGACCGCACGGCGCAGGACGGCGCGGCGGGTCTGGTCACCCCGCGCCAACCGTCCGTCGACCTTCTCCACGATTCCTGATCCTAAGTGCCGTTGACTTGCTAGTCTGTGCGAATCTAATAGTACGACCGTTCGTACAGTTACCGGAGGGGATGTCATGCAGAAGCTGGTCAGTGCCGGATTGCAGACCGTCGGAGCGTTGTCACCGCGACTCGGCGGACGGCTCGCGTTCAACCTGTGGCGGCGCCCGCTCGCCCGCGGCCGGGTCCGCCCCGACGAGCAGGCCGTCCACGACGCCGCGCGCGTCGAGATCGTCGACAACGTGAAGACCTACGCGTGGGGCGACGGCAACCGCCCGGTGTTGCTCGTCCACGGCTGGCGCTCCCGCGCATCGCGGTACGCCGGATTCATCACGCGCCTGCTCGAGCTCGGCTACAGCCCGGTGTCGTACGACGCTCCTGCGCATGGCGACTCGGACGGCGACGTCGTGTCGATCCTCGGCCACCAGCGGATCATCCGCGCGCTGGAGGAACGCCACGGCCCGTTCGAGGGCGTGATCGCGCACTCCCTCGGCGTACCGTTCGCGCTGTACGCCGTCCGCGAGGGCGTCGCGGCCAAGCGGCTGGTGATGATCAGCGGCGTCGCGGACTTCGGGTACCTGGCCGACACGTTCTGCGCCCAGCTCGGCCTGGGACCGAAGATCAACCAGCAACTGCGGCGCCGGATCGAGCGCGGGTACTTCGACGGCGACGACCAGATCTGGACGCGCTTCTCGGTGACCACAGGAAAGCTCGAGCTGCTGGTGATCCACAACGACGAGGACGACGTCGTGGACCCGGCGCAGGCGCAGGTACTGCTACGGAACTACGGCGACCGCGCACACTTCCTGCCGACGACGGGCCTCGGCCACCGCCGGATCCTGTCCACCCCGGCGGTCATCGAGGCAGCGACAACCTTCCTTACGTCCGAAGAAGTGGCGGGAGCTCCCTCCGCTTCTTCGGACGTAAGCGATGACTCAGATGTCGCGGAAGGTCTCGATCTGAGCGCCTAGCGAGTTCAGGCGGGCGGCCAGGTCCTCGTAGCCGCGGTTGATCACGTAGACGCTGCGCAGCACCGACGTACCCTTCGCGGCCAGCATCGCGATCAGCGTGACGACGGCCGGCCGGAGCGCCGGCGGGCACATGATCTCGGCGCCGGAGAAATGCGTCGGGCCTTCGACCATCACCCGGTGCGGGTCGAGCAGCTTGACCCGGCCGCCCAGCTTGTTCAGGTCCGTCAGGTAGATCGCGCGGTTCTCGTAGACCCAGTCGTGGATCAGCGTCTGCCCGGTGGCGATCGCCGCGATCACCGCGAAGAACGGCAGGTTGTCGATGTTCAGGCCCGGGAACGGCATCGGGTGGACCTTGTCGATCGGCGCGTGCAGCTTCGACGGCCGGGTGGTGAGGTCGACCAGCCGGGTCCGACCGTTCTCGGCGAGGTACTCCGTACTGCGGTCGTAGTCGAGCCCCATCTCCTCCAGCAGCGCGAGCTCGATCTCCAGGAACTCCACCGGCGCGCGCCGGATGGTGATCTCGGACTTCGTGACGATCGCCGCGGTGAGCAGGCTCATCGCCTCGATCGGATCCTCGGACGGCGCGTAGTCGACATCCACGTCGATGTCGGCCTTGCCGTGCACGGTCAGCGTCGTGGTGCCGATGCCGTCGATCTTCACGCCGAGCAGGTCGAGGTAGAAACACAGGTCCTGGACCATGTAGTTCGGGCTCGCATTGCGGATCACCGTGACGCCGTCGTACCGGGCGGCGGCCATGATCGCGTTCTCGGTCACGGTGTCGCCGCGCTCGGTCAGCACGATCGGCTTGCCCGGCGTGATCGCCCGATTCACCAGCGCGTGGTACTGCCCGCCGGTCGCCTTCACCTCGAGGCCGAACGGGCGCAGCGCGGTCAGGTGCGGCTCGACGGTGCGTGTGCCGAGGTCGCAGCCACCGGCGTACGGGAGCTCGAACGCGTCCTCGCGGTGCAGCAGCGGGCCGAGGAACATGATGATGGAGCGGGTACGACGGGCCGCCTCGGCATCCATCGCGCTCAGGTCGAGCTGCGTCGGCGGGATGATCTCCAGGTCGCCGGCGTCGTTCAGCCAGGTGGTCTTGACGCCGATCGAGTTCAGCACCTCGAGGAGACGGTTGACCTCCTCGATGCGGGCGACCTTGCGCAGCGTCGTACGGCCCTTGTTCAGCAGGCTCGCGCAGAGCAGCGCGACACCGGCGTTCTTGCTGGACTTGACGTCGATGGAGCCGGACAACCGGCGGCCACCGGCAACACGGAGGTGGACCGGACCGCCACCGAGAGAGACAATTTCTGAATCGAGCGCCTCGCCGATCCGGGCGAGCATCTCGAGGGTGAGGTTCTGATGACCCTTCTCGATCCTGTTCACCGCGCTCTGGCTGGTGTTCAGAACTTCCGCGAGCTGCGTCTGCGTCCAGCCGCGATGCTTGCGGGCGTCCCGGATGAGGTTTCCGATCCGGCTCAGGTAGTCATCGGTCATGGCCGGACCTTATCTCACATGTGAGATACCGCTGCACCGACCCGCCGGTACCAGCGTAGCCAATGTCACTACCGGACCCTTGAAGGACCCCTGCGGCCTGGTGAAACGCCCGCAGCCTACAGTTACCTAACTCCCGCCGCACCCCGGAGAGGATCCATCAGATGCCCGACGACACCTCCGCCGCGGTGGTCAACGAGTTCGAGGCGGAGTCGTGGCCGCTGGAGGCCGCCGCCGACAGCCTGCACCAGGTCATCGACGGATTCCACAACGGGGACACCCGGCCGCTGGTGATCGGCGACGGCGACCAGCCGGTGCTGGTGGTGCTGGCGATCGCCGACCTGGCCGACTTCCGGGCCCGGATCGCCGACCTGCTCGGCAACCCGGTCGACGCCGGCTGGCTGCGGTACTACCTCCGCTCCAACTTCGACATGAGCTCCGAGCGGCTGGTCGAACTGCTCGGCGTGGACACGGACCACGGGCTGTCGTCGCTGGCCAGCCAGGTGAACGTCGAGCAGGCCGCGACGCTGATGTCCGACCACGTACGCCGTACCGAGGCCGGCGGCAACCCGCTGATGCTGATCGGCGACGGGACGATGGCGACCGCCGCGCTGCTGTCCTTCCAGGCGTTCCAGGTGCTGCTCGCGATGGAAGGCGACGGCAAGGGCGAGGACGACTCCTGCGCGCACGACGACGAGGAGAAGCCGACCACGCCGCTGGAGGTGCTCGCCGAGCGGATCGGCCCGGTGTCGACGCAGCTGGTCGCCCAGATCAACGCGGGCCGCGAGCCGGGCCTCCCGCGGTACGAGCTGCACTTCGAGGACGAACTGGTCGAGCACCTCCGTGACCTGGAGGCGCGCGCGCAGAAGGCGCCGGGCGGTGGCGCGTACGACGAGTTGAACGGGCTGCTGCACCAGTTCGACCAGATGCGCAGCGGGCTGGTCGAGGCGGAGGCCGAGGAGGAGCTGGACGAGGCGCCGTACCTCGAAGCGTCCGATCTCAAGGCGGCGCTGCCGGACATCCGGGACGCGTTCCGCGACGGCGCCGACGACCCGTACCTGGTCGGTCTGGACGGGCGGCCGCTCGCGGGCCTGATCTCGTTCGACCTGTACGAGGAGCTGCAGAAGGTCTCGGTCGAGCTGGACGGGACGGACGAGGCACCGGTCCTGCCGCTGCCGGAGCCGCGCTGGGAGAACGGTCCGCGGCTGTTGCCGTTCGAGGTCGCGATCGAGATGTGCGAGGCCGTCATCGAGGACCTCACCAACGGCGAGGCCTCGATGCTGTTCATCGCCGACGAGGACAACGAGCCCGAACTGGTCCTCGCTCCCCTGGTCTGGCTCTGGGCGTACGTCGACCACCTGAACCTGGAAGGCGCCGACGCCTGAGCCGCCTCAGCTGAACGGGAAGAGCGGCTGCCACTCGGCGAGGGTGGCGAGCTGGTAGACGTCGGCCGGCGTGTACGGGTCCTTGGCGAGGATGTCGCGGAGCTCGGCCTCGTCGGCGACGTCGTACACGAGCAAGGCGCCGGTCTGGTCGGCGAACGGTCCGGCGGCGACGAGCTTGCCGTCGGCCTTCAGCGCCGTCAGGTACTCGCGGTGCGCCGGACGGACCTCCATCCGCTGGTCGGTCCGGTCGAGATCGAAGCGCAACTGCACGACAAATTGGGCCATGCCCAAAACTCTACAAGAGTCTTGGAAACAAGGGGATTTGGTGCGGGAAAGGGAGTCACGAGCCGCCACAGCGGCTGGTTCAGGTCAGACCCGAAAGTCGACGAGTGATCTCCCTTCCCGCCCGGACATTCTCGCCAGCCGACGGCCCCCTACGCAAGGGGTTGGTTAAGGGAAATTCCTACAGACAGTTGATTGAGATAACGCTTCGTGATCGACCCCCCGGCCGCGTCGATGAGAGCGCCGATACAGCCGTACAGTCCGTCACGCCGGTCCGTTGTCAAGGCCCGATGACCCGAATAAGACGACAGAAGTTCGAGGTACCCGGCCGTCGAATAGTCCACGTCCCAGGCATACCCGCGGAACTCCACAGACCCGAAAAGCCCCGTCTCCCCGAGCCCCGCCCGCGACCGCACCGCCCCGCCCCGCCGTAGCACGTCAGCCCACTTTGAGAAGCCACCAACCATTTCGCGGGCCGATTCGTGGTTGGTGGCTTCTCAAAGTTGGGATCGGGGTCAGGCCAGGGCGGCTCGGCCGGCCTCTAGGCGGGCTACTGGGATACGGAACGGGGAGCAGGAGACGTAGTCGAGGCCGACCTCGTGGAAGAAGTGGATGCTGTCCGGGTCGCCGCCGTGCTCGCCGCAGACGCCGAGCTTGAGGTCCGGCTTGGTCGCCCGCCCACGCTCCACACCGGTCCGCACCAGCGCACCGACGCCCTCTCGGTCGATCGACTCGAACGGCGAGACCGCGAAGATCCCCTTCTCCAGGTACCGCGAGAAGAACGCACTCTCCACGTCGTCCCGGCTGAAGCCCCATGTCATCTGGGTCAGGTCGTTGGTGCCGAACGAGAAGAAGTCGGCCGCCTCCGCGATCTGGTCCGCGATCACCGCCGCGCGCGGCAGTTCGATCATCGTGCCGATCGGGATCTCCCGGCCGGGGTCGACGTCGGCGAGCACACGTTCCACCTCGTCGCGCGCCAGGTGCAGCTCCTGAGCGGCGCCGACCAGCGGGATCATGATCTCCGGCCGCGGATCCTTGCCCTTGGCCCCCAATTCCTTCGCCGCCGACGCGATCGCCCGGACCTGCATCGCGAACAGTCCGGGGATCACCAGCCCGAGCCGAACCCCGCGCAGACCGAGCATCGGGTTCTGCTCGTGCAACCGCTGGACCGCGGCCAGCAGGGTCGCGTCGCGCCCCGGGTCCTCGCCGCGTTCGCGCGCCACCGCCACCTTCACGGCCAAGTCCTCCAGCGACGGCAGGAACTCGTGCAGCGGCGGATCGATCAGCCGGATCGTCACCGGCAGCCCGTCCATCGCGTCCAGCAGTTCCAGGAAGTCCGCACGCTGCAACGGCTCCAGCTCGGCCAGCGCCGCGTCGCGCTCCGCGTGAGTGTCCGCGAGAATCAACCGCTCGACGGATTCCCGCCGCTCCCCCAGGAACATGTGCTCGGTCCGGCACAGCCCGATCCCCGCGGCCCCGAACCGCCGCGCCCGCGCCGCATCGTCCGCCGTATCGGCATTGGTCCGTACGCCGAGCCGCCGTACGTCGTCCGCGTGCGTGATCAACCGGTGCACCGACGCGACGAGCTCGTCGCCCGCGTCCGGGGCCAACGCGCCCTCGAAGTACTGCACGACCGGGGACGGTACGACCGGGACCTCGCCGCGGAACACCTCACCCGTGGTGCCGTCGATCGAGATCAGCTCACCCGCCTCGAGCACTGTGCCTTTCACCGTGATGGTGCCCTGGGCAACGTTCACGTCGAGTTCCTCGGCGCCGCAGACACAGGTCTTGCCCATGCCGCGGGCGACCACGGCCGCGTGCGAGGTCTTGCCGCCGCGGCTGGTCAGGATGCCTTGCGCCGCGATCATGCCGTGCAGGTCGTCCGGGTTGGTCTCGCGCCGTACCAGGATGACCTTCTCGCCGCGCTCCGCTGCCTCGACCGCGGCCGCCGACGTGAACACGACCTTGCCCGAGGCCGCACCCGGCGACGCACCGATCGCCTTCGTGATCAGGTCCGTCGCCGCATCCGCATCGAACCGCGGGAACATCAGCTGCGCGAGCTGGGCGCCCTTCACCCGCTTCAGTGCCTCGTCGGTGTCGATCACGCCCTCGTCGATCAGGCTCGTCGCGATCCGGAACGCCGCCGCCGCGGTCCGCTTGCCGACCCTGGTCTGCAGCATCCACAGCTTGCCGCGCTCGACGGTGAACTCGATGTCGCACAGGTCGCGGTAGTGACCTTCGAGCTTGGCCATGATCTCCATCAGGGCGTCGTACGACGCCTTGTCGATCTGCTCGAGGTCGGCGAGCGGGACGGTGTTGCGGATGCCCGCGACGACGTCCTCGCCCTGGGCGTTCTGCAGGTAGTCGCCGTACACGCCGGGCTGGCCCGTCGACGGGTCGCGGGTGAACGCGACGCCGGTGCCGGAGTCCATGCCGAGGTTGCCGAACACCATCGAGCAGACGCTCACCGCCGTACCGAGGTCGGCGGGGATCCGCTCCTGGCGGCGGTAGAGGATCGCGCGGTCCGAGTTCCAGGAACGGAACACGGCCTCGGTCGCGAGGTCCATCTGGGTCCGCGGGTCCTGCGGGAAGTCGCGGCCGGTGTGCTCGTGTACGGCCCGCTTGAAGGTCTCGACGAGACCCTTCAGGTCGGCGGCGTCCAGGTCCAGGTCGTCGCGAGTGCCCTTCGCCTGCTTGGCCTGCTCGATCGCGTCCTCGAACACGTCGCCGTCCATGCCGAGCACGGTCTTGCCGAACATCTGGATCAGCCGGCGGTACGCGTCCCAGGCGAACCGGGGGTTGCCGGAGTGGTGCGCGAGCCCGTTCACCGAGTCGTCGTTGAGGCCGACGTTCAGGACCGTCTCCATCATGCCGGGCATCGAGACGGCGGCACCCGAGCGGACCGAGACCAGCAGCGGATCGTCGGCCTGGCCGAGCTTCTTGCCCATCTTCTGCTGGAGCAGCGCGACGTGGTGGTCGATCTCGTCGGCCAGGTCGGCGGGGACCGTGCCGGTCTCCAGGTACGCGCGGCAGGCGTCCGCGGTGATGGTGAAACCGGGTGGCACCGGCAGGCCGAGGTTGGTCATCTCGGCCAGGTTCGCTCCCTTGCCGCCGAGGAGCTGCTTCATGTCCTTGTTGCCTTCGGCGAAGTCATAGACGAGTTTCGGCACGGTCACTCCCTGGGTTGCAGGCGGGTGTTTTCAGGCGCGGGAGAATGGCCCGCTGGCCCATCGACTCCGGCGGCGGGGGCGTGTTTTCAGAGTAAGCCTAAAAACCAGTCCAGTTGAACACTGGTCTCACGATGCTGACGTGACCCTCCCCACAGGTCGAAGGCCGGAAAACCCTTCCCTGATTGACAACGCGAGACATTCCGGGTCTTCACCGATGAAACATTCTTCGTCGGCGCTGAGGCGGTTTCGTCGGTGGGTAAGTGGGTAGGCGGGCTAGAGTTTGGGGGTGCGTATCGTCTCGCTGCTCCCCTCGGCGACCGAGATCTGTTTCGCGCTCGGTGGTGGTGAGGATGTGGTCGGCATCACGTTCGAATGCGATTACCCGGCGGCGGCGCGCACCCGGCGGATCGTGTCGACGACGGCGCTGCCCGAGGGTTTGACACCGAGCGAGATCGACGCCGCCGTACGTCGGAAGGTCGCCGCCGGGGAGGATCTCTATCACCTGGACGCGGGCGCGCTGCGCGATCTCGACCCGGACGTGGTGATCACCCAGGACCTGTGCGCGGTCTGCGCGATCGACGTCGCCGACGTCTCCCAGGCCCTCGACTACCTGGGGTGCTGCGCGGAGGTGGTGACCACCGATCCCGACAGCCTGACCGAGGTGCTCGAGTCAATCGAAACCATCGCAAAGGTCATCGGCCGAGACTCGGTGCAGTTGGTGAAGAACCTCCGGACCCGCCTAGACCAGCTGGCCGCTACAGCGGGCACACGAGGCGGTGGTGCGCGGGTGGGGTTGTTGGAGTGGACTGATCCGCCGTTTGCGCCTGGGCATTGGTTGCCGGAGATGGTGGAGGTTGCGGGTGGGGTGAACGTGTTGGGTGCGGCTGGGGAGCGGTCGAGAGCGATCAGCTGGCGAGAGGTGGCGGCTGCGGAGCCTGAGGTGGTTGTGTCGGCGCCGTGTGGGTTCGGACTTGATGAGGCTGCCGAGCTGACCGAGCTTCTGATGGGTGAGCTGCCGGCGGGCGTACCGGTGTGGGCAGTCGACGCCAACGGGTACTTCGCACGGCCGGGGCCCCGCCTGGTGGACGGTGTCGAGGTGCTGGCAGCCATCCTCCAGAGCGAGACCCCGGATCCCGCGATCGCCCGGCGCCTCCGCTAGCGCCGTACGAAACCCCCAGTCCGTCGGGCACACCAGTCAGCTTTAGAGCTTGCGGCGGGTGCGGAGGTAGTCGCCTACTACAGCCGCGCCTAGGCCGTCGGCGTCGGGCGCGAGGACGCGGCCGCCACTGCGGCGGGCCAGTAGGTCTACGAACGCGTGGAGGCGCGGGTCGTCGCCTAGGCGGAAGACGGTCAGGGAGGCGCCGAGTTTGGCCAGGCGGTCTACCTCGAAGATCGTCTTGCGGAGGGTGGCCGCCTCGGGTGGGTACGAGAACTCGGCCGTGCCGTCGGGCTCCAGGTGGGCGGTCGGTTCCCCGTCCGTCACCATCAGTACGACGGGCTGTGCGTCCGGGTGCCGCCGCAGATGACGCCCGGCGAGGAGCAGCGCGTGGTGCGCATTGGTGCCCTGCTCCCACGTGCCTTCCATCCCGATCAGCTGGGGCAGCTCGACAACCCCGGCGTACCGGCCGAACGTGATCAGCTGCAGCGCGTCGTTCCGGTACCGCGTCGAGATCAGCTGATGCAACGCGAGCGCGGTCCGCTTCATCGGCAGCCAGCGCCCCTCCTGCACCATCGACCACGACGTGTCGACGAGCAACGCCACGGCCGCCCGGGCCCGATGCTCGGTCTCCGCGATCTCCACGTCCGCCACATCAAGCTTGACGGACCCATCGAGCGACGAGCTCCGCAGTACGGCGTTCCGCACCGTCCTCGGCACGTCCCACGGCTGGGTGTCCCCGAACTGCCACGGGCGCGACGATCCACTCAGCTCACCGGCCGCACCCGCGTTGGCCGCGTCCCGTTCACCTGATCCTCGAGCGGTCCGCAGTACGTCGGCCAACGCCGTCTGACCGAGCTGACGCAACGCCTTCGGCGACAACCGCAGCGAACCGTCGGGCGCCCGCTCGATCAGGCCCTGATCACGCAACTGCCGCTCCAGCTCACTCAGCCGACGCGCGTCGACCGTCGCCTCGTCACCCAGCTGACGGGTGAGCGCGTCGAGGTCGATGTCCTCGAGCCGCGCCCCCGGATACGACTGCGCCAACTGCTCGGCCAGCGCATCCAGTTCCGCGAGGTCGGACATCGCCTGAGCACCCTCGGCGAGACCGAGCGGATCGTCACCGCGCATCTGCTCCGACCCGTACCAGTCCTCCCCCGGCCGCAGCGACTGCAGCTGAGCATCCAGCTGCGCCAACTGCTGCGCGAGTTGCGGACTGCCGAACGCCTGCTGCGAAAGCTCCGCCAGCTCGGCGCGCTGTTCGGGCGTCATCGAGTTGAGCATCCGTTGCGCGGCGGCCGCCCGTTGCGCGAGTACGTCGATCAGTTCGTCGACGTTCTGCGGATTCTCCGGGAAGAACTCGCCGTGGTTGGCCATGAACTCCTCGAAGAGTTCGGGCACCTCGGGCAGCCCCTGCGCATGCGCCGCGAGCAGGGCGTTGAGGTCGGTCAGCATCTCGTTGATCGCCTCGACGTCCTCAGGCGTGGTCTGCTGCAGCGCCTCCTTCATGCCCTCGAACCGCGAACCGAGCAGCTCCCGCCCGAGCAGTTCGCGGATTTCTTCGTACTTCGCTCGCGCGTCCGACGACTCCCACTGGTAGTTCGCCAGCTCCCGTACGGCGGCCGCCGTACCGGAGGGGAGCGCGTCGAGCTCGGCCTCCTTGAACCGCGCGTCGTCGGACGGGTTCGGGAACAGCTCACGCCGCTCCGCTTCGAGCGCCTCGTTCAGCAGGCGCTGGACGTCCTGCAGGGTGCCGTCGAGGTTGTGCCGCCGCTGGATCTCGCGGCGGCGCTCCCACAACCGCCGGGACAGGTCGTCCAGGCCCTGGGTGTTCCGGGTGCCGCGCCGGAGCAGCTCCTCCAGCGCGGACCGCGGCGACGACCCGTTCATCACGTCCCGGCCGATCTCGTCCAGCGCATCCCGCAGGTCAGCGGGCGCCTTCAGAGGATCCGGCCCGTCGTGCCACGGACCGTAGGACCAGCCTTCCGGAATCGATGCCGACATGGTCAGGACCCGTAGACCGTGGTGTCGTCGTCGGCGTCCTTGGCGACGCGTTTGGACAGGTACAGCATTTCCAGGGCGAGTTCGATCGCGGCGGCGATCCGTCCGGACGAGTCGTCGGGCTCGACGCCGGCGCGGGCGGCGACGTCGTGCAGGACGGGCAGCTCCGGCAGCGCGGCCAGCACGTCCCGGCCGGGCACCCGCTCCCCCGTCGTCACAAGGTTGCCATCGGCAACAGCGTGCGCGAGCGGGGTCAGGTCGAGTCCGGCGAAACGCTCGCGTGCGGTGTCGGCTACCGACCGGCGCAGCAGGTACTCGAGCAGCTCGATCTCGCGCCCTTCCTCACCCGGCTCGAACTCGAGCTTGCCCCGCAGTACGGCGGGCACCGCCTCGAGGTCCACCGGGCGCGCCACGGCGGGCTCCTCGCCCGTGATCGCCGACCGACGCAGCGCCGCGGCGGCGATCGTCTCGGCCGCTGCGACCGCGAACCGAGCGGAAACCCCGGACCGCTGGTCGATCGACGTCGACTCGCGCAGGTGCCGGACGAACCGGGCCAGCACCTCCAGCAACGGCTCGCCGACCTCGGCGGTGAACTCGGCCTCCTGCCGGATCACGTCCACCTCGGCGTCGATGTCGAGCGGGTAATGGGTCCGGACCTCGGCGCCGAAGCGGTCCTTCAGCGGCGTGATGATCCGGCCGCGGTTGGTGTAGTCCTCGGGGTTGGCCGTTGCCACCAGCAACACGTCGAGCGGCAGCCGGAGCGTGTACCCGCGGACCTGGATGTCGCGCTCCTCCATCACGTTCAGCAACGCGACCTGGATGCGCTCGGCGAGGTCGGGCAGCTCGTTGATCGCGACGATGCCGCGGTGCGCCCGCGGGACCAGCCCGAAGTGGATGGTCTCCGGGTCGCCGAGACTGCGGCCCTCGGCAACCTTCACCGGGTCCACGTCACCGATCAGGTCACCGACCGACGTGTCCGGGGTCGCGAGCTTCTCGGCGTACCGCAGGCTGCGGTGCAGCCAGGCGACCGGCAGGTCGTCGCCGAGTTCGGCGGCACGCCGGATCGAGGCCGGCGTGATCGGGTCGAGCGGATGCTCGGGCAGCTCCGCGCCCTCGATCACCGGGGTCCACTCGTCGAGCAGACCGACCAGGGTGCGCAGCAGGCGCGTCTTGCCCTGACCGCGCTCACCGAGCAGTACGACGTCGTGCCCCGCGAGCAGGGCGCGTTCGAGTTGCGGAATCACCGTGCGGGTGAAACCGACGATGCCGGGCCACGGGTCACGCCCGTCCCGGAGTGCTTTCAGCAGGTTGTCACGGATCTCGGCCTTGATCGACCGGGGAAGATATCCGGCGGCCCGGAGGTCACCGGCTTTACGAGGGAGTTCAGCAGGTGCACTAGTCACGTGTGAGACGTTAGCTCGCTCACCCCAAAATGCACCTCAAATATCTCACCGCCTGGGCGTTACCCGTCCTGAGGTGAACACGTGAGTCGGGGTGAACGTGACCGGCACCCACGGGTGCGCCGGCGACTCGCGCGTGACGAAATGGTCACCGTCGGCCGGTTCGGTCGGGCGCAACTCGTACTCGTGCACCGGATCGTCGGAGAACAGCAGGCGATCGCCCGTCGCGGAATAGACCATTACCAGTTCGTCGTCACGCTTCGCGACGTCGAGCCGGACGCTGGCGCGCTCGTACACCCCGGTATGACGGTCGTCGACGGGTACGTCGATCGGCTGCGGCGCGGGCGGATGCGCGACCCCGACGTACTCCGTGAAGACCTCGGTGGCGAGCGGCTCGAAGAGGCGGGTGCCGTTTCCGGAGTTGGTCAGCAGGCACATCGCCAACCGGGCCTCCGGATCGATCCGCAGGAAGGCAAGCTGCGAGATCGTCGACCCGTCGTGCCCGAACAGGCGGCGGCCGCCCCAGTCGTAGATCCGCCACGTCAGGCCGAGGTCGACGAAGCCGCCGATGCCGGCCGCGAACGGGACCTGCGGCTCCTGCATGACCGCGTACCGCTCGTCGGTCAGGTGCATCCGGGCGAACTCGAGCAGGTCGCTGGCACTCGCGGTGATCGTCCCAGCAGGGCCGATGCTGCGCGGGAGTTGCCATGTCTTGACCCGCGAACCGTCCGTCGCCAGGTGACCGACTGCGGCGCGTTCCAGGATCGCCTCTTCCGGCAGCGTGACCGTGTGGGTCAGGTCGAGCGGCTCGACCAGACGGGCCTTCAGTGATTCGTCCCAGGTCCGGCCGTCGAGGACCTCGATCAGCCGGCCGAGCAGGATGAATCCGGCATTGCAGTACGAGTACGCCGTACCGGGCTCGAACAGCTGGTCCACGTTCGCGAGCAGAGCGACGTACCGCTGCAGGCAGTCGTCGCCGCGACCGGTGTCGGTGAACAGGTCGCCGTCGATGCCACTGGTATGGGTCAGCAGGTGACCGACCGTGATCCGCGGGTCGACAGGTGCCTCGGGCAACAACTTGACGATCGGGTCGTCCAGCCGCAACCGGCCCTCGACGGCGAGCTGGACGATCATCGACGCGGTCCACGGTTTGCTGACCGAGCCGATCTGGAACAGCGAGTCGGCGGTGGTCTCGACGCCGGTCGTGGCGTTCAGGACGCCGTACGGCGCGATCGTCGTCTCACCGTCGTGCCAGATCCCGAGCACCGCACCGGTCACCTCACCCGCCACCGCCAACTCGTTCAACCGCGCAGCCCAGTCAGCCATGCCCCCAACCTACGTCGGCACGACGTCGCTAACGACAGGAGGTAGTGGCGTCACACGGGATGGCCGGCGCGGGCGTCAGGCGTGGACCTGGGCGGCCGCGACCACTACCTCCTGTCGTTAGCTACGGTGTTCCCCGTGGACGGCATTCCGGATGTGATCGGGACTGGGTTGCGGGTGTTGTTCTGTGGGATCAACCCGGGGCTGATGTCGGCGGAGACCGGGTATCACTTCGCGCGGCCGGGGAACCGGTTCTGGCCGGCGTTGCACCTGAGCGGATTCACGCCCCGTCAGCTGCGGCCGGACGAGCAGCGGGAGTTGCTGACGTACCGGCTCGGGATCACCAACGTGGTCGACCGACCGTCGGCGAAGGCGGCCGAGTTGTCGCGGGCCGAGCTCGAGGCGGGCGGCGAGAACCTCGTGAAGAAGGTGCTCGACGTCCAGCCCGAGTGGCTCGCGGTCCTAGGCGTCACGGCGTACCGCGACGCCTTCGCGGACCGCACAGCAGCAGTGGGCAAACAGGACCGAACGATCGGCGCGACCCGCGTCTGGGTCCTACCAAATCCAAGCGGCCTGAACGCCCACTACACGCTGCCAAAGCTCGCCGCCGCCTTCGCGGAGCTCGAACGGGTCAGTTGAGCGCCTTGCGTAGGGTTGTGATTGCTAGGTCGATTGCGGCGTTGGCTGCGCGGGTATCGCGCAGCGCGTCGAGCATTACGAAGTCGTGGATTATTGCGGCGAAGCGGACGGCGGTTGTCGGTACGCCGGCCTCGAGGAGTTTGGCGGCGTACGCCTCGCCCTCGTCTCGCAGTACGTCGGCCTGGCCGGTGATGACCAGCGCCGGCGGCAGGCCCGTCAGCTGCTCGGTTGTTGCGCGCAGCGGCGACGCGGTGATCTGGTTCCGCTCGTTCTCGTCGGTCGTGTACTGGTCCCAGAACCACTTCATCCCGTCCAGCTGCAGGAAGTAGCCCTCGGCGAACTCCTTGTACGACGCGGTGTCGAACGAAGCGTCCGTGACCGGGTAGAACAGCACCTGCTGGACGAACTTCACGTCCCCGCGCTCCTTCGCGAGCAGCGTGAGCGCGGCCGTCATGTTCCCGCCGACCGAGTCGCCGGCGATCGCCAGCCGCTGCGCGTCCAGACCGTGGTCCTTGCCTGAGGCAATGATCCAACGGGCGACCGCGTAGTTCTGCTCGAGCGCGTGCGGGTACCGCGCCTCCGGCGACAGGTCGTACTCCGGGAACACCACCGCGGCGCCCGCGCCGACGGCGAGCTCCCGAACCAGCCGGTCGTGGGTGTGCGCGTTGCCGAACACCCAGCCCGCGCCGTGGATGTAGAGGATCACAGGCAGTACGCCGGTGGCGCCCTGGGGCTTGACGATGCGGGCCTTGGTGCCGTCCGCGGCAGTCACCCACTCCTCGTCGACCGGGAGCTTCGGGTAGTCGGTGGTCTGTACCTCGTCGACGGCCTTGCGGCCCTCTTCGGGCGTCAGCTGGAACAGGTACGGCGGCTTGGCGGTCGCGTCGGCGAAGGCCTGGGCAGCGGGCTCCAGAACGGTCATCTGAATCATCCTCCTGGCTGGGATTGTCGGTGAGAACGCTCGTTCTCTCCGGTGTTTGCTACTCTAGGAGAACGATGGTTCTCCGCGCAAGGTGGCGCGGGTCACACTGGAGGCGAGAGATGGTGCTGGACACGGCGACGGCACGGCAGCAAGTGCTCGACGCGGCCGACGACTTGTTCTACGAGCGCGGCGTGCAGTCGGTCGGCATGGACGCGATCCGGACGGCGTCCGGGGTGTCGCTGAAGCGGCTCTACCAGCTGTTCCCGTCGAAGGAGACCTTGGTCGAGGCGTACCTGGACCGCCGGGAGATCCTCTGGCAGACGATGCTCGCCGACCATGTCGAGGCGCAGACCGATCCGCGCAAGCGCATCCTCGCGGTGTTCGACTTCCTCTACGCCTGGTCGAGCCAGCGCGACTACCGCGGCTGCGCGTTCATCAACGCGTTCGGTGAGCTCGGCGCCGTGTCGCCACGGGTCGCCGAGATGGCGCTGCGGCACAAGGAAGGCTTCCGGCAGGCCCTCACCCAGCTCGCCCGCGAGGCCGGCTCCGACGATCCCGACCGGCTCGCCGACCACTTGATCCTGCTCAGCGAGGGCGCGATCACCCGCGCCGCGATCTCCGGTTCGGCCGACCCCGCTCTGAGCGCCCGGGAGGCCGCGACGATGATCCTGGACGCCTCACTGAAGAGCTGACACCTCCTATTGGGCAGGATGGGCTCATGCGTCTGCCCGAGCTGCTGCGATCGATCGACGGACTCTCGTACGGACAGCGCGTACGCCTGCTCGCCGACCAGGCGCCGCAGTTGGTGAGTCTCCTCGACGACCTGGGTCGAGGTAGCGCCTTCGAACGCGTCCTCGGTCTCCAGATCGCCGAGGTCACCCACGAGGCGACGTACGTCAGCCGGATGCTTCGGGACCCGGATCCGGCTGTGCAGAGGCGGGCGCTCGCGGCGGTCGCTCGCGGGGTGCCTGTCGCGGACGACGACCTGCGGATCGTGTACGACGACGCGCCCGCGGCACTGCGCTCGAAGCTGGTGGCGCTGGTACGTCGGCAGCGGCGCGAGCATCTCGCCGTACGGCTGATCGACGAGCACCGGGCGCGCTGGGGTGATGTGGCGGCGACCGGTCTGCTCGACGCGACCGATCACGCGACTGTGGCGCGGCTGCTGCCTGAGCTGGCGTACTGCGTGACGCCTGGTGGCTGGCGTCAGCTCGCGAAGCATCATCCGGACGAGGTACTCGCCTTTGCTCGCCAGACGCTCCCGGCCAACGACGAGTGGTGGCAGAGCGTCGGCCACGGCGTCACTGCATCGCTAGAGCACGCACCGGACGTGGTGCTGGAGCTGATCAAGGATGCGGTGCCTGCGCACGACCTGCCCGTCGCAGTGCTCGACATCATCGGTCAGCTCACGGATCGGGACTCGACGGGCGTACTGGAGCTGCTGCTCGCACCCGACCGGCGCGGGGTGGTGACGCGGGCGCTGACCCCAGCGTTCCGGCGCCGCCTGCACAGGTACTCCGACGACGAGCTCATCACGCTCGGACGGATTCTCTGGCCGGCCACCTTCCTCGACACACTGCCTCCGTCACGGCGGGCGGTCGTCTTCGCGGCCGTGACGCAGTACGTCGACCTCAGTCAGACGCAGCTGAGTACGGAGCTTCTCCAGGCGCTGCCACACACTGTGCGCGCTGAGCAGGCACGTCGGATGCTGGCGATCAGTGAAGACGCGTGGTGGCGGCGCAGCATCGCTAGTCACCTCCCGTTCGACGAGGCCTTCGCACTCCTCGAACCCGATGTGAGCGAGCCAGACGCCGCAGTGCGCAGCTCGGTCTACCAGGGGATCATTCAGTCGGCCGGCTACGGCAGGCGGCCGGAGCATGTCGTGCAGGCTGTCGCGTGGGCGGCGGGGCGGATCCGCAACGACCAGGACACCGTGCGGCTCAACGCCGTACAGGCTGTCGCGGAGCTTCCGCAGTCGCTGTTGACCGATGCGCTGACCGAGTCGCTGGACACGTTGCTCACCGATGCGCTGGCAGCACGAGACACCTCGGGGGCGACACGGCATGCCCTGACGCAGCTGGCCGAGGACGCGGTCGTACAAGGCGTCTTGGGCGACCGAAACGCCCTGATGGACTGGGGCCTGCAGGCGCACGCGCGGCTGTCGGAGAACCACGGCCGGATCGACCTCGATCCCCTGGTCGACCGGCTGCCACGTGGACGAGAAGCCGACGTGTACGAGGCGCTGCGGCCCGCGATCCAGGCCGCGGCCAAGCGCGACGAATTCTCGCTGGCGTTCACGGTGGCCGCTGCGCTGGGCCGCCGCAGCTGGTCGACGGATCACCTCGACAGTGTGCTCGAGCAGGCGGTCTGGTCGGACCAGGAGTACACATCCGACCAGGCCTGCAGATACTGGCTGGAAGCGCCGCGGACCCGGTACGACCGTCTCCGTCAGATCGTCGAGCGGGACGTGACCATGGCCCGCTGGCAGCCGGTGTGGTGGCTGGTCACCGAGCACTACACCGACCTGCTCGACCCGGTCCTCGCCGCGGCGGATCGGATTCGCCGCTTCGATCGCAACAGCACCTCCTGGCAGGTGCCCGACTACGCCATCCGCCGCTGGTTGCCGCGACAGCAGGCTCGGTACGCCGATCTGCTCGTCCAAGCGGCCCGTGACGACCGCATGCACACGTGGTACCGGGCGTTGGCGGTGCGGACGCTCGGACGCGTACCGGTCGCGGGCAGGGCTGCGTTGGACGAGTTCCTCGGGAGTTCCGACGTACTGCTGCAGGAGGCCGCGCTGGCTGCGTTGGCGTGGACAGAGCGACCTGACCTCGCGATGCCGTTGCTGCTTGCGCATGCGGGTGACGATCGGGCGCGGGTCGCTGTGTACTCGGCTGCACGGGCTGCGCGGTACGTTCGGCCCAGTCTCCTGCCCGGGCTGCTGCAGCCGGTGCTGTCCGGTGGCCGCGTCAAGGTCACGTCGCGGAAGGAGGCCGTGCGGCTGCTGGGTGAGCTACGAGCGCCTGGAGCTAGCGCCGTACTGACGGAGACGTGGGCCGGAGCGCATCGGGACGTGCGGGCCGCTATCGCGCGCACCGTGTCGCAGTACCTCCTGTACGACCCTGCGGCGTGGGCAGTGCTGGAGCAGGCTGTGCATGACTCACCGGCAACTGCGAAGGCATTGACGGTACGGCGCGCGTACGACGTACCTGTGGGGTACCGGGCGCGGTACGCCGACCTGTTGATCGCTGTGACGAGTCGTAGCGAGCCTGACGTTGTTGGGCCGGCGTTGCTCGCGTTGCGGGGCTGGGCGCGGTACAACCCGGCTGCGACTCGGGTCTGCGCGGACTTCATCACCCGGCTGTCGCTGCGCAATCGGGTATGGCGGGACGCGGTCACTGCACTCGTCTCGTTCGTCGCGACGGATGCGCCGGCCGGGCTGGATGAGGTGGTTGAGGTCGCTCGGCTGCTCGTGCGGTCGGAGGCGAATCCCGCACTGCCGAACGCGTTGCCGGATCGGGATCACCCGGCGCGGCAGCGGCTCACGTATCTGGTGAGCCAGCTGGCTGCGCAGTTCAGCGGCCGCTCGGCTGCGGACCGTCGGTACCTGCGCGTGGTTGCGGACGAGCTGACCGGCTCGGACTTCCTCGAGCTCCGGCTGCAGCTGCTGGTGCACTCGCAGCGGGCCGACGAGCTTCGGGATCTGGTCCGCGATGATCCGTTGGCCGCGCTGAGGGCCGCCGACCTCGTCTCCGCCCGCCTGTCCGCGACCGAGTCGACCTGGACGCCTGCAGACCTGCTGCCGGTGGCCGATTCGCTCGTTCACTCCCCTGACTTGGCATCCGGGTTGTTGGCCCATGCGCTCGTGAGCGCTGCGGCGCCGCGGGCCGGGTGGTCCGCGGAGTGGCGCGAGCTGTTGGTTGCCCTCCGCAACCACCCGTCTCCCGCCGTTCGCCGCCGCGGCCTCGACCTGACAACCGCCACGGAGTAGCAGCTAGTTCTGCTCCTCGGCCTCGCGGGCGCGTTTGCGGCGTTTGCCTTCGTGCATGGCGACGACGCGGGCGATGGGTATGGCGCGGCCTTCTTCCAGTAGATCCTCGGGAAGGGATTGCGGGGCGGGGAGCTGTTCGGCCCATGGGTCGCGGTCGCCGACGAGGGCCGGCGCATTGCGGACGGTGAAGTCGCGCGGCGTCACGCTCTCCAGGTCATCCCAGCCGACCGGGAACGACACCGTCGTACCGGGCCGGACGCGCGGGCTGTACGCCGCGACGACCGTCGCACCACCCGACCGCGTGGAGTCGACGAACACCTTCCCGTGCCGGTCCTCCTTGATGTACGCCGTGGTCGCGATCGACGGATCGATCTTCTCGGCTCGCGCCGCGATCGCCCGTGTGGCGGCCGCGGCGTCCTCGATCGTCACCGTGTCGACGATCGGCACGATCACGTGTACACCTTTCGCGCCACTCGTCTTGACCGCGCCGGACAGACCGCAGTCGGTCAGCGCCTGCCGTACCAGCAGCGCAGCCTGCACCGCCATCGAGAACGTCGCGCCCTCCGGCGGGTCGAGATCGAGCACGAGATGCGTGACGCGGTCCCAGCGATCGGCGCGCATCAACGTCGGGTGGTACTCCACCGCGCGCTGGTTCGCGAACCACAGCAACGTCCGGCGGTCGTCGCACAACGCGTACGACACCTGGCGTTTCGACGCCTCCGCCCAGACCTGCACGGTCTTCACCCAGTCCGGGGTGTACTTCGGGACGTTCTTCTGCATGAACTTCGGCTGCCCCGGCCGGATCCGCACGACCGACAACGGCCGCTCCCGCAGCTCCGGCACGATCCGCTCGTGCACCGCGTCCAGGTAGTCGACGAGATCCCGCTTCCGCGCATCGGCCCCGTCGAACAACGGCTGATCCAGATTGGTCAGGTCAACGCCGTCCCGCGTCTCATCCGGCTTGCTCGCCATCCCCCGAGCTTAAACCCGCCACCCGTCACACAACCCACCATCAGGAAGTCCACCTCACCGCCTGCACTGCCTCCAGCGGGTAGAAAACCCTTATCGCCGGAGGTCCCTGACGAATAGGCTCGCGCTCATGACCGACGGCGACTGGAGGGATGGCGGGTTCAGGCAGCGTCGGCCCTCCGCGGAGACCCTCGCCTGGGTTGCGGCGTCGATGGGTCGGGGCAGCCGCGTCGTTGGCTGTCGCCGACTGACCGGTGGCGTCTGCTCCGCCGTGAATCGAGTGACTGTCGAGCGACGTGGAATGCGAACGTTCGTCGTACTGCGGCAGTACCCGGGCGGGCTCGACCTGCAGGGGACCTTGGAGAAGGAGATCGCCAACCTCGGTGTGGTGGCGGGAAGCGGGCTCCCGGTTCCGGAAGTCCTCGCTGCTGATGTTGCCGGTGCTTCGACGGGGGGCGCGCCGTCGTTGCTGATGACCCGGTTGCCGGGGCATGTTCACCTCGATCCGGCGGAACCTCGGCCATGGCTGACGAGGATCGCGGAGATTGCTGTCTTGCTGCATTCCCTCGATCTCCCCGCGAAGACGTTCCGACCTTGGACGGATTCCTGGATCGCTCCTCGGGACGGGTTTCAGGTGCCGGTCGACGCACAGAAGCCGGCTGTGTGGAAGGCGGCGTTCGGTGTCATGGCGGCGCCGCCGCCGAAGGACACTGCCGTGTTTCTGCACTGCGATCTCCTGCCGGTCAACCTGCTGTGGTCGCGCGGGAGGATCACTGGGCTGACCGACTGGAACTCCATCTATCGGGGGTCGCGCGCGATCGACGTCGGGCACTGCCGGCGATACTTGGCGGCGCTGTACTCGCCCGAGTGGTCGGAGCAGCTTCGGTCGCTCTACGAGTCGATCGCCGGGGTGACTCTCGATCCGTGGTGGGACCTGTATGCCCTGCTGCACTATGACGACAGCGGGTCGAAGTGGATCCGTGGTCAGGTCGCCGGCCGCCGTCCCGTCGATGTACCCGGCATGACTTCCCGGGTCGAGGCCGCTGTCGAGACAGCTCTACGGCGCCTCGGATAACTACGGGGCGAGGATTTTGAGGAGGGCGGCGAGGACTTGTTTGTCCTCGCCGGGTTGGAGGGTTTGGGGGTTGAGGGCGATGGCGTCGTCGGGTACGCCGAAGGTGCCGACCGCTATGCGCGGGTCGCCGTCCCACAGGGCCTTGATGACCTCGTCGCGGTCGCGGGTGAGGCGCAGTACGGCGCGGCTGTGGGGTTGGCCGGCCTCGCTCGGGTACCCGCGCTCGACGACCACGAGCCCCTGCAAGCCGACGATCCAATCGTCGACAATCCGCTCGTACGACGCCAGCAGCTCGGTCTCGTCCTGCGCGAGCGTCCACTCGACCGCAGCGAGCAGACCCATCAGCTCCTCCTTCCCCACCTTCATTCCGCGCCCGAGCTCCTGCTTCGGCGACGTGTGCGCCCGTACCCGATCCACGAGCCACCGCTTCCCCAGCACCAGCCCACTCGCCTGCGGCCCCCGCAGTCCCTTCCCGCCGCTCACCAGCACCGCATCCGCACCGACGTCCCTCGTGAACCGCCAGAGCGACGCAATCGGCGGGATCTGCGCAGCCGCATCCACAATCACTGGTACGCCGAACTCGCGAGCACCCCGCACCACCTCCTCCACCGGAAGCGCACCCGCCGCGTAGTGCGCGCCCGCGAACCACAGCACGCACGCCGGCTTGCGTGCGAGCGCCGTACGCAACTCGTCGTACGACGGGCCGATCTCGACGACGCGGGCGCCCGTGAGTCGGGCCGAGTAGTCGTAGCCGTTGCGCTGGCTCGCGAACATCACCACCTCGGCGTCGGTCGGGAACGCCTGCGATTCCGTGGTGATGCACGCGGCAACCGTCAGCGAGATCGCGGCCGCGGCGCCGGACGTCACGTACGCGGCCTCGTTGTGGGTCAGCTCGGCGAGCCGCTGCCCCACCCGTTCGCTCAGCTCGGGCAGGTCGACGAACTGCGCCGCGGCGTCGTTCATCGCCTGCAGGACCGGGGCCGGCATCAACGATCCACCGAGCACCGTGACTGTGGCATTGGCGTTGATGACGGGCCGTACGCCGAGTGGTGCGGTCATGCGACGAACTTCGACATCGCCGGTACGCCGGACCGTTCGGCCAGCCACGCGTCGAGGTAATCGTTGTCTGTGCCGTCGAGGTGGGTGACCTGGTAGACCTCCGGATCCGGCAACGCCGACAGCAGCGACCTGCACCAGTCCTCGTCGGCGACGGCAAGCAGCGTCCGACCGGCGACCGCGGGCGCGTGCTGCGCCGGATCGAAGTACGACAAGGTTGTCGACAAAGCATCAGTCGACGATCCACCCCGGAGGTGATCGTTCAGCTCCTCCAACGGATACATGCACGACTTCAGCCGCGCCTCCATCGCGCGGTAGAACAGCAGGTCCGTCACGCGCACAGTACTGAACCCGGGCCGTCGCGCCGCCGTCAGCAGCGCAAGATCGTCACCGGTCACCGCGACCCGCGCCGGATCGACCTCCGCCAAACCCATCAGGAACTCCGCCGCGCGGAGACAGTCCGCCGCGATCCCCCGATAGATGTACGTCGACGGGTCGTCGATCCCCAGCGTCAACAGGCCCGGGTACGCCGCCGCGAATCCCTGGTCGGCGAGCCGCTGACCGCGGTGCATCAGCCCGAGTACGACGTACCGGCTCCGGTCGTTCGGGTGCGGGATGTTGTTGACGCTTCCGTACCGCGGCGTGATGAGCAGCCCCGGGAACGGGCCGTCGCCCTTCGGGATGCTGAGGTTGGCGTACACGCGGTACGGCCCGGTGCTGGTGATCCGCACCGAGTAGAACGTCGCTTCGTCGGTCGTCCGCGCCGGCACCACGTCCAGCACCGGGCGGCCGGGGATCGCCGCGAGCTCGTCGTCGACCGCGGCCCAGTAGGCATCGAAGGTCATATGGTCACCGTCCCGGGGTGAGGTGCTCGGCAAGGAAGTCCTCCACGACGCGCATCACGCCCGGCAGGCCGGCGTGGTGCGCGCAATGCGGATAGGTGTGCAGCGTCTTCGCACACGTCAGCGTGCGGTGCAACGCGAACCCGGTCTCCGGCGGGCAGACGTCATCCTCGAGCCCGAGGTAGATCAGCGTCGGCGCCTGCACCTTGGGCGCGAAGTTCAGCCCGTCGTAGTACGCGACCGTCTCTCGCACCCGGTCGACGTCCTTCGGATGGATCCGCAGGTACTCGTTGATCTCCTCGTACGGGTACGACCGGGTCAGCGTCGGCGCGGTCATGATCCCGCAGAGGTACGGCGCGCCCGCCGCGACGCACCGGATCACATCGGGGAGCAACGCGGCCGTGGAGATCCCGAGCCCGCCGCCCTGGCTCGACCCTTGCAATCCGATCCGCAGATTGTCCACCTCCGGACGATCGAGCAGAACCTCGACCGCGCGCACCACGTCGAGGTAGAACCCGCGGTACCCGTACGTCTGCGAGTCGACGATGTTGTGCGTCAGCAGACCCGGATACCCGGGATCGAACACGTCGTTCGAGCGGAGCTTCCCGCGCGGCGCGACCGCGAGCGCGGCGTACCCGAGTTCCGCCCACTCCTTCGGGACGGTCGGCTCCGAGATGTACCCGGGGATCGTCACCAGGCCCGGGTACGGCGCGGTGCCTGCGCGCGGGACGGCGTACCAGCCGGCGATCCGCAGACCTCCGTAGCTGGTGAAGCGCAGGTCGTAGACGATCACCGTGTCCGTGGAGAGCGTCGGCATCTCGGTGAGGACCGGGTCCAGCGGGTACGACGCGCAGTCCGCGAGACCGGCTGCCCAGAAGTCGTCGAAGTCGGCGGGCAGTTCGACCTCGACGGTCGCCTTCTCGGGGTCTCTCAAGATTGTTCCTCTCGGTTCGGGGCGTGGAGTGCGGCGCCGTCGGAGGCCTTGAACAGGTGCAGGCGGTTCGGGTTGATGCCGACGTACACCGTGCTGTCGTGGCCGAGGCGGAAGGGAGTCGGGACGCGGGCCTTGATCAGTTCGCCTTCGATGCGGACGGTTACCAGGACGTCGGGGCCCAGCGGTTCGGCTACGAAGACCTTCCCGGGGTGATGACCCTGGACCGGAGTGGTGGACAGCGTGACGTCTTCGGGGCGGATTCCCAGGACGACCCGGCGATCGTCCGGCGCGGCGCCGGACGACGCACTCTGCTGTATCCCCGAGTGCGTCGCGGTGAGGGCGAGCGTGATCGCGGGGCTGCGAAAGGTTCGGGTGCCGTCGACGTCGGCGAGTTCGCCGGTGACGAAGTTCATCGGCGGTGAACCCATGAACGAGGCGACGAAGCGGTTCGCCGGGCGCTCGTAGATCTCCTCCGGGGTCGCGCATTGCTGGACGACGCCGTCGCGCATCACCGCGATCCGGTCCGACATCGTCATCGCCTCGACCTGGTCGTGCGTGACGTAGATGAACGTCCGCGCGACATCCACGTGCAGGCGTTTGATCTCCGCCCGCATCAGCACCCGCAGCTGGGCGTCGAGGTTGGAGAGCGGCTCGTCGAGCAGGTACGCGCCCGCGTCGCGAACGATCGCCCGCCCGAGCGCGACCCGTTGCCGTTGGCCACCGGAGAGCTCGCGCGGCTTGCGATCGAGCAGGTCCTCGATGTCCAGCGTTCGCGCCGCCTGCAGCACCTGCTCGGCGATAGTTGCCTTGGGCACCCGCATCATCTTCAGCGCGAACCCGATGTTCTGCCGGACCGTCTTGTGCGGGTAGAGCGCATAGCTCTGGAATACCATTGCGACGTCGCGCTTGTTGGCCGGCAACCAGCTGACCGGCTTGCCGTCGAAGAAGATGTTGCCCTCGGTCGCGCGTTCCAGCCCGCAGATCATCCGGAGGGTTGTCGACTTGCCGCAACCCGACGGTCCGACCAGCGTGAGGAACTCCTGGTCCTCGACGGTCAGGTTGAGGTCGTTCACCGCGGTCTTGCCGCCGAACGACTTGGTGATGCCTTCGAGTCGTACTTCTGCCATCGCGTCAGCCCTTCACGGATCCGGCGGCCATGCCCTGCACCAGCTTGCGCTGGAAGAGCAGGGCCAGCACCAGGGGTGGGACGACCGCGAGCACACCGGCCGCGGCCATCACGGTGAACTGGGTGTTGAAGTCGGTGGCGAAGTTCGCCGCCACCACCGGGATCGTCTTCGCCGCCTTCGTACTGGTCAGGAACAGCGCGAACATGAACTCGTTCCACGCGGTCATGAACGCGAACACCGCGGCCGCGACCAGCCCGGGCGCCGCGACCGGCAGGAACACCGTCCACATCGTGCGGAACCATCCGCACCGATCGACGCGGGCCGCCTCCTCGAGTTCGCGCGGCACCGACCGGAAGAAGTCCTTGAGGATCCAGATCGTGATCGGCAACGCGAACGTGGTGTAGGACAGGATCAGCGCGAGATACGTGTCCAGCAGCCCGAACGACCGCATCAGCAGGTAGAACGGGATGATGATCGCGATCCCCGGCACCATCCGGGTCAGCAGGTACAGCACGAGCAGCACCTGACTCCCCCGGAACTTCAACCTGCTGAACGAGTACGCCGCGAGCGTGGCCAGCGCAAGGTTCAGTACGGCGGTCGCGGTCGCCACGACCAGACTGTTCCGCAGCGAGTACGGCGTCTCCGACACGGCCCGCCCGCCGACGAGTTCCTGCGCCGCGTTCGGCCGGACGAACCCCAGATAGTTCTCCAACGTCGGATGCACCGGCACCCAATGCGGCGGCACCGAGATCGCATCCACCTCGTGCATGAAACTCATCGCAACAATCCAGTAGAACGGCAGCACCAGATACAACGCGAACAGCACCGCAAGCACGTAGAGCACGATCTTCTTCCACGGAATCCGATATCTCAGAGGAGCTCTCATACGTCGAAGTTCCCCTTTCGGTAGAGAAGGCCGATGTAGCCGATGGAGATCAGTAGCGTGATGGCTGTGATCACCCAGGCGTAGGCGCTGCCGAGGCCGAAGTCGGTGAAGGTGAGGACGGTTTGGACGTCGAGCAGCGCGATCGTGGTGGTCGCGTCGCCGGGGCCGCCGCCGGTGAGGACGTAGATGGTGTCGAACGCGCGGAACGCGTTCATCGTCTCGAGGATGAGGACGATGAGGAGTGGATGCAGGAGCCACGGCACGGTGACCTCGGTGAAGCGTCGCCATGCGCCGGCGCGGTCCACGGTCGCGGCGTCGTACAGCTCTGAAGGGATTGTCGACAATCCGGCGAGCAGGATGATGACCGAGAACGGGAGCGTGTTCCAGACCTGGGCGAGCGCTGTGAACAGGAACGCGCCCGTGCCTGACGTCAGCCATGCGTGGTAGCTGTCGATCAGCCCGAGTTGCTGCAGCAGACCGTTCAGCGCGCCGGTCTTCGCGTCGAAGATCGTCCGCCACATCAGGCCGTTCACCACCCCAGGCATTGCCCAGGGCAACAAGGCGAGGCTGAGCAGGAGACCGCGGCCGCGGAACCGTTCGTTCAGCACCAGCGCCAGGATCAACGCGAGTACGACGGTCAGCCCGAGCACCACGAGCACGAACAGCGCCGACACCTTCAGCGCATTGAGGAACGCCTGGTCGGTCAGCAGTGACGTGTAGTTGTCGAACCCGATGAATCGCTTGGCCCGCGGGCGTTTCAGGTTGTTCTTCTGCAGGCTGACGTAGAACGAGTACCCGATCGGATAGGCGACCAGCAGGGCGATCACCGCGATCGCCGGGGCATTCAGCGCCCAGGCTTTCGCGTTGTCGCCCAGCGGCCGTCGTTCGGCGAATGCAACCATCTTCAGGAGTACTTCTTCTTGAGCGTCTCCGCCGACTGCGCGAGCGACGCGACCGCGGCCGACGGCTGGGTCTGGTTGCTCAGCACGCCCTGCACGACCTTGTGCATCTCGGTTTCGAACTCGGTGTACCAGGGCACCCCGAGCACGTTGCGCGGCTTGGCGATCTCGGCCAGGTGCGTGTACACCTTCGGGTCGGCGAACTTCTTCAGCGCCGCCGTGATCTCCGGATCGTTGACCATCGCCTTGTACGCGAAGCCGAGTCCGCGTTGCAGGAACCAGTACTTCGCGGTGTACGGCTGCTTCTGGTCGTCGTACCCGCCGAGGTACGTGAGCAGCTTGAACGCGTTGTCCTTGACCTCGGTGTCCTTCGCGAGCCCGTACATCCGGGTGTTGCTGACGGTCCCGTGCTCCTTGCCGTCCAGGCTCGGCACGAGTCCCATCCGGATCTTGCCCGCGGCCTTGGACTTGGCCGGGTCGTTGTAGTCGCGACTCGCGTAGCGGGCGCCGATCGTGTACGCGTACCGGTTCGCCTTCATCGCGTTGTCGACCGGTACCGGCAGCAACTGCAGCGACGCCGGGTCGATCACCTTGGACTTGGTCGCGGCCTGCTGCAGCCAGGCGAACACATCCTTCGTCACCGTGTCGGAGGTATTCATGATCGGGTTCTGCTGGTCGTCGAACAGGTTCCCGCCGCTGCCGAACAGCAGCGCCCACACCCAGGACCACCAGGTGTCGGACAACTGCGCGGGCAGACCGATCGGGTACTCCAGCAGGCCGGCGTTCTTGATCTTCAGGGCCTGCGCCTCGAGCTCCTCGAGACTGGCCGGCGGCTTCGAGATCCCTGCCTGGGCGAGGATTCCGGCGTTGTACGTCAGGCAGGTCGCGTCGGTGTAGTACGGGAGGCCGTAGCGTTTCCCGCCGTACGTCATCGCCTGGGCGTTGCCGGGGTAGATCGCGGTGTAGACCTCGTCGACGCCGGCCATTCCGTCGAGAGGTTGCAGGTAGTCGCCCTCGACCCAGGCCGCGAGCGAGTCGTCATACACGTAGAGCGCGTCCGGTCCGCCGCCGGTGAACTCGGCGACCACCTTCTGGACGTACTGCGCACTCGTGATCGGGGTGTAGTTGACCTTGATGCTGCTGTTCTTGGTGAAGCGGTCGAGGTTCTGCTGGACCAGTGCGGCTTCGTAGTCCCAGCCCTCGAACTTCACGCTGCCGTCCCCGGAACCACTTCCGTTCTTGGAGTCGTTGTTGGAACAAGCGGCGAGTGCGGGCGGAACCAGTCCGAGACCGGTCAGCTTGAGGATGTGGCGGCGGGTGAGCTCCATGGTTGTGCCTCCAACGCTTGGGCGATGCGCAGTCGGTACAGACGCGTCGGGCGTCCTTTGGCGTGGTGCTGGGCAGTTCCCTCGACGCTCACCAGGCCGCCTGCGTCGAGAGTCCGGACCAGGCGGCGTCCGCTCTGGTCCGTGATGCCGAGATGACCGGCAAGCTCTCCAGGCGAGAGCGTGCGGCCTTGCAGTTCCTGGTCCAGCGCGGCCAGCCGGGAGACGGTGGTCGCGCTCAGACCGACGTACTTCGCGAGTTGTTCGACCTCGTCGCCGTGCTCCCGGTACGAGAACCGCAGCGCCTCACCGGCCGGCCCCATCGGACCGATCACGACACCGCTGTCCTCGAACAGGTACGCACACGGTTCATCGGCGAGCTCGGCACGCGCCGCCGCCTGCTCGGCGAGCAGGACGCAGTTGCGGGCCGACACACCGACCCCGAAGCCGGCCGAGATCTGTGCGCCGAGCGCCACGGCGGCCTCGGCCAGTGCGGGTACGGCGACCCAGTTGCGGGTGATGCGCTCGAACAACGCCTTGTGGGCGAAGACGACGACACCGCGACGCCCGCGGTTCTCGATCCAGGCGCCGGCGAACTCGGGCGTGTTGAGCAGGTGGTTCAACAGACCGATCCGGGCCCGCTCCTCATCCGCGGACTGCTTGATCAGGAAGACTCCCGCGGCGAAGCGTTGCGCACTGGCCCGCTCGGACTCGATCCGCAGCGCGAGCTCGTGCAACTCGGTGCGGATCGTCGCCGGCACCGGCATACCGCTCATGATCTGCAGGCTGCCGGCAAGCTGTTCCCGTACGGCGGCGCGCACGCTGATCACGTAGCTGCGCTCACCGAACCGCCGGTACGCGTCCCGGTGGAACGCGACGATCTCGTCGACGCTCTGGGTCGGTGCATAGGGCAAGCAGTCGATCTGGTCCTGATCGAGATCCAGCGCGGTAGCCACCGCCTCGACCGCTTCGGCCGGGAACGTGTCGATGCTGACCGGCGTACGGCCCCAGCCGCGTTCCTGAGCACGGTAGAGCGCGAGCGTCAGATCGAGCGCCGACGAGCGGATCACCCCGACCGGCAGTCCGGGTGGGAGGAGTTCCTGGCTCGCCGTGTACGGCACCGGTCCGGCCAGGAAGCCGTCGAGCCGCGTCGTACTCAGGAACTCGGCGACCTTGTCGCGAATCTCGTCCTCGTGGTCGTAGCTGACCCACTCCAGACCCACTCCGCCCAGCGTGCGCGCGGCATCGTGGAACAACTCGTGGTGAGTCACGTGCGTGACGACCCCGATCACGATATCCACGACACTCCTTTAACGAACCACGTTCGGAAGTGACTCGTAAATCCAATGCCGTCAAACATCCCGCGACTCCAGCACCCAGGTCAAGGGATCCCGCAGGATTCGCAGCAGAGCTGATGTGTGGGTGGTCGACGGGTTCCAGGGCGGTGCCGGGCTTGGTGTGATGTGCACGCTCGACAGGACATGTCCAGTGGCCGGGTAGTGCACCTGAGCGTGAACGCGCCCGTGCGTACACCGTCTCACCGGTGCACTACCTGTCGAGCCTGCACATCACCCCGCCACAAGCAGCCGTTCCGCCACCCATCCAGCACAAGAACGGATATCCCCTGGCGTTGTGGGTTCTCCCCTCTAACACCAACGGAGAAGCCACAACGCCGACGGATATCCCCTCGTATGCGAGGCTCACCCGCCCGGTCGGCGCCAGCCGGTCGGCCGGCCCGGGCAATGGATGCCGGGAGCTGTGGTGCGGTGCCTTGGTGCGGTGCGGTGCGGTGCGGGCGGTGCGGGCGGTGCGGTGCGGGCGGTGGCGCGGTGCGTGCGGTGCGGTGCGGTGCGGTGCGTGCGGTGCGTGCGGTGGCGCGGTGCGTGTGGTGCGGTGCGTGCGGCGCGGTGCGTGCGGTGGCGCGGTGCGTTTGGTGGGGTGCGGTGGCTCGGTGGGTGGGAGCGGGTGACTCGGGAGGTTGGTGGGCGGTGGGGTTAGCCGCCGGAGACTCCGATTTCGGCGGCGGTTAGGTCGGCGGTTAGGCCGTCGGTGTCGTCCAGCCAGCCTTGGGGGAGGATGACGTGGTCTCGGGGGCTGCCTTGGCGGCCTCGAGGGGCGCCGAGTTCGGCTACCGGGAAGGGGACGGTGCGGTCGAGCTGCGCCAACAGCTCGTCCAGGTGCGCGAGTGAGTCGACCATGCCGAGGGCGGCGCGGAGTTCGCCGCCGGCGGGGAAACCCTTGAGGTACCACGGGACGTGTTTGCGGAAGTCGCGCAGGCCGCGCTGCTCCCCCATCAGCTCCGCGAGCAGTTCACCGTGCCGCCGCATCACGTCGGCGACCTCGCCGAGCGTCGGCAGATTCAACGCCTCGCCACCGGCGAACGCGGCCGCGAGGTCGCGGAACAGCCACGGCCGACCGAGGCATCCGCGCCCGACGATCACGCCGGCACACCCGGTCTCGGCGACCATCCGCAGAGCGTCGCCGGCTTCCCAGATGTCGCCGTTCCCGAGCACCGGGATCGAAACGTGCTCCACCAGCGCGGCGATGGCGGTCCAATCGGCCTGACCGGAGTACGCCTGAGATGCCGTCCGCCCGTGCAACCCGATCGCCGCAGCGCCAGAGTCTGAAGCGATCCGCCCGGCGTCGAGATACGTCTGATGCGCGGCGTCGATCCCGATCCGGGTCTTCATCGTCACCGGTACGCCGTACGGTGTCGCGGCCTGCACCGCGGAGCGCAGGATCGCGCCGAGCAGGTTGCGCTTCCACGGCAGCGCGGCGCCACCGCCCTTGCGCGTCACCTTCGGCACCGGGCACCCGAAGTTCAGGTCGATGTGCGCGACGCCGTACTCGTCGCACAGGATCTGCACCGCGCGACCGATGTACGTCGGGTCCACGCCGTACAACTGCACCGACCGAACCGTCTCCCGCGCGTCGAACGTCAGCATGTCGAGCGACTTCTGGTCACGCTCGACGATGCCGCGCGACGTGATCATCTCGCACACATACAGGCCGGCGCCCTGCTCAGCACACAGCCGCCGGTACGCCGCGTTGGTGATACCCGCCATCGGCGCCAGCACCACCGGCGTGTCAATCGTCAAAGCCCCGAGTCGCAGCATGTCAGGCCTTCGCCACCAGCACCTGTCCGTTACCGGAAACCTGTGCTTTGTAAGGCTGTACGGCGTTCGCGGTCGTCGTCACGTCGCACGCGATCCCCGCGTCGGAATGCTTGACCACGGCAACATCATCCATCGTGCAGGTCACCTTCGCGGCGTCGGTGACGGTCCGCAGTACGGCGTCGACCACCTTCGCGCGAACGATCGCGACCGACTCCGAGGTGAACTTGTACGACGCCGAGTACTGCTTGGCGTCGACCGTCAGCGTGCCGGTGTACGGCTTGCCGGCGTACGTCACCGTGCAGGTCAGCTCGTGCTTGCCGGCGGTCTCGACCTTGTCGATCCCCGGGCATTTCACGGTCGTGGTGGCCGCCTTGCCGGCCGCGATCTGCGCCTGCTTCGAGATCGCGAACGTGATCCGGTCGGCGAGCGGCGCGTCGTTCTCCGGCGCACCGGTGACCGTCGGCGTCGGCCAGGGCTTCGACGGCGTCGGCAGCGCGGTCAGCGTCGGCGTCGACGCGGTCGGGATCGGCGCGCTCGACGTACCGGACGACGGCGTGGAGGCAGACGTCGAGGGCGACGTACCGGCCTCCGACTTGCTGTCCGAGCAGGACGACAGCACGAACACCGCGAGCGCGGACAGTCCGAAGACAGCCAACCGGGCCCTCATCCTCAGCAACCCACCAGGTGCTGGGCGAGGTAGCCGGTGACCTCGGTGAGGGCGACCCGTTCCTGCTTCATCGAGTCCCGCTCGCGAATCGTGACGGCGTGGTCCTCGAGGGTGTCGAAGTCGACGGTGATGCAGTACGGCGTACCGATCTCGTCCTGGCGGCGGTACCGGCGGCCGATCGCACCGGCGTCGTCGAAGTCGACGTTCCAGTTCTTCCGCAGCTCGCCGGCCAGGTCGCGGGCCTTCGGCGACAGGTCGGCGTTGCGGGACAGGGGCAGCACGGCCGCCTTGACCGGGGCGAGCCGCGGGTCGAAACGCAGTACCGTCCGCTTGTCGACACCGCCCTTCGCGTTCGGCGCCTCGTCCTCGGTGTACGCGTCGAGCAGGAACGCGAGCACGTTGCGGGTCAGGCCGGCCGCCGGTTCGATCACGTACGGCGTCCAGCGCTCGCCCTTCTCCTGGTCGAAGTACGACAGGTCGGCGCCGGAGTGCTTGGAGTGCGTGGTCAGGTCGAAGTCGGTGCGGTTCGCGATGCCCTCGAGCTCGTCGAACTCCTTGCCGCCGAAGTTGAACCGGTACTCGATGTCGACGGTGCGCTTGGAGTAGTGGCTCAGCTTCTCCTTCGGGTGCTCGTAGAACCGCATGTTGTCCGGGTTCAGACCGAGGCCGGTGTACCAGTCCCAGCGCGCCTTCAGCCAGTACTCGTGCCAGTCCTCGTCGGAGCCCGGCTCGACGAAGAACTCCATCTCCATCTGCTCGAACTCGCGGGTCCGGAAGATGAAGTTGCCCGGGGTGATCTCGTTGCGGAAGCTCTTGCCGACCTGGGCGATACCGAACGGCGGCTTCTTCCGGGCGGTGCCCATCACGTTCGCGAAGTTGATGAAGATGCCCTGCGCGGTCTCCGGGCGGAGGTAGTGCAGGCCCTCCTCGGACTCGACCGGTCCGAGGTAGGTCTTCAGCAGACCGTTGAACATCCGCGGCTCGGTGAAGGTGCCCTTGTTACCGCAGTTCGGGCAGGCGATCTCGGCGAGCTTGACGTCGTCGACGTCCTTGTTCTTCCGGCGGGCGAAGTCCTCGCGGAGGTGGTCGTCACGGAACCGCTTGTGGCAGGACTGGCACTCGGTCAGCGGGTCGACGAACTCGGACAGGTGGCCGGAGGCCTCCCAGACCTTGGTCGGCAGGATCACCGAGGAGTCCAGGCCGACGATGTCGTCGCGGCCGGTCACCATCGTCCGCCACCACTGGGTGCGGACGTTGTTCTTCAGCTCGACGCCGAGCGGTCCGTAGTCCCAGGCCGACTTGGTCCCGCCGTAGATCTCGCCGCACGGGTACACGAAGCCCCTCCGCTTGCTGAGGCTGACGACGGCATCGACGGTTTCCACGGGCACTTTTCGACTCCAGAACGGGCACAGAACGGATGCTGGCGAATCTACGGAAGAGACCAGGCTATCGGTCCGGGGTGGCCGTCATCGAATCCGTGCTGGCTCAGCAAATCCCCCAGGCCAATCCTCGTACGCCGTCGGCTCGTCGATCGCCTCCGACAACAACGGCACCGCGGCCAGCTTCACGTCGTACGGCGACAGCGCCCGCCGGTAACTGCCGATGTTCTCGAACTCCAGCGTCAGCGCCAGCAACTCCGGGTCGTCCACGTTCCGCCCCACCCGCGCCGCCACGAACCCCTTCTGCTGTCCCAGCACCTCGACCGCAGCCCGCATCCGCTCCGCGAACCCGGCCTGCGCGCTCTCCCCCACCCGAAACCTGATCACGACGAACACGGGCTCAACCATAGAACCTGGAACAATGGCGGCATGAGCACCCCAAGCAGCCCGTTGCGGCAGCGGATCACCAAGGTGAGTTACCCGTACGTCGCGAAGCTGCACGCTGCGCCGAAGTTGACTCTGCCGGGGATCACTCTGGCGCTGGCGTTGGTGGGGGTGTTCGCTCCGGTGCCGGTGGGGGTGCCGGCGCTGGTGTTGCTGGCGTTGCTGCTGGGGTGGCTGGCGTTTCTGTCGTGGCCGGCGGTGACGACGACGGGACCGCGCTTCCTGCGGATCTTCTCGATCCTCGTCATCCTGCTGTTCGCGGTCTCCCGGATCGCCACCGGTTAGTCAGGGGGCCGAGGCTGTCGTACGCCTCAGAGCTCGTCCAACCCCAGAGCGGTCAGCCGGTCACGTAGCCACGCCAGCTCCTTGGTAAGCCGTTTAGCCAACGCCTGCTGGGTTCTGGGCGCATGCGGCCACACATACACCTCTGACTCCAGGTGGTGCGTGAGCGGATGCCCACCACCGACCAGTCTGGTCAGACAGTCATCCAGTACGCCGGTTGTCGCGCTCAACGGATCTGGTGGCGCAGCGTGCGCCGCCAGGTGCGCGTGCATCCGCCAGGCGGCGTGGCCGGACAGTTCGTACGCCTGCGCCACGTCATCCACCCCAGGTCCGCCCCACTCACGCACCTGACGCAGGTACTTCGGTGTCCCGAGCTGGCTGAGCACGTAGCGACCCGACGCGTCCCCTGGGTCCACGAGCGTCGGCGCCAGGGACAGCTGCGCCTTGACCACGTCCACGCCCGCTCGCCACAGCAGCTCGAACGACTCGGCCGGGTCCTCGAACTGCACTGCCAGATGACACGTGTCGAGTCCCAGTCCGATACGCGACATACCGCCGTACGGGCTGGAGTAGCGGTCCAGCCACGCGGCGGCCTGGCCGATCATCTCGAGTACGCAGCCCGGCTCGGTCTCGATGGCGATCCGGATCTTCCGGCCGGTCCTGGCCTCGGTCCGCGCCAGGTGCTGCTCGACCCGGTCGATCGCCTCGCGCGCGGCCCGGTTCCGTGCCTTCGACCACGGCACCCGCCAGCCGAGCGGCACGGTCGAGATCGATCCGTACGCCGCGTCATCGGGGAGCAACTCGGCCAGTACATCGATCAGGTCGAGCGTGTAGCGGAGTCGCTCGGGGTCGGTCCAGTCGGGGCAGTACAGCTTGGTGCCGACGACCTTGTCGGTGAACTGCGCATGCGGCGTGCCGTTCAGCGTGACGACCTCGAGCCGGTTGCGCTGCAGCGCCCGGCGGAGCTTGCTGAGCGCGGCCGGCGAGTTCGCCAGGCGATCAGCGAGCCGATACGGGAACCACAGGCCGACCCCGAGAACGGGTACGTCGAGCGCCGAGCGCACCGCACCCGCACAGGTGTCGAGGCCCGCGACCAGTTCGTCGAGCTCCGCGGCCGGATGCACCGTCGCGCAGTACCCCAGATGAACGGTCGAACCGTCCCGATGACAGAACCTCATCAGCGCTCCTCACCCCGTGCGGTCGCCGAAGGTAGTCGAGGGCGGACTCTCCGTGACCTAGTAGCACTGTAGAAGCCCGCAAGGCCGGGCGGAAGGGGTGATTTTCGGTTAGAGGTGTTCCGGTTCGGCGACGAGCTCGCGGGAGCGGTCGGCGACTGCCATCGCGGCGAGCGCCGTGGTGAGCGGGACGGCCATGATGATGCCGAGGCTGCCGACCAGGCCGCGCACCACTTCCATCGCGACCAGTTCGGTCGAGACGACGTACCGGCCGGGCAGGCCCTGGATCGCGAAGACGAGCAGGATCGGCATCGCGGCACCGGCATACGCCAGGACGAGGGTGTTGACCACTGAGGCCACGTGGGTGCGGCCGATCCGCAGGCCGGCGCCGACCAGCTCACGCCGGTTCGCGGCCGGGTTCGCGGCGGACAGCTCCCAGACCGCCGCCGCCTGCGTGACGGTGACGTCGTCGAGCACTCCTAACGCACCGATCACCATCCCGGCCACCAACAGCCCGGTCAGGTCGAGATCGGGCGCGAACTGCTGGGCGGCCGACGCTCCCTCGGACGCCCACCCGCTCAACTGGCAGAGCTTGGTGAAGAACCAGCCCAGAACCACGGTCAGCCCCAGCGCAGCGATCGTGCCGGACAGCGCTATCGAACTCTCCGCGTTGATCCCATGCGTGAGGAACAGCGCTATCGCCATGATCACCGTGCCGCCGACGACCGCGACCACCAGCGCGTTCGAGCCCTTGAGGATCGCCGGCATGATGAACTGCGTCAGCATCACCGCGGTCACCGCCAGCGCGATCAGCGCCGCGAAACCACGCCACCGGGACAGGGCCACGACCGCGATCGCGAAGATCACCGTCAGCAGCAGCAACGGTTTCGTCCGGTCGTGGTCGACGTACTGGTACCGGTCGGCGATCGTCTTCGCGTCGGCCACCACGGCGAGCATGACCGACTGTCCGATCTTGGGCGGGATCGGGACCTGACCTTGCGTCGGGACCTGAACCGGCGCCGGCTTGTCCTTGTCCGCTCCGGTGGTCAGCTTGACCGTCGCCAGGTCGCACTTGTCCTTCGGATCCGGGCACGCCTTGAGCGCGGTGATCTCACCGCGGGCGGTGTTGGTCTGGTACGACGTGACCTTCACCCCGCCACCCGGCCACATGACGATCATCAGCACCACAGCCGCGGTGATCAGCGGGATCAGGACCGCGGCGACCACGATCCGGACGCGGCGGGCGACGATCGCGTCGGAGTTCACCACCGACGTGTCGACCACGTGGTCGACATGACCGTGCCCGTGTCCGTGCCCGTGCGGAATATCGAGTCCCCGGCGGCGGTTCGCCTTGGGGTCGGCACGTCGTCGCCCGACGTTGCGGCTGGCCATCGTGAACTCCCTGTTTTGACAATCAGTTCCAGTTAAATGAAAATGATTGTCATGAGATCTGGTCTTCGAGCTGTCCTCGCCGGCGCCACCGCCCTCGCCGCCCTCACCCTGGCCGGGTGCGGCGGCTCCGCCAACGGCACCGGTAACGGCTCCGGCGGCGGCAAGCTCGACGTCGTCGCTTCGTTTTACCCGCTCGAGTTCATCGCCCGCACAGTGGGGGGCGACGCGGTGAACGTCACCACGCTGACAGCGCCCGGTGTCGAGCCCCACGACCTCGAGCTGACCCCCAAGCAGGTCGGCGAGATCGCGGGCGCGAAACTCGTCGTCTTCGAGAAGGACCTGCAGCCCGCCGTCGACGAGGCCGTCCAGCAGAACGCCAAGGACGCCGGCTTCGACGTCGCCCCGGCCGCGCAACTCGAGGACACCGGCGCCAACTTCGAGCAGCACGGCGCGGACCCGGCCGCCCACAAGGACAATGCCCTCGACCCGCACTTCTGGCTCGACCCGGTGCGGTACGCCGCGGTCGTCAAGGCGGTCGAGGACAAGCTCGCGAGCCTCGACAGCGCCAACGCCGCCGGGTACCACGAGCGCGCGAAGGCCCTGCTCGACCAGGTCGGCAAGCTTGACACGGCGTACAAGACCGGGCTGGCGAGCTGCAAGCTGAAGACGTTCGTGACCAGCCACGAGGCGTTCGCGTACCTCGCCAAGCGGTACGGTCTGACGATGGTCGGGATCGCCGGGTTCACGCCGGACGCGGAGCCGACCCCGGCCCGGATCAAGGAGGTCCAGGACATCGTGAAGGCCCAGCACGTGACGACCATCTTCTACGAGGAGCTGGTCAGTCCGAAGGTGGCCGAGACGATCGCGAAGGACGTCGGCGTCCAGACCGCTGTACTGAGCCCGATCGAGGGCCTGTCGGACGCGAACTCCAAGGAAACGTACCTGACCTTGATGCAGGAGAACCTGCAAGAACTGCAGAAGGCGAACGGCTGCCAGTGACATCCGAGAACGACACCGCCAGGGCCGTTCAGGTCGACGATCTCTCCGTCGACCTGGGCGGCCGGCTGGTGCTTCGGGGCATCGACCTGCGGATTCGTCAGGGCGAGGTGGTCGCCGTGCTCGGCACCAACGGCTCCGGCAAGTCCACGCTGATCAAGACCATCGTCGGGCTGCTCCCGGCGGCCCGTGGCGAGGTCCGGTTGTTCGGGACGCCGGTCCCCCGGTTCCGAGAGTGGCGGCGGGTCGGGTACGTGCCGCAGCGCATCACCGCGGCCGGCGGCGTACCGGCGACGGTGTACGAGGTGGTGTCGTCCGGTCTGCTCTCGAAGCGGCGGCTGTTCGCGCCGCTCGGTGCCGCCGGCAAGCAGGCGATCGAGGAGGCGCTGGAGGTTGTCGACATGGCCGACCGGCGTAAGGACGCGGTGGCCGAGCTGTCCGGCGGGCAGCAGCAGCGGGTGCTGATCGCGCGGGCCCTGGTGTCCGACCCGGAGCTGCTGATCCTCGACGAGCCGACGGCCGGTGTGGACCTGGCCAGCCAGCAGATCTTCGCCGACGCGATCCGGGAGCGGGTCGCGCGTGGCACGACCGTGGTGATGGTGAGCCACGACCTCGGCCCGATGGACGCCCTGATCGACCGCACGGTCGTGATGCGTCGCGGCCGCGTCGTGTACGACGGCCCGCCGCACGCCTCCCAAACCCACGCCCACGTCCACCACTCGCACACCACCGACGACGAACCCGGGCTGATGACGTCATGACCATGTTCCAGCTCGAGTTCATGCAGCGGGCCCTGATTGCCGGGCTGCTCACGGGGCTGTCGGCACCTGCTATCGGGACGTACCTGGTGCAGCGGCGGCTGTCGCTGATGGGTGACGGCATCGGCCACATCGCGATCACCGGTGTGGCGCTCGGTCTGCTCACCGGCAGCGCACCTGTGCTGACCGCCATCATCGTCTCGATAGCGGGAGCCACAGCCATCGAACTGGTCCGCGCCCGCGGCAAGGCCACTGGCGACGTCGCACTGGCCCTCCTGTTCTACGGCGGTATCGCAGGTGGCGTGCTGCTCATCGGACTCGCAGGTCAGGGTGCAGCCACACTGAACACCTACCTGTTCGGTTCACTCACCACGGTCTCCCAGAGCGACCTGTACGTCGTAGTCGGCCTAGCCGTCGCCGTACTGGTCGTAGCCATCGGTCTGGGCCCGCAGCTGTTCGCGGTGTGCCAGGACGAGGAGTTCGCCCGTACGACGGGACTCCGGGTCCAGCTGCTCAACCTGGTGATCGCTGTGATGGCTGCGGTCACTGTGACGGTGGCGATGCGCACGGTGGGGCTGCTGCTGGTCAGTGCGCTCATGGTCGTCCCGGTGGCGACAGCGCAGCAGGTGACTCGGTCGTTCCGCAGTACGTTCGTCACCGCATGCATCATCGGCGTACTGGCGTGTCTGGCCGGCATCGTCACGTCGTACAACGCGAATGTGGCGCCGGGTGCGACCATCGTCGTACTGGCACTGGCCGGGTTCGTGGTGGCGGCGACGGTCGGGACGCTGCTGCGGCGGCGGGCCGGTCGGGCGCGTCCGCTGGCAGATGAGGAGCCGGAGGTCGGCGTACCGGCACCGGAACCACATGTGGTGAGTGCCGGGCACCCGCACGCGCACAACCCGGAGTGCGGCCACAAGAAGGTCGAGCACGGCGACCACGTCGACTACGTGCACGACAGCCACCTGCATGCGGCGCACGGTGACCACTGGGACGAACACTGAGTTGATGAGTTCTGAGAGACTTGAAGGCGGTAGAGAGATGACAGGAGGAACGGTGGCTATCGGAACACGCTCGACCCGTCAACGCGCGGCGGTCGCGTTCGCGCTCGACAAGATCGACGACTTCCGGACCGCCCAGGAGATCCACCAGGAGCTCCGGTCCGCCGGTGAGGCCGTCGGTCTGACCACTGTCTACCGCACCCTGCAGGCGCTCGCGGACTCCCGCGAGGTCGACGTACTGCGCACAGCCGACGGCGAAACGGCGTACCGGCGCTGCTCGAAGGGTCACCACCACCACCTGGTCTGCCGCAGCTGCGGCCGGACCGTCGAGGTCGAGGGACCGGCCGTGGAGCGCTGGGCCGACAAGGTCGCGGCCGAGCACGGGTACGCCGACATCAGCCACACACTGGAGATCTTCGGCACCTGCGCAGAGTGCCAGAAGGCGTGACGTAGGTCACCTTTGCCTTTGAGTGCGCTCTAAGGCATACGGTCGTCGACATGAACGCGACCGAACTGCTCACCCCGCCGATCGATCGGGACCTGATGGGCCTGCTCGAGCTGCCGGAGGATCTGCCCGAGCAGCTGTCGATCGCCGAGGCCTCCGAGCTCACCGGCCTCACCGCGCACACCCTGCGGTACTACGAGCGCATCGGCCTGCTCGACGTACGCCGGGACTCCGCCGGGTACCGCAGCTACGACGAGCGGGCGATGGCGCGGATCGTGTTCATCAGCAGGCTCCGTGCCTCCGGCATGCCGATCGGCACGATCAGCCACTACCTGGAGCTGGTGCTCGAGGGCGACCACACCGCACCCCAGCGGCTCGTCCTGATGCAGGAGCACCGGGACCGGATCCAGCGGCAGCTGCGCGATCTGCAGCTCGCCCTCGCGGTGACCGACTACAAGATCACCGCGTACGGCGGCACCGCCGCACCGTAACCAACCACCAGCTGAGCCGACCGTTTCCGCGCGCTCGGCCGGCGCAGCCATGCCTTCTGATGGGAGAAACCATGAAACTGGGTAGCCAAGGCGCCGAGGTCAGCCGGCTCGGACTCGGCTGTATGGGGATGAGCTTCGCGTACGGCGCGGCCGACGACAACGAGTCGACCGCGACGCTGCACCGGGCGCTCGACCTCGGCATCACGTTCCTCGACACCGCCGACATGTACGGGTTCGGCGCCAACGAGGAACTCGTCGGCGCCACCATCGCCGAGCGCCGCGACGAGGTGTTCCTCGCGACGAAGTTCGGCATCATGGGAGACCCGCGGAACTCGGCGGCGCGTCGCGTGAACGGGTCGCCGGAGTACGTCCGGTCCGCGATCGACGCGTCGCTTCAGCGGCTGGGCGTCGACCACGTCGACCTCTACTACCAGCACCGGATGGATCCCGACGTACCCGTCGAGGAGACGGTCGGGGCGATGGCGTCGCTGGTCGAGGCCGGGAAGGTCCGATACCTCGGGCTGTCGGAGGCGTCGGCGGAGACGATCCGGCGGGCGCACGCCGTACACCCGATCACCGCGGTGCAGAGCGAGTGGTCGCTGTTCAGCCGGGACATCGAGGAGTCGGTGCTGCCGGCCTGCCGCGAGCTCGGCATCGGGATCGTGCCGTACTCGCCGCTCGGGCGTGGCATGCTCACCGGCGCCCTGCCCACGGAGCTTGCCGCCGACGACTTCCGCCGTACCCTCCCCCGCTTCTCCGGCGACAATCTGGAGGCGAACCTCGCACTCGTCGAGGAGATCCGCGCGGTGGCCGCACGGTACGACGCGACGCCCGGACAGATCGCGCTCGCCTGGGTGCTTGCGCAGGGCAACGATGTCGCGCCGATCCCGGGGACGAAGCGGCGCAAGTACCTGGAGGAGAACTTCCGGGCGCTCGATGTCGCGCTGTCCGCCGCCGATGTGGAGGCGCTGTCGAAGCTGACACCGGTCGGCAACCGTTACCCGGACATGACCTGGGTCGCCGGGCAGACCGCCGTACAGGGCTGATAAACTAACCACAGTAAGCCTTCCGTACCGGACTCTTCCGGCGGGAGGCTTTTCTGCGTTCTGAATCAGGTTCTGAGGAGACCCATGTCTGATCTCGTGGTGCGCCGTGTCCAGGCAACCGATCGACCGGTGATGGAGCGGTTGTGGCTGATGTTCCGCCACGACCTGTCCGAGTTCCAGGGCCAGCTCCCGCGCCCCGACGGCAGCTTCCGCTCCGAGTGGCTGGAGAAGGTCCTGACCGGCGATCCGGAGTGGGCCGGGTACCTGGTCTCGCTGGGCGAGAACCCGGTCGGTTTCTGCTTCATGCGAGCGCTGCAGCAGCCGGTGCACGTGCTGAACGCGTTCTTCATGGTGCGTCCGGTACGTCGCAGCGGACACGGACTGCGGGCAGTCCAGGAAGTGCTGTCGCATCACCCCGGCCCGTGCGACGTCGCGTTCCAGGGCAACAACGAGAAGGCGGTCAGGTTCTGGCAGCGGGTCGCGACCGAGATCTCCGGCGACGTGTGGACCCAGGAGGCGCGCCCGATCGCCGGCAAGCCCGACGCGACCCCCGACCTGTGGATCTCATTCAAGGTCTGACGGCAGGCCGAAGGACGCGAACAACGTCTGGTCGAAGAATGTGACGTTGTGCGTGATGCCGGCCTTGGTGACGGTGAAGACCTGCAGGCTGTGGGCGTGGTACCGCCCGTCGTCGGCGCGCGCGTATGCGCCGACGGCGGGCTGGTCGTTCGCCGTCGTGAGGCGGAGCCGCCAGGCCGGGCCGCGCATCGCGTACACCCGCTCGATGAATCCGGCGTACGCGTCCTTGCCGACGAACCACAGCGGCGCGGGCGGCATCTCGAGTACGACGCGCTCGGCCAGCAACCGGGTCAGGCCTTCGACGTCGGCGGCCTCGAACGCGCGGACGTAGTCCTCGACGATCGCGCGCACCTCCCGATCCGTCGGTTCGTCGACGTCCTCTTCCTCGAGATCGACCTCGGCGAGCCGGGCCCGCGCGCGTTGCAGCGCACTGTTCACCGACGCGGGCGTGGTGTCGAGCGCAGCGGCGACGTCGGCCGCGGGCCAGTCGAGCACGTCCCGCAGTACTAGCACTGCTCGCTGTCTGGCCGGGAGGTACTGCATCGCAGCGACCAAGGCCAGTCGCAGACTCCCCCGGTCCGCCGACGCCGCGGCCGGATCGGTCGGGAACGGTTGCAGCCAAGGGATATCGAGCGACGGCTCGATCGGCGCCAGTGGGTCGGTCTCCGCACCGACGAGACCGGACGGCAGGGCGCGTCGGCCCTGTCCTTTGAGCGCGGTGAGGCAGGCGTTGGTCGCGATGCGGTAGAGCCAGGTGCGCAGCGACGCGCGCTCGGCGTCGTACGTGTCGATCGCCCGCCACGCGCGGAGCATCGTTTCCTGGACCAGATCCTCCGCGTCGTGCAGCGATCCGAGTAGGCGGTAGCAGTGCGCGAGCAGTTCCCGCCGGTACGGCTCGAAGTCGTCCACGATCTAGAAGACGACCACTGAGCGCAGAACGTCCCCGTGATGCATCTTCGCGAAGGCGTCCTCGACCTCGCCCAGCGTGATCGTCTCGGACACGAAACGATCCAAGGGCAGGCGGCCCTGGAGGTGGAGGTCGATCAGCAGCGGGAAGTCGCGGGTCGGGAGGCAGTCGCCGTACCAGCTCGACTTCAGGGAGCCGCCGCGGCCGAAGAAGTCCAAGAGCGGCATGTCGAGGCGCATGTCCGGCGTCGGTACGCCGACCAGGACCACAGTGCCCGCGAGATCGCGCGCGTAGAACGCCTGCTTCCACGTCTCCGGACGACCGACCGCGTCGATCACGACATCGGCGCCGAATCCGCCTGTCAGCTCCTGCACCGCGGCGACGACCCCGTCGTGGTCGAGCTCCTTCGAGTTGATCGTGTGCGTCGCGCCGAGTTCCTGCGCAGTGCTGAGCTTGCGCTTGTCGAGGTCGATCGCGATCACCTTCGCCGCTCCGGCGAGACGGGCGCCGACGACAGCCGCCGTACCGACGCCGCCCGAGCCGATCACGGCGACGGTGTCTCCGCGGCCGACGTTGCCCGTGTTGAGCGCGGCGCCGAGACCGGCCATCACGCCGCAGCCGAGCAGGCCCGCGACCTCGGGCTTGGCGGCAGGGTCCACCTTCGTACACTGCCCGGCCGCGACCAGGGTCTTCTCCGCGAACGCCCCGATGCCGAGCGCGGGGCTCAGCTCGGTGCCGTCTTTCAATGTCATCTTCTGCTCGGCGTTGTGCGTGTTGAAGCAGTACCAGGGCCGACCGCGCAGGCAGGCGCGGCAGTTGCCGCAGACCGCCCGCCAGTTCAGTACGACGAAGTCCCCCGGCCGTACGTCGGTGACGCCGTCGCCGACCGCCTCCACGATCCCCGCGGCCTCATGCCCCAATAGGAAGGGGAAATCAGCATTGATCCCGCCCTCGCGGTAGTGCAGATCCGTGTGGCAGACCCCGCACGCCTGCACCTTCACGACCGCTTCCCCGGGACCCGGGTCCGGCACCGTGATCTCCTCGATCGACACCGCCGCACCCTTACGCGCCGCCACCACACCCCGCACCGTCTGAGCCATTCCCCGACGCTAGCCGCCCCACCCCATCCACGTCAGCCCCTCCCGCGCGCCCCCACCGCTCCCAACCGCCCCGCCCGCCCTCACCTGCTCAACTTTGAGAAGCCACCAACCAGTTTTCCCGTGACGAAATGGTTGGTGGCTTCTCAAAGTGGGTCTGCAGGAGGTGGTACGGCGGTGTCCACCGGTTGGGGGACAGCGGGTCCGTCGGGTGGTGCTCCCGGGGACGGTCGTGGGGCGCGAGAGTTAAGGGCATGGAGAACGACAACGCAGTGAGGGTGCGCGGCCTGGTCAAGCGGTACCCGGACAAGGTCGCGGTCGACGGTGTCGATCTGGACATCCACCGGGGCGAGGTGTTCGCCCTGCTCGGCCCGAACGGGGCAGGAAAGACGACGACCACGGAGATCCTGGAGGGGTATCGCCGGGCCGACGAGGGACAGGTCAGCGTGCTGGGCACGGACCCGGCGAACGGCGACCGCCGCTGGCGCAGCCGGCTCGGGATCGTGCTGCAGACCTCGCGCGACGAGGCCGAGTCGACAGTCCTGGAGCTGGTCAACCATTACGCCGGCTACTACCCGAACCCGCGCGACCCGGAAGAGGTGATCGCGGCCGTCGGGCTGGAGGAGAAGCGCAAGACCCGCCCGCGCAAGCTGTCCGGCGGTCAGCGCCGCCGGCTCGACGTGGCCCTCGGCGTGATCGGCAACCCGGAGCTGCTGTTCCTGGACGAGCCCACGACCGGGTTCGACCCCGAGGCGCGCCGGCAGTTCTGGACCCTGATCGAGAACCTGCGTACCAGCGGTACGACGATCCTGCTGACCACCCACTACCTGGACGAGGCCGAACACCTGGCCGACCGGGTCGGCGTGATCGCCGACGGCCGGATGATCGAGATCGGTACGCCGGAGACGCTCGGCGGACGTGGCGCCCGGACGGCCCGCGTCTCCTGGAGCGACGCCGACGGACAGCACGAGCTGCGCACCGACCAGCCGACCGCCGAGGTCGCCGCGCTGATGCAGCGCTTCGGCGGCGAGGTGCCCGAGCTCGAGGTCCGCCGCCCGAGCCTGGAAGACATCTACCTGGACCTGATCGGCAAGGCCAACGCCGCCGACGCCGCTGTCTCGATCGAAGCTGGAGCACTCTGATGGCCGACACCACCACGAAGCCGTTGCCCTCCACCCTCTCGGTGGGTCTGGCCCGGACCAAGCTCGAGGTCCGCGAGTTCTTCCGGGAGAAGGAGGCGCTGATCTTCACGTTCTTCTTCCCGATCATCTTCCTCGGCATCTTCTCCGCCGTCTTCGGCGACACCGACTTCAACGGCGTCAACGCCGCGACGTACTTCACTCCCGGGATGATCGCCTCCGGCATCTTCCTGAGCAGCTTCCAGTCGCTCGCGATCAGCATCGCCCTCGAGCGCGACGAGGGTCTGCTGAAGCGGCTCCGCGGTACGCCGATGCCCCCGCAGGCCTACTTCATCGGCAAGATCGGCCAGGTGCTGATCACCTCGATCGCACAGTTCGCGTTGCTGCTGGCGATCTCCGGGCTGCTGCTCGGCGTCGACATCCCGACCGAGCCGTCGAAGTGGCTGAACTTCGTCTGGATCTTCGTTCTCGGCGCGGCCTCGGGTTCGGTGCTGGGGATCGCGTTCAGCGTCGTACCGAAATCCGGCAAGGCCGCGTCCGCAGTCATCACGCCGGTCGTCCTGCTGCTGCAGTTCATGTCCGGCGTGTACTTCGTCTACAGCAGCCTGCCGGCCTGGATGCGCGACGTCGCGTCGGTCTTCCCGCTCAAGTGGCTCGCCCAGGGGATGCGGTCGGTGTTCCTGCCGGACGGGTTCCAGGTGAACGAGCCGGGCGGGTCCTGGCAGCTCGGCACCGGTGCGATCGTGCTGACCGTGTGGCTGATCGTCGGCCTGTTCCTCGCCCAGCGGGTGTTCCGCTGGACCCGCCGGGACGCGGGCTGATGAACCAGCTCACCGGTACGACGTCCTCCCTTCCGGAGCGGCGTCGTACCGAGCTGTCACCGGCGTGGACCGGGCCTCGTGTGTGGATCCTGGTGTGGAGGAAGATGGGGTCCGTGCAGAGCTCTCGCGGTGGCGCCGGACAGCCCGTGTGGACACGGACACTGGTCGGTTGGCACATCGTGTTCTGGGTGCTGCTCGGGATGACGCTGGCGCTGTCGTTCCTCGGAGACCTCGGCGCCGTGCGGCAGGCGCTGTTCGCCGGCACGGTGGTGGTTCTCGGGGCGGCGTACCAGTTCATCGGCCTGTACGCGATGCGGTCCCGCCGGGCGCTCCCGTCGTACGCCTATCGGCTGGTGCTGATCGCCTGCCTGATGGTGCTGATCGGGATCTATCCGCAGTCGGTGTTCCTGATGTTCATCGCGTCGGCGCAGATCTGGCTGCTGTGCGAGGACATTCGCGAAGGGGTCGGGCTCAGCCTGCTGCTGGTGCTCGGCGTCGGTACGGCGCAGTTGTGGAGCGCGGGGTGGGGCTGGAACGCGTTCTGGGACATCCTGCCGTGGATGCTGGTCAGTCTCGTGGTCAGCCTGCTGTTCGGGATCTGGATCGAGAAGGTGATCACGCAGAGTCAGCAGCGCGCCGAACTGATCGAGCAGCTCGAGTCGGCGCGGGACGAGCTCGCCGAGGCGCACCACAGCGCCGGTGTGATGGCCGAGCGGGAGCGGATGGCGCGGGAGATCCACGACACGCTCGCGCAGGGGATGACTTCGATCGTGATGCTGGCCCAGGCCGCGGCGGCCGAGCTCTCACAGGGTGGCAACGCCGCGGGACGTTTGGCTGCCATCGAGGACACCGCGCGGGAGAATCTCGCCGAGGCGCGGGCGTTGGTTGCCGCGTTCACCCCAGTTGCGTTGTCGGAGGCAACGTTGACCGAGGTACTGCGCCGTCAGGCGGAGCGGTTCGCCGCCGAGACCGGTGTCGACGTACAGGTCTCGCTGGACCTGCCTGACGACGAGGTCACGGCGCTGCCGCAGGCGCAGCAGGTGGTGTTGCTCCGAGCGGCGCAGGAGGCGTTGGCCAACGTACGTAAGCATGCGGCGGCCACGCAGGTGCTGATCACGCTGGGGCTGTCGGACGGTCGGGTGTGGATCGAGATCTGCGACGACGGGTCCGGGTTCACGCCGGGGTCGGTGTCGGGCGGCTTCGGGCTGAACGCGATGCGCGGCCGGGTCGAGGAGTCCGGCGGCACCGTCGAGGTGGAAAGTACGCCGGGTCGAGGGACCCGGGTCCAGGTCCTGATTCCCGCGGTACAGGAGGATGCGTGATTCGGGTACTCGTCGTCGACGACCATCCGGTGGTGCGGTCCGGGCTGAGCGGGATGCTGTCGGTGACCGACGACATCTCCGTGGTCGGCGAGGCCGGCGACGGTTCCGAGGCGCTGGCGCTGGTCGAGTCGACGCTGCCTGACGTCGTACTGATGGATCTGCGGATGCCGCGGATGGACGGGGTCGCGGCGACCGGGGCGATCGTGTCTTCCTACCCGGCGACGCGGGTACTGGTGCTGACGACGTACGACACCGACTCCGAGATCCTGCACGCGGTCGAGGCCGGCGCCGCCGGGTACCTGCTCAAGGACACACCGCACGCCGAACTGCTGAACGGGATCCGGGCCGCCGCCCGCGGCGAGACCGTGCTCGCCCCGCCGGTCGCGGCGCGGCTGATGTCACGCCTCCGTACGCCGGCCGCACCCGCCGCCGCGCAACCCTCGCCGCGGGAACTCGAGGTGCTGGCCGCCGTCGCCCGCGGCCTCAGCAACGCCGAGATCGGACGCGAACTGTTCATCGGTGAGGCCACCGTCAAAACCCATCTCCAACGCCTGTTCGCCAAACTCGACGTCGACGACCGCACCCGCGCCGTCACCGTAGCGATCGAACGCGGCCTACTCCCCTCACCCGGACGGTGACCGGCTAGCGGTCCTGTCCCCGCTCCGTCGAGCGCCCGTCCGTGTCTGGACGGTACTCCTGCGCGCCCATCGAGTAAGCGATCCGCGGGTCCACCGCGGGTTGCGGCGTGAAGCCTGCCCGCGCCGCGTCGGCCAACTGGGCCGCCTCCACATCCGCCTGCTGCTTCTCGACCGACGCCTGGTTGGCGACGTCGATCGAGAACTGGCCGATCTCCCGGAATCCCGCACTGCGCTGGTCGAGTTCCGTCCGCAGGCTGCCGACCTGCTGCTGCGTCTGGGAGATCGCGCCCCCGATGTCGCGGGTCGCGGCACTGATCTCGGTGGAATGCTCGCGGGTGGCGCCGATCCTGGCGGCGGAGTGCTCGAGGCTGTTGGCCGACGACCGCCCCCTGGACAGGTCGCCCATCATCTGCTCGACCCGCTGGTCGACAACGCCGACGACAGTGTTCAGGTACTCGACGCCCGCACGGAGCTTCGCCACGTCGGCGGTCTGACGATCCGGCAGTTGCTCGATCCGCTCCAGATCCCGGAGGGCGTTCTTCAGGGACCCTGCTCGCTGGTGCAAGGATTCGCGGAGCTCGTCGAGGTTCCGCTCGGCCCCTCCGATCCGGCTCGACAGGTTCCCGGCCTCGACCTGGTACGACCGGTAGGTGGAGACCAGGGCCTGTTTCGCCGGCTCCTTGGCGGCGCCCTGGGCCTCGCCGACCCGGTCCTCCAGCGCGCGGAGGCTGTCGACGCCCGGCCGCAGCATCCCGACCTCTTCCATCCGCCGCCCCAGCATCCGGCCGATGTTCTCGTCACTGAGATCGTTGGCCACCGACTGCAGCGTTCCCTGCGTCTGGGTCACGGCCGTCGCGATCCGGTCGGTCAAGCCGGCGTACTCTTCCTCGTCCGCCATCAGCTCACGCCCTTCGTCCGCCGCACGCTCCTGCTCCCGTCACGATAGATGCCTTGCACAACGAGCGTAGACGCTCGTGGGTCTGCTTCCGGTTCCCACCCCTTCGCGTCTTGTGGTACCGCGGGATCAGCTGTCCGCGGCGACCTCGTTCGGGATCGCGCCGCCGTACCGCCGGTCTCGCTGCGCGTAGATCTCGATCGCCCGCCACAGGTCCCGCCGGTCGAAATCCGGCCAGAGCGTGTCCAGGAACACCATCTCGGCGTACGCGAGCTGCCAGACCAGGAAGTTGCTCGTCCGCTGCTCCCCCGACGACCGGACGAACAGGTCCACCTCGGGGATGTCCGGCGCATAGAGATGCCGGGCGATCGTCTTCTCGGTGATCCGGTCCGGCTTGAGCTTGCCGGCAGCAACTTCCGCCGCGATCGACTTCATCGCGTCCGCGATCTCCGCCTGACCGCCGTAGTTCACGCAGAACTGCAAGGTGATCGTGTCGTTGTCCTTGGTCCGCTCCTGCGCGTACTCGAGCTCGTCGATCACGCTCTTCCACAACCGCGGCCGCCGCCCCGACCACACCACCCGGACCCCCATCGCGTCCAGCTCGTCACGCCGCCGATGGATCACCTCACGGTTGAACCCCATCAGGAACCGCACCTCTTCGGGCGACCGGGCCCAGTTCTCGGTCGAGAACGCGTACGCCGAGATGTACTTCACCCCGATCTCGATCCCGCCCTTGATCACATCGAGCAGGCTCGCCTCCCCCGCCTTGTGCCCCTCGGTCCTGGGCAGCCCCCGCTGCTTGGCCCACCGCCCGTTCCCATCCATCACGATCGCCACATGCCGAGGCACCAGTTCCTTAGGCACCGCCGGCACCAAAGCCCCCGAAGAATGCCGCTCCGGCGCCACCACCACCTTCCGCTCCCCCCGCCCCACAACCCCCCGACCCCGACGACGACCAATAGGCGACATACCCCAAAGTCTCCCATCCCCCGCCCATCCCCACCCCACGTGCCCCAACCCCGTGCACCCACCGCCACCGCCCCAAGACTTGCGCGCCACCGCCGCGCCACGACTTGCGCGCCAACGCCGCGCCCCACAACCTGCACCGCCGCCGCCCCGCCCGCACCCACCAGCCCACCGCGGCCCCTCCACCCGCACAACCCGACGGCCCCGGCCCCCCATCACGCGACCTCGCCGACCAGCCCTCCCCCAGCCCTCTTTGTGCACCAAATCCGCATCCACCGCCTCCGCCCCCACGGACCGGATGCACAAAGCCACACCACGCCGTACGCCGCACCACCCCTCCCCCAACACCAGCCCCAACCACCCCGACGCACGGCCGCCCCCGCCCCCCACCGCCCGCTGCAACAACCTGCAACCTGTGGACAACTCCCGACTTCGAACACCCTCCGTATGCCACCCTTTACACAACAACACCCAAGAACGGAGCCCCACCCAATGCCCCGCCGACCGCTCTTCACCGCCGTAGCAACGCTCAGCACCTTCACCCTGCTGACCGCCTGCAACGCCTCCCCCGAAGCCGGCCGGCCCAACACCACCCCGACCACAACCTCCCCCACCCCAACGCCGACGCCGACGAGCCCCTCAACTCCGAGTTGGACCCCGGCCGAACAGGCCGCCATCACGGCGGCCAAGGCGCGCTACATGTCAGCTCGAGCCGCCATCGATGTCGCACTCAACAATCCCGTCACCGCAACGGATGCCAAACTGTTGCAAGCCGGCACCGGCGGGGCTTGGCTGGTCCGCGTCTTGACCGACGTGCAGTTCAACCTGGAGCGCGGCTGGTATCAGAACGGCAAGATGGCCGTCGCAGTCCTGTCCGTTGCATCGGTCAAACTCAAGGCCGAGCAACCCGAGGTGCGACTGAACGTGTGCCTGGACACCTCGAAGATCGGCTTGTACTACCAGAAGACCCACCAACCTGTTCCCGGCATCCCCGCAAACGGCAATCGCCACAAGATCCAGGCTCAGGTTGTCTACGCTCCGGCCACCGGCCAGTCCACGAAGATGTGGTACCTCGTCGACGAGAAGGATCTAGGTTCATGCTGAGGCGTCTCGTCACCCTCACCACGGTGACGCTCGCGCTGATCTCGGCGGACCTTGTGGTGCCCGCATGGGCACGAAGCACCACTCCGCCTAAACCCGAAGGCGACTACGTCCTCGTCTGTTACAGCAGCCATATCTGCATCTGGATGCTGGGCTCCACCATTAAAGATCCGCGAACAACGACGAAGCCGGGAAAGAAGCCCGCCAAGTCGACCACCAGGACGCCGGAGCGCGTCTGCATGGACGGCGGCGCTTCGCGTGCGTGTACGTCGCGCCTCGGCAACTGGTCGAACAGCCAGCAGTGTTACCTGCGGAGACTCAGCCCGCAGCCGCCGAAGAGCGACCCCTCCTGGCAAGGCCACACCGACGGCGCTATCTGGATCTGTGTTCACGAGCAGGGCATTCGGTTCGTGACGCGGTGGATCTGGCTGCCCGGTAGGCCTGACACCGTGGTGGTCGACCCGGTGACACTGGTCTACGAGGCAATTGGGGAAATGCACCTGGCTCCCCCTCTCGTCAAGACGGCGCCGGCGCCTGGTCAGATCGGTCTGGTGAACATGCCGGTCTGGTTGTGGGTGACGAAGTCGGAGAACACCTGGGGACCCATCGTGCGGAGTGCGAGCGTGCCTGGGTTGACAGTGACGGTGACGGCACACGTCAAAGCGATCAACTGGTCCATGGGCGACGGCACGACGGTCCGCTGTGAAGGGCCGGGGACGCCGTACGACAAGTCGGTGGGTGTGAAGGCTTCGCCTACCTGCGGCCACCGCTATGTGAAGACATCGCAGAAGCTGCCGAGCTGCAAGTACCCCGTGAACGCGATCGCGCAGTGGGACATCACTTGGCAGAGCAGCTTGGGTGATAGCGGGCAGATCGCCATGACCCAGCAGGCCGCGACGCAGCTCCGGATCGGACAAGCAGTCCCGGTGCTTGTCGATCCGAACGGCGGCGAGGTCGTCGCGCCCAGCGCCGCCGCGTGCTGACGAGGAGACCCGGGCCCCCTGTCGGACTGAGGCCGCTTCTCGCGGTGGCTGACTGGCGGTACGTCCCCTGGCTTGTGGCGGTACGTCCTCTGGCCTGGGGAGGTACGTCGTCCGACTTCGCTGGCTTCTTCCTGTCTGGGGCGTCGAGTCGTGGGATTTGGTGGCTGGATGCAGCCTGAATCCACGACTCGCGGTTCCGAGGACCGACCAATCGCCACGACTCGCCGTGATGCGTGGCGATTCCACTCGGCGGCCGGGCGACGCGCCCGTGCGAGGCAGCCGCGAGGCACGGCTGGCGTGGCTGCGCGGGGTACGGATGGCGTGGCTGCGCGGGGCACGGGTGGCGTGGCTGCGCGGGGTGCGGGTGGCGGGGCTGCTCGGGGCACGGGTGGCGTGGGTGCGCGGGGTGGCTGCTGGCAGGTCACTTCGCCGGTGGTGGGTTGCAACCCGTCAGTGGCGCAACGAGCTGGTAGCGGTACGACGCCCGGCGGGTTCACTGCCAGCGGCACAACAAGTTGGGGGGCGCTGGTAGCGGTACGACGGCTGGCGGGTTCGCTGCTGGCTGCACAGCAGGTGGCTGGCTCGCTGTCGTCAGCGGGAGTCGGTGCCGGGTCTACAGGAAGTGGCTGCGGGAGGGCGTGCTGTTCGGTGGTGCTGCTTGAGGGGCGGCTTTGGGCTTGGCGGGGGTTGGTTGGTGGGTGGGGGTGGGTCTGGCGGGGGTGGGGTTGTGGATAAGTTCCGCGGGAGGTGGGTGGGAGGTAATAGATTCGGGGGATGACGAGTTGGGCTTCTGTTGGTGAGGTTGGGGCGGATCTGGCGGGGGTGCTCGCGCGGTTTCGGGCGGGAGCGTGGGCGTTCAGTTTTGGGGATGGGGTTCCTGAGGCGGTCATGCTCACGTACGACGAGTTCGAGGACCTCGGGGGCGAAGCCAAGTTCGTGGTTGGCGATGAGGTGGTCGAGCCGGCGGTGCTTGCCCGACAGCTGTCGCAGATCGTGGAGGGCGCGCGGGCCGGGACCGGGGCTCCGGTGGTGTGGGGTGCGGATGGTGAGCCGGAGGCTGTGGTCATGTCGACGGCGCAGTACCGCGACCTCCGCGGTGATGATCACCCGCCAACTGGTGTTGTCGACGATCCCACCGTGCGCAGGTACGCGACAGAGCCACTCCCCGGCAGCCGCCCCCTGGACCTGGACGAGTGGGCTGCTCGGATGGGGCCTGAGACACAGGAACTGCTGGAGGAACTGCGGCGTGAGGACCGAGAGGAGTCATGAACCTCGGGGTCGGGTACCGGTTGGTGGCGGGGCCCGATTTCGATCTCGACTATCGCCGGATCGATGTCGCGGCGAGCGGGAATCCGTCCGGTCCTGCGGCTGCGCTCCGACGCCAAGTGGTGCGGGCGATGCTCGATCTCGCCGCAGGCAAGTCCGACGGGCATCACGCGCTGACCTACGCGCGAGGGAAAGGTGATCTGCGTGACTGCGTGACGGCGTACCTCCAGTCGGATCCGGGACGACCGGCGGACTATCGGCTGGTGTTCCGGGAGCTCGGGCCGACAGCACCGGGTGAGCTGGCGCGGCGGGAGTTGCTGGCGATCAAACCTCGCCGCGGACGGAACAACATCTATGCGCATGTCTGCGCCCGCCTGAACCGCAGTCCGAATGATCGGCAACCCGGCCTCGGCCGGTTCGACGGCTGGCAGGAGTTCAGCGGGGGCGTCGCAACACGGCAAGCCGAGCTGGATGCGAAACGTGCGATCGCTCATGCATGGGCGGGCCAGCAGCCTCTGCAATCCTCACGACCGGTCCTCATCGGAGCGCCGCCCAGGACCCCGAGCCCAACCGCAGGTCCGTCTCGGGACCGTCCAAGGAATTCACGGCCAGGACCGACCGGGTGGCCGGGGCGGGAGTGGTGAGTGGGTTAGCTGGCTAGGTGGGGGTTGGGGGTTAGGTCTAGGTGGGGTAGGGAGCGGAGTTGGTTTTCTTGGTGGTAGGTGAAGAAGGCTGCTATCAGGCCGGTGGATTCTCGGCGGGTTCGGGGGTCTGCTTGGAGGGCGGTGGGCCAGTCGCCGGTGAGGAGGGCGGCCAGGTGGGCGACGGTGGCGAGGGACGGCATGGCTGAGGCGGGTGGGCGGCAGGTGGTGCAGACCATGCCGCCGGCGGCGGGGTTGAAGGCGCGGTGGGGGCCGGGTTCGCCGCAGCGGGCGCAGTCGTCGAAGGACGGGGCGTAGCCGGAGATCGCGAGTGAGCGCAGCAGGAACGAGTCGAGGACGAGGGCCGGTTCGCGTTCGCCGGTGGACAGGACGCGGAGGGCGCCGGCCAGGAGCAGGTGGTGCTGGGTGGCGGGTTCCTTCTCCTCGACGACGAGGCGGTCTGCGGTCTCGAGCAGGACGGTGCCGGCGGTGTAGCGGGCGTAGTCGTTGACGATGCCTTCGCCGTACGCCGAGATCGACTCGGCCTGGGTGATGACGTCGAGGGTGCGGCCGGTGGCGAGCTGCAGGTCGACGTAGCTGAACGGCTCGAGCCGGGCGCCGAAGCGTGACGACGTACGGCGGACGCCCTTCGCGACCGCGCGGACCTTGCCGTTGGCGCGGGTCAGCAGCGTGGCGATCCGGTCCGCCTCACCCAGTTTCTGGGTGCGCAGCACGATCGCCTGATCCCGGTAGAGCGGCACGAGGTCAGTGTCTCATTCCCGGCCGACATACTCCTCGAGGCTGATCGGCTGATGCCCGGTGATGTCGGCGACAGCGGTCGAGACGTGTCCCATTTCGCCGCTGGCGATGGCCGCGTACGACGTGACCCAGCCGGCCACCTCCCACGGGGCGGCGCCGTAGGACTCGCGGGACCGGTAGGCCTCGTCGAGCGTCTCGGCCTCGTACCGCACCTTGCGGCCCCAGGCCTCCGTCAACACCCCGGCCGCCTCGGCCAAGGTGAAGGCCCCGGGGCCGGTCAGGTCGTAGGTCGCGCCGCCGTACCCGGACCCGGTGAGCACCTGCGCCGCCACCGCGGCCACGTCGTCGCGGGCGACCGCGGCGACCCGCCCGTCCCCCGCCGGTCCGCGGATCACGTCGTCCGAGCCCACGAACCCGGGCACGAAGTCGAGGTACAGGTTGTCGCGCAGGAACGTGAAGTCGACACCGGTCGACCGGATGTGCTGCTCGGTGTGCCAGTGGTCGCGCGCGAACGTGAACGTCGCCCCCGGCGCCGCCCCGACGAAGGACGTGTAGACGATCCGCTGCACACCAGCAGCGACCGCCGCGTCGACCGTTGCCTTGTGCAACGCGACCCGATCCGCCGATTCCGTTGCACTCAGCAACATCAGTACGTCGACCCCGTCCAGCGCCGACAGCAGCGCCGCGTGTTCGCCGTACGCCGCCTGCGCCACAGAGGCACCGGGCACCGACGGAGCCCGCGCCGGATCCCGGACGATCAGCCGCAGCGGTACGTCGGTCAATCGTGCGACGATCCGCGACCCGAGCTGTCCGGTCGAACCGGTGACGCCGATCACTTGCCCACCAGGTCCATCCCGCCCTGGGTGTACCGCTGCCCGGCCACCGCGTCCGGCGGGAACGCCTCGTCGAGCTCAGCCAACTCGGAGGCGCTCAACGTGACGTCCAGAGCGCCGAGGTTCTCGGCGAGATAGGTCCGCCGCTTCGTCCCTGGGATCGGCGCCACGTCGTTGCCCTGCGCAAGCAACCAGGCGAGCGCCAACTGCCCAGGCGTCACGCCCTTCGATGCGGCCAGCGACTGCACCTGCGCGACCAGGTCCAGGTTCCGCTGGAAGTTCTCGCCCTGGAACCGCGGCAGCCCTCGCCGCATGTCATCCGAAGGGAAATCCTCTGGAGACTTGATCTGCCCGGTGAGGAACCCGCGCCCGAGCGGGCTGAACGGCACGAACCCGACGCCGAGCTCACGCAGCGTCGGCAGGACGACGGTCTCCGGGTCCCGCGTCCACAGCGACCATTCGCTCTGTACGGCGGTGATCGGGTGTACGGCGTGCGCCGTGCGCACCGTCTCGCCGTTCACCTCGGACAGTCCGAGGTACCGCACCTTGCCGGCCTCGACCGCAGCGGCCATCGCCCCGACGGTCTCCTCGATCGGGACCTGCGGGTCGCGGCGGTGCAGGTACCAGAGGTCGACGTGGTCGACACCCAGCCGGCGCAGCGAGGCGTCCAAGGCCTGAGCGGCGTACGCAGGCGAGCCGTCGACGACGGACGGCAGCGCCGAGGCCGACGCCGGACGCTTGAATCCGAACTTCGTCGCGAGCACCACCTGGTCGCGGCGGCCGCCCAGCGCACGGCCGACGAGTTCCTCGTTCTCGCCGTCGCCGTACACGTCGGCGGTGTCGATGAAGGTGCAGCCCGCGTCGATCGCCGCGTGCAGGGTCGCGATGGACTCGGAGTCGTCGGCGCGGACGCCGTACGACTGGGACATGCCCATGCAGCCGAGGCCGAGGGCTGAAACGGTCAGGTCACCGAGCTGGGATTCACGCATGCCTCGAACCTACCGCCGCGACGCCGCCCGCGGGGCAAGGGGCCGGGATTCCCGCCTGGACAACGGCCGCGCGTCAAGGGACAAGGGCACACGTCAGGGGACAACGGCCGCGCGTCAAGGGACGAGGGCAGGCTGAGCTGGGTACGACGGCTGCACATCCGGGCCGACCAGCACGGGGTCGAGCTGGATCCTGGTGACACCGAGTGGCGAGAGCGTCGCACGCAGGGCTTCCTCGGTCAGGCGCATCCATTCCTGCTGCGGTCCGGACGCGGTGCGGAGGTTCGCGAGGGTGGTGAACGCGATGCCGACCCGGTGACCGTCGGGGAGGCGGCCGATCTGCGGTGCGGCGATGTCGCCGAGGGAGTGGACGGGGACGAACCAGTCAGTGGTATGCCGAGGCTTCACACCCCGAAGCTAGGCGTTCTCGTTGCCCACAGCTCCCTTTCTTGCAGAGTTCGCACAGGTCTCTCACAGAACCAGGTGAGTGGGTGTGTTGGGCGGGCCGGACTGCAGCAAGCGCTCGATCAACGCGGGCAGCTCCCGGGGTGCGAAGGGTCCGTCATAAGCAGCGAGTTCGGTCGATGTCCACCAGCGCATGTCGTAGACGTTCTCGGCACGGAGTTCTTCGGCAGTGAGACAGCCCGCGGGCGTGAAGTGGTCCGTGCGGATCAGGAAGTAGTCGTTGATGACTCCGTCGTATCCGGTTGCGTGGCCCTCGGCAACTACTTCCTGGTGCCAGAGGTGCGGCGGGTCGGCGAAGTCCCGCAAGCCGACCTCCTCTACGAGTTCGCGCCGCAGCCCCTCGATCACGGTTTCGCCGGCCTCGAGACCGCCGCCCGGGGTAGCCCACAGCGGCCCGTCGCCGAACTCGAAGCGGACCAGCAGGACGCGGTCGTCGGGATCGACGATCACGCCGCGGGCCGCCGGGCGGAGGCTGGGCAGGCGGAGCTCCAGTTCACGGTGCTCTTCGACCGCGCGGAATCCGAAGCGGGTGTTGACCTTGCGCATCGGGGCATTGGTCAGCGCCGTCCACGTGTGCAGGAAGCGTTGCGTCGTACGGTGTTTCGCCAGTTGCTCGAGGTTGGCGAGCTTCAAGAACGTGCCGAGGTTGTGGCCGCGGTGCTCCCGCAGTACCAGCGTGTCGTCCTGCTGGGCGTTCTCGGCGTCGGCCCGCGGCAGATAGATCAGCGTGTAGCCGGCCGGCTCGCCGGCGAGAGTGTGCACCATCGTCACGAGGGCGAGATAGTTCCGGTCGATCCGCGCCTCGCTCGCCTCCAGCTTCTCGACGGTCCACGGCACGACCTCACGGGTCATGCCGCCGGTCGGTACGTCGAGATCCATCGCGGTGTGCAGGTCGGCGTACGCCTGCTGATGTTCCGGCGGGCACAACCCCGCCCACGACGTCAGCCGGTACCCGTCGAGCCGGCCCGCGGAAGAGCGCAGGTCCTCCAGCCGCAGGTCGTCGTACGGCAGCGGTACGACGAGGTGCTCCTCGACATGCTCCACCTCGAACCCGAGCCGCTCCGCGAACGCGGCCCCGGGTGAATCGCCACCGGGTACGCCGAGCTCGGTCTGGACGATCGTCCTGCCGAGTTGCGCCGATCGGGTGACGGCCCACTGCCACAGCGCCGTACCGATCCCCCGCCGCCGATGCGCCGGCGGTACGTCGATCTCGGCCTCGACCGTATCGAGGTTGTCGGTCAGCCGGTACTCGAACAGCATCCCGCCGAGCACCCGGTCGTCCTCGAACGCACCGACCGCGATCCGCTGCTTGAGCGGACCCGGGTTGCGCAGCGAGTACCCGAGGGCCTCGCGACCGGTCACCAGCGCGGCCTCCCGTCCGGCGACCGCGCCGGCCCGGAAGGCGTCGTACCACTCGTCGAACAAGGCCAGGTCGGCCGGGTCGATCTCGCGAATACTGATCACCCGGCCGACCCAACCAAACAATCGGGTCAGAACGCCAATCGTTTAGACCGGCGCGACCGTGCCCTTGTACATGCCCATGATCACGAAGTTGTCCGCGTACGGCGCGTTCTTCAGGATCGGGTCGTCGTCGGCCGGGAACTTCGCCACCCGGGTGCCCTCGAGCGCCGGGTTGTTACCGTAGCGCTCCCAGAGCGGGATGATCGGCAGCAGTTCGTTGAACGCCATCGCCGCGGCGGTGATGTTCTTCTTCTGCTCGTCGACATTCAGGCCCTGAGCGGACTTGTCCACCACGGACTGCAGGTCGATCGGACCCGCCGAGGTGGTCTGCTTGAGCGGGAAGTTCATTCCCTTGCCGCCGGAGTTCGCCGCGATCACGTAGTTGAACGTGTACAGGTCCTGGACGAACGCGAAGTACGGGTGCGGGTGGCTCGAGGCGCCCCAGCCCTGGATGGCGATGTCGAACTTGCCGGCCAGGACGTCCGGGTTCAGCTGGGTGAAGGTGATCCCCCGCTTGGTGATGTTGAACCCGAACTTGTTCAGCTGGTCGGCCGCGTTGGTGGCGGCCGGGTTCCAGTCGGCGAACTCGGTCGGGAACTTGATGTCGTAGGCGGCCGGCTTGCCGTTCGGCAACGTCCACTTGCCGCCGTTCTTCTTCCATCCGGCCGCGGTCAGCAGCGAGGTGGCCTTGGCCTCGTCCTTCTCGTACGCCTGCAGCTTCTTCTGGTCCGCGTCCGAGACCCAGTCGGGCACGAGGATGTCGGAGAAGCCGGCCATGAACTTGCACGGCTTGCCGGAGTCGCCGAGCGCGACGGTGCCGTTCTCGTTGCGGTCCAGCACGTAGGCGATCGCCTGCCGGACGCGGGCGTCCGCGAGCTCCGGGTGCGCAGTGTAGTTGAACACCAGCGACGGGCCCGAGTACACCGGCGGCCGGAGGATCCGGAACCCGCTGCCCAGCAGGGTCTTCTCGGTGGCCACCGCGAAACCGTGGGTGGCGTAGTCGACGTCCTTGTTCAGCACGACCGGGGAGATGTCGGACGTCTCACCGTTGTACAGCACGACCTTGGTGAAGCCGATCTTGTCGGCGAACAGGCCCTTGTCGTTCTTGACCAGCGACATCTGCGCGTTGGTCATGCTCTTCACATCGAAGTTGAACGGGCCCGAGACCGGCGGGTTCTCCGGACGGAACTTCTGGAAGTCGCCGTTCAGCTGCTTGCCCTCGGCGCTGTCCAGGCTGGTCTTGGCCTTCCGCAGGGTCTCGGCCTTGGTCGCCCACTCACCGTAGACCGAGTCCGGCAGGATGCCGGCCCGGAGGATGTAGCGCTCGAGCACGGTGGACGGCGTACCGATGGTGAACACCACGGTGGTGTCGTCCTTGGCGCTGACGTCGGACAGGAACGTCCAGTCCTGCTGGCGCAGCAGCCAGCGCAGGTTGAACGTCGACACGACGTCCTTCGCGGTCACCGGCTTGCCGTCGCTCCAGGTCAGGCCCGAGCGCAGCTTCAGGGTGTAGGTCTTGGTCGCCTCGTCCAGGGTTCCGGACTCGGCCATCATCCATTCCCACTTCTTGTCGGCCCAGTAGTACATGCCGGCGCTTGGGTAGACGAGGTCGAAGTACGGGCTGTTGCTGGCCTGGATGCCGTCGGTGACACCGGCGATCAGGTTGAAGTGACCCTTCGGCGGCAACTGGTACGGGTACGCCCCGTGGAACTCCTTGTTGCCGGACTTGCCGCTGTCACCCCCGCTGGCGTTCGGCTTGCTCGGCGAACACGCGGCCGCTGATCCGATGCCGGCCACGCCGACACCGGCGATACCGAAGATCTGGAGCACGTGCCGACGGGAAATCGCGTTGGTCTGGGCGCTGGCGCCCGGCGCGTTGGTGCCGGAATCGTTGGTGCCGGTGGGACTCATTCCTTCGTCCTTTCTGGACTGACCGCACGCCCATGTGGGTCAGTTACTACTTACTGGTGGGACTAACTACCGCCCTCGCGTTTTTCCCGGCGCCGGGTCAGGATGACGCCGACGACGACCACCAGGCCCAGTAGCAGGCCCAAACACAAGGTGAACAAGGTGACGACGAACTCCGGGGTGCCCGGCGTCAGGGTGAGCAGCAGGACTCCGCTGGCCAGCACCAGGAATGCTGCCCAGCTGAGCGCCACTCGGCCGATCTGGGACGGCATCAGGCCCCCGGCTCATCCGGCCGTCCTGCATCGCCGACATTCGGTACGCCGTCGCGCGCGACCACATGGCACGCGGCGGACTGGCCGGATCGGATCGTGGTGAGCTGCGGGACCGCCCCGTCGCACAGCCCGTCCTCGAACTGCGGGCAGCGCGGGTGGAACGAGCAGCCGGCCGGCAGGTGCGCCAGGCTCGGAATCTCCAGGCTGCGCAGGGTTTCGCGGCCCTTGGTCTTGGTCAGGTCCGGGTCCGGCTCGGGGATCGCGTCGATCAGCGCCCGGGTGTACGGGTGCGTCGGCGCGTTGATGATCTTCGGCGTCGGCCCGAACTCGACGATCCGGCCGAGGTACATCACCGCGGTCTTGCCGCGCCAGCCGAAGTACTTCGCGATCGCCAGGTCGTGGGTGATGAACAGGAACCCGACGCCGAGGTCGTCGCGCAGCCGGCCGAGCATCGCGAGCACGCTGATCCGGATCGACACGTCCAGCATCGACGTGGACTCGTCGGCGATGATCAGCTTCGGGTCCAGCGTCAGCGCCCGGGCGACGGCGACCCGCTGCCGCTGACCGCCGGACAGCTGGTGCGGGTACTTCGGCAGGTAGTTCTCGGCCGGGGTCAGATCGACCTTGGTGAGCAGCTCGACGGCTCGGTCCGCAGCTTCCTTCTTGGTCTTCACCAGCCCGTGCTTGAACAGCGGGGCGGTGATCGTCTGCTGGATCGTCCGCGTCGGGTTGAGCGAGGCGTACGGGTCCTGGTGGACGTACTGCACGCTGCGCCGGAACGTGGTGAAGTCGTTCCGCTTCATCGACCAGATGTCGGTGCCGTCGAAGGCCACCTGGCCGCTGGTCGGCCGGGCGAGGCCCGCCGCCATCCGGGCCGCCGTGGTCTTCCCCGAACCGCTCTCGCCGACCAGGCAGAGCACCTCACCGGGGTTGACCGACAGGTCGATGTTGTCGACCGCGCGGATCGGTCCGGCCTTGGTGTCGAACACCTGGCTGACTCCGCCGAGCGTCATCAACGGCGTCCGGACCGCGTCCTGGACAGACAACTCCTGCGCGCTCATGATGCGGTCCCCAAGTCTTCGCTCTGCACCGCGCGTTCGAGGTGCACGTCCTTCGAGTGGATGCACGCGACATCGTGGTAGTCGCCCGGCTCGTCGGTGATCGGGATCAGCGGCGGGTCGGCCTCGTTGCACTCCTCGGTCGCGTACTTGCAGCGCGGACTGAACGTACAGCCCTTCGGGAGCGCGGCCAGGCTCGGCGGGCCGCCCGGGATCGACTCCATGTCCGGCAGGTCGCCGACGATCGGCGGCACGGCCTTGATCAGCCCGAGCGTGTACGGGTGCCGCGGCCGGTAGAACATGTCCCGGACGCCGCCGGTCTCGATGATCCGCCCGGCGTACATGGTGGCGACCCGGTCCGCGAGCTCGGCGGCCAGCGAGAGGTCGTGGGAGATGAAGATCATCGAGAACCCGAGCCGCTCGCGCACCTCGTGCAGGACGTCGACGACGGACCGCTGGGTGAGGATGTCGAGCGCGGTGGTCGGCTCGTCGAGGATCAGTACTTCGGGTTCGAGCAGCAGGCTCATCGCGATCAGCACACGCTGCCGCATACCGCCGGACAGCTCGTGCGGGTAGCTGTCCATCACCCGCGACGGCTCGAGGCGCACGAGGCGGAGCAGCTCGGCGGCCCGGTCCTCGATCTCCTGCTTGGTGGCCTTGGTGTGCGCCCGCATCGTGTCGTGCATGTGCGCACGGATCTTGAGCACCGGGTTGAACGCGTTCATCGCGCCCTGGAACACCATCGCCGCGTCCCGCCAGCGGAACTGCCGCAGGTCCCGGCCGTCCAGGCCGAGGACGTCGATCTCGGTGCCGTCGCCGCGGTTGAAGGTCACCTGGCCACTGGCGTGCCCGAGCCGCGGCAGCAACCGCAGCAGACCGAGCCCGAACGTAGTCTTGCCGCAGCCGCTCTCGCCGACGAGCGCCAGGCTCTCGCCCGGGAACAGGTCGAGGTCGACGCCGCGGACCGCCTGCACCGTCGTACCGGAACCGGTCCGGTACTCGACCTTGAAGTCGCGGATCGACAGCAGCGGCTTGCCCTGGCCGCCGCGCAGTGCGCGGTCGCTCGAAGATGTCGTAGTCATCGCGATCACCGGTCCCGGAGCCGCGGGTTGAGGATCTCTTCGAGGGATCTCGTCATCATCACCAGTCCGAGCAGCAGCAGGACGATCGCGAAGATCGGGCTGAGGATCCAGGCCAGGCTCGCGTCGTTGAAGATGGCGCCGGCGATCCAGGCGCGGTTGAGCATGATGCCCCAGTTCGCCCCGCTCAGCGGCGCCAGCCCGAGCAGGTAGAGGCCGACCAGCTGGTAGATCGCATTCGTGACGCCGATCATGAAGTTCATCAGGATGAAGCTGGCCATGTTCGGCAGGATCTCGACGAACACCACCCTGATCGTGCCGAGGTCGAGCAGCCGGGCGGCCTCGACGAACTCGCGTTCCTTCAGGGAGAACACCTGGGCGCGCACCGCCCGGGTCAGCACCGGCCAGGACAGGCCGCCGACCAGCAGCGCGAGCAGGATCGGCGAGTCGAGCTTGAAGAACGCGCCCATGACGGCGAGCAGGACGATCTGCGGAACGGTCAGGAAGACGTCGGCCAGCGTGACCACCACCGAGTCGACCCAGCCACCGAGGTACGCCGCCAGCGACCCGAGCACGATCGCGAGCGCGGTCGAGATCGCCGCGGCGAAGAAGCCGACGAAGATCACCGTCCGGCCGCCGCCGATCATCTGGATCAGGACGTCCTTGCCCTCGTTGTCGGTGCCGAGCAGGTGCCCGGGGGAACCGGCGGGGAGCAGGATCTCCTTGACGTTCGGCGCCACCTCCGGGAGGAAGAACGGCACGATCGCGGTGATCAGCACCAGCAGGGTGACGATCACGAAGCCGATGAAACCGGCCGGGCTGCGGCGCAGCGAGCTCAGGATGCCGGCGAACCGGGAGACGCCGGTGGTGCCGACCGCCGAGACGGGAATTGTTGCCTCAGTCATGTCCTCACCCCTTGCCCGTGCCGCCGACCCGGATGCGCGGATCCAGGCGGCTGTAGAGAACGTCCGCGAGCAGGTTGGCCGCCACCACCGAGATCGTGACGACCAGGAAGATCCCCTGCAGCACCGGGTAGTCGCGGCCGTTGACCGCGTTGAAGAGGCTGAACCCGATGCCCTGATAGCCGAAGATCTTCTCCACGAAGATCGAGCCGCCGACCACGAATCCGAGCGACACCGCGAGCTGGCTGAACAAGGGCAGTACGGCGTTGCGCCCGACGTACCCGGACCGGATCCGGTTGTCCGACAGACCGCGCGCCCGGGCGACCGTCACGTAGTCCTCGCCGAGCGTCTCCACCGTGGACGACTTCATCACCAGCGCCCAGGAGCCGACCGTGGTCAACGCGTAGGCGAGGATCGGCAGGAACGCGTGGTAGAAGATGTCGTTCAGGAAGCTCAGGCTGAACGACGGCTGCACCCCGGGGGTGTACGAGCCGCGGGCCTCGGTCAGGTTGAACAGCTGCAACTTCACGCCGAGGAAGACCACGATCAGGATCGCCAGGATGTAGTTCGGGATCGCGTGCAGCAGCGAGCCGATCGACGTCAGCAGGTGGTCGATCCAGCTCTCCCGGCGGTAGGCCATGATCATGCCGGCCACGATGCCGATGACGAAGCTGAAGACCGTCGCGACGCCGACCGAGAACAACGTCCAGGGCAGGTAGGTCTTGATCACCTGCGCGACCGTGGTCCCCGGCGACAGCACCGAGTTGCCGAAGTCGCCGTGCAGCAGGTTGACCATGTAGGTCCCGTACTGCGAGATCACCGGGGCGTTCGGGTCGAGCGAGAACAGGTTCTTCGCCTGCGCGGCGGCCGCCTCGTACGAGATACCGGTCTGCGCGATCTGCGTCTGGATATAGGTGTCGACCGGGTTACCGGGCAACAATCTGACCAGGAAGAACGTGCCGGTGGTGACGATGAAGACCGTCAGGACCGCCTTGAAGAGTCTTCGGACCAGCCAGGCGTTGACAAAACGCCGAGCAGCCGAGGGTCTCGGTTCGACGACCGGTCCTTCGATCAGCTTCGTCGCGGACGTGTCGACCGCACCACTCACTGCTCACCTCCACGCGACTACCAAGGAAAAGTCGGTGGCGCAGACCACTCAACAGCAAGACTTAAGAAAATGGTCTTGCAAGGATCTGCGCATAGTGACGATAGTGTGCGCAACCTCAGTCACCGAGTCAACGACTTGAGGCAACGTTGAGACAACGTTGCGGTCCGTGAGGAAAAGGTATCGGGGAGTACAGGAGTTGCCCGCCTCCGACACGGAGACGGGCAACTCGGGGTAAGGATTCGAACGCGGTCAGCGCGTGGCGCGGTTGACAGCGGACACCACGGCCTTCAACGACGCAGTGAGAATGTTGGCGTCCCGGCCGACACCCCAGAACACGTCGTCGCCGACCTCGCACTCGACGTACGCCGCGGCCAGCGCGTCACCGCCCGCGGAAAGCGCGTGCTCGTGGTAGTCCAGCACCCGTACGTCGTACTTCAGCGGCTTGATCGCGTCCACGAAGGCCGACACCGGACCGTTGCCCTCGCCAACCAACTCGTGCGGTACGCCGTTGGCATAGACCTGAACCCGCAACTGGTCGCCCTGTCCCTCACCGGACGTCGAGTTGACGCTGAGCAGCGACAGCGGGCCCGGCGCCAGGTACTCTGCCGCGAAGATGTCCCACATCTGTTGCGGGCCGACCTCGCCGCCCTCGTTGTCGGTGTGCTGCTGGATCACCCGGCTGAACTCGATCTGCAGCCGGCGCGGCAGGTCGAGCCGGTGCTCGGACTTCATGATGTACGCGACGCCGCCCTTGCCGGACTGCGAGTTGACCCGGATCACGGCCTCGTAGCTGCGGCCGACGTCCTTCGGGTCGATCGGCAGGTACGGCGCCTCCCAGGTGATGTCGCCGACCGGCCTGCCCTCGGCCGCGGCCTGCTTGTCCAGCGCCTCCAGGCCCTTCTTGATCGCGTCCTGGTGCGAGCCCGAGAACGCGGTGTAGACCAGATCACCGGAGTACGGCTGCCGCTCCGGGACGCGCATCTGCGTGCAGTACTCGACCGTGCGGCGGATCTCGTCGATGTCGGAGAAGTCGATCTGCGGGTCGATGCCCTGGCTGAACAGGTTCATCCCCAGCGTGACCAGGTCGACGTTACCGGTGCGCTCACCGTGGCCGAACAGGCAGCCCTCGACCCGGTCCGCACCGGCCATCAGGGCGAGCTCGGTCGCCGCGACCGCCGTACCGCGGTCGTTGTGCGGGTGCAGGCTGATCGTGCTGTGCTCGCGCCGGGTCAGGTGCCGGCCGAACCACTCGATCTGGTCGGCGTACACGTTCGGGGTGCTCATCTCGACGGTGGCCGGCAGGTTCAGGATGATCTCGCGGCCTTCGGCGGGCTGCCAGACGTCGCTGACGGCCTCGCAGACCTCGAGCGCGAACTCCAGCTCGGTGCCGGTGAAGATCTCCGGACTGTACTGGTACCCGAACTCGCAGTCGCCCAGGATCTCGTCGGCGTACTTCATCACCGTCTCGGTCCCACGGACGGCGATCGTGCGGCACTCGGCCTTGTCGACGTTGAACACCACCCGGCGGAACAGCGGCGCGGTCGCGTTGTACAGGTGGATGGTGGCCTTCGGCGAGCCCTGCAGCGACTGCACGGTGCGCTCGATCAGCTCCTCGCGCGCCTGGGTCAGCACCGAGATCGTCACGTCGTCCGGGATCACGTCGTCCTCGATCAGGCTGCGGACGAAGTCGAAGTCGTACTGGCTGGCGCTCGGGAAACCGACCTCGATCTCCTTGTAGCCCATCTTCACCAGCAGGTCGAACATCCGCCGCTTGCGGGCCGGGGACATCGGCTCGACCAGCGCCTGGTTGCCGTCCCGAAGGTCGGTGGACAGCCAGCGGGGGGTGCGGTCGACGGACTTCGCCGGCCAGGTGCGGTCGGGCAGCTCGATCGGCGGGAACGCGCGGTAGCGGTGGATCGGCAGACCGGACGGCTGCTGTACAGGCTGGGGCTGGTTCTTCGGTGCCACGGGGGTTCTCCTCGGATACGTCTTAGCTCAAGGTCGCTGGACGACCGGCTGTACGACGAAACTCCGCGGCGAGGGAACCGGCCTTAACAGGCCTCGCCGCGGCAGCGAAGGAGGAGAAGCTGGTGCCGCATGATGCCTGTGAGTCTATGCACAACTCCCCCGCCCCGTCGAACCGGGGGTCTCGACCGCCGAGACACACAGAGTGATCGCGTCTCAGCTGAGGATGCTCCTTGCGTTCAAGGGCGCTTGAATTCCTAAGGTTGCAGCATGACGGAAACTCTGCTCGAGCGGATCGGGGCCCACGGGCTCGGCGTGCTGGTCACGATCAAGCGGGACGGCCGGCCGCAGCTGTCCAACGTGACCTATGTGTTCGACGGGACGCGCGTGCGCGTCTCGCTCACCGACGGGCGGGCGAAGACGAAGAACCTGCGCCGCGACCCGCGCGCCAGCCTGTACGTCGACGGTCCCCGCGGCCGCTCGTACGTCGTACTCGAGGGCAAGGCCGACCTCAGCCCGGTCGCCGCCGAACCGGGCGACGCGGTGGTCGAGGATCTCGTCGACTACTACCGGATCGCGTCCGGCGAGCACCCGGACTGGGACGAGTACCGCGCGGTGATGGTGCGGGACAAGCGGTTGATGTTCTCGATGACCGTCGAGCACGCGTACGGCATGCCAAAACCCGACCTCGGATAAACCAGGTGCGGTAACCGGCTGTCGCGGTGGACGCTGTGGGCGTGGAGATCATCAATCTGTCACCCGACGACGAGGCCGGTTGCGTCGACGCAGTCGCCGTACAGAGTGCTGCCGTGATGCAGGACTGCCCGGAGATGCTCGTGGCGACCCCACGCGGCTTCGCGAACATGCTGCGCTACGGCTGGGACCTGGATCCCCACCAGGCGTACCTGGCGCGGGACGACGACGGTGCGGCTGTCGGCCTGCTCGTGGTCTCGCTGCCGACGTACGACAACACCAACCACGTGTGGTTCGACCTGTCCGTCCATCCGGACCACCGTGACGGTGCGGTCGAGGCGGCGCTGTTCGAGTACGTCGAGCAGCTCGGTCGCGACGCCGGACGCAGCATCATCGGGTACAGCGGATTCGACCTGCCCGAGGCGATCGCGCTGGCGGGCAAGCACGGGTACGCGCAGAAGGCCGTCGAGGTGAACCGCCGCCAGGACCTGACCGGTCTCGACTGGTCGATCGTCCAGTCGCTGTACGACGACGCGGTCGCGGCGTCCACGGCGTACGAGCTGGTCACGCTCACCGGGGCGCTGCCCGACGACATGCTCGACGGGATGATCGCGGTCACCGCGTCCATCAACGACGCCCCGACGGACGACCTGGACATCGAGGACGACGTCTACAGCACCGAGCGGCTGCGCGCATACGAGGAAGCGCAAGCGAAGAGCGACCACACGATCCATCGCCTTGTCGCCCGCGAGAAGGCCACCGGCGCACTCGCCGGCCACACGGTCGTCGCGGTCGAGCGCGAGCGCCCGCACGTCGGCCACCAGCACGACACCGCGGTCTCCCGCGAACACCGCGGCCACCGCCTGGGCGCCCTGCTCAAGTCCGCGATGCTCCTCAACCTCCGCGACACCGAGCCGGCCCTGACCCAGGTCGACACCTGGAACGCCGAGTCGAACAACCACATGATCAGCATCAACGAACAACTCAACTACAAGATCGTCGCCCGGATCCTGGCCTACCAGAAGACGCTCTGAGACAGACCGGGGGCGCCGCAACCAGCGACGCCCCCGGCCTTACTGCTGAAAGTACTGCTGAAAGCTCACTCGCCCACGAGCTGGTTCCAGTGGCCGGTGACCGAGAAGATGCCGGTGCCCGCGATGGTGCCGCCGGTGACTCGGCCGTAGGAGGTGACGACCGTCTTCGAGCCGTTGAACTTGCTCGTCGCGTACTGGTACGCCGAGTCGGTGTCGTTGTCGAAACCGGTCACCAGCGTGCCGCCCCTCTCACCGCACTCTCTGGCGGCCAGCGACTCGTACGCCGCGAAGCCCGTGCTCCGGACCAGCTTCAGGACCGGCTTGGTCGAGGCCGCGGCCGGGATCCGGACCGTCCAGAGCGCGCCCGCCTTGGTGGTCATCAGGAGCGTGTCGTAGGTCGGGGTCTCGGAGATCACGGTCATCGCCTTGAAGCCCTTGAAGCCGGGGAAGTGACCGAGCGCCCGGAAGGTGGCACCCGACGCCGCGTAGCGGTAGAGGCTGCCGTTGGTGCTCAGCCCGTACAGGTACGAGCGGTTCGGCGCGGTGATGGCGTAGTTCGAGGTCACGAGCTGGGTGAAGCTGGTCCAGCCGGAGCCGATCCGCGCGTACGTCGGTCGCGCGTTGTCGGTGTCGAAGTAGGTGACACCGCGGTACAGCGTGCCGCCCTGCACGAACAGGCTGTGGTAATAGAAGTGCGCGTCGGTCTTCACGCCGTACCACGTCGTGTTGAGACGCGTGCCGACGAACTTGAACTCGTCGAAGAACTCACCGCGCGGCGGCTTGGCCGGCGTGACCACGACGTCGCTGATCCCCGGCGTCGGGGTGTTGAAGCCGACATCCTGCACGCATCCCCCGGAGGCGAGCTTGGTGTTCGGCGTGGTCTTCAGATTGCCCTTGGCCGGGTCGGCGATCGCGGACGTCGGGTTGGACCGGACGGCGGCGGTGGCCGGTACGGCGGCGGCCGTGGCGGCGAGCATGCCGACGCCGGCCAGGGCGAGCGCAAGGCGCTGCAGTTTCATACTGGGAGTCCCCCTCAGGACATGTTTGACCTCGATGGGCCTCGAGATCGTGCGCGAGCATAACGTGCGCAGGGGACAGAACGCGGCGCTTTGCACCTTGTTGCAACGGTTCCAGGCTAGACCGCCTCGACCACTGTGACCTTCATCTCATTGGAGAGGGTGAAACCCAGCGAACGGTACAGCCGGATCGCGGCGCTGTTGGCGGCGCCGGTGTGCAGGAACGGGGTGCGGCCGGTTGCGGTGATGTGGGCGGCGACCGTGCGGATCAGGCGGGTGGCGAGGCCTTGGCCCTGGTACGACGGGTGCGTGCAGACGGCGCTGATCTCGGTGTACTCGGGTAGCGCGAACCGCGTACCTGCCATCGCGATCAGTTCGCCGGCGCGGCGGATGCCGACGTACGTGCCGAGCTCGATCGTCCGGCTCCGGAACGGGCCCGGGTCGGTCAGGGCGACGAGCGCGAGCATCTCGGGTACGTCGTCGACGCCGAGGACGACCGCTTCGGGGTCCTCGGCCGGAAGCGAAGCCGGCGCCACGAACTGCACCAGGTCGATCGCGCGGTCCAGTTTGAAGGTGTCCGGGAGCGGGAACTCAGGGCGCATCAGTGCGACCACGGTGCCGGGTCCGACGAGTTCGGCCGCGTCGGACCAGTCCTGATCCGTCGGGTCGCCGGGCAGCGCCAGGAACGGCGCGATCGCGGACGGGTAGCGGCGGGCGTTGCCGCGGACCTCGGCGAAGGACGCATGCGGCCCCGTCAAAGCGTCGTACACGGGATTCTGCAGGTTCATCAGAATCCCAGTTTGCGCAGGTTCTTCGCGTCTGTCTGCCAGTTTTTGGCGATCTTGACGTGCAGGTCGAGGTACACCGGCGTCCCGAGCAGCGCCTCGATCTGCCGCCGGGCCGCCGCGCCGACCTCGCGCAGCCGGGCGCCCTTGTGGCCGATCACGATGCCCTTCTGGCTCTCCCGCTCGAGGAAGATGTTCGCGTAGATGTCGAGCAGCGGCTTGTCCTCGGGCCGGTCCTCGCGCAGGTTCATCTCGTCGATGGTGACCGCGATCGAGTGCGGCAGCTCGTCCCGGACACCTTCCAGCGCCGCCTCGCGGATCAGCTCGGCGACGAGCGTCTCCTCCGGTTCGTCGGTGACGTCGCCGTCCGGGTAGAGCGGAAAACCGACCGGCAGCAGCTTCACGAGCTCGTCCGCGACCAGGTCGACCTGGTACCCGGACGTCGCGGACACCGGCACGATCGACGCCCACTCGATACCGGAGGTTTCGCCGAGCGCCTGGATGTCGGCCAGGTGCTCGACCATCCGGTCGGGTTCGACGAGGTCGGCCTTGGTGGCGAGCGCGACCTTGGGGGTCTTCGCGACCTTCGCCGCCTCGGCCGCCAGGAAGCGGTCGCCCGGACCGATCTTGTCGCTGGCCGGCAGGCAGACCGCAATCACGTCGACCTCGGCCCAGGTCGTCTTCACGAGATCGTTCAGCCGCTCACCGAGCAGTGTGCGGGGTTTGTGCAGACCGGGTGTGTCCACCAGGATCAGCTGCGCGTCCGGCCGGTGCACGATCCCGCGGACCGCGTGCCGCGTGGTCTGCGGCTTCGACGACGTGATGACGATCTTCTTCCCCACCAGGGCGTTGGTGAGGGTGGACTTGCCCGCGTTCGGCCGGCCGACGAAGCAGGCGAACCCCGATTTGAAGTTCTCAGGTGTGGACGACATCGCGGACCTCTCCAGTGCCAAGAGCAAGTACTACAGGAATGTTGGCGCCGGCGAAGTGCCGTACGACGCCAACACTGACATCGGCGGATTCGGATTCGGTGACCACCGCGGCCGCCTCCAGACCCTTCACGCCGGACGCGAGCGCCATCGCCACCGCCAGCTGCAGCGCGGTCAGCTCGACCGTGTCGAGCGCGACCGTGCAAGCGGCGTACGTCCGTCCGTCGGAGTCCCGTACGGCGGCTCCTTCAGCGGCCCGCGTCCGTGCACGGGCAGCGCGGGCGAGCGTGACGAGTTTGGCGTCCTCCGCCGAAAGATCTGACAACAAAACTCCAAAAGGCGATGATGGGGAGCGGGTGGGCTCCTGGGTCAGGCGTGCTGGTGGTTCTGGTCCTGCGGCGCGGGAGTTGGCTCCTCGCGCCGTACGAGAACCGTACCTACCTGGTTCCGGCGGCCGGACGGCCGCTCCGCGGTCAGCGACAGACCTGCGATCCCCACCTCGGCGCCGGGAATCGGCACCTTGCCGAGCAGCTTGGCCATCAGGCCGCCGACGGTGTCGACGTCGTCGTCGTCCAGCGGTACGCCGAACAGCTCGCCCAGCTCGTCGATCGGCAACCGGCTCGACACCCGGTACGCGCCGTCGGACAGTTGCTGCACCGAGTCCGGGTCCTCGTCGTACTCGTCGGTGATCTCGCCGACGATCTCCTCCAGGATGTCCTCGATCGCGACCAGTCCCGCCGTACCGCCGTACTCGTCGACGACGATCGCCAGGTGCATCCGGGCCGCCTGCATCTCGCGGAGCAGCTCGTCGACGGGCTTGGAGTCCGGGACGTACATGCACGGCCGCATCACCGACTCGACCCGCTCGGTCGACTCCGACTGCGCGTTGTCGTAGACCCGGCGCATCACGTCCTTGAGGTACGCGACGCCGAGGATGTCGTCGAGCGACTCACCGATCACCGGGATCCGCGAGTACCCGGAGCGCAGCGCCAGCGACGTGAGCTGGCGGAGCTTCTTGTGCTTCTCGATGTAGACCATGTCGGTCCGCGGCACCATCACCTCGCGGACGATGGTGTCGCCGAGCTCGAACACCGAGTGGATCATCTGCCGCTCGCCGGACTCGATCACCGCGGACTTCTCCGCGTAGTCGACCAGCGCCCGCAGCTCGGCCTCGGTCGCGAACGGGCCTTCCGCGAACCCCTTGCCGGGCGTCAGCGCGTTGCCGATCAGGATCAGGAACTTCGGCAGCGGACCGAGGATCTTGGTCAGCGCCATCACCGGGCCGGCCGAGATGATCGCGAACCGGTCCGAGTGCTGCCGGCCGAGCGTCCGCGGGGCGACCCCGATGATCACGTACGAGACCAGGACCATCACCACGGCGGTGATCAGGACGTGCTCCCAGGTGACCGAGAGCACCCCGGACAGCGCCTGGGCGACCAGCACGATCGCGGTGATCTCGCAGATCAGCCGGAGCAGGAGCAGGGAATTCAGGTACCGCGGGGCGTCCGACAGCAGGTCACGCAGCCGAACCGCCCGCAGGTTGCCCAGCTCGACCTGCTCGTTCGCCCGCACCTTCGAGTACGACGACAGCGCCGCCTCGGCCCCGGCGAACAGCCCGGCCAGCAGAACGAGCACCGCAGCCACAACCAGCAGAACCAGGTCGTGGGAAGTCATCGTGAGATCACGCCTCTAGCCGGTTTCCAGGTGCTCGCCATGCTTCCAGCAGGCGGCCCTGGATGTCCCACATCTCCGCTTTCTCGGCGGGTTCCGCATGGTCGTAACCGAGCAGGTGCAGGATGCCGTGCACCGTCAGCAGCTCGAGCTCCGCCCACGTACCGTGACCGGCCTTCGCGCCCTGCGCGGCGGCGACCGTCGGGCACAGCGCGATGTCGCCGAGGTGCCCGAGCGGCAGGTCCTCGTCGGCGTCGCCGTCGGACCCCGGCCGCAGCTCGTCCATCGGCCACGACATCACGTCGGTCGGACCCGGCAGGTCCAGGAACTCGACGTGATATCGCGCCATGGTGTCCTCGTCGACCAGCTTGATCGACAGCTCACACTCCGGGTGCAGCCGCAGCGACGACAGCACGAACCGGCTGAGCCGCATCAGTCCGTGCGCGTCGATCTCGACCCCGGACTCGTTGTTGACCTCGACGTTCATCGGTGGTTCTCAGCACTACCTTCATAGTTTTCGTACGCCGAGACGATCCGCCCGACCAGCTTGTGCCGGACCACGTCGTGCGCGGTGAGCCGGCAGAACGTCAGGTCCTGGACGCCCTCGAGGATTTCCTGCACGACCCGCAGCCCCGAGTGCGTCCCGTTCGGCAGGTCGACCTGGGTGACGTCGCCGGTGACGACCATCTTGGAGCCGAACCCGAGCCGGGTGAGGAACATCTTCATCTGCTCCGGCGAGGTGTTCTGCGCCTCGTCCAGGATGATGTAGGCGTCATTCAGCGTCCGGCCGCGCATGTAGGCCAGCGGCGCGATCTCGATCGTGCCGGCGGTCATCAGCCGCGGGATGGACTCCGGGTCGAGCATGTCGTGCAGCGCGTCGTACAGCGGCCGCAGGTACGGGTCGATCTTCTCCGACAGGGTGCCGGGCAGGAACCCGAGCCGCTCGCCGGCCTCGACGGCCGGCCGGGTCAGGATGATCCGGGTGACCTCCTTGGCCTGCAGCGCCTGGACCGCCTTGGCGACCGCCAGGTAGGTCTTGCCGGTACCGGCCGGGCCGATGCCGAACACGATGGTGTTCTTGTCGATCGCGTCGACGTACCGCTTCTGGTTCAGCGTCTTCGGCCTGATCGTGCGGCCGCGGCTGGACAGGATGTTCTGCGTCAGCACGTCGGCCGGGCTCTCGGCCGTGGCCTGCTTGATCATCGCGATACTGCGCTCGACCGAGTCGGCGGTCAGCCCGTGACCGGTGCGGATCACCGCGATCAGCTCGTCGATCAGCCGCTCGGCCAGGGCCAGCTCGGCCGGCTCGCCGTTCAGCGTGATCTCGTTGCCGCGGACATGGATGTCGGCGGCGAACTCCTTCTCGACGATGCGGAGGAACTCGTCCCGGGCTCCGAGCAGGGCCACCATGTCGATGCTGTTCGGCACGACGATCTTGTGCGACGCCTGCGTGCCGGCGGCTGCGCCGGCAACTGTGCCGTTCGGGCGCGCCTCCGGTTCGATACTGCGTGGCCTGGACAGCCTGTTCCCCTCCTGATGCCGATGAAGTAGTCCACCCATGCTAGCCGCCCCCGCCGACAGCCTCACCGGTATTAGTCCGGACGCGCCGGTCATGGGCTGTTGTCAACCTGGGACGGGGTCTTTGCGTCGTCTTTTCGTGGCACAACCGGCCGTGGTGTACGAAGAGTGCGTGACACATGAGTCCTCGTGGGATGCCGACGAGGCGCTGACGGCTGTCTACACCGCGCACTACACGTCGCTGGTCCGCCTCGGCGCCTTGCTGCTGCGCGACACCGGTACGGCCGAGGAGATCGTTCAGGACGCGTTCGTCGCGATGCACGGCCGCTGGCACCGGCTGCGCGACCCGCACAAGGCGCTCGCGTACCTGCGGACCGCCGTGGTGAACCGCTGCCGCTCCCGCCAGCGCCACCTGGTGGTCGTGGACAAGCACACCCCTCGGACCCTTCCGGACGAGCCGAGCGCCGAACAGGCCGTACTGCGGACCGCGGAGACCGACCGGGTGATCGATGCGATGCGGACCCTCCCGGAGAAGCAACGCACAGTGATGGTCCTGCGCTATTACGGTGACCTGTCGGAGGCCGAGATCGCGGACACGATGGGCATCAGCCGGGGATCCGTGAAGAGCCACGCCGCGCGCGCGAGCAAGTCGCTCCGCCAGCTCCTGGAGCAGAACGTATGAACGAGAACCAGAACGACCCGTTCGACGAGCTGATGCGGCGGTCCCTCCACGAGGAGGCGGACCGGATCGAGCCGTCCGACGTACTGCCGGAGATCCGCGCCCGCGCGCACGCCCAGCGTCCCGCCGCGCGGCGCCCCTGGCTCCTGACCGCAGGCCTCGCCGCCGTCGGCACTGCCGCGGCCATCGGCGCATTCACCATGCTCAACGGCCCCGCCAACACCGCCAACGACGGCGACGCGGTCGCCGGATCCGGTACGACGACCACCGCGACCGGCGTACCACCGAGCCCGACCCCTTCGGCGCTGACCGCCTCCCCCGAACCGTCCCAGGCACTGAGCACCTCACCGTCCGCGAAGACCGCAAACCCGACGGACCGCGGCGTACCCGAAGCAGCAGTCAAGAGCACCGTCGTCCCGGTCTACTGGCTCGGCCAGCAGGTCGGCGCGCCGAAGAAGTCGGCCGCCCGCCTGTACCGCACCTGGGCGCAGGTCAGCGGCCGCCCGGCCGAGCAGGCGGTCCGCATCATGACCACGAAGCAGCCGACCGACCCGGACTACTACTCGGTCTGGCGCGGCGCCGCCCTGAACACCGTCACCCGCTCGAACGGCGTCGTCACCGTCGACTTCAAGCAACTCCCCCAAGCCACCCTCGACCCCGACCTCGCCAAGGTCGCGACGCAACAACTCGTCTACACGGTTCAGGGTGCTCTGGAGGACTCTGGCGCCATGCGAGTCCAGGTCACCGAGCAGGGTCGGGCCGGCGGCAAACTGTTCGGCCAGGTCGACACCAGCGAGCCTCTGAGCCGAGCAGAAGCCACTGACGTACAGGCGTTCATCTGGGTCACCTCCCCGGACGACAACACCGTCGTCACAACTCCCGTGAAGGTGACCGGTATCGCGTCCGTCTTCGAAGCCCAGGTGAACTGGCGGATCGTCTCCGACAAGTCCCGAGCGGTGGTTGCCAAAGGCGCAGCCCAGACCACCGAGGCGTACAAGTTCGCCCCCTTCGCCTTCAGCATCGCCAAACTCGACCCCGGCACCTACACCCTCGAGGTCTTCGAGATCTCGGCGGCCGACGGCAGCATCACCGACACGGACACCAAGTCGATCGTCGTGAAGTAGTTGCTCAGTCCTGGCGGTCGATGGTGGCGGCGAGGAGGCCGGGGAAGGCTGTGTTGAACTCTTCGCGGCGGAGGCGGTTGAGGCGGCGGGCGCCTTCGTCGCGTTGTTCGATCAGGCCGGCGGCACGGAGTACGGCGAAGTGGTGGCTGGCGGTCGCCTTCTTCACCGGGAGGTCGAACGTGCCGCAGGCGCGCGTCCAGTCGTCGTGAACGGCCAGGTCACGCAGGATCGACCGGCGCACCGGGTCCGCGAGCGCATCCAATGCGGCCTGCAACGGCACCTCGGCGGGCTCGACATGATTGAGCGTACGGGCACGCGCTGACTCGACGGACATATTCGATCCTTGTGTTCGGTTCCTGTCTAACAGCGTACGTCGCTCACGCCCAGCGGAAGCGGGACAGGAGGGCCGCTGCGGCGGCAACGCCGGCCGTCGAGGTCCGCAGTACGGTGTCGCCCAGGCGGACCGGGTCGGCCTCGAAGGCCTTCAGCTCGGTCGGTGCGATCCCGCCTTCGGGGCCGATCACGATGACGATGTCGCCGGTCGCGGGCGGTTCGAGGGACGCCAGTGGGGTGGTGGCTTCTTCGTGCAGTACGACGCGGAGCGCGGCGCCGGCCAGCAACTCGGCGACCTCGGACGTGGTGGCGATCGGGGTCACCTCGGTGAACCAGGTACGTCGCGACTGTTTGCTCGCCTCGAACGCCCACGCCCGCCACTTCGCGAGCGTCTTCTCGACCCGCTCCGGGTTCGCGCGGAACTGACTGCGCTCCGCGTTCCACGGCACGATCACGTCGACGCCGACCTCGGTCAGCATCTCCACCGCGAGCTCGGCCCGCTCGCCTTTCGGCACCGCCTGCACCACGACGACCCGCGGAGCCGCCGCCGGCACGCTCCCCCGTGCATCGACGGCAACCGTCACGCCGCCCTTGGACGCAGCGACCACGGCCCCTTCGGCCCAGGTCCCCCGCCCGTCCGTCAGCCGAACGCGTTCCCCCGGCCCGATCCGCCGTACCAGGGCCGCATGCCGTCCCTCGGCACCGTCGAGCACCAACTCGTCGCCGCCGAGGTCAGCGCGAAAGAACACCGCAACCCCCACCTACCAAACACCTCCCCGCGCCGCTGAGAGGCGGCGAGTCGTCCCCGGGGTGTCGAGATGTCATCTAGTGGGTGCCGAAGGCGTCGCGGAGGCGGCCGAAGACGCTCTTGTGGGTGGCCTGGACCTGGCCCTGCGGGCGTTCCTCGTCGCGCACCACCGCGAGTTGCCTGAGCAGCTCGGCCTGGGCGTCGTCGAGCTTGGTGGGGGTCTCGACGATGATCTGGACGATCAGGTCGCCGCGACCGGCATGCCGCAGCCGCGGTACGCCGCGTGCGGACAGGGTCGTCGCGGTGCCGGACTGCGTACCAGGACGGATCTCCAGCGGGGTCGTCTCGCCCTCGAGCGTCGGCAGATCGATCGTCGTACCGAGCGCGGCCGCCGTCATCGGCAGCGTCACCGTGCAGTGCAGGTCGTCGCCGTTACGGGTGAAGATGTCGTGCGGCTCGACCTCGATCTCGACGTACAGATCGCCGGCCGGGCCGCCGCCGGGACCGACCTCGCCCTGACCGGACAGCTGCACGCGCGTCCCGCTGTCGACGCCGCCGGGGATCTTGACGGTGACCGTACGGCGGGAGCGCACGCGCCCGTCGCCGGCGCACTCGACGCACGGGCTCGGGATCGTGGTGCCGTAGCCGCGGCAGTTCGGGCAGGGACGCATCGTCCGCACCTCGCCGAGGAACGACCGCTGCGTGTGCGTGACCTCACCGCGCCCGTGGCAGATCTCGCAGGTGACCGGCTCGGACCCGGCCGCCGCGCCGGACCCGCTACAGGTCGGGCACAGTACGGCGGTGTCGACCTTGAGCTCCCGCGTCGTACCGAAGGCCGCCTCGGCCAGGTCGATCCGCAGCGGGATCAGCGCGTCCTGACCGCGCCGGGTCCGCGGCCGCGGCCCGCGGGTGGCCCCGCCGGTCTGGCCGAAGAACGCGTCCATGATGTCGGTGAACGTGAACGCCTGGCCGAAGCCGGCCCCGCCCGGTCCGCCGGCCGCGGAGGCGAACGGATCGCCGCCGAGGTCGTGCATCTGCCGCTTCTGCGGGTCGCTGAGCACCTGGAACGCGCGCCCGATCTCCTGGAACTTCTGGTGCGCGTCCTCGGAGTCGTTCACGTCCGGGTGGTACTGGCGTGCCAGCTTGCGGTACGCCTTCTTGATCTCGTCCGGTGAAGCGTCACGGCTGACACCTAGGACGGCGTAGTAATCGGTGCTCATACTCCAGACCAGGGGGTTGTCTTCATCAGGATTCGGCCAGGATCTGGCTGACGTAACGCGCGACGGCGCGTACTGCGCCCATCGTGCTCGGGTAGTCCATGTGGGTCGGGCCGACGATGCCCAGGGTGGCGAGCGCCTCCGACCGCGACCCGTACCCGGTCGCGACCACCGACGTGGTGGCCAGTTCCTCGAACGGGTTCTCGTGACCGATCCGAACGGTCAGCGTCTGCGGGTTGGTCGCCTCGCCGAGCAGCTTCAGGAGGATGACGTGCTCCTCCAGGGCCTCCAGCACCGGCTTCACGTTCCGCTCGAAGTCGTCGCCGTACCGGGTCAGGTTGGCGGCGCCGCCGACCGCGATCCGCTGCTCGCCGACCTCGTCGGTGAACGCCTCCAGCAAGGTGGTGACGATCGCCGCGACGATCGTCCGGTCGGCCGGCGCGAACAGCTCCGGCAGACCGGCCAGGGACGTCGTCGCGTCGGTCAGCCGCTGCCCGGCGAGGGCGGTGTTCAACCGGGACCGAAGGTCCGCGATCAGCTGCTCGTCGACGTCGTTCGGGTGCTCGACAAGCCGTTGCTCGACCCGGCCGTTGCTGGTGATCAGCACCAGCAGCAACCGCCGTGGGCTCATCGTGACGACCTCGATGTGCCGGACGCTCGACCGGTTCAGCGAGGGGTACTGCACGATGGCGACCTGGCGGGTGATCTGGGCGAGCAGCCGGACGGTACGGCGGACGACGTCGTCCAGGTCGACCGCTCCGGCCAGGAACGACGTGATCGCCTTCTTCTCCGCGATCGACAGCGTCTTGACCGTGCTCAGCTTGTCGACGAACAGCCGGTAGCCCGCGTCGGTCGGAATCCGGCCGGCGCTGGTGTGCGGCTGGGTGATGTACCCCTCCTCCTCCAGCGCAGCCATGTCGTTACGCACGGTTGCCGGCGAGACGCCGAGGTTGTGCCGGTCGACCAAGGTCTTCGAACCGACCGGCTCATGGGTGGCCACGTAGTCCTCGACGATGGCGCGGAGCACATCCAGCTTGCGTTCGTCGAGCACGCGCACCACCCTCTCCGGCTCTCCGGCCAGACTCCCCTGGCACTCAATCGTTCAGAGTGCCAGTCTAGGCGGTCTCGGGCGACGCTCCCAACGGAACGGCCGCGGGACGCGTCACTGTACTGGCCACATCGAGGGGCTGATCCTGTACGGCGGAGTCCACGAACGACTCCAGTACGTCGAGCACGTGGTAGGCCAGCTCCCCGGTCGCGCGGTGCGGCTCGCCGGTGCGCAACGCCCGGGCCATGTCCGCGACACCGACCCCGCGCCCGGCTCCGGCGTACCCTCCGGCGACCGGTACCTCGGTCCACTCGCGCTGCGCCGGAGTCACGATCTCGACGGTCCCGTCGAACCCGTTCGGGTCCGGCACGGACAGGCTGCCGTCCGTACCGTGGACCTCGATCCGCGGCAGCCGCCCGGCCCATACGTCGAACGACATCAGCACGGTGGTCAGCGCGCCCGACTCGTGCTCCAGTACGCCGGTGACGTGCGTCGGCACCTCCACGTCGAACACGGTCCCGGCGCGCGGTCCGGTATGGATCGTCCGCTGCTGTTTCGCCCGGCCCGCGCGGGCGGTGACCCGGACCACCGGCCCGAGCAGGGTGACCAGGCTGGTCACGTAGTACGGGCCCATGTCGAGGACTGGTCCGCCGCCGGGCTGGTAGTAGAACTCGGGCGCGGGGTGCCACAACTCGTGGCCGGGCGTCACCATGAACGCGGTCGCTGCGTGCGGGGTGCCGATGTCACCGCGGTCGATCACCGCGCGAGCCGTCTGGGTGCCGGTGCCGAGCACCGTGTCCGGTGCGCAGCCGATCCGGAGGTCGTTGGCGGCGGCGTACTTCAGCAGCGGCTCCGCTTCGGTGCGGTCCATGGCCAGCGGCTTCTCGCCGTACACGTGCTTGCCGGCTGCCAGCGCGGCCTGGTGCACGGCGGCGTGGGCTGCGGGGATGGTGAGGTTGAGGACGATGTCCACGTCGTCAGCGGCGTACAGCTCGTCCGGTGTGAGCGCGCGGATGCTGCCGGTAGCGACGGCCTCTGCTCTGGCGAGGTCCAGGTCGGCGACCGCGACCACATCGACGCCGGGGAGCTTGGCCAGGTGGTCCAGGTACGTGCCGGAGATGACGCCGGTACCGACGATGCCGACGTTGGTCACTTGCTCGCCCACAGCAGCCCCCGCTCGATGATCGTCCGTACCTCGGGCGTCTCCAGATCGTCCAGCTTGTGGCCGACCGTGCAGACGAAGACCTTGCCCTCGCCCCAGGTCCGGGTCCAGATCGCCGGCATCACGGCGCCCTCGATCCACGGGTAGTCCGGGTGCGACTCGAACGTCGTCGTCGCGAGCACGTTGTTGGTCGGGTCGGCGTGCACGTAGTACTGCTCGGTGTGTACGTCGAAGTGCGTGATGCCCTCGACGATCGGGTGGTCCTTCACGATGTTCACGCGGTAGTCCGTGAACCCGTGCGGGTGCGAGATGAACTGTCCGCCGGTGATGAAGCTGTAGTCCACGTTCTTGCGGAACGAGTCCGCGATCCCGCCGTGCCAGCCGGCGAACCCGGTACCGCGCCGGATCGCCGCCTCCAGACCCTTGAAGTGCTCCGGCTCGATCTCGCTCATCGTCACGCACTGCAGCACGAGGTCGACACCGTCGAGATCGAGGTACGCCGCGGTCGTGTCGGAGACCGTGACGTCGTACCCGCTCTCCTTGAGGAACGGGATGAACAGATCGGTCGCCTCGACCGGGGAGTGCCCTTCCCAGCCGCCCCGGACCACCACAGCACGTCGTGTCGTCACACCGACCACCCTTCGAAAGTTTCGGAGTTCCGATCGGAACACTTGCGACCTTAAGTCGGAGGGCGAGGGCTTGCCAACCACTAGGCTCAAGGGATGGGCTGGAAGTTCTGGAAGCGGTCGAATCCGATGGATCCGCAGGAGATGCTCGCGCGGGGGCATGCGCAGCCGAACAGTTTTCCGGGGCCGCCGCGGCCGCAGGACAGCCTGCCGGTGGGGTCGTTCGGGATGACCGTCGAGGACGTGTTCTCGATCACCGGCCGCGGGACCGTCGTGACCGGGCGGGTGCAGGCCGGGACGGTGACGGTCGGCGAGCAGGTGCTGCTCAGCCGGGCCGGGCAGCCGATGCTGCAGGTCGAGGTGGCCGGCGTCGAGATGTTCCGCAAGATCCTGCGGACCGCGACGGCCGGCGACAACGTCGGGCTGCTGCTCCGCGGCGTCGCGAAGGACCAGGTGATCAAGGGCGACGTACTGAGCAAGTAGTCGGGGCAAGTAGTGTCTGAATCATGAGCGCTTGGGCCGAGATCGGCGATCGCACCTGGGTCCGCCGGTACGACGAATGGGACCTGAACGTCGGCCTGGTCGTCGGAGCCGACGGCGCGCTGGTGATCGACACGCGCGCCACCACCGAGCAGGCCGAGCAGCTGCGTGAGCACATCCGCGAGCTCACCGACGTACCGGTCAAATGGGTCGTCAACACCCACGCGCACTTCGACCACGTGGCCGGCAACAGCGTCTTCACCGACGCGACGGTCTACCTGCACGAGAACGCCGCCGCCGAGGAGAAGCTCGCCGGTACGACGTTCGCGGTCGCGAAGGTCATCGACCTCGGCGACCGTCGCGCCGAGCTGCTGTACGTGGGCAACGGGCACACCTCCGGCGACACCGTCGTCGGCGTACCGGACGTGAACGTGTTCTTCCTCGGCGACCTGCTCGAGGAGTCGGCGCCGCCGTCGTACGGCGAGGACTCGTTCCCGCTCGAATGGCCGGACACGGTCCAGAGCGCGATCGGGATGATGACCGCGGACGCGAAGATCGTGCCGGGCCACGGCGCCGTCGTCGACGTCGAGTTCGCCACCGACCAGGCGATGGACCTCGGCAAGGTCGCGAACACGATCTCGACCCTGCACCACGCCGGCACGCCCCTCGACAAGGCGCTCGAACACACCGAGGACTGGCCGTGGCCGGTCGACAAACTCCAGAACGCAATCCGCCGCGGCTACACAGCCCTAGGTACGCCGCAACGCCCGACCCTCCCCCTACTCGGCCCGAGCTAACCCTGCACCCACCTCCCCTCCCTTCTGCCCTTCGCCCCAACCTCCCCTCCCTTCTGCCCTTCTCTTCTGTCCTTCGCCCCAACCTCCCCTCTCTTCTGCCCCTCTCTTCTGCCCTTCTCTTCTGCCCTTTCGGTAGTTGTCCGTTGACACGAAGTCATCCCGTCCCGCAACTTGTTCGGAACGGACATCGCCCGACCGGATGGGGTGGCACTTGTGACCACGGCAGAGCAGACGGTTCACCCCGACGGACGCGTCGAGCTGGCTGATCCCGACGTACTGGCAGACAGCGCATACGCCAACGCGGAACTGGCGCCGACACGGCTACCCGAGCGCACCTGGACGACGTACAACTACGCCGCGCTGTGGATGGGGATGGCGCACAACATCCCCAGCTACCTGCTCGCGTCCGGCCTGGTCGCGATCGGGATGAACTGGCTGCAGGCGTTCTTCACGATCACCCTCGGGAACCTGATCGTCCTCGTTCCGCTGCTGCTGAACAGTCACGCGGGAACGAAGTACGGGATCCCGTTCCCGGTCTTCGCGCGGGCGTTCTACGGCATCCGCGGCGCCAACTTCCCGGCGCTGCTGCGGGCCTTCATCGCCTGTGGGTGGTTCGGGATCCAGACCTGGATCGGCGGGCAGGCGATCTACGTGATCGTCGGCGAACTCTTCGGCAAAGGCTGGACCGAGGCGTCCGCGATCGGCGGGCACCCGTGGACCATGTGGCTGAGCTTCGGCTTCTTCTGGGCGCTGCAGATGGTGCTGATCTTCCGCGGTATCGAAGGACTGCGCCGGTTCGAGAACTGGGCAGCGCCGCTCGTCACGGTCGCGTTCGTGGCGCTGATGGTGGCGATCCTCGTCAAGGCGGGCGGGTTCGGACCGATCCTGTCGCAGCCGTCGAAACTCGGCTGGGACGCCGACTTCTGGAAGATCTTCGCGCCGTCGCTGATGGGCATGATCGCGTTCTGGGCCACGCTGTCCTTGAACATGCCGGACTTCACGCGATTCGGGAAAGGGCAGCGGGCGCAGGTCTGGGGGCAGATCATCGGGCTGCCTACGACGATGTCGTTCATCGCGCTCGTGTCGATCATCACCACTTCGGGGACTGTGGTGTTGTACGGGTCGGCGATCTGGGATCCGGTTGAACTCACCCGTCGGTTCGAGAACCCGGTGATTGTGACGATCGGCCTGGTGATGGCGATCCTCGCGACGATGTCTTGCAACGTGGCGGCCAATGTCGTGAGTCCGTCGTACGACTTTGCGAACGCGCTGCCTCGGTGGCTGAACTTCCGGACCGCGGGGTTGCTGACCGGCGTGATCGGCATCTTGATCCAGCCTTGGCGGCTGATCTCGGATCCGTCGATCTACATCTTTGTGTGGCTTTCGTTCTACGGCGGTCTGCTCGCGTCGGTGGCCGGCGTACTGATCGCGGGCTACTGGGTGATCGACCGGACGAACCTGAACCTCGCCGACCTCTACCGCCCCGGCGGCCGCTACTGGTACTCCGCCGGCTGGAACTGGCGCGGCGTCGTCGCCACCCTGCTCGGCTCACTGCTCGCCGTCGGCGGCGCGTACTCGAACCCGGGCGCCGGCCCGTTCCCCCAGGACGGCCTGATCCCGTTCCTCAAGCCGCTGTACGACTACTCCTGGGCAGTAGGCCTCGTGGTCGGCTTCGCGACGTACTTCGCTCTGACGGTTACCGCGCCGGGTCGGCAGTCGACTGCTCCGCGGGCAGCTGCTACTTACTAGAGCTTCCTGCTACTTACCAGAGCTTGCTGTGGTTCGTCTCCGGGCTGCGTGATGGTGCTAGTCGTGCCGGCGTGAGTCAAGTGCGCCTTCGGCGTCCCTTCGGGATCTTCGACACTTGACACACGCCACCACGACCAGGGAGGACGCAGCTATGCCCGGAGCCGGTGGGAGGTGTGGATACGGGCGAGGGGGTGGCGTTCGGGTGGGTTGTGGTGGGCAGTGGTCACCGCGTGGGGGCGTTGAACAAGGTATTTCCTGTGTGCTGGGACCGGTTCCTGTCTGCTGGTTGGGTTCTTGCGGGTGGGGTTCGGGGTGTTGTGGGGCGGATCTGGTCGGTGCGGGCGGCATGTGGTGGGGCAGTGGCACCTGCGCGGGGGCGTTGGACAGGTTATTTCCTGTGTGCTGGGACCAGTTCCTGTCTCGTGGTCGGGTTTGTGTGCGCTGGGGTGTGTGGTTGAGGGGGTTGGGGGTGGGGGCGGCTTAGCGTTGGGGGGTGGCTGACAGGTATGGGAATGATGTGCTCGCCGGGGACTGGCGTAGGCCCAAGAATGGGCGGACCGTTGAGGTTGAGGTCGCTAAGGGGATGGTTGTCGAGGAGCCGAGTTCTGGGTTTGTCGGGGCGGTTGTGCGGTGGGAGCACGGGGTTGTTGATCTGGAGGATCGGCACGGGAAGATCCGGACGTATCCGCTCGGGCCTGGGTTTTGGATTGAGGGGAAGCCGGTCAGTCTGAAGGCTCCTAGGAAGGCTGGTCCGGTTAAGAAGACTCGGACTGCGTCGGGGTCGGTGGCTGTTGACAACGTTCGGGCGAAGGTTGCTCGGGCGAGTCGGATCTATGTCGAGGGGCGGCACGACGCGGAGTTGGTGGAGAGGGTGTGGGGCGACGACCTGCGGATCGAGGGGGTCGTGGTCGAGTATCTCGAAGGGGTTGACGACCTGGTCGAGATCGTCAACCGGTTCCAGCCCGGTCCCGGGCGGCGGCTCGGCGTACTCGTCGACCACCTGGTCGAGGGGTCGAAGGAGTCGAGGATCGCCGCCCAGGTGTCGAACCGGTACGTGCATGTGGTCGGCCACCCGTTCATCGACATCTGGGAAGCGGTCAAGCCCTCGTCGGTCGGGATCAAGGCGTGGCCGCGGATCCCGCACGGGCAGGACTGGAAGAAGGGCGTGCTGCAATCGTTCGGCTGGCCGGCCACCGATCAGGCCGACGTGGCCGCCGCCTGGAAGCACATCCTGTCCAAGGTGAACACCTTCGCCGACCTCGACCCGGCTCTCCTAGGCCGCGTCGAAGAACTCATCGACTTCGTAACGCTGGACTAGCCCGATCTGGGGCCGTTGAACAGGAAGTGGTGGGTCTGGACACGCAATAACCTGTTCAAGCCCCCGAGCGCGCGGGGCACGCCCCGCGAACTGGTCGAGTCTGCCAGCGCCGCGATCAGTCGACACCACTGCGCAGATCTGAGTTAGGAGGTCCTGCCGATCTCCGGCATCCGCCGCTCGATCCAGGCGCGGATTCGGCGACGGGCGCGGCGTACGTACCAGGTGATCACGCCGAGCACCGCGCTGAGTGCGAGCACCGCGCCGGCCAGCAGGGCGGCGACCAGACGTACGGCGTCGACGGTGCCGGCGAGAATCAGCAGTACGACGCCGACGGCAGCTGTTGCCGCAGGCAACCATGGCTCGAAGATCGGCGGGCGCTCCGCCGGACTCAGCTTGGCGCCGCGCACCATCCGCCCCCACACGGTCTGGCGGGCCGGTTCGGTGAACCAGCGCGCGGTCCGCAGCAGCCACGAACCGGGCTGATGCTTGCGGCCGGCGGCCGCCTTCACCCAGCTGCCGACCTGCGGACCGAGACCTGAGGAGACGTCGACCATCCGGTCCGCGATTCCCTTGGTGATCGCACGGCCTTCGGGGGACGCGTTCAGTTCGTCCCGCATCGTCACCAGCGCGCCGACGCCGGCGTCGACCGGGAAGTCCCTGGCCAGCCGTTCGATCCGCTCGGCGACCGCGTCGAGCTGCCAGCCTTCCGCCTGCAGGACCTGACGCTGGGTCTCGCGGATCCAGTCCGCGTCCGCACCGAGCATCGCGCCGAGGTGCGCGACGCAGTGCAACCGGCCCATCAGCCAGTCCCACCGCCGCCAGTCGGCCGCACCGAACGCGCCGAAGTGACCCACCTGGCTGCCGTACAGGATGCGGTCGTTCAGCTGGTTCGCGATCGACCCTTCCTGCAACTCGTCGAGTACGGCGAGCGGGATGTCCGGTCCGAGGCGGAGGAACTGGAACGGGGCGCTGCGCTGCTGCGGCGTGCGTGCCGACGTACAGCGGGAAACGATCTCGACCTCGAGCGCGGTGTCGACGAGCTCCCAGCCGACGACCGCGATCAGCGTGGCGAACGCGTCGCCGAGCGCGCGCTGGATCTGCAACTGCTCGAAGATGTCGTTCAGCCCGACCGCGACGGCTTCCGCACCACCGGCTGGTCGAAGGTCGAGATTCGCGGCAGCCAGTTGTACGTCGAGTGCGTCGCGGACCGCCTGCACCTTCAGCAGGCAGTCGCTCGCCGCGGTCAGCCGCTTGTCGAGGTCGGCGCGCTCGTCCTGTGGTGCCGCGCTGATGCGATTGCGCAACGAACGCAGGATCAGCCGGACGATCCGCTCGGCGGCGCCGGTCCCCCACAACCAGCTCGGGTTGCCGTCGGCATCGTCCCGCAGGGCCGCGGTCGAACCGTCCGGAGCCGGGACCCACGGGTGCTCGGTGGTGAGGATCTCGTCGATCTGCGATTCCGAGAGCGCGGTCGCGGCGTCCAGCACGGTCGACTGGTCGTGGCTCGCGACCGTCACGGCCTCCCACACGCCACCTGCTGCGCGTCCCCGCGAGTACGTCGGCTGCAGCGCCTCGGCCGCCGCCTTCAACCGGGCCCGCTCCTCTGGTTGCTTCAGGCAACGGTCGAACAGGCGCTGGCTGTCGGACCAGGACGCGTCCGCCTCCAGCAGCAGGCGTTCCAGCTGCTCGACGTCGGAGCGGAAGTCCACCTCACGCGGGAACTGCACCGCGGACAGCGCTGCGACCCGCCAGCTCGGCTCTTTCGCACCGGCCAACGCGGTCGACGCGTGGCCGATCCCGGCCGACGGTACGACGTACAGCACGTAGCGGGTCGCCTTGCCGTTGACCGGACGCCGCGCGACGACGTCGAGCACCGGGCCGAACGGAGCGTTGTCGAGGACGCCGCCGTCGACGAGCCAGGATCCGGACTCGGCGGGGCCGGGCTGGATCCGCGGCGGTTGCGCGGCGAGCTCCGGCGTCTCCAGCACCGGACCGAACGCGGCCGGGAACGACGCGGATGCACGCGCCGCCCGCGCGAGCAGGTCGGTGTCCTTCAGTCCGTTCTTCTCCTCGACGGTGAACTTCCGCTGCGCACCGTCGTACGTCGGCGCGTCCTCACTCGTGAAGCCGTACAGATACCGATGATCCGGTACGACGAATGCCTGGCCCGCAGCGTCCTTCGCCTCGAACTGCTGCACACCCAGCCCCGACGCGGTGACGAACAACGTCACCGGCTCCTCCGCGTCGCTCTCGCCCGCGTCGGCGACGCCCTTGAGCAGATCCTCGAGCTGTCGCAGGAAGTACTTGCCGTCGAGCACCGATGTCGACTTCACCCCCGCGGACGGCACCAGCTTGCCGACGTCGAGCGACCCGAGGCCGATCCACTTCTGCCGCAGCCACGGACCGTTGTCGCCGTCGGGGTCGAGGGTCGAGCCGTTCGCGATCGCTGTCGCCAGCAACGACCCGTTCAGACCACCGGCACTCGTTCCCGCGATCACGTCGACCACCACGCGGCGCCGTTCCTCGCCGCGCCGGCACAACTCCCGCCAACGGTCCGCGAGCACCGCGTCGTACGGCTGCGGACCGGGCGCACCGTCATCACCGGACGCACGCCGGATCAGATCCAGCTCGTGCGTCACCCCGCCCATCCAGACCGCCAGGCTGACACCACCGTTCAGAACCAGCGCGATCCGGATCTCGTGGTCGGTCATAGGGCCTCCGGCCTGGACTTAGGTACGTGGCGCACTCAGGGATATCACGGATGACCGGTCGTCGCAGCGGAGAGTGAACAAACGGTTGTCGAGTTCTGCACGCAGGGTCATTCTTGGGGTGGGGGTGGTCGTCATGCGCAAGTGGGCGATGACGGTTGCGGTCGTACTGGCTGTCGCGGGGTGCTCCGGCACGTCGGGCGATACGTCGCCGCCGGACGTGACCGTCACGGTCGAGGCCACCGCCGAGCCGAGCCCCGAGCCGACGGGGGCCGAGCCGACGCAGTCGCAGCAGACCAAGCCGTCGATCGAGCTCGCGTCGCTCCCGGTCGGCGGTGTCCCCGACGACGGCTCGAACTGCAACCCGATCAGCTGGCTGGCCGGCGAGATCCCGGCCGGGGTGACGATCAGACTCGGTACGCCGGCCTTCGACCCGCCCGGCATCTTCGAGGTCGACCCGTCCGGCTGCCAACCCGGCGTACAGGCCTGCACCGGTCTCGAATGGACCGCGCAGAGCACGCCGCAATGCTGGGTCGGCTTCCGGCAGATCGCCACCGAAGGCACCGTCTCGCTGATCATCCCCGCCGTCGCGACCTGCGACTCCGACACCGTCTGCAACACCCTCAAAAACCTGGGCGGCAGCCAGATCACCCTCACCGCGCTCCCACCTGAAACCCCGCTCGCGACACCGTCGAGTGGGTGAGCGATGGCGGACGAGCGGTCGCAGGTTGAGCGGTGGGTCAGTTTCGCGGCGGGCATCGTCACGCCGGTGACGTTGGTCAGTGCGCTGCTGTTCTACTTCGGGTATGTGTCGGCGCGTTCGCAGTACGAGTACTTCGGGATCGACGTCGACACGATCGGGCTGAGTACGCGGGACTACGTGATGCGGAGCCCACAGCCGCTACTCGTCCCGCTGCTCGTCATCACGTTGCTGGCCGTCGCCGCGCTCCTTCTCCACAGCGCGATCCATCCGACAGCTACCGGCGTACGACGGGCCGCGCGGATCGCCGTACTGGTGCTTGTCGTCGGTGTCGCGGGCCTGCTCGCCTATCCGTTGATCGGCAGGATCGCGTACTACGCGCTCATCGTGCCCGCCGTCATCGGCCTGTCCGCCGCGACACTTGCCTACCTCACCTACCTCCGCCGTAAGGCCGACCCGTCCGTCGGTCCACAACGGATTCTCATCGCGCTCTTGGCTGTCGTCACGGTCGTCTGCGCTTTCTGGGCCACCGCAACCACCGCCCAGTACTCCGGCCTCGGCCTGGCCAAGTCGGACGCGCGCCACCTGAACCGGTTCCCGGTCGTCATCCTCGACACGAAGGAGAAGCTCGCGCTGCGCTCCCCCGGTATCGAGGAGACTGCGCTGCGCGCGGGCGCCGGGCAGACGTTCAACTACCGCTATCGCGGTCTCCGCCTACTGGTCGTCGGCGAGAACCGGCTGTTCCTGGTGCCGGCGAACTGGTCCGCGTCGAACACCACGTTGATCCTGCCCCTGGACAACTCGATCCGCGTCCAGTTCCAGTTCGAGAACGACCCACCGTAAGGTCAGCACCCCCGCCGGGGACTCGGAACAAGCCATTGCTTGTGCCCAGTCGCCCCGGGGTGTTCCGAGTCAGGCGCTGTCGCGGACGATGAGTTCGGTGTCGTAGATCTCGGGGGCCGTGAGGTCGGCGCCGGCGATCTTGGCCAGGAGGATTTCGGCCAGGCGGGCGCCCAGTTGTTCGACCGGCTGGCGGACCGTGGTGAGTTTCGGGGTGGTCGTCGTGGCGAGGACCGAGTCGTCGAAGCCGACCACTGCAACGTCGGCGGGGACGCGGCGGTCGTGTTGCGAGAGGACGCGGAGCGCCGCGGTCGCCATCAGATCGGATGCCACGAACAGGCCGTCCAGGTCCGGGTGCTCGTCCAGGAGGCGCAGCGTCGCCTGCTCACCACCGTCCGCGGTGAAGTCGCCGTACGCGATCATCGCGGGCAGTCCGGCTTCCTTCATCACTTCCTGGTAGCCGGTCAGGCGGTCGATGCCGGCGGTCATGTCGAGCGGCCCGGCGACCGTCGCGACCTTGCGGCGGCCGATCGCCAGCAGGTGCTCGACCCCGGTCCGGGCGCCGGCGACGTTGTCCACGTCCACACTCGCCACGGGTACGTCGACCCCGAGCGGCCGCGCGCTGAACACGATCGGCAGCGGCAACTGCGCCAGCTCCTGCAGCACGTTGTCGCGGCCGTGGTGGCTGATGATGATCGCGCCGTCCACGTGCCCGCCGCGCAGGTACCGCAACAGCCGCTGGTCGTCGGCCCCAGTCGGTTCCGGGGCCGGCTCGATCAGCAGCACGAGCTGGGACGACGTCGGCGCGAGCGTCCGGCTGACACCGCTCAGCATGCCGGCGAAGAACGGGTCGGAGAACACCCGGCTGTCCGGCTCGGGTACGACGATGGCGATCGAGTCGGTCCGCCGCGTCACCAACGCACGAGCCGCCCGGTTCGGTACGTAGCCGAGCTGCAGGATCGCCTGCTCGACCGCCGCGACCGTGTCCGGCAGCACCTTCGGCGATCCGTTCACCACTCGCGAGACCGTTGCCCGCGACACCCCGGCGAGCGCCGCGACCTGCTCCAAGGTCGGAGAACCAGACCCGTCCATCGGCCCTCCTCAGTTCTCGATTGGCCCGCGTTCACACCGTAGTACCTCCCCGGCCGGCCGCGCGTCAGTCATTGGCCACCCGAAGGGGCGTGTTGGCACAAATTGTTCAGTTGCCGGCTCGGGTGTCGGCGATCTTCTCCGCCTGGGCGAGTGCCTGGTTCCAGGCCGCGTCCGAGGTCTGCTTGCCGTCGTCGACGCGGGCCAGCGCCGCGCTGAAGATCTGGTTGATCTCGCCGTCGCGGGGACCCTTGTGCTGCTTGAGGATCACGTTCCGGGCCCGGTTGACGAAGATCTGCCCGACCGGCGCGTTGTTGAAGTACGCGTTGACCTGCGACTTGACCTGCGGGTCGTTGTACGCGTCGAGCGTGGACGGGAACGAGCCGATCTTCTTGAACACCTTCACCTGCTGCTCCGGCGCAGTCAGCCACGCGGCCAGTTTGGCGGCCTCCTCGGGGTGCGGCGACTGCGCCGGCACGGTCAGGTACGACCCGCCCCAGTTGCCGCCGCCGCCGGGGAACACGTCGGCGACGTCCCACTTGCCCTTGCCGTAGGCACCGGCGTTGTCCTGGATCACGCCGAGCAGCCAGCCCGGGCACGCCATGGTCGCGAACTTGTCGCTGCGGAACGCCGCGTTCCAGGCGTCGCTCCAGGCCGGCAGCCGCGCGGACAGGCCGTCCTTGCTGCCCGCGACCACCTGGTTCCAGGTGTTCTTCAGCAGCGGGTTCTCGTCACCGAGGAAGCGGTCCTGATTCGAGTAGTACGCCTGGATCAACTGGTTGCGCATCGCTTCCCAGGTGAGCACCGCGGAGTCGTACCAGGCCGAGCCCGGGACCCGTTGCTTGAACTTCCGCCCGGCCGCGAAGTACGACGGCCAGTCCTGGAACAGCTCGGCGACCTTGGCCCGGTCGGTCGGCAGCCCGGCCTTCGCGAACAGGTCGCGGCGGTAGCAGATCGCCTCCGGGCCGATGTCGGTGCCGTAGCCGATGATCTTCCCGTCCGGCGTCGTCGCGCCGGCCACCTTCCAGTCCAGCCAGCGGTCCCGCAGGTCGTCCGCGCCGTACTTGCGCAGGTCGACGAACTTGTCGGTCTTGGCCAGGTACTTGTAGATCCAGCTGACCTCCATCGCCTCGATGTCGGCCAGGCCGGTGCCACGGGCGAGGTTCGCGTCCAGGTTCTTGACGTGCTCGTCGACGGTCTTGGCGTGCTGCTCCACGATCGTGACGTTCGGGTGCTCGGCCTCGTACTCGGCGTACAGGTCGGCGTACCCGAACTCGTTGAAGGTGGCGATGGTCAGCTCGACCTTCGGCCCGTCGGCGTTGGCGCCGCCGGCCTCGGGGGTGCCGGAACCGCCGCCGCAGGCAGCGGCGAGCAGGATCGCGGCGCAGACCAGCACGCCGGCTACGGGGCGATAGCGGGCACTGGGCCGCATGCGATGCTCCCTGGAACTCGGACGGGGGTTGAGAGCGCTCTCGGATCGCGAAAGTGAGCTGAGTCTCAAGTGTCCGCAGTGGATATGTCAAGCATCGCGTCGTCACACTAAGACACGAGGCTTCACAGGTCCTGACATAGTGTCACCGCTGGTCACGCTGCGAATCGCCGCGATCACCCAGGGATGTCGAGGCTGGGAGTTCGCTGTGAGTGATCAGCGTGCGGGCGGTCCGACAGAGTCGCGGACCACCACGACGGTGCCGAGTATGGTCATCGGCTGCTGATGCGCAAACGGGTCCGCGCTCGGCGCCTGACCCGCAAGCCCGGCCCGTACGGCGGCCCGCCCGAGCTCCTCCAGCGGCACCCGGACGGTCGTCAACGCCGGCTGCAGCTCGGTCGCCACCGGTACGTCGTCGTACCCGGCCACCGACACGTCGTCCGGGATGCGCAGGCCGCGTTCGCGCAGGGCGGCGTACACGCCCGCGGCGACGATGTCGTTGGCGGCGAAGATCGCGGTGAACTCGAGCCCGTCGTCGAGGGCCCGGAGCGTCTCCTGGTAACCCCACTGCCGGCCGAATGCGCCGGTCCGGACCAGCCTCGGGTCGTGTTCGAGATTGCGTGCGGCGAACGCCTGCCGGAAGCCGCGGAGCCGGGCGGTGGTCGTGGACAGCATCGTCGGCCCGCCGAGATACAGGATCTTCGTGTGGCCGGCGCTCAGCAGATGATCGGTGATCGCCGCGGCCCCACCGGTGTTGTCGTATTCGACGGCGTACGCCGGTACGCCGTCCTCCAACCCCGGCCGCCCGCAGAGAACGAGACTCGAACCGTTCTTCGCCAGCTGACGCGCGCGTTGCCCGACCGCGGCGAAGTACTCCTTGTCCTCGACCGCGCCGCCGACCAGGATCACGGCGTCGGCGCGCTGTTCGAGCAGGAGGTCGACGAACCGCAGCTCGGCGGACTCACCGCCCTGGGTCGAGCAGACCAGGCACAGGCGACCGGACGCGAGCGCCTCGGACTGCACGCCGCGGGCGATGTAGGCGAAGAACGGATCGACGATCTCGCTGACCACGATGCCGACCACGCGGGTGGTGGATCCGGCGAGGGCGCGGGCGTGCGCGTTCGCGACGTACCCGAGGTCCCGCATCGCGCGTTCGACCGCGGCGCGGGTCGAGGCCGCCACCGGATAGTTGCCGTTGACAACACGGGACACGGTCGCGGTGGAGACACCCGCCTGGGCGGCCACGTCCCGGATGGTCCGGGCGGACTCGGGATCACGCCGGCGCGCTCGCGAGCGGGGCGGTTCCGCCGCCATCACCCACCTCCTCACCCAGCTGTACGCTGGCCGTCGTACCGCCGGCGAACCGGACGGTGACGTGCAGCCCGCGCACCGTCACGTCGACGCTCTCAGCCAGCTGCCGCGCCCAGACCGTGTCGCCGGACAGTACCACCGCAGACACCACCACCGGCTCCTTCCCGTCGCGCTGAGCCTCCGTCTCCACGCGAGGGGATCTCCCCTGCTGTTGGGGGTTCTCCGGTGGTATGCGAGGGGAGAACCCCCAACACGAGGGGAGATCCCCTCGCGTTGGGCGGCTGCGAGGGGCGCCTAGGTCGTTGAAGGTGATGCCGTGGGCCAGTGGGAGGCCTGGTCGCCGGACCCAGTTGCTTGCGGAAACTCAGTTGAAGGACACGGTGTGGGTGGCGCCCTTGGTACCACCGACGGCGACGTCCAGCACCAGCTGCTTGCCAGTGGCAACCACCGTGATGGCCGGATCTTGCGCGACAACCGCACCGACCCGCCGGTCGATCGTCACGCGAACCTTGGCGGCCGTGCGGCTCGGATCAGACACGGCGACCGTCGTCGTGCGACCGTCCTTCCCGACAACCACCGACGCAGGCCCGTCACACGTCACCTCGGCAACAGTGCCGGCGGTCCAGAAATTCACCAGCACCAGGTTCTCGCGGTGCGAGTTGATCGCTTGGACGGTCGCGGTGTTGGCAAGTACCGTCATCCCCGGATCAGCTGCTCGTTCGGCCGTCTGACGGCTCGTTGCGTTGGGCAACATGACGTACGCGTACTCGCCGGTGGCCGTCCCGTGGTCCAGGACCAGACTCGCGTAGCGGCGCGTGTACGGCGTGGTCGAGCCAGCTGTGTCGTTGCCGACGTTGATCTCCGACCAGGACGCGGTGCGATCCTCGCGCCGGACCCTCAGCTGCCCGCCATCCGGGAAGACATAGCCCGCGACACCGTCCAGGTGCGCCCACTGCGGATCGTCGTACGTCTGGTCTACGGCTGTCCGACCGTCGATCTGAAGTGGGGTCGCGCCGTCCTCGTGCAGGTTGCGATTCTCGACGATCGTCTCGACCGGGTAGCCGTCGGTCCCGGTGATTCCGGCGCCGAGGGCAACGATCGAGTCGCGGAGGCAGAACCAGGACTTCCTTGCCTGCAAGGTCTTGTCGTGGTTGATCAGATGCATGCCGACCGCGCCGGCGACATTCTTGTACGACGCTCCTCCGACCCAGTCGGCGTACGCCGCGACCGTTCCGGTGCCGCTCCCGGAACCACCCGGTAGACGGGGTTGCGTGCTGACCGTCGTACCAGGCATCCGTTGCGCGTCGACCGTCGGCCAGTACGCGTCGTTGAACTGGGACTGGTCGCGGTTGTACAGGTACGTCATGCCGTCGCCGACGTACCAGCCGCTTAGGTTCTCGCCGTTGCCCCACTCGTAGCGGGCCATCCGCTTCGACGACATCGCGATCGCGAACGTCCAGCCCGGGCGGCGGTGCACGACACGATCCTGGTTGTAGAACTGGAAGTGCCGCGGGTCGGCCGGCGCCGGTACGACGCCGGTGTCGTCGAGCAGCGCCTTCGCGCGGGAGATCTCCGGGATCGACGCGCCCGGGAGGTAGTCGTCGAGGCGGTCGCGGGTGATCCAGCCCTTAGCAAGCGCCTTGTAGCGCGAGGCGTACGGCTCGGCGACGCCGCTCGCGAGGAGCAGGACGGTCGACGTGGTGCCGTGGCCGTTGCGGTGGTCGCCGGCTCGTTCGCGGGAGATCGCGCGGCCGGAGACGCAGTCCATCATCAGGCCGTCGACGATGAAGGGCGCGAAGCTGGCCTCGACCGCGTCCAGGAGTACGGCGCGGTTCGGGTCGGCGATCTCCCAGGTGGAGCCGCCGAGCAGGGCGATCAGGTTCGCGACCCCGCCGAGCGCCACGTTGCCGTACGTCCCGACGTACGCGAGGTTGCCGTGCTGCACGAACGAGCCGTCGCGGTAGAAGCCGTCGCCGCTCGTGACGTAGGTGAAGACGCTGTTCTTGCCGGCCTCGGCGACGTCGCTCAGGGCGTCACGGGCGGCGGCGAGCTTGGCCGCCGACTTTCCGACGATGCCGCGGAGCGCGATGATGAGCGCCTTGTCGACACGGTTCGCGCCGGTCTCGCGGAGGGTCGGCGAGTTGGTACGTCGGTTCGGGTCCGGGACGAACCGATCGACGGCCGTCAGGTACTTGGTGAGCTGTTCAGCGGACAGGACGTCGTACGCGAGAACGCAGGTGTCGAGCAGCGCCCGCGGCGCACCGATCTCCCAGAACCACCAGTTCCCGGTCTCTTTGAGCGTCTCGTTGTAGGTGTTCGCGTTCAGGAAGTCGAGCGCCCCGGCCAGCGACTCCCCCGCCGACCCACCGCTCGCGGTTGCCTCCAACTGCGTCCCGCGCGTAGCGCGTGCCAACGCGATCGTCTTCAGGCGCGTGTAGCTGATCGAGAAGTTCCCGCTGCTCGGACTGAGCGGGAGATCCGGCCAGAGCATCGTCCGGTCCGCCGACGTGATCATCGTGTCAACGTACTGCTGCGCCTGCGTGCTCAGGTTGGCGAGCGCATCGGCGTACGACGGATCGGTCGTGTCGATCGCCCCGCCGGTGGTGAGCTCGGCCCAGCGTGCGCGGAGTACGTCGTACTCGTCCTCCGCGAACGCGCGGGTGGGCGACCCGAGCGTGCTGAGCGCCCCGACGGCACTGCCGGCGAGCCCGGTCTGAAGCAACAGTCGACGACGGATGAAGGGCGGCATCGCGACTCCTCGAACGGTAGTAAACGCTTACCGCCAAGCCTGCCGTCTGCTCATAACAGTCGTCAACAGGTGGCTGCGATCAGTTCTGATCACTTCACGGGAGCAGGTCCCGGACCACCGCATCGGCCAGCAACCGCCCACGGTCGGTCAGCACGAGCCGCCCACGGTCACCAGAGCTCGCCGCGCCGCCACCGGCGACCACCGCGAGACCGTCGGCGATCACCGCGAGACCGTCGGCGACAACCTGATCGACCACGACTCGACCGGCCTCGTCCAGCACGTCGAGCGGCAGCCCTGCCGACAACCGCACCTCGAGCAGCACTCGCTCGACGCGCCGGGTCTCCTCGTCGAGGATCTCGCGCGCGTGCGCCGGGCTCTCGCCGGCGTTGATGCGCTCGGCGTACGCGCTCGGATGCTTGACGTTCCACCAGCGCACCCCGCCGACATGGCTGTGCGCGCCCGGCCCGATCCCCCACCAGGTGTCGCCGCGCCAGTACAGCTCGTTGTGCCGGCAGCGCGCCGCCGTACTGCGGGCCCAGTTGGACACCTCGTACCACCGCAGTCCCTCGGCCGACAGCAGCTCGTCGGCGAGCACGTACTTGTCGGCCAGGTCGTCGTCGTCCGGCATCGGCAGCTCACCGCGCCGGATCCGCCGCGCGAGCTGCGTGCCGTCCTCGATGATCAACGCGTACGCGCTGACGTGGTCCGGCTGCGCCGACAACGCCGACTCCAGCGACGCCCGCCAGTCGTCGAGCGACTCGCCCGGCGTCCCGTAGATCAGGTCCAGGTTCACGTGCTCGAACCCGGCCGCGGTCGCTTCCTTCACGGCCTCCAACGCGCGGCCCGGCGTGTGCTGCCGGTCGAGAATCCGCAGTACGTGCGAGGACGCGCTCTGCATCCCGAAACTCACCCGGGTGAATCCCGCCTCCAGCAACGCCTCGAGGTACGCCGGATCGACCGACTCCGGATTCGCCTCGGTCGTCACCTCCGCGCCCGGCGCGAGACCGAACTCGTCCCGCACCGCCGCCAGCATCTTCCCCAGATCGGCGGCCGGCAGGAGCGTCGGCGTACCGCCCCCGAAGAACACCGTCTCGACCGGCCGGTCCAGATCGCGCAGGACCCGCCGTGCCATCCGGACCTCGTCGACCGCAGTCTCGGCGTACGACGCCTGCGAACCGCCACCGCCCAACTCCTTGGCGGTGTAGGTGTTGAAGTCGCAGTACCCGCACCGCGACGCGCAGAACGGCACGTGCAGGTAGAACCCCAGCGGCCGCGAACCCGCCTCGCGCACGGCAGCGTCCGGCAGCGCCCCATCCCGGGGCGCAACCTCCCCCTCAGGCAACGAAGACGGCACCCACCCATCCTACGGACGCCCCACACACCACCCCCCTCCCCCGCCCCGTCCCCGCTCCGTGCCCGCTTTGTGCACCACATCCGCACCGCCGCGTCGAATCGGCACGGATCTCATGCACAAAGTGGACTGGTCTGACGGCGCGGAGGCGGCGGGGGCCGGGGGCGGGGTTTCTTGATCGGATCGCCGAGTCGTTGTGGTGGCGGAGCGTGGCGGGGCGGTTACATTCGGCTCATGGACACGGAGGCTCAGCCTGTCGGACGCGCCACCCGGAACGCGGTCGTGGTGGCGATCATGCTCGGAATGCTGCTCGCGGCCCTCGATCAGACGATCGTGGCGACCGCGCTGCCCACCATCGTCAGCGACCTCGGCGGCGCCAACCACCTGTCCTGGGTGGTCACGTCGTACCTGCTCGCCGAGACGATCATGACCGCGCTGATCGGGAAGTTCGGCGACCTGTACGGGCGCAAGCCGATGTTCCTGCTCAGTGTCGTCCTGTTCCTGGCCGGCTCCGCGCTCTGCGGGATGGCGGACTCGATGCTCTGGCTGGTCGGTTCGCGGGCGATCCAGGGCCTCGGCGCCGGCGGGCTGATGGTGACCGCGATGGCGGTGATCGCGGACGTCGTACCGCTGAGCGAGCGCGGCCGGTACCAGGGCGTGATGGGCTCCGTGTTCGGCGTCTCCACCGTCGCGGGACCGCTGCTCGGCGGGCTGTTCGTCGACCACCTGAGCTGGCGGTGGGCGTTCTACGTCAACCTGCCGCTCGGCATCCTGGTCCTGATCGTTGCCTCGATCACGTTGCCGTCCGTGAAGGCCGCGGTCGGTCCGAAGATCGACTACCTCGGCATCCTGTTCATCGGTCTCGCCGCGACCGGGCTGACGCTGGTGACGACGTGGGGCGGGAACGAGTACGCCTGGACGTCGACAGTGATCATCGCGATGGCGGTCGGGTCCGTTCTCGCGCTGGTGCTCTTCGTTCTGGCGGAGCGGCGAGCGGCGGAACCGTTGCTGCCGTTGCGGTTGTTCCGGTCCGGCGTGTTCACGGTGTGCTCGATCATGAGCTTCATCATCGGATTCGCGATGCTCGGCGGGGTCACGTATCTCCCGACGTACCTGCAGTTCGTCCACGGCGCCTCGGCGACGGAGTCCGGTCTGCAGATGCTCCCGCTGGTGCTGGGGCTGCTGGCCGCGTCGGTCGGCGTCGGGCAAGTGATCAGCAAGACCGGGCGGTACCGGCTGTTCCCGATCATCGGCACCGCGCTGATCGGCGTCGGGTTGTTCCTGCTCTCCCTGCTGGACAACACCACGTCGTACGTCGAGACGGCCGGGTTCATGGTCGTGCTCGGACTCGGCGTCGGGCTGTGCATGCCGGTCCCGACGGTGGTCGTGCAGAGTACGGTCGACTACTCGGACCTCGGCGTCGCGACCTCCGGTGTCAGCTTCCTGCGGACGATGGGCAGCTCCTTCGGCGTCGCGGTCTTCGGCTCGATCTACGCACATCAGTTGCCGGAGAAGCTCGGCGTCGCGGTCCAGACCGCGCAGGTCGATCCTCGGCTCGCGTCGACGGTCGAGGGCGTCCGTGGGTTGCCCGATGCGGCACGGTCGATCATCACCGCGGCGTACGCCGATTCGCTCCACGTCGTGTTCCTCTGGGCGGTCCCCGTCGCCGGCCTCGGCTTCCTGACAGCCCTGCTGCTGAAGGAGGTCCCGCTCCGCGACACCGCGCGGATGTCGGCCTCGGACGTCGGCGAGAACTTCGCGGCACCGGCGTCGTTCGACTCCGAACACGAACTCCAGAAGCTCGCCGCCCTCGTCGTACGGCACCACAAACGCAACCCCGCACCCGAGGTCCTGGCCGAGTCCGGACTCCCGCTCAGCCACGCCCAGGCCTGGATGATCATGCGCGTCTTCCGCGGCGGCGCCGAGAAGGGCTCCGCGACGCTGGCCGAGATGACCGGCGACCTCCGAATGCCACCCGGCGTCCTCGAACCACTCGCCACCCAACTCGTTGCCGGCGGCTACTTAGCCGAGACCCTCGGGCACTATCGCTTCACCCCGCTCGGGATGGAGATGTTCCAGCGCTTCGTCGGTGCCTTCCGCATCTGGATGCTGGACCGCCTGACGGACTGGGACCCAGACAACTCCGACGCCTTCTCCCACGCCGTGGACCGCATCGCCGAACAAATGATCGACCAAGGCCAATCCCTCACCACCGGCAAACACGCCGCCCTAACCCCCACCACCTGAACCAGGCAAGCACAACCGCCGGTCACTGAGAACAAGCCATTGCCTATCCACAGCCTTCATCGGTTGTTCCCAGTCCTCCGGGAACTGCTGGCACCGTGGCGTCGTACAGTCCGGGAATGGAGTACGGCGAGATTCTTCGGCGACGACGGACTGTCCGGGAGTTCGCGGAGCGGGAGCTGGAGCCGGCGGCCGTGGAGCGGGTGCTCGCGAGCGCGTTGCGCGGGCCGTCCGCCGGGTTCACACAGGGGTTCGGCTTCCTGGTCCTCGCCGGTGAGGATCGCGAACCAGGTCCGCCCCACCTCGCGGACTTCCGCCAGGAGTTCGGCATCCCCGACGGCGCCCAGCCCATCGGCGCCATCGCCGTCGGCCACCGCGCCCCCGACCTACCACCACCGCGCCCCTACACCACCACCGACCGGCGCCCACCCCGGTCCCAACTCCACCACGGCAACTGGCGTCCGGCCTGAGTTCGGGACGCGCGTATGCTCGCGGGCATGTTGAGCGATGGGGTGCGGACGATCACCGCTGGCGGGGTTGAGCATTGGGTGCGGGTGGTTGGGGCAGGGAACGGCGGGGTGCCGTTGGTTCTGGTGCACGGTGGGCCTGGGGAGAGTTCGTATTCGATCGAGCAGTCGGTCGGGGACGAGGTCGCGAAGGTGGCGCCGGTGGTGTTCTACGACCAGCGCGGGTGTGGGCGTTCGGCGCGGCCCGACGATCCGTCGACGTACACGATGGAGCGTCTGGTCGCGGATCTCGAGGAGTTGCGTACGGCGCTGGGCGTCGAGCGGATCGTGCCGTGGGGCGTGTCGTTCGGGTGCCTGCTGGCGGCCGAGTACGCCGTTGCGCACAGCAACCATGTGGACGGGCTGATCCTGCACGCGCCGCCGATCACCGACCCGCTGCACCCGGGGCTGTGGACGATGCGGCCGGGGGCCGTCGACCCGTTCCTCACGCCTGACGAGCGGACGGCGCTCCGTGCGCAGCTCGACGGCGTCACGGAGCCGATCGAGCGTACGGTCGCCGCGCTCGGGGCGATCGCGGGAAGCGCGAACGCGGCCCGGTTCTTCTACCACGATCCGGCGAACATCCCGCCCGACGACGAGAACGCGCCCGAGCCCAATCTGGAGATGGCGATGGCGCTGGTCGGCAACGAACGCGTGGAGCTCGCCGACGATCTCGCCGCCCTCGACGTACCCGTCCTGATCCTCGCCGGCCTCTGGGACCGTCACGTCGGCTTCGACATGCCCCGCGACCTCGCGACCCGGCTACCGCGGGCGACGCTCGAGATCTTCGACCGTTCGGCGCATTCGATCAACGACGAGCAGCCCGCCGAGTACGTCGACGCGATCCGCAGCTTCCTCGCGCGATGAGCCTCTTCGAATCGGTCGAGTATCCGGGTCGGGGTCTGGCCATCGGCCGTGACGTGGACGGCGTTCCGTTCTTCTCGTACTGGCTGACCGGGCGCTCGCCCGCCTCCCAGGCCCGCGAGCTCGTCGTTCGCGACCGCGAGATCGTTGTCCGCGACACGTCCGGCGGCGCGGTCGACGACCTGCGCCACTACACGGCGGCGACCCGCGGAGACGACTGGGTCATTGTCGGCAACGGCACCCAGGTCGGTGAACTGACCGCCGCCCGCGAGCAGCAGCCCGATCTCCAACTCGCTCTGCGGCAGCTGACCTACGAACCCGACCCACCGATCCGCACCCCACGCATCACCGCGAGCGCCACGATCACCGGCGCGGAACTGACCGATGTCGTGATCGGCTCAGCCCGCGCGTACGACGGTGCGCCCGAACTCACTGAGCACCCGTCGCTCTACGCGGCCCGCGTCGCACCAGGCACAGCCCTCACTACAACCACGTACGCCGGCACCGCGTCCGACATCATCACCCACGGCCGACCCGCAACAGTCGCCGTCGAGGCCGCCTGGTCGACGATCAGCGACGCGCTCTGGGGCGTCCTCACGCCGTCGCTGCGCGTCGCGATCGTGACGGTTCGGCTGGACCAGGAGACGTTCGCGGACGTCCGCCCCAACTCCCGCTGACGCTACTCGTACATCTTGTCGAGTAGGTCGGCGTACTCCGCTTCCACGTGTTTGCGTTTGAGTTTGAGGCTCGGGGTCATCTCGCCGGACTCGACGGTGAGGTCGCGGTCGAGGATGGTGAACTTCTTAATGGTCTCCCAGCGGTTGAGGCCGGCGTTGAGTTCGTCGACGTACCCCTGGACCATCGCGTGTGCCGCGTCCGACGTGACGATCTCGGCGTACGGCTTGCCGGCCAGGCCGTTCGCGGCGGCCCAGCCCTCGATCGCGTCCGGGTCGAGGGTGACCAGCGCGGAGACGAAGTTGCGCAGGTTGCCGTGCACGATGAACTGGCTCGCGTACGGGCAGATCGTCTTGAAGCGGCCCTCGATCACCTGCGGCGCGACGTACTTGCCGCCGGAGGTCTTGAACAGGTCCTTCTTCCGGTCCGTGATGAACAGGTACTCGTCCTCGAAGTGCCCGATGTCGCCGGTGTGGAACCAGCCGTCGGCGCCGAGCACCTCGGCGGTCTGCTCGGGCTGGTTGTGGTAGCCGCTCATCACCCCGTCGCCCTTGATCAGGATCTCCCCGTCCTCGGCGATCTTGAACTGCGTCCCGGGGAACGCCGGGCCGACACTTCCCAGCCGGTACTGCGTCGGCCGGTTCAGCGTCGATCCCGCCGACGTCTCCGACAACCCGTACCCCTCGAGGATCAGCAGCCCGGCCGCGTGGAACCACTCCGCCAGCGACTTGTCGAGCGCGGCCGACCCGGACACGAAGAACCGGATCCGCCCGCCGAACCGCGCCCGGATCTTCGACAGCACGAGCCGATCGGCCGCGGCGTACTGGGCGCCCAGCAACCCACCCGGCTCCTTGCCCGCCTGCCGTAGAGCCGACACGCGAGCGCCCACCCCGAAGGCCCAGTCGAACAGCTTGGCCTTCGCCCCGCCCTCGGACTGGATCATCGTCACGATCCGCGCATGCGCCTTCTCGAAGATCCGCGGCGCCGCGGCCATGAACGTCGGCTGTACGACGGCCGCGTTCTCCACGATCTTGTCGATCCGTCCGTCCACGGCGGTGGCGAACCCGAGCTGGCACTGTACGGCGAGCAGCACCTGGCCGAACACGTGCGACAACGGGAGCCACAGGAACTGCAGGTCGTCCGGTGAGAGCACCCGCATCCCCTCGACCGCGGCGCCCTCGTACGTCCACACCGAGTGCGGCAGCCGGACTCCCTTCGGGCGTCCCGTCGTACCGGAGGTGTAGATCAACGTGCACAGGTTGTCCGGCTTGATGCCTGCGATCCGGTCGTCGACCGCTGACGGGTGCTCGGCGAGGTACGCGTCGCCGAGCAGGTCGAGCTCGCCGAGCCCGATCACCCAATCGCCGTCACTCTCGAGCGGCGAACCGTCCAGCAGCACGACCTTGCGCAGCGACGGTGTCTCGCTCCGGTGCTCGCGGAGCTTGTCCACCTGACCGGCGTCCTCGGCGAACACCACCTGGACGTCGGCATCGGCCACGATGAACGCCACGTCGGACGAGATCGTCGACGGGTAGATCGTGGTGGTCGCGGCCGCGGCCAGTACGGCGGCCAGGTAGCACTCGATCCACTCGATCCGGGTGTTCGACGCGACGGCGACCCGCTGCTCCGGCTCCACGCCGAGCGCGATCAGGCCCGCGGCACGCCGGCGGGTCAGCGCCTCGGTCTCGCGCCAGGTCACCGACTTCCACTGCTCACCGCGCGGGAACCGGAACGCCTCGCGCTCAGGCGTCGCCGCCACCCGGTCCAGGAACATCTGGGCCATGGTGTCCTTGCGGTTGCTGAGAAGCGCGAGCTGGCCGGAATCGGCAACAGGCTTCATAACTGGCCTCCGTAGGGGGTCAAGTGACTGGAGGGTAATCGCTGGGCACCGTGCCTGACCATGGCACTCGCTTGCCCACGTGAACCTTCTCCATTACGTTTCCGCAACATGCGCATACGGTCGGTGGCTCTTGTCTCACTATCCGTTTTACTCCTCGGTCTGGGTGCTCCGGCCCACGCGGTGACCCCGCCGGCGGAGTTCGGGTCGGACTACGACGACCCGCGGACCCCCGCGCCGAAGGTCGCCGTACCGGACACCAGGCACTGCGAGGTGCAGATCGTCCGGAATCAGTTCCGCAACTTCGACCCGTACCAGGCGACGTACACGCCGCCGGCCGCGTGTGCGGGCCCGTGGTCCAAGGTCGTGCTGCGGATGCACGGCGAGGTGAAGGGCGTGCAGTACGACCGCCTCGGGCACATCACGATCGGCGGCGTCGGCCTCTTCCGTACGTCGACCCCGGAGCCGAGCGCGGACGGTATCGCCTGGGACGTCGAGAAGGACGTCACGTCGTACAGCCCGCTCCTGCGGACGGCGCAACCCGTCGTGATGGAACTCGGCAACGTGGTCAACGACACGTACACCGGTGTCCTCGACATCACCGTCACGCTCGACTTCTACACGACAGACCGGCACACCCCGGCCGCCCGGACCGCTGACGACGTACTCCCCCTGCAGAACCAGACGCGGGTGGACTCCGATCTGATCGGTACGGCGACCTTGCCGCGGAACACGACTCGCCTTCTCGGCGAGGTGTACGTCACGGGATCAGGCGGCGGCTGCGAGGAGTTCTGGGACACGTCCGCGCCGGCCGAGACCGGGTACTCCTGCCCGGACGGATCGCCGTACCGCGAGGTCGACGTGAGCATCGACGGCAAACTCGCCGGGATCGCCCTGCCGTACCCGTACATCTACACCGGCGGCTGGTCGAACCCGTACTCGTGGCGCCCGTCCCCCGCGCCGCGCGCGTTCGACATCAAGCCCTTGGCCTACGACCTCACTCCGTTCGCCGGGCTGCTCACCGACGGCAAGCCGCACGAGTTCCGCGTGCACGTCGACGGCGTACCGGCCGGGCAGTCGGGGTGGTTCACCGTCCCGAACCTGCACGTGTGGACCGACGCGCACCGCACACAGACGACCGGCGGTCTCACCTCGTACGCCGTCAGCCCGCTCGCGAAGACCGACGACGTGGCCGGCGCCCCGAACGCGGCCGGCTCCGTCAACACCACAGCGTCCCGCACCCTGACGATCAGCGGGTACGTCGACACCTCGGCGGGCCGCGTCCGGACGAGTGTCCACCGCGCACTGAGCAATGTCTCGAAGCACACGTGGGACGCCGGCGAGTCCCGCGACGCGCTGGACGCGAACTGGCGCGACACCTCGACGACGATCAGCAACGGCCGCGTCGAGCGCACCGACCTCGACTACGGCAAGAACGGCGTACTCACCTTCTTGCCCAACGCAACGATCCCGGGCGCGTACGACGTCGTCACGGACCTGAAGATCCACGACACGATCCGCACACCGGCCAGAACCAGCACCGAGACGTACGACGGGCGCGCGTCCTGGATCTACGGCGTACCGCGGGACCAGCGCCACGCAACCGGAACCCAGACCGTGCGCTACCGCGCGATCGGGCACGGCTGCTACGACCACACCCTGACCGCGGTGAACGGCGTGTACACGAAGGACTTCTACCGCTGCTGACGTTCTAGGAGCTCCGCGATCTGGACGGCGTTCAGGGCGGCGCCCTTGCGGAGGTTGTCGTTCGAGACGAAAAGGATCAGTCCGCGGTTACCTGGGACGGACTGATCCTGCCGGATGCGGCCGACGTACGACGGGTCCTGGCCGGCTGCGAGCAGCGGAGTCGGGAGGTCCGTGACGGCGACACCTGGTGCCGCGCCGAGGATCTCGGTGGCGCGCTCCGGGGTGATCGGCTCGGCGAACTCGGCGTGGATGCTGAGCGAGTGGCCGGTGAAGACGGGCACGCGGACGCAGGTGCCGGCGACCGGCAGGTCCGGGAGGTGCAGGATCTTCCGGCTCTCGTTGCGGAGCTTCTGCTCCTCGTCGGTCTCACCGGTGCCGTCGGCAACGATCGAGCCGGCCAGCGGGAGTACGTTGAAGGCGATCGGCCCGGCGTACACCTTCGGCTCGGGGAGCGTAATGCCGTCGGTGCCGCGGGCAAGCTTTCCACCGACCTCGGCCAGCGCGCGGGCTTGATCCTCGAGCTCGCTCACGCCGACCCCGCCGGAGCCGGAGACGGCCTGGTAGGTCGCGACGACGAGCCGGGTGAGGCCGGCTTCGCGGTGCAGCGGGGCCAGCACCGGCATCGCGGCCATGGTCGTGCAGTTCGGGTTGGCGACGATGCCCTTCGGGATCGTGTCGAGGTCCTCGGGGTTCACCTCGGACACCACCAGCGGCACGTCCGGGTCCATCCGCCAGCCGGACGAGTTGTCCACGACGACGGCACCGGCCGCCGCCACCTTCGGGGCGAGCTCCTTCGAGGCCGTCTTCCCGTTGGAGAACAACGCCAGCTCGAGCCCGGAGAAGTCCGCGGTCGCCGAGTCCTCGACGACAACCTCCCGGTCCCCGAACGCCAGCTTCTTCCCCGCCGACCGCGCCGAGGCGAAGAACCGCACCTCGTCCACCGGGAAGTCGCGCTCGACGAGCAACTCCCGCATCACGCCGCCGACCTGACCCGTAGCACCGAACACACCAACTCGCATGCGCACGACAGTAGTTGGTCGGCGCCACCGACGCCTGCGGGTTTCAAGCACCGGACCCCAGACACTCACCAACTGACCCGCTTCCGGCGGACGCAGGCTCAAGCGGGCGGACGGCTCGCGCCTCAGGTGGGGTTAGTGAGTGCGGGAGGTCCGGGGATCCCCAGGCCATCACAATCGAGCCTCGCGGGTGCCGTCAGGCGTGGAACCCGACGGCTGTGCGGATTGTGATGGCCTGGGGATCCGTCCCCGGCGGATCAGACGTCGGCGGCGAGGGTTCCGCCGTTGGCTACGTCGGTTTTCTCGATTTCGGTGAAGACGATGCGGACGGCTTCGCGCTTGGCGCCGAGGATGGCGATCGCGGAGTCGGTGACGGCGGCGACGAACTCGCGACGCTGGTCGAGGGTGCGGCCGGAGAGGAGTTCGACGGTGATGTTCGGCATACGAGGCTTCTCCTAGGGTGACGGTTCCGTGTCGTGGGACAGTGTTTCAGCTGAGTGCAGGTGCGGGACGGGTGGTGACCTCGTCGGTGTTCAGCGAGTCGACCAGTTCGTCGACGTCCGGGCGGTTCTCCGGCGCGAGCAGGCCGAGTCCGACGTACACGACCAAAGAAGTTGCCAACGGCAACGCGACGACCAGGGTGGTGTCGGTGGAACCCACGCCGTACTTGACGATCACCCAGACGATCAGGCCGATCGCCCACGACGCCAGCGCCGCCCGCGGGCCGCTGCGCCTGAACCACGGCAGCAGCCCGAGCATCAACGGGATCGCGATCGGACCCATCGTCGCGGCGACCAGGTCGACGACGATCTTCAGTACGACGCCCTCACCGTTCGTCGCGATCGCGATCAGCATGCTCACGGTGACGAACGTGAACGTGGCGATCCGCGCCATCTTCAACGTCGCCTTGTCGGTCAACTGCCGGACGCGAGGCACCAGCACGGGCGCCAGGTCCCGCGTGATCACGGACGAGATCGCGTTCGCGTCGGAGGCCACCATCGCCATCGTGTGCGAGAAGAACCCGGCCAGCACCAGCCCGATCAGCCCGGTCGGCAGGAGCAGTTGCGCGAGGGCGACGTACGACTGCTCTGGCTTGCCCGGATGCACCAGCAGCGGCGCCGCGCACATCGGGATGAACAGGATCAACGGCCACACCAGCCACAGCGCCGAGGAGAGCAGGGCGGACTTCTTCGCCGCGGACCCGGACGGCGCGGCCATGTACCGCTGCGCCAGGTTCCACATGCCGCCGTTGTACTCGAACGTCTTGATGAACAGAAATGCGATCAGAAAGATCGGCGTATAAGGCCCGTTCAGCGCGTCACCGTGCCCGGCCGGCAACTGGTCCCACATCTTCCACAGCGTCGGTACGCCGTCCAGTTGCGCGAGCACCCCGATGAACATCGCGACGCCGGCCCCGAACTGGATGACGAACTGCCCGAAGTCGGTCAGTACGTCGGCCCACAGCCCGCCGAGCGTGGCGTACAGCATGGTCACGACACCGGTGAGCAGGATCCCCCACCGGATCGGGACGCCGGTGAAACCGTTCAGCAGTACGGCGATCGCGACCCACTTCGACGCGATGTCGACGACCTTCAGCGCGGCACCGGAGTACGCGAGCGCCTGCTGCGTCGGCAGGTTGTACCGCCGCGCGAGGTACTCCAGCGGCGACACGACCCCGTGCTTGGCCCGCAGCCGGTTCCACCGCGCCGCGAACAGGAACGCGCCGATGCCGACACCGATGCCGATCGTCATCGCCCACCAGACGTAGACGGTGATGCCGTACGAGTAGGCGACCGCAGCGAACGCGACGAACATGACGGCGCTGTAGCCCGACATGTGGTGCGAGATGCCGGACAACCACCAGGGAATCCGGCCTCCGGTCGTGAAGTAGTCCACGACCGTCTTGATCTTGGTGCGCGACCAGACTCCGATCAGCACCATCAACACGAAGTAGCCGACCAGGACCGACCAGTCCAGAGCGGTCATCGGGATCCTCCCAGGGGCGATGGGCGAGTGACTGGAAGGTTCCATTGACCAGAACCGTGTGTCAATAGACGGAACCTGGAACATTTCGTAAGCCTGTTCCACGCCTCCAGAGTGATTGACAGTCGGTTCTGCTGAGTAGAACCTAGTTCCGTGACTCTGCAGATCAGGCACGCCACCCATCCCGAGCAGCTGCCGGGCTTCGACACGGCCGCACTGCGCCGCCACTACCTGGTGGACGACCTCTTCGTCCCCGGCGCCGTCACCGCGGTGCTGACCCACCACGACCGGATCGTGCTCGCCGGCGCCCGCCCGACGGACGGGCCGCTGACGCTCGGCACCTACCCCGAACTGCGCAGCGAGTTCTTCCTCGAACGCCGCGAGGCCGGCATCGTCAACGTCGGCGAACCCGGCACGATCAGCGCGGACGGAACGAATTACGAGCTGACCACCGGCGCCTGCCTGTACGTCGGGCGCGGTGTCCGCAACGTGGTCTTCGAAGGACGCGAGGCAGCGTTCTACGTCTTCTCCGCGCCGGCACATGCGACGTTTCCCACCGCACAGGTCGACCCCGGCGAGGGCAACCGTCTCGAGCTCGGCGATCAGCAGACCGCGAACCGCCGGACGATCGACCAGTTCATCCATGCGGACGGCGTACAGAGCTGCCAGGTCGTGCTCGGCGTGACGACGCTGCACGCGGGCAGCACCTGGAACACGATGCCCGCGCACACCCACGACCGCCGTACCGAGTGCTATCTGTACTTCGGGCTCCCGGAGACCGAGCGGATCGTGCACCTGCTCGGCGAGCCCGACGAGACACGGCACCTGCTGGTCGCGGATCGTCAGGCGATCATCTCCCCCAGCTGGTCGATCCACTCGGGCTGCGGCACGTCGTCGTACAGCTTCGTCTGGGCGATGGCCGGCGAGAACCAGGCATTCGGCGACATGGACGGTGTCGACGTACGGGACCTGCGGTGACGCCCTTCACCCTCGAAGGACGTACGGCGCTTGTCACCGGAGCGCGCCGTGGGATCGGCGCGGCGATCGCAGCCGGGTACGCCGCTGCCGGTGCCGAGCTGATCCTGATGGCCCGGGACGCCGCGCTCGAGGACACGCTCGAGGCGATCAAGCAGAACGGCGGCGGCGACGCGACCGTGGTGATCGCCGACTTCGCCGACCCCGCAGCGGTCGAGGCCGCCGCCATCTCGGTTGCGAAGGACCGCCGGATCGACATCCTGGTCAACAACGCCGGCACGATCCGGCGGGCGCCGGCGGCCGAGACCACGACCGCGGACTGGCAGCACGTGATCGACGTGAACCTGAACTCCACCTGGGCGGTGACTCGCCCGGTCGGGGCCGCGATGGCGGAACGGCGTACCGGGAAGATCGTCACGATCGCGTCGTTGCTGAGCTTCCAGGGCGGGATCACCGTCCCGGCGTACACCGCGAGCAAGCATGCGGTGGCCGGGCTGACCCGAGCGCTGGCCAACGAGTGGGGACCGGCGGGGGTCCAGGTGAACGCGATCGCGCCCGGGTACATCAGCACCGACAACACCACCGAGCTGCGCGCGGACCCGGAGCGGGAGACCGCGATCCGGCAGCGCATCCCGGCCGGACGTTGGGGGCAGCCGGAGGACGTCGTCGGAGCCGCGGTGTTCCTCGCGTCGGCGGCGGCGGACTACGTCAACGGCCACGTGCTCGCGGTCGACGGTGGCTGGCTGGCGCGGTAGTTCGATGGTAAGGAGTGGCAGGATGTCCGACATGAGTTCGCCCTCGGCCATCGACAAGACGTTGATGGTGCTGGACGCCGTACTGGAGCACTCGCGGTTCACCGACGTTGTGAACGCGACCGGCCTGGCCAAATCGACCGTGCACCGGATCATGGCGTCCCTGGTCGAGCACGAGTTCGTCACGCAGGCCGACGACGGCTCGTACCACCCCGGTCCGAAGGCGCTCCGGCTCGCCGGTCACGCGCTGACGAACGTCGACCTCGCCACCGTGGCCCGCCCGGTGCTCGCGGACCTCGTCGCGCAAACGCGATGCACGGTCCATGTCGGTCTGCTGAACGGGGACGAGGCGATCTACGTCGCGCGACTCGACGGCCCGAAGCCGTACCGGATGCCGTCGCGAGTCGGCAAAGCGATCTGGCTGCACTGCACCGGGATCGGCAAGGCGCTGCTCGCGGAGAAGGACGACGAGGCGCTCGACGTCCACATCACCCGGACCGGTCTGCCCGCGCGCACTCCCCTGACCCATACGTCGGCAGCCGCGCTGAAGGCGGATCTCGCGCAGACCAGGTCCCGCGGCTACGCGCTCGACGACGAGGAGAACGAGCCCGGTATCCGCTGCGTCGCCGCGGTCATCCACGACCACACCGGCGCCGCGATCGCCGCGGTCAGCATCTCCACCCTCTCGCTGGAGCAGTCCATCGCGCAGGTCGCGCTGATGGCGCCGGCCGCGATCGAAGCCGCCCGCAAAATCTCCGCGGCCCTCGGCTACCTCGAACCCACTACCTGACCAGCTGCCTGACGTGCGGCGGCCCACATCAGGCGGTACGCCGTACCGGTGTCGAAATGCAGCGTGAACGCGCCGATGTTCGTGACGGCCCGACCTCCGGCAGCACCCCCGTCACCCCATCCCCTCCGCTCTCCCCATTGGTGGGGGCTCACTCGCGGGAGAGGACGCGGTGTGCGGTGTCGCGGAGTTCGTCCATCAGGTCTACGCCGGAGTCGAGCATGCGCCGCATCTTGGCGGCGTCCTGCTGGGCGAACATGAGCGCGACGGTGACCTCGTGGTCCGGGCGGCTGACGATCTGGATCGGGTCCCCGGCGCCGATCGTGCCTTCGCGGAGCACCTTCAGGTACGCCCCAGGGCGGCAGGCCTGGTGGAAGCGTTTGACCCAGTGCGGTTCCTGCATGCGGTGCTGGAACGTGACGCACGGGGTGCGCGGCGCGCGGACCATCACCTCGACCTCGTCACCGATCCGCCACACCTCGCCGAGCAGCGCGCCGTTGACGTCCAGCCCCTCGGTGCGAAGGTTCTCGCCGAACAAGCCGGTCGGGATGTCGCGACCAAGTTCGGCGGCCCACCAGTTGGCGTCTTCCTCGGCGTACGCATAAAGCGCGAGATCCGGGCCGCCGTGGTTCTTGGTGTCACAGACCCGATCCCCGGCGAGACCGAGCTCACCGACCCGGACCCGGCCGGGCTGCGGGCGCTTGTCGATCGCCGTGAACCCCGTCTCCTTGGGACCCGGGATCAGCTTCTCCACGACATTGACCGTCAACAACCGCATACCGCCATCCTCTCCCACCGTGCTGGTCCGATCCACTGGTTTGGCGGACCTGCGCCACTCATCAAGCACACGCCGCCTCGCGTCGTCACGCTCAAACCTCGACCGGCGACGACCTCAGGACGGGGTTGGTGAGTGGCGCAGGTCCGCGTCGCGCCTGAGCGGCAGTACGGCGATGGTCAGCAGGGTGACCGCGGTGGCGGCGACCCCGATCCAGGCGGCCGCGCCGTACCCGGACTCTGCTGGGAAGACGCCCGTGGTGTGAGTCGCCAGGATGAGGCCGCCGAGGGCGCTGCCGGCGGAGAAGCCGACGCTCCTGACCACTGCGTTGACGCTCATCGCACTCGCGGTCTCGGCGGCCGGTGTCACCGCGAGGATGACGGCCGGCATTGCGGCCGAGAACGCGCCGACGCCGAAGCCGAGGATGCCGATGGCAAGGATCGGTTCGACCAGGTGTGACCGGGCGAGCGCGAAGAGTACGAACGCGGCGAGCACCACCGCGGTACTTGCTGCCAGCAACAACCTGGCGCCGAGGCGGTCGCGCCACGCCGGGATCAGCCGGCCCGCGACGAAGCCGAGGACCGAGAACGGGACCAGGACGAGTCCGGCCTGGAAGGAGCTCAACCCGAAGCCGTAGCCGGCTGTCGCTGGGGTTTGCACGTAGCGGGTGATCAGGCTGAAGAGCAGGTACATGCCGACGCCGCCGGTGAGCATCACGAGATTGGCGGCTGCAACTGCGGGATGCCGGAGGAGCCTCATGTCGACAAGCGGACTCACGGTGCGGACCTCGAGGAAGGCCCAGCCGATCAGGAGAAGGAGGGCGACCGCGAGCATTGCTGCGGCCGGAACAGCGTGATCGCTGATCTCACCGATGGCGAGCAGCAGGGCCGGCAGGGCGATCGCGAGCAGGATCGCGCCGCGGACGTCGAGACGCGACGACGGCCGGTGCGGTGCCTGCGGTAGTGCGAAAATGGCCGCGGCGAAGGCGGCTGCGGTGATGGCGAGTCCGAGTCCGTACGCCGCACGTACGCCGGCGAGGTCGGTGAGCAGACCGGACAACGGGTAGCCGATCCCGATCCCCGCGGTCGACGCGACGGACAGCAACGCGATCGTCCGCGCGGCCCGCTGCTCGTCCAGGTGGTCCCGCGCGACCGCCATCATCAGTACGATCAGCCCGATCCCGGAGCCCTGCAGCGCCCGGCCGACGAGCAGGAACGCGAACGGCAACGGGATCACCGTCAGCAGACTGCCGACAACTTCGACCGCCAGCATCGCCAGTACGACGGTACGCCGCCGCGGGCCGGACCCAAGCCGCCCGAGCACCGGCGTCGCCACAGCCCCCGCGAGCAACGCGATCGTCAGCGTCCACTGCGAGGCCGCGAGCGAAACGTCGTACGCCTCGGCCACCGCTGTGATCAACGGCGCGCCGAGACTCCCGATCACCGCGCCGACCAATCCGACGAACACCAAGAACTCCGTGAGCATCCGCGGAGACCGCACCAGGGTCGGCGTGTTCATCGGTTGGTGTCGGTGGTGATGTGGCTGAAAAGCCCTGGTTTGATGCGGGTTCTGACCTGGTGGGACCACGTGACCGGATCCAGTTGCGCGGTGTCGGCGACGGACTGCCACAACCGCGCGAAGCTCGCCCGTACGGCGTCTCGCACCTCACCATCACCCGCCGCCGCAGCCGTCATCCGTGTCGGCATACGACCGAAGTTAGTAGGTAGTAACTACTAACTTCAACCCAGTGTCTACTACCTCACGGCCGGTCAGTCCTGGATCGCTTTGACGATGGCTATGTTGCGGGTCAGCCAGTCCTGGGGCAGGGACTCGTCGGTGCTGGTGGACTCCAGGGTCCACAGGACGTTGAGCATCTGGCGGACGATCACCCAGTTGCGGGCGCGGTCCTCGTCGAAGCCGGCCGCGTCGATCGTGGTCCAGAACCGTTGCCGGACCGCGAAGCGCAGGTCGCGGCCGGCGATCTCGTCCCAGCGGTTCCAGATCAGCGGCGCGACCTCGAAATGCGGGTCGCCGGACAGCGGTTTCGGGTCGATCACCAGCCACGGTTCACGGTCCGCGGCGAGCATGTTCTCGTAGTGCAGGTCGGTGTGGATCAGCCGGCCGTCGGTCGCGGGGTCGGCGATGAAGTCCTCGGCCAGCGAGATCGCCTGCTCGACGTACCGGTGCGGAACCGGCGCCGACGCGGGCAGTTGCCGGAATCGCTCCACCCAGCGCTTCAGTTCCCCGGACAGCGTCCGGAACTGCGGTCCCGCAGGCACATGAAGCCGCTTGTAGGTGCTGCCAACGATCTCGCAGGCGTCGAGCGCGTCGATCGTCGTCAGGTCCCGCGGTTCCAGTCGCTCGAGCAGGAGCGCGAACCGGCGCGGGTCCGCGCGCAGCAGTTGTACGGCGCCGTTGCCGGCCCAGGCCCGCAGCGCCAGGTGCTCGGTCTCCGCTTCCCAGTGCGGGAACTGCACCTTCAACACCGCCCGCGTTCCGTCCGCAAGCACCGGTACGACGATCGCGCAGTTCCCGTACGCCGCCGTACCGTCGACGCGCAGATCCCACTCGTCGAGGAGATCCCGCAGCAACCGCGGCAGCCGATCCAGCCAATCCGCCCAGTCCTGCCCGCGCGACGCGACAACGAGCAGGCCGTCAGGAATCTCGACCGGCACCTATTTCTTGCCGGCTTTCTCGCCGGATTCCGACGTCCGGAGGGCGGCGATGAAGGCCTCTTGCGGGACCTCGACACGGCCGACCATCTTCATCCGCTTCTTGCCTTCCTTCTGCTTCTCGAGCAGCTTGCGCTTCCGGGTGATGTCACCGCCGTAGCACTTGGCGAGCACGTCCTTGCGCATCGCGCGGATCGACTCGCGGGCGATGATCCGGGACCCGATCGCGGCCTGGATCGGCACCTCGAACTGCTGCCTGGGGATCAGTTCCTTCAGCTTGCCGGCCAGCGCGACGCCGTACGCGTACGCGTTGTCGCGGTGCACGATCGCCGAGAACGCGTCGACCGTCTCGCCCTGTAGCAGGATGTCCACCTTGACCAGCGCCGCCGACTGCTCACCGGTCGGCTCGTAGTCGAGGGAGGCATAGCCCTTGGTCTTGGACTTCAGCTGGTCGAAGAAGTCGAAGACGATCTCGGCCAGCGGCAGCGTGTAGCGGAGCTCGACCCGGTCCTCGGACAGGTACTCCATGCCGCCCAAGTTGCCCCGCTTGGTCTGGCACAGCTCCATGATCACGCCGATGTAGTCCTTCGGACTGAGGATCGTCGCCTTCACCACCGGCTCGTAGATGTCGGCGATCTTGCCCTCGGGGAACTCGCTCGGGTTGGTGACGACGAACTCCTTGCCGTCCTCCATCTCCACCCGGTACACCACGTTCGGCGCGGTCGAGATCAGGTCCAGGTCGAACTCGCGCTCGAGCCGCTCCCGGACGATCTCCATGTGCAGCAACCCCAGGAACCCGCAGCGGAACCCGAACCCGAGCGCGCCCGAGGTCTCCGGCTCGTACTGCAGGGCAGCGTCGTTCAGCTGCAGTCGCTCCAGCGCGTCGCGCAGCGTCGGGTAGTCGTCGCCGTCGATCGGGAACAGCCCGGAGTACACCATCGGCTGCGGGTGCTTGTAGCCGCCGAGCGCCTGGGTCGCGCCGTGAACCGCCGCGGTGACGGTGTCACCGACCCGGGACTGCCGAACGTCCTTCACCCCGGTGATCAGGTAACCGACCTCACCGACCCCGATACTCGGCGTCTTCACCGGCTCCGGGGAGATCACCCCGACCTCGAGCATCTCGTGCACCGCGCCGGTCGACATCATCTTGATCCGGTCCCGGTGCGTCAGCTCGCCGTCGACCACCCGGACGTAGGTGACGACGCCGCGGTACGTGTCGTAGACCGAGTCGAAGATCAGTGCCCGCGGCGGTGCGTCTCTGACGCCCTTCGGCGGCTCGACCTGCGCGACGATCTCGCTGAGCAGCTCCTCGACACCCTCACCGGTCTTCGCGGACACCCTGAGCACGTCGGACGGGTCGCATCCGATGATGTGCGCGAGCTCCGCGGCGTACTTCTCCGGCTGCGCACTCGGCAGGTCGATCTTGTTCAGCACCGGGATGATGTGCAGGTCGGCGTTCAGCGCGAGGTACAGGTTCGCCAGCGTCTGCGCCTCGATCCCCTGCGCGGCGTCCACCAGCAGTACGGCGCCTTCACACGCCTCGAGCGACCGGGAGACCTCGTACGTGAAGTCCACGTGGCCCGGCGTGTCGATCATGTTCAGGATGTACGTCGTACCGTCCGGGGCCAGCAGGCCGCCCGGAGTGTCCGGCTTCGGCGCGAACGGGAGCCGGACCGCCTGCGACTTGATCGTGATGCCGCGCTCGCGCTCGATGTCCATCCGGTCGAGGTACTGCGCCCGCATCGAGCGGTCGTCGACCACCCCGGTGATCTGCAGCATCCGGTCGGCCAGCGTCGATTTGCCGTGGTCGATGTGAGCGATGATGCAGAAGTTCCGGATCAGCGACGGGTCGGTGCGACCCGGCTGCGGCACTTTCGTGGGGCCAACGGGCACGGAGGGGATCCAGTTCTGGTCTCGAAGGGTATATCCGGTCAATCATCCCATGGCGGTCCAGCAGATTCGAAAATCACCGGCGGACGGCCTTTGGGCCGCCTACCGTTTGGTCGCATGGCGCATGCTGCTGGGGTCCGGTTGCCCTTCGAGAAGCTGCCCGCGGCGGTGCGGGCCTGGGTCGAGCGCTCGCTCGGCTCGGTCGTGGTGTCGGCGGTCACGCAGCAGGGCGGCTTCTCCCCCGGCGTCGCGGCTCGCCTGGTGACCGCTTCCGGCCGCCGGGCCTTCGTGAAGACCGTCGGTACGGCGCTCAACCCGAAGACGCCGGACCTGTTCCGCCAGGAGATCACCGCGATGCAGGGGATCGGCACGGTCCCGATGGCACCGGTGCTGTACGACGTGTACGACGACGGCGACTGGGTGGGGATGCTCTTCGAGGACATCGAGGGGCGACTGCCCGCGCACCCGTGGGAGCAGGCTGACGCCGACCGAGTGCTGGGCGCACTGGACGAGCTGACCGACGCGTTGGACCCGTCACCGTGGCCCGACGCACCTGTGGCGGCTGTGCGGAGCAGGGAGTTCCTGAGCCGGTGGGACAAGGTGCTGGAGGACGGTCTCGCCGTACCTGCCTGGATGGACGGCCGGGTGGAGGAGTTCGCGGAGCTGGCGCGCACCGGGCTCCGTGCGCTGGCCGAGGGCAACGCGCTGGCGCACTGGGACCTGCGGGCGGACAACATCATCCTGACCGACGACCGCGTGGTGTTCATCGACTGGGCGCACCCGGCGCTGGCACCGCGCTGGGCGGACACGGTGATCCTGCACGCCGAAATGCGCGCGTCCGTCACACTGCCGGACTTGCCAGAAGACCCGGCGATCACTGGGCTCATCGCCGCGATCGGTGGCGGGTTGTGGTGGGGTGCGGCGCAGCCCGCGCCACCTGGACTGCCTACTGTGCGGACGTGGCAGCGTGAGAGTGCTCTGGTGCACCTGGACTGGGTGCGGGACCGGGCGCAGCGTTTCTGAGCGCCGCGCGTCTCTAGCGGTGTGACGAATCAAATGGTGAGCATCGGACGCCCGGCGCCTGCACAGGCGGCCGTGTCGGCGCTTTACCAGCAGCACTGGGCCGGACTGGTCCGGCTGGCGGTGCTGATGGTCGACGACCGGCAGGCGGCGGAGGACGTCGTACAGGAGGCATTTGCCGAGCTGTACCGGCGCTGGCCGTTGCGGGGGCCCGATGCGGCCCTGGCCTACCTCCGGACGGCAGTGGTGAACCGCAGCCGGTCGGTACTGCGACGACGCAAGGTCGCCCGGCTGTACATCCCGCCGCACCAGGCGCCGAACGCCTCCGCCGAGAGCGACGCCGTACTGAGCGAGGAACGGACCCAGGTGCAGCAGGCGCTCCAGGGACTGCCGCGGCGGATGCGCGAGGTCCTCGTCCTGCGCTACTACCTCGATCTCCCGTACGCCGAGATCGCCCAGATTCTCGGGATCAGCGAGTCCTCCGCCCGCGCCACGTCGTCGCGCGGTCTCGCCGTCCTGACCGAACGCCTCGAGGAACTCCGATGACCGACACCGAAACCCGCCTCCGCGACTACCTGCACACCCAGGCCGCCACCGTCCCCGCCAACGCCGAAGGCCCGGGCCTCGAACCACCTCAGCGACGCCGCCATTGGCCGGTCCTCGCAGCCGCCGCAGCGATCGTCGTGGTCGTCGTACTGGCGGCATCCTTGCTGACCCGATCCTCCGGCGACCAGCCCGATCCGGCGCGGCGGCCAGCGCCTCCGGTCTCCGGAGTGGCTCCCCAGATTCCGTACACGGTGTACGACGAGAACGCGCTCCACGACGGCAAGCAGAAGGTGCGCATTCCGAAGGGGGTCGACGGCTACTTCTACGGCCGTGCCGGCGGCGGGTGGCTGGGCATGCTGATGCCCAAGCCCGGGCAGTTCCAGCCCCTCATCCTGCTGCCGAACGGCGCCTTCCGGACGCTCGGCCCGGACCGGTCCGACGGTCAGGCGCTCTCCCCGGATCGCAAGCAGGTGGCGATGTACCACTACCTGTCCAACACCCGCGGCCAGGTGATCGTCGTCGATATCCAGTCCGGGAAGCAGGTCGCACAGCTGCCCGCCGAGGCTGGGCGACCGACCCTCCTGGGCTGGAACCAGGACGGCCTGTGGCTGGACCGCGAGAAAGCCGGAATGATCGTCTGGCAGCCGGCCTCCGGTCAGCAGCGACCGGTGTCCATCGCCGGCTTCGACGGCTCCGCGTCGATTCCAGCGGCGGCCGGGACCATCGTCGTGTCGGCCAAGGTCAACGGGAAGCAGTGTCTCAAGGCGGGTGCGCTGCGAGACGACGGGTTCAAGGTACTTCGGGAGAACTGCAGCGAGGGCCCCGAGCACCTCTACCCGGTGCTGTCACCCGACGGCCGGACCATGATCCAAAGCGTGCGGAAAGAGGCCATCGACATCAACACCGGTCAGGTCACCAAGCTCAACCTGAAGGACCGGATGGTGGACACCCTGCCGCTGCCGGTCTTCGAGAACGGCACCCAACTGCTGACTCTCACCGAGACGATCGGTTCGGGGCAGGGGGAGACCACCGGCCCCGTCCACAATCAGCTGTTCCGCTGTGACGTCACGTCAGGCGAGTGCAAGCTGCTGGTCAAGCAAGCAGACGGCTGGACGATCCACGAGCCGTAACAGATAGAAGAGGGCGGCCCGGTTTCCGGGCCGCCCTCGTCGTTCAGATGTCTACTAGCTGTCTACGCGGACGACGGTGGAGCCGGAACCGTCGGCGCCGTCGGTGAAGTGGAGCTGACCCAAGTACCTGGTGCCGGCAGTCAGTCCGGTCCAGCTGGCAGTCACTGAGACCTGGCCGGCAACTGTCACCGGCTGGCTGGCCGGTGCGACGGCCAGATTGCCCTCGGCCTTCTGCACCTCCCAGTGGTCGAGTTTCACCTGCTGCTCGTTCGCCCCGGCGTACAGGTCGACGTACACGTCCACCTGACCACCTGCGGGCTGCGACAGGTTCACCTCTTCCTCAGCGGAGCCACCGGTGCTGCTGCCGAGCAGAGTCGCCGTACCGGCCTTGTACGCGAACACGTCCAGGTCGGTGCCGGCCGGGTAGTCCGCGTCGAACGTGGAGAACCGGGCGTACGTCGTACCGGCCGGGACGTTCACGGTGAACTTCGCGACGTGGTCGTTGGCCTTCGGCGCGGTCGTCGGGAACGACACGCCACCCGGGTTCTTCAGCGCGGCCTCGCCGACCGTGGCCGGGTTCAGGCCCAGCGCGGTGGTCTCGAGCGTTCCGGCGTACCCGGCCGTGACCGGGACCTGCACGGAACCCGCGGTGCCGGTGCCGTTGACCTGGACCGGCGCCTTCACCGTCAGCGGCTTGATCGCCAGCGTGCTCGCCACGCTGTGCCTGACCGACTTCCACACCAGGCGACCGAACGAGTACTGCTCGAGGGGCGCGCCGTTGTTCTCGATCGTGACCTTGTACGTCGTGCTGCGGCCCGGGAGCGTGACCAGGATCCGCGGCGTCACGGTCACCTTCAGGCCCTGGAGGCCCTCGACCTTCGGGAAGTAGACCTCCGGGATCTCGCCGACGTTCGTCACGGTCCGGGTCACGGTCTGCTTGCCGGCCAGGTCGCCGATCGCGATCGTCGGGTAGTTCAGGTCGCTGAGGTCGATCTTGCCGTTCGCGCACAGCTCGTGCGTGCTGGGCACCTGTCCGGAGCCGCAGACGAACTTCGTCCAGTCGGTGTACGTCGAGTCGTAGACCAGGCCCGGGTCGATACCGAACTTCGGCTGCACCTCGCCGGCACCGTACCCGAACGGGTTCGCCGGCGAGCCGGAGTCGTTCTGGATCGGATTGCCGCTGGTGTCCTTGTCGGTGGCGGTCGTCATCATCGCCGACTTGATCGCCATCGGGGACCAGGTCGGGTGCTTGCCCTTCAGCACCGCCGCGATCCCGGCGATGTGCGGCGTCGCCATCGACGTACCGCTCATGAACGCGTACTCGCCACCGGCCGCGCTGAACGCGGTCGTCGCTGCCAGCACGTTCGTGCCCGGCGCCATGATGTCCGGCTTGAGCAGGTCGCCGTTGCCGGCCGGGGACGGGCCACGGCTCGAGGAGCTGGCCACCTTCGGGGCGTTGACGCGGACCGGCGTACCGGGGCCGATCGTCGCGGTCGGGTTGGTCGTGCCGCTCACGTACGCCTTGACCGCGGGCGTGGCCTTGTCGTCGAGGTGGACGGTCGGAACCGAGTGCAGGTCGGCGTCCAGCGTGCCCGGGGTGATGTTGAGCAGGATCATGCCGACACCGCCCGCGTTCTTCACCTGCAGACTCTTGTCGACACGGGCATTCACCCCGCGGTCGCAGACCACGATCTTGCCAGTGACCTTCGCCGGATCGAGCGTGCCGGCCTGGCAGAGGGTCAGGTTGGTCGGGTTGGCGCCGGGCAGGCCCGCGTCCTTCGCGAGGACGACCGGCGTCTGCGGCGTACCGGAACCGATGCCCGCACCGGTGTACGACGTGCCGTCGCCGAGCGTCACCGTGGTCTGGATGTCGCGGTCATGGGTGCCGTTGGCAACCGTCGTGACCCAGGGGTACGTCTTGCCGACCGTCGCCTCGCCCGGACCGGTGTTCCCGGCGCTGGTCGCGACGAACACGCCCGCCTTCGCCGCCCGCAGGAACGCGAGCCCGGTGGCGTTCACGTACGTCGACCCGCTGCCGGAGATCGAGTAGTTGATGACGTCGACACCGTCGGAGACCGCGGCGTCGATCGCGGCCACGATGTCGGCGTCCGTACCGCTGCCGCCGCCGGTCGCGTCGACCGCCCACAGCGCCTTGTAGATCGCGAGGCGGGCGTGCGGCGCCATACCGGAGCCCTTGCCGTAGTCGCGGCCCATGACGGTCATGTCGACGCCGTAGTTACCGGCCGCGGTGCTGGCGGTGTGCGTGCCGTGGCCGCCGTAGTCACGGGGCGACTTGAACTCGTCCGGGATCGGGCGGGTGCCGATGCCCTTGTCGAAGTACCGCGCGCCGATCACCTTGTTGTTGCAGGTGACGGGCGCCTCCTCCCCGGCCTGGCAGGTGCCCTTCCACTTCTTCGCGATGATCGCGTCGGACTGCTTCGTGGTCGTCATCGGCGCGAAGCTCGCTCGCTCCGGGACGTACCCGGAGTCGATCATCCCGATGATCACGCCGTCGCCGGCCTTGTCGATACCACCCGCCTGCTGCCAGGCGCCGCCCTTGCCGGACAGCCCGAGGAAGCGCGGGGTGTCGACCGTGTCCGCGTGCTCGATCTCGCTCGGCTCGACGCTCTTCACCCCCGACGACTTGGCCAGCTTGACCGCGTCGTCGTACGACATCTCGGCCGAGAATCCGGCGTACGTGTAGTTGTAGTCGTAGAGCTTCTTGATGTTGCTGTTCCGCAGGAGCTGGTCACGCTCCCCGGCGAGGTGCTTCACGTAGCCGACGACGGGCGCCGCGGTCTTCAGCAGCTTGCCGCCGGGCAGGACCTTGGTCGCGGCCAGGCCGGCGATGTCGCCGTCGTACTCAGCGACCGGGGAGTCGTCGAGCTGGACGATGTACGAGCCGGTCTCGGAGCGCTTGACCTCCGGATCGGCCGCCTGGCTCGGGGCCGGCTGGCTGGCGCTCGCGGCGTTCACCAGCACGGGTACGCCGGCGCAGGCGGCGATCAATGCGGTGGCGACGAGGATCGCCGGGCGTTTGCGGGTCACGCAGTTCCTCCAGGCTTGGACGGAGCGATGGTGGAGCCCTTGGCTCGCGGGCGTCACGGGGCCCTGAGTATGCCGTCAGCCGCCGACAGTGTCACGCTGTGCACACCAGGCGACGGCCGACAGCAAGGGAAAACCCGATGCCGGATCTGACCGAGTCCATCACAGTGCAATCGTCCGCTGACGCACTGTATCGATTGGTCAGCGATCTACCCCGCATGAGCGAGTGGAGCCCCGAATGCACCCACGTCACTTGGTCCTCGCGCCGGTCGTCCGCTGGGTCCTCGGGCGGGTCGATCGCCGGGTCCATCGCCGGGTCCTCGGGCGGGTCCACTGCCGGGTCGTGTGACGGTCCGGTGCCGGGGGCGCGGTTCGTCGGGCACAACCGGGCCGGCGTCGTCCGCTGGTTCACCTTCGGGAAGGTGGTGACGGCGCAGCCCGCCCGCCGGTTCACCTTCGACATCACCTTCGGCCCGATCCCGATCTCACGCTGGGACTACGAGTTCACCCCCACCGCGACCGGCTGCAAGGTCACCGAGTCCTGGACCGACCACCGCCCGTCGACCCTGAAGCTCCTCTTCCGCCCCCTCTTCGGCAACCGCACCCCACGCAACATCCACGGCATCCACACCACCCTGACCCGCCTGAAATCCACCGCCGAAACCACCACACGAGCCTGAATCACGCCCCACCCGAACCGATATCACCCCCGGCCCGAACCAATCCGCGCCCGTCGCCCCGGCCAACCCAGCGGGAGCGGGTTTGGAGGAGGAGACGGCTTGTTGGTAATCTAGGTCTTCGCGCGTTCACGGGTGGTGCTCAGCCGTGCGCCGCAACACCTTCCGAATGACCGCAAACTCCTGATCGAGGCCCTGCTCCGTGGCGAACATCAAGTCCCAGATCAAGCGCAACCGCCAGAACGAGGCTGCGCGACTTCGCAACAAGTCGGTGAAGTCGACCCTCAAGACGGCTGTTCGCCGCTTCCACGAGGCCGTCGAGGCCGGCGAGGCCGAGAAGGCCACCGAGACCGCCCGCAAGGCCGGTCGCCTGCTCGACAAGGCCGTCAGCAAGGGCGTCATCCACGCCAACCAGGCGGCGAACCGCAAGTCGGCCCTCTTCAAGAAGGCCGCTTCCCTCTAACACCAGGGTCCGCGTCCCCGACGCGCCCCGCCAACGATCGGCCAGTCCCCGCGACCGGCCGATCGTTTTTGCGTCCCCAACCCCAGCCACCCCGCCGGCAACCACGCGGCTGACGGGCGGCTGGGCGCAAGCGGGTCTCCGACGACAGCCAGGCACCGCCCGCGGGTGGTGGTGCGGGTGGTCAGCAGCGGGTGGTGTGGACAGGTGGGTGGTTAGCGGCGGCCGTGGGCTCGGGTGATGGTTAGGACCATGCGTTCGAGGGCGTAGCCGGCGTCGCCTGAAGCGCCTTTGACGTCTGCGTCGGCCTGCGCGACCGCCTTGATCGCGGTCGCGAGACCACCCGGAGTCCAGCCGCGCGACTGCTGCTTGAGCTGCTTGAGCTTCCACGGCGGTACGCCGACCTCGCGCGCCAGGTCCCCCTCCCGCATCCCACTCGGCGCACTCGAGTACTTCGCCAGCCCCCGCAACCCACCCGCCATCGCACTCGTCACCAGCACCGGCGCCACCCCGCAGTCCAACGCCCACCGGAGCTGCTCCAGCGCCGGCTCCGTCCGACCGGCGATCGCCGCATCCGCGACCGCGAAGCTCGTGACCTCCGCACGCCCACCGAAGTACTGCCCGATCAGCTGCGTCGTCACCGCCTGACCGCCCGAATCCGAGACCAGCTGCGAACACGCCCCCGCCAGTGCCCGCAGGTCGTGACCGACCGCGTCCACCAACGCCGACGCCGCACCCTCGTCGACCGTCCCACCGTGCAGCCGGATCTCCCCCGCCACGAACTGCGGAAGCTCCCACGCCTTAGGCGCAGTCGCCACGACCTCGTTGACCGATGCCTTCCGCAATTTGTCGAGAACGCCCTTCCCTTTCTGCCCACCAGAGTGAACGAGCACGACGAGTACGTCGTCCGACGACGCCCCGGCGTACTCGATCAGATACGGCGCCATCTCGCTCGGCAGGTTCTCCAGCCCGCGCAGCACCAGCACCCGCTCGGTCGCGAACAACGACGGCCCGGTCAGCTCCGCGAACACCCCGACGTCCAGCGTCGACGCCTCGAGATCCGTCACCTCCACCGGGCTGTCACCGGCGGCCTCCGCGGTCTTCGACACCGCCGCGATCGCCGACCGCACGGCCCGATCCGCCAGGAACGACTCGGTCCCGGTCACGAGAAGCACATCGCCCAGCTTCGGCGCAGAACCTTTACGAGCAGCCACCCCGTCAGCATCCCACGCCCTCCGGACAATCCCGGTGCGCCCCCAGACCAAACCAGCAAGGATGCGCCCATGCTCCCACCCGCCGACACCCCAGTCCCCAACACCTTGGCCCCCGCCGACCCCTCGATCCCCGTCGACGCGTTGGTCCTTGTCGATCTGCAGACTGCGTTCGTGTCCGGCCCCGACGCGGTACCTGGCGCAGCTGCTCTCCTGGATCGCGCAGGCGACCTCCTCGACCGCGCCCGGGCCGCCGGCGCAGTCGTCGTACACCTGCAGAACGACGGTCCCCCCGGCGCCGACGACGCGCCAGGGACGCCCGGCTGGGAGCTGTACCTGCCGCTGAAGCCGGGTCCCCGCGAGCACGTGATCCGCAAGCCACGCGACGACGGCTTCGACGCGACGCCACCTGGGGAGATCCTGGTGTCCGCCGGCGTACGATCGCTCGCCATCTCCGGCGTCATGTCAGAGATGTGCGTACACGCGACAGCGAAGACCGCACTAGCCCGCGGCTACCGAGTCGTCCTCCCGTACGACGCCCACGCCACCTACGACGTACCCGCCGTCCCCGGAGTAGCCGACAAGATCCCAGCCCACATCGTCTCCCGAGTAGCCGCCTGGTCCCTCGGCGACCAACCCGAAACCACCACCCCAACCTCCGCCGTCACCTTCTGATTTCCTCCTGCAGGTGTGGGTGCGTGGTCAGGGCGAGGTGGTTGTCGGTGTTGGTGACAATGAGGGGACCGCTGACGCTGGTGGTGGCGGTCCGGATCGCGTTGTGGGACAGGAGATCCAGGGTTCTCGGTGCCGGGTGCCCGTAGTCGTTGTCGCGCCCGACAGAGATGAGCGCCAGCCGCGCCTTCGCAGCAGCGATGAACTCGGGATCCTGCTGAGCCGACCCGTGATGCGGAACCTTCAACACATCCGCCCGCAGGTCAACACCGGTCGCCAGGACCGCGCGCTGCGACTCGGGCTCCAGATCACCGGTGAGCAGGATCCGAAGACCGTCGAGCTCGACCATCATCGCGATGCTGGCATTGTTCTCCGGCGACCCCTCATCCGTGGACGTCGCCGACGACGTACCCGCCGCGGGCAACGCAGGCACCTTCGCCGGCCACAGCGTCGTCCACCTCACCTTTCCCACCACCCGCTGCTCGTGGAACGCGACCGTACGCACAGCCACCCCGTGCCGCGACGCCAACTCGACCACCCGGTCGTACTCAGCACGCGGCGAGAAGTACGGCGTCACCTCGATCTCATCCACCCGCCGATCGTTCAGTACGCCGGCCAGCCCGCCGACATGATCCGCATGGAAGTGGCTCAGCACGACGACCGGGATGTACTCGATGTCCAGGTCCTTCAAACACCGATCCATCGCCGCCGGATCCGGCCCGGTGTCGACAACAACCGCCGTACGGTCTCCCGCCCGCAACACCAGACCGTCTCCCTGCCCGACATCGCAAGCGACGAAAAGCCAGTCGTCGGGCGGCCAGCCGAGCGATCCGACGGGACGCAGTACGACGACCGCGAGCAGGACCACCGCCAGGATCATCGCTATCGGGCGAGCCAGGACGCGATGCAGGCCCAGCACGAGCGCCAGGCAGAGCACCGTCAGTACGGCGACACCGACCACGGTCGCCGGCCACGCATTGGCAGCGCCCGGCAGATCCGCGCCTTCGCGAGCAACCAGGATGATCCAGCGGGCAGGCCATCCGGCGGCCCAGCCGACGACTTGAGCCAGCTGACTGCTCACCAAAGCGACTCCGGCCGCGACGAAGCCGAGGATCGTGGCCGGGCCGACCATTGGTCCCGCCAACAGATTCGCAGCAACGGCGATCAGCGACACTTCACCCGACAGCCACGCGACAACCGGCGTACAGGCGAGCTGCGCGGCAAGCGGACACGAGATTGCGTCGGCCAGCCAACCAGGCATCCACTTCGCAAGCGCATCCCGCCAACCGGGTCCGAGCAGGATGATGCCCGCGGTTGCGAGCACCGACAGTGCGAACCCGGCCGAGCGCGCGAGCGACGTGTCCAGCATCAGCAACACGATCACTGCGACCGACAGGCTGCGCACGGCACGGCGTCTCCCTCCCCCGCTGGTCATCGCCGCCAACGCGATCAGTCCCATCGCGGCCGCCCGCAGGACGCTCGGCTGTGGTCTGGCCAGCACGACGAACACGACGACCGTCAACAGCCCGACCACAGTCAGCCCACGAGCCCGCACGCCGATCAGCCGAGCCAGCGGGAGGAGGAACGCGAGCAGGAGCGTCAGGTTCGTCCCTGAAACGGCGGACAGGTGCGTCAGGCCTGTGGTCTGGAAGTCCGCGTTCAGGTCCGCGGACACGCCGGACACGTCGCCCATGACGAGTGCGGGCACAAGCCCGCGAACGTGTTCAGGCTCACCTGCCACCGCGTCTCGCAGTCCTGCCCGAACACGCTCAGCCGCACGCAACCACCACGGCGGCTCATCCACAATCCTCGGCGGCGACCGGGTCGAGAGCATCGCGGCCACCTCGGCACCGCCTTCTACCTGTTCGAGCCTCCCGTTCGCGTCGACATGCTGGCCGTACCTGACGTGCTCCCATTTCGCGGTCCCCACCAGCAGCACCGGCGTACGCACGCGTTCCCGGATCGCGTGCTCCGACCCGGTACGACTGCGGATCTCCTCGACAGTCGCCCTGACCACGACGTACGGCGGCCGCCTGCTGGTGGTGCTCTGCCGAAGCGACGGATCCCCGTCGATCTTGAGTCGAACGGTCACTGTCGCCGAGTCAGCCGCGAGCTCTTGCACAGGTCCTGCGCGGAGGGCGCCGGTGTGCAACGCGGCGGCGAACGCCAAACCACCCACAACCACCAACGAACCAACAACCGCCCAACCAGCCGCCCACCCACGCCCCGAATCAGACGCCGAATCAGACGCGGACGGAGGCGAGAGCTTAGGCCCGACCACAGGCGGGGTCTTAGTTGGGACATCGGGCGCTGAGTCAATCGGGGACCTAGGCGCGGCATCGGGCGCTGAGTCAGGCGCCGAGCCGCCGGTCGGGTTTGTCCGGGTCGTTCGCCGGCGAATTAAGCCCGCCCAGCTGCTGGCGTGCTGGATTATCGCTGCCGTCCTGGGACCGCGGTTCGGCCGCCGGAGGATCAGGCCGAGGGTCGCGGCGAGTGCCGAGGCGAGTATCAGAGCGAGCCCGGCGACGATCCCGCCGACGATTGGTGACTGACCGACCAGCACTACCGCAACCAGCCAGCCCACAGCTGCCGGGATGAGCAGCCGCGCATCGAGCCGCTCAGCCTCGGCCGCATCCCCGGAGCTCAAGTCAGCAGCGTCCGCGGTTGCCGACTCAGCAGCCTCCGCGAGGGCAGGATTATGTGCTCGAACAGGTGCGGGGGTTGGCGTGTCGGTTCGCGTGCGAGGTGGCGCGGGTGGGTCGTTGGTGGGGGTAGGCGGGTCATTGGTCGGGGTAGGCGGGTCGCTGGTCGGGGTGGGCGGGTGGTTGGCACTGCTAGGTGCGGACATGGGGTTTTAGGGAGTCGAACTTCTTGGGGCCTACGCCTGGGACCTCCTGGAGTTGGTCGATGGTGGTGAAGGGGCCGTTCTGGGTGCGGTAGTCGAGGATTCGTTGGGCTAGGACGGGGCCCACTCCGGGGAGGGCGTCGAGTTGGGCGAGGGTTGCGGTATTCAGGTTGACGGGGGCGTTGGGGGCTGACGACGGGCTGGGGCCGGATGTCGGCAGTGGTTGGCTCGTGGGTGGGGGTTGGGTGGTTGTGCCGACGATGATTTGTTCGCCGTCGGTTACCTGGCGGGCGAGGTTGAGGGTGGTGAGGTCTACGCCGCGGAGTGGGCCGCCGGCGAGGGCGAGTACGTCGGCTACGCGGGAGCCTGCTGGGGTGCGGATGAGGCCCGGGTGGCGGACCTTTCCGGCGACGTAGACCACCACGAGGGGTTGGTTGGATGAGGTCCCGGGGCCGGGCGTTTGGTTGGCGCCCGGGGTTTGGTTTGTGCCGGGTGGTTGGCTGGCGGCCGGCTGGGTTCCGGCTGGGGCGGGGCCGGGTTGGGTGGGGGTTGGCTGGGCTACTGCGGAGCCGGTGGTTGTGGTGGTTGGGCGGGTGTCGGGGAGAGGTTCGGGGCGGGCTCGGAGGAAGGTCCAGGCAGCCCAGGTCAGGCCGATGGTGAGGACTACGGCCAGGACGGCGATGTGGCGTGGGGTGAGGGTCCAGCGGGCGTCGCGTAGTCGCTCGGGTCGGGGTTGTTCGGGGGTCCATCCGCCTCGCACCTCATCACGCTCCTCCGGGTATTCGTCTCGGCGCTGCCTGTTGCCGGGCTGCCTGTTGCCGGGCTGCCTGTTGCCGGGCTGCCTGTTGCCGGGCTGCCTGTTGCCGGGCTGCCTGTTGCCGGGCTGCTTGTTGCTGGGATGTGCGCCGGGATGAGCCGTGGCGCGTACGCCGCTCGGATCACCCGCGTAGGCGCTCCGCTCCGCAGCCGTCTGGTCGAGAGCGGTCCATTCGGAGGCAGTTCTCCCGGCGGTGGGCTGGGCGGGGGTGGTCTGGCTATCGGCAGTCTGGTCGGGGGTGGTCCGCCCGGCGGCGGTGGTCTGCGCGGCGGGGACGGTCTGACTTGCGGCGGTCCGCTGGGCGGGGGTGGGGTGATTGGCGGGTGGGGTGTGAAGGTGAGGGGCGGGTGGGGTGTGAAGGTGAGGGGCGGTTGGATGGTGGAGCTCGGGGCGGGGGGTGAGGCGGGCTAGGGCTCGGGTTCGGGCGTCCGGGTCGACGGATGGGGTGCGGCGGAAGACCTTCACGGCAGAGAAAGTACGAGTCCAGGGCGCTCGTGAAACCGTGAATTGAAAGCTGTGGAGAACCTCCCGCTCTTGCCGGGGTACGAAGGGGCGCCGCTCCGACGGGGGCCGGGTCTTCGGACTGGGAACATCTCGTGGTGCCTGTGGACAGGTAATTGCGTGTGCCGAGTCCCTGGCGCCTGTTCACAACGACGCAGTCCGGGCGGTCGAGTTCGGGCGGTCTGGTCACCGGGAATGCGGGGTGCCGCTGGAGTGTGGGCGGCTCTGGGGGCTGGGGACATCCCGTGTGGGCGGTGGACAGGTAATTGCCTGTGTTGAGGAACCAGTACCTGTTCACACCACCCAGGCCCGGCGCGCCGCGCCCACGCGGGCGGTCGGTGCGCGCGGAGGCGGGCGCGCGGCAGGGCGCGCACACGCGGGGCGGTTGCGCGGGTGGGCGGTTGCGCGGGTGGGCAGTTGCGCAGACGGGGCGGTTGCGTAGACGGGGCAGGCGTGCGCGCGGGTGGGGGCGTGGGTTTAGTGGGGGCTTACTACTACGGCTAGGAGGCCGGGGCCTACGTGGGCTCCTATTACGGCGCCTACTTCTCGGAGGACTATTTCGTCGGCTTGGGGGAGGCGGGTGGAGAGGTTGTCGGCGAGGGTTTGGGCTTTTTCGAGGTTGGCGAGGTGGTGGACGGCGATCTGGACGGGGGTGTCGCCGGCGCGTTGGACGGCGATGTCGGCGAGGCGGGCGATGGCTCGGGTGGAGGTGCGGACCTTTTCGAGCGGGACGATGCGGCCGCCGCTGATCGTCAGGAGCGGCTTGACGGCGAGCGCCGTACCGAAGAGGGCCTGGGCGGCGCCGATGCGGCCGCCGCGGCGGAGGTATTCGAGGGTGTCCACGTAGAAGTAGGACGAGATGGTCTTCATCCGGGCGCGGGCGGCGGCTTCGACGGTGGCGGCGTCCTGGCCTGCGGCGGCCGCGGCGGCCGCAGCGAGGACGGGGAACCCGAGGCCCATGCCGAGCGAGCGGGAGTCGACGACGTGGACCGGGATCGGGGACTCCTTGGCGCCGATCATCGCGGCCTCGAACGTGCCGGACATGTCGCCGGAGAGATGGATCGAGACGATCGCCTCGGCGCCCTCCGCGGCGCACTTGGCATAGGTTTCGGCGAACGTGTGCGGTGCCGGCCGGCTGGTCGAGACCGGTGTGAACGTCTTCAGCGCTTCGGCGACCGCGTCCGCCGACGTGGCGCCGTCGTCGTACGACGTCCCGCCGATCACGACCTGGAGCGGTACGACGGTCAGCGGGTGGCGGAGCACCTCGTGCGTGGACAGACCGGCCGTGGAGTCGGTGACGACCTGCACGCGGGCTGCCATGCAGCGAGGTTACCGGACAGTTAATGTCCGGGCGCAGTGCCAAACTCCACAATATGAAGGAGACAGCGACCGAAGTCACACAGCTGCAAGTGCTGCTCGACGCGGCGTACGAGCGGTCGACCCAGCATCTGCGGAGCATCATCACGGATCCGCGCCGGCTGGATGCCGGGGAGCTGGTGCGGGTTCTGACCGGGATGCGCACGCTGAACCTGGCCACCGTGACCGCGAGCGGTGAACCGCGGATCAGTGCGGTGGACGGGCACTTCCTGCACGCGCGGTGGGTGTTCACGACGTCGGGATCGGCGGCGAAGGCGCAGCACCTGAAGAAGCGTCCCGCGGCGAGCGTCTCGTACGTCGACGGCGAGCGGATCGGGGTGTTCAGCCACGGGAACGTCGAGTTCCTGACCGCGGATCACCCGGACTTCGCCGAGATCGAGGAGCACCTCACGAGCCACTACGGCAGCTCGCCGTCGAGCTGGGCCGACGACATCGTCTACTGCCGCCTGCAGCCCTCGTGGATGGTCGGCTACGTGTTCGACAAGGCGGCTGTGCTGGAAACACCAGCGAGGTGAAGGCCACCCCTCCCGGGACCTTCACCTCGCTTCGGGTTGTGCCGGGCTACTGACGTCCCCTGTGCGTCAACAGCCCGGCTCGTCCTGCTGACTCCCCCTGGTTGTCAGCCGAAGTTGGTGGGGCCTCGGCGAGCTACTCCCCGTATCCGGCTCCGTGAGAACCGGCCTGACCGCGAGCTCGTCGAGGTCCCGGAAGGTCCCAGCGGCCGGCCCACCGGTGGGTGACCAAACCCACCGGTTTGCCCGCACCAGCCGGGTCGTGACACTCGTCCCCTGTGTCGTGTGCCTGACCCTTTGCTGGGACCCCGCCCCGGAAGCAGTGCCCTGACGGTGCACCGCGCCCGGTACAGGCAGGACAGATCCACACTCCACAGCACTCCGGAGCTCTCGGCCGCCGGTCGGCGCCCCCACCAACCAGCCACCGGAGGCCCTCCGCGTCGCCTTCGCCGTCTCCGGCAGTTGAGCGGTCTGCCATGGCCTCTTCATGGTTCACCGCCCGTTCGCTGCCGTTGACCGTGTCGGTCTCTGCTTCGTGGAACCTGCCCTACGGCTGCAATTCTTGGTCCGGCAGCCATGTCAGGACGAGGCAGAACAACCGGCAGTTACCCGGCAGCTTCAGCGGATCCGCGTCATACAAGCGGGGCAGAAAGCGCAGCGAGTACGTCGTTCGCCAGGCGCTGTACGGCGGCCGACGGGTCCGGCTCCGGCCACCCGTCCGCAACCGATGCGCTCTCGCAGGACTCCTGCAGGATCGCCCACGCGGTCGGCAGCATCGGCGGGTCCATCGACCGCTGCCACGCCAGCAACTGGCCGCACACGGCGTCTCCCGCGTCTGAGCGCCCCAATGCGTGCAGCACCGCCACAGCTTCCGGCAGTACTTCGAGCAGGTACACGACCCGCCCTTCGAGCAGCAACCGGTTCAGCGCGTCCAGGATCGTCACGCGCGCCTGCTCGGCCTCACCGGCGGCACGAGCGAGCCGGGACCGGTAGAGCATCACCAGGTAGTCGAAGTACCCACGGTGCCCGCGGATGTCGGCGTCGGCCTGGTCGAGCAGCGCCCGCGCCTCGTCGTACCGGCCGTCGTGGTACTCGACCATCGCCAGGCATCCAGCGACCTTGGTGCGCTCCGGGTCGTCTGACGCCTGGCTGTCGCGGGCGAGCTCTGCCCAGTGACGGGCACCGGACAGGTTCCCCAGCTCCAGGTCGGCGCGGCTCAGGGCCATGTACGCGATCTCGTCCGGGTAGACGCCCGGATTGACCAGTGCGGCCTCCCACGCAAGCAGGAGCTCCTTGGCCTCCACCAAACGACCCCACCGCAGTAGCGCCAGCCCACAGGTCGCCTGCACGGTGGCAGATCGCTGTACGTCGCCATGCTTGCGAGCGTCAGCTACCAGCGCCGGGATCTCGGCCAAGCTCTGCGTATCGAGCAGATGCGACCCCGACGACACCCAGCCGCCCCGAGCGACCAGGCCCATCTCTGTCTCACCCGGGATGCGCGTCCGCGCCTCCTCGTAGTGCCGGCGAGCACCACGGATGTCACCGGTCAGACTGGACAGCCGGCCGGCGATGGCGAGCAGCCGACCGCTCGTCTCCTTGTCGGACACGTTCTCGGCGCACAGCGTCGCCCACCGGATCCCGCTCTCGGCGACACTCGCCTGGTACTGCCACGCGATCCGGAACCCGAGCACGATCCGCGCCGCGGTGTCCCACTCCCCCAGCTCGCCCGCACGCTCCAGCGCCACCTCGAACAGCGCAGAGTTCGCATGCGCCGCCCGGTACCGCCGATCGCGGTCCGGTGACGACCAGGCGCCCTCCAGCCCCGAGACGTACGTCGTACACCACTCGACTGCCCGGTCCCGGAACTCGGTGAGGTCGTCGCCCTGTGACGACAGGCCGGCGTACGCGTGCTCCCGGATCGTCTCCAGCAGCTTGTACCGCGCGCCGTACAACTGCTCGAACTCGTGCACCGGCTGCAGCAGCGACTTCTCCACCAGCTCGGCGAGCAGCATCGGTACGTCGCTCTCGTCGATCGGCGTGCCCGTGCAAACACCCGCGACGGCCTCGAGCGTGAACGGTGAACCCAGCACCGAGCACCGATACAGGAGCTGCCGCGCCGGGTCCGAGAGCGCGTCGACACTCCACGCGATCGTGTCGGCCAGCGTCCGCTGGTGCGGCGCACCGAACCGCCGCGGCCCGGACAGCAACCGGAACCGGTCGTCGAGCGCAGCGAGAATCGCCTCCACGGTCAGCGACCCGGCCCGCGCGGCTGCAAGTTCCAGCGCGAGCGGCAGGCCGTCCAGTCGCCTGACCAGCCGCGCCACAGTCGGGCCGTTCGAAGGGGTCAGCGTGAAGCCCGGCCGCACCCGCGCGACGCGGCGGCAGAACATCTCGACCGCCGGCGATGCCGCGATCGCCTCGTAGTCCTCGTCGTTCGCCGGTACGCCGAGCACCTGTACCCGGCGTACGACCTCGTCCGGCAGGCCGAGCGGGATCCGGGACGTGACCAGCACACCGATCCCCGGGAAGCTGCGGACCATCCGGTTGGCGACCGTCGCGACACCGTCGAGAACGTGCTCGGCGTTGTCCTCGACGATCACCAGGTCGCCGGGCCGGCGTCCGGACAGTACATCGTCGAGGTCCGACGTACCCGGGGCTGTGCCGAAGGCGTCCAGGATCGCCGACGGTACGGCGGCGTCGCGCTGGACGGTGGTGAGGTCGACGACCACGACAGTCGTGTCGGCGCCGGAGAACCGGTCGGCCGCGGCGAGCGCCAACTCGGTCTTGCCGACCCCGCCGGGACCGACGAGCGTGACGAGCCGGTTCTGCCCCAGCAGCGCCTCGAGCTCGAACAGCTCCTGCTCACGACCGACGAGACCGTCCGGGATCGGGCGGGTGCCGCGCCAGCGCAGGCCGGTCGGTACGGCGTCCGCGACCGAGACGACCGGCGGCGACGGAGCCACCGCCCGTACGACGGGACGCACCGAGCCGTGCCCCGCGGTCGCGAGGAAGTGGTCGGTGTCGTCGGGCCGCAGACCGAGCGCCGACGCGAGCAGGCGGACGGAGTCCTTGCGCGGGCGCGCGACCCGGCCGGCCTCCATCTCGCGGATCGACCGGACACTCAGCCCGGCCCGGTCGGCCAGTTCCTCCTGGGAGAGACCGGCCTGGACCCTCAAGTCGAGCAACAGATCGGCGAATCCCCGCCGACCGTCCGCCCGGCCATCCGTGTCCGACACAGCCCGTCACCCCTCTTAGGCCTCACGTTCCTGTCACAACATAGCGTGACAAGCGGCCGGGCGGCGGGCGTGACCGGGCGGCGGGGTGCGGCCTGGATCACACCGAATTGTTGATCAGGGCAACGATTTTTGATTCAGCCTGCAATTACTGAGAACGCAGAAGAAGGGTTTCAAGCGGTCGCGCGAACCGAGGCGGATTCATTTTCACCGGTGTAGAGAGAAAGGATCGCGGCCCAGTCGTCGAGCCGGGCGTGGGTGTCGGTGCGACCGGTGTCGGCATTCAGCAAACTGCCGTCGGAAATCCCCCGGGTCGCCCGAACCAGGAGCTCAACCGTGACGTCTCGCAAGGTCTCCAGGGCTGCCATGCGGATAATTCAAGCGGAGCCGTGTTTCGCAAACGTAACGCGATCGGCAACATCACGATAAGTCACCAAAATCCCTCAAATGCTTGTTACCGGGTAGTCCACTAACCGGCGAGGAACGACAGCCGGACATGCCGGTCGGGATTGTCGCGATTGGTGTCGACCAGACAGATCGATTGCCAGGTGCCGAGCGTCAGCCGGCCCCTCAGCACCGGCACGGTCGCGTACGGCGGTATCAGCGCCGGCAGCACGTGGTCGCGACCGTGTCCGGGCGAGCCGTGCCGGTGCCGCCAGTCGAAGTCGCGCGGCAGCAGGTCCTCGAGCACCGCCAGCAGGTCGAGGTCGCTGCCGGCGCCGGTCTCGAGGATCGCGACACCGGCTGTCGCGTGCGGCACGAACACGTGCAGCAGGCCGTCACCGCGGCCGGAGACGAACTGATCACACCGGCTCGTGAGGTCGAGGACGACCTCACGAGCACCAGTGTGAATATCCAGGACGACCGAGTCCATCAGGCGGGGACGATGTTGACCAGCTTGGGCGCCCGCACGATCACCTTGCGGGTCCCGCGGCCGTCCAGCGCCTTCTGGATCGCCTCGGACGCCAGCGCCAGCTGCTCCAAGTCGGCGTCGGAGATGTCCGGCGCGACCTCCAGCCGGTCCTTCACCTTGCCGGCGATCTGGACCACGCAGATGACCGAGTCCTGGACCAGCAGCGCCGGGTCGACCTTCGGCCAGCCGGCCTTGGCGACGGTCGGCTCGTGGCCCAGCTCCTCCCACATCTCCTCGGCTGTGTACGGCGCGACCAGGCTCAGCACGATCGCCACCGCCTCGACCGCCTCGCGCACCGCCGGGTCGGCCGCACCGGGACCGGAGTCGATCGCCTTGCGGGTCGCGTTCACCAGCTCCATGATCCGGGCGACCATCACGTTGAACCGGTGCGAGTCGATCAGCTCGGACGCGTCCGCCACCGTCCGGTGGGTCAGCTTGCGCAGCTCGACGTCACCGTTCGACGGGTCCGAGCCGACCGGCGCCTCGACCGCTCCGGCCAGCCGCCAGGCCCGCTGCAGGAACTTCAGCGAGCCACCCGGGGACATGTCGGCCCAGTCGATGTCGTCCGCCGGCGGACCGGCGAACACCATGGTCAGCCGGACCGCGTCGACTCCGAACTCGTCGATCTGGTCGCCCAGGTTCACGCCGTTGCCCAGCGACTTGCTCATCGACTTGCCCTGGTTGATCACCTGGCCCTGGTTCAGCAGCCGGGTGAACGGCTCCACGACGTTCAGCAGGCCCATGTCGTACAGCGCCTTGACGAAGAACCGCGCGTACAGGAGATGCAGTACGGCGTGCTCCTTGCCGCCGACGTACTGGTACACCGACATCCACCGCTCGGCCGCGGCCTGGTCGAACGGACCGTCGGTGTACTCCGGCGACAGGTAGCGCAGGAAGTACCAGGACGAGTCGACGAAGGTGTCCATCGTGTCGGTGTCGCGCTCGGCCTTGCCACCGCACTTCGGGCAGTCCACCTCGACCCACTCGCGGTCGGCCGCCAGCGGTGACACGCCCTTCGGCTGCAGGTCCGCGCCGCGCAGGTCGGGCAGCTCCATCGGCAGCTGGTCGTCGGGGACCGGGACCTCGCCGCAGGACGGGCAGTGGATGATCGGGATCGGGCAGCCCCAGTACCGCTGGCGGCTCAGCAGCCAGTCGCGCAGGCGGTAGTTGATCGTGCGCTCGCCCAGGTCCTTGCTCTCCAGCCAGTCGATGATCCGCGACTTGGCGTCGGCGATCTCCAGACCGTCCAGGCTGATCTCGTCGTTGGCGCTGTTGATCGCGGCGCCCTCGCCGGTGAAGGCCTTGCCGTCGAAGTCAGCAGGAGGCTGCACGGTGCGGACGATCGGCAGGTCGAACTTCTCCGCGAACTCCCAGTCCCGCGTGTCCTGGCCGGGGACCGCCATGATCGCGCCGGTCCCGTAGTCGGCCAGCACGTAGTCGGCCGCCCAGATCGGGATCCGCTGACCGGTCACCGGGTTGATCGCGTACGAGCCCAGGAAGACACCGGTCTTCTCGCGCTCGGTGCTCTGCCGCTCGATCTCGGTCTCGCCCTTGACCTTCGCCAGGTAGGTGTCGAAGGCCTCCTGATGCTCTGGCGTGACCAGCTCGGCGGCCAGCTTCGCGTCCGGCGCGACGACCATGAAGGTGGCGCCGAACAGCGTGTCCGGACGGGTCGTGAACACCTTGATCGGCTCTTCCCGACCCTCGACCTGGAAGGACGCGAAAGCACCCTCCGAGCGGCCGATCCAGTTGCGCTGCATCAGCAGGATCTCTTCAGGCCACTGCAGCAGCTCCATGTCGTCCAGCAGCCGCTGGGCGTAGTCAGTGGTCTTGAAGTACCACTGGGTCAGCTCCCGCTTGGTGACCTCCCAGCCACAACGCTCACAGCGTCCCTGGACGACCTGCTCGTTGGCCAGCACGGTCTGGTCGTTCGGGCACCAGTTGACGTACGACGCCTTGCGGTACGCCAGACCGCGCTCGTACAGCCGCAGGAACAGCCACTGCGTCCAGCGGTAGTACTCCGGGTCGGACGTGTGCAGCCGGCGCGACCAGTCGAAGCTCAGCGCATAGCGCCGGATCGACTCGGCCTGCGTCTCGATGTTGCCGTAGGTGTACGTCGCGGGGTGCTCGTTGCGCTTGATCGCGGCGTTCTCCGCCGGCAGACCGAACGAGTCCCAGCCGATCGGGTTCAGTACGTCGTACCCCTGCTGGAACCAGTAGCGCGCCAGCACGTCGTGCAGCGCGAACACCTCGGCGTGGCCCATGTGCAGGTCGCCGGACGGGTAGGAGAACATCGTGAGCGCGTAGCGACGCTCGGCCGAGCCGTCGTCCTTCGCCTTGAACGGATCCAGCTTCTCCCACACCGGACGCCACTTGGCCTGCATGGCGTTGAAGTCGTAGCCACCCCGGTCGATCGGAGTGTCCTCCACCTGCTCGCTCACGGTCCTACTCCATACTTCGTGTGTTTGTTGAGCCTAAATGTGCCAGAAGGCACCCCTGGACATAAAAAAGCCCCTCGCACAGGAGGGGACGCCGCACTGACCGGCGCTTCGGCGCCTGGATGCCAGTACGGCTAACTAAGGAGCAGGCTCACTCGCATAGGACCACTTTAGCACCGCTGCCGCGACCGCCGGGGCAGATCCAGCGGGACGGGCGGGCAGACAGCCGCGGAGCAGGTGTCGTTCTAGATGAACTCGGTGCCGCCGGCGCGGCGGTGTTCGCCAGGGGTACGGCCGTACTTGCGCTTGAAGGCAGTGGAGAACGGCCGTACGTCGGAGTAGCCGCAGGCTCTCGCTACCTCGGTGACGGACAGGCTGTGGTCCATGAGGAGCTGGGCGGCCAACTCGAGGCGGAGGCGGCGCAGGGTGGACATGATGGAGGCACCGGTCTGCTGGGTGAACAGCCGCTCCGCGTGGCGCTCGGACAGGTGTGCGGCGGCCGCGACGTCCCGGACGGTGATCGGGCGGGACAGGTTGTCGCGGAGGTGACGCTGCATGGCGTCGACAACGAGTGGTCCTCTGTCACGGCGTACCGGCTCTACAGCTAGGTCGTCGTCCAGGGCGAAGGCTCTGGCCGTCTCCAGCACCAGCGTGGCACCGAGAGCGCTGACCGCGGTGGTGTAGCCCGAGACCGGCGCAGCTGCTTCAGCTGCGAGTGCTGTGACGAGAGACGGCAGTGAGCCGGTGCGGTCGGACATGACCGGGCCGTCCGACCGGGTCAATCCGGACCACCAACCGGACGCATCGGAACCGGCGGAAGGACGGGAGGATCCGGTTACTCCGGGGACGCCGGCGGGGCGGAAGGTGAAGCCCCAGAACGCGATGCCCAGGGGCGCCGCGTGGCTGGACTCGATTTCGTGGATGTCGCCCGGGCGGGCGAGGAACACGGAGCCGGGTGCCACGTCGTACCGAACGTCTCCCGAGTTGAACCGGCCTTCGCCGGAGTACGCGAGGCAGACCTCGTGGAACGAGTGGCTGTGCCAGTAGTTGCGCCAGTACTCCGGCCGGTAGTGGCCCCAGCTGAGGAAGTCCGCGCGGAAGCCGTCGACCTCGCAGGACTCCAGCAGTCCCGCGAGGTCGACGAGCCGGTCCGCACCGGCAACGTCCCAGAGGGTCAAACAGCGCTCCTGCCAGTGGGGTCGACTCCGCGCAGCATCATGCCCTGCCCGAGCGACCACTCGTGCGTCTTGACGGTCGGCGGGTCCGACGGGTCGCGGTACTGGACCAGCCAGGTGGTGCGCGCCTCGTCGCTGGTGTTGACCCCGGACCCGTGCACGGTCAGGTAGGTGAAGAACAGTACGTCGCCCGCCTCGGCCGGCTGCGGCGTCGCCTCGTCGAACGACGGCTCCAGCAGGTGGTACGACCCCTCCGGGCTGTGCTCCCGCGGGCCGTCCTTGTGGCTGCCCGGAATCACCCGGACGCAGCCCTTCTCGACAGGCGCGTCGTCGAAGTGGAAGATCGCCGCCCCGACCCGGTGGTAGGTGTGCGGGAAGAACGGGTGGTCCTGGTGCAGCGGGAACGGCGAACCGTTCTCCGGCGGCTTCACGAACAGCTTGGTGTGGTGCAGCTGCACGTTGTCCACACCCATCACCGCGGCGGCCACGTCGGTGAACCGCGGGTCCACCAGGAGCTTCGAGAACTCGGCGTCGTAGAACTGCGCGTCGTGCAGGTGCTGCAGCTTCGTCGGCGCCTCGGTCATGTCCCGGGCGGCGCCCCAGGTCGGGTCGTCGCCCCGGTTCAGCTGCGCCAGCAGGTCGTGGCTGCGCTGCCGGTAGTGCGCTGCTTCTTCCTTGCTGAGCAGGCCTTTCACCAGCACGAAGCCGTTCTCGGCGTACTGCTGCGCGAGCGTCGAGAGCTCGGGACGCTCGGATGTGATCGTCATGTCGGAGTACCTCCTGATCGGGTACTTCGAGACTACGAACGCCGGCGCCCGGACGGGAGGACCCGACCGGACGCCGATGTTCGTCAAACGGACATGCCTACTCGTCGGCCGGTTGCGAGTCGATCGGTACGGCGATCGGCCGCAGCCGGGTCCACAGCACGAACACGGCGGTGAACACGAGCATCCCGAGGCCGCCCCAGAGGTTGATGTTGATCCCGGCGGCCTTGTCGATCTCGGCCTGCTTCTCGACGATGCCGAGAACCGTCAGCACCACGCCGTAGATGCCGATCAGGGCCGCGATCACGATCCGGATGTCGAACGCCCCGGCCTTCTTCTTCTCTGCCATCTCGAACGCTCCCTCAGGCGAAGATGATGTTGAGGACGATGGTCATCGCCAGCGAGATGCCGGCCAGCAGCACCGGCCTGCGGTACCAGCCGTGGTCACCGCGGAGCGTCACCTCGGTGCGCTGCTCCTTCGGTGTCAGCGAGTACACCAGGCCGACCAGCTCGGACTCCTCCTTCGGCCTGGTCATCGTGCTCACCAGGACGCTGATCAGGATGTCGACCACGAAGGCAGCGCCGGCGCCGACGAAGCTGGCGCCCTGACCGGGCAGGTTGACGACGCCGTTCTCGGACAGGACGAACACCAGGATCGCGGTCGCCGTACCACTGACCAGGCCGATCCAGCCGGCCGCCGCGGTCATCCGCTTCCAGAACATACCGAGGATGAACGTCGCGAACAGCGGCGCGTTGAAGAACGAGAACAGCTGCTGCAGGTAGTCCATCAGGTTGCTGTAGCCGGAGGCGATCGCGGCCGTCCCGATCGCGACCAGCGTGCCGGCCACCGTCACGATCCGGCCGGTCCGCAGGTAGAACTCGTCCGGCCGGTCCTTGATCAGGTAGCGCTCGATGATGTCGTACGACATCACGGTGTTGAACGAGCTCAGGTTGGCCGCCATACCCGCCATGAACGACGCCAGCAGACCGGTGATGGCCAGGCCGAGCATGCCGTTCGGCAGCAGGTCCCGCATCAGCAGCAGCAAGGCGTCGTTGTAGTCGACCTCACCGCTGCCGGTCGCCTTGAACTGCGACAGCTCCGGTACGACGACCGCCGCGATGATGCCGGGGATGATCACGATGAACGGGATGAACATCTTCGGGAACGAGCCGATGATCGGGGTACGCCGGGCCGCCGACATGTTCTTCGAAGCCAGCGCGCGCTGAACCTCGGTGAAGTTCGTCGTCCAGTAGCCGAACGACAGCACGAAACCGAGGCCGAACACGATGCCGATCACCGACAGGAAGCTGTTGCTGAACCCGCTGAGCGCGTTCCCCGGCCAGGCCGACATCTGCTCGCTGCCGCCCGGCGAGGCGGTCACCTTGTCGACCAGGCCCTGCCAGCCGCCGACCTTGTGCAGACCGACCAGCGTCAGCGGCAGCAGCGCGGCGACGATCACGAAGAACTGCAGCACCTCGTTGTAGATCGCCGCGGACAGACCGCCGAGGGTGATGTAGCTCAGGACGATGGCAGCGGCAACGATCACCGACACCCAGATCGGCCAGCCGAGCAGTACGTTCACGATGGTGGCCAGCAGGAACAGGTTCACGCCCGCGATCAGCACCTGCGCCAGGGCGAAGCTGATCGCGTTCACCAGGTGCGCGGGCTTCCCGAACCGGCGGAGCATGAACTCCGGCACGCTGCGGACCTTCGAGCCGTAGTAGAACGGCATCATCACGACACCGAGGAACAGCATCGCCGGGATCGCGCCGATCCAGAAGTAGTGCACGGTCGGCATGCCGTACTGCGCGCCGTTCGCCGACATGCCCATGATCTCGATCGCGCCCAGGTTGGCCGAGATGAACGCCAGGCCGGTGACCCAGGCCGGCAGCGACCGGCCGGACAGGAAGAAATCCAGGCTGCTCGACACCGCGCGTCTGGCCAGGTATCCGATGCCGAGCACGAACACGAAGTACAGGGCGATGATGATGTAGTCGATCGCCGTGGCATCCAGCCTGAGGATGGATTGTTGGACAAGCATCGGGCCTCCGGACCGCCGGGTGTGACAGATCGTGTTGTTACCGGTCAGGAACGTTACTCCTACTTTCAACCAAGTCGGGTGGCGACCCGGCGTACGACGGGTCTCCACCCAGATCTCCACCCGTGGCCGGTGCGCTGATGGTCTCGACGGGTGCGAACCTTGGTCACCCAGTCGCTGATCATCCAGAGCAAGGCGAGGCAGACCAACCAGTGAAGCTGAAGGCGTTGCTGCCGGCCCGTCCGCACGGAGAGAGCGGCTGGGTCGGTCGGACGCTCACCACGGGTGTCGCGGTCGCCGTGCTGGCCACCGCGCGACCCGCAGCTGCGTGGGTCTGGGTCGTGCTCGGTGTGGCCTTCGTCGCCTTCGTGGTCGGCTCGGTGCTGATGACGGCTCGACCGTCCGTCTCGCTAGCGCTGCTAGCCACTGTCGCGGTCAGCAGCGCGCTGATCGCGGGCTACCCGCAGTCGAACGCCCTGGTCCTGGTGCTGGTCGCGATCGCCGACATCGCCGTGATCGACTTCGGACGCCGCGGCAACCGGCCGATCGTTGCGGTCGGCATCGGTGTCGCGGCGGCGTACGCCGGGTCGGCGTGGTGGTTCGGGCAGCCGGACACCTGGTACTTCTCCCAGCTGCTCTGGACCGCCGTACTGACCGCCTTCGGGTTGAACCGGCGCCAGTACGAGGTGCAGGCGCGGCAGACCGAGCAGCTGCTGGAGCAGACCCGGCTGGCCCAGAGCGAACACGCCCGCGCAGCCACGCTGGAGGAGCGCGGGCGGATCGCTCGGGACCTTCACGACGTACTGGCGCATTCGCTGGGTGCACTGAGCGTTCAGCTCGAGGTAGCCGAGGCGCTGCTGGAGGAGCGTGGTGACACGGCCGGTGCGTTGGAGCGGGTACGTCGCTCGCGCCGGCTCGCCGTACAGGGGCTGACTGAGGCGCGGAACGCTGTAGCCGCGCTGCGGGCAGATGAGGTGCCTGAGCTCCCTGCAGCGCTGGCTGAGCTCGCAGAGCAGCACGAGAAGGATCACGGAGTCGCTGTGCGGCTCACTGTCACACGACGCCCGAGGAAGCTGGACTCCGCAGTCACTGTTGCGATGCTCGGTGCTGCTCGTGAGGCGCTGACCAACGCATCCAAACACGCACCTGGTCAGCTGGTGGAGATGCAGCTTGACGGCGTACGACTGTCCGTTCGGAACAAGGGTGTGACGAGTGGTGAGGGTTTCGGGCTGGCCGGGATGCGGGAGCGGCTGGCCCTGGTGGGTGGGACGTTGACGGCAGGTGCGGACGGCGACGACTGGTTGGTGGTGGCGGAGGTTGACTGACGCAATCCGAGTGGTCGTGGCGGACGACCAGCAGGTCGTGCGGGAAGGACTGGTCGCTCTGCTCGGGCTGATCGACGGCGTCGAGGTGGCCGGCGCGGCGGCCAACGGTGTCGAGGCCGTCGACCTGGTTGCCCGGGGCAACGTAGACGTGGTGCTGATGGACCTGCGGATGCCCGTCCTGGACGGGACGCAGGCCACCGCGCGGATCACGGCCGACTTCCCGGACGTCGCCGTACTCGTGCTGACCACGTACGCCGACGACGCCTCGATCGCGAACGCGCTCCGCGCCGGTGCGCGCGGCTACCTCACCAAGGACGCCGGCCGCGCCGAGATCGGCGCCGCGCTGCGGTCGACCGCCGCCGGGCAGTCCACGTTCGACCCCGAGGTCTCGAAGCGCTTGATCGCCGGACTCACGCCGACCGACCACGACACCGATGGTTTGACGGCACGGGAGACCGAGGTACTGCGGTTGATCGCGCGGGGCCTGAGCAACCCGGAGATCGCCGGGCAACTGTTCATCAGCGAGGCGACCGTGAAGACGCATATCAACAACACGTTCGCGAAGATCGGCGCCCGGCACCGCGCCGAGGCGGTCCGGTACGCCTATCGCAAAGGGATCGCGTCAGATTCGTAGTTCGGCCACGACCGGGCGGTGGTCGCTGCCGGTCGGGCTCATCACCCAGGCCTTGGTCGGGGTGACGCCGCGCACCAGGATGTGGTCGATCCGCGCCATCGGGAACTTCGACGGCCAGGTGAACCCGAAGCCGGTGCCGGCCGCACCCTGCGCCGAGCGGAGGCCGGCCGTCAGCGGGGCGAGACTGCGATCGTTCGCCGTACCGTTGAAGTCGCCCATCACGATCACGCCCGCGAGCTTCTCGTCGGCGATCTGCCGGCCGAGCGCCTTGATCGTGTCGTTGCGCTGGCCGGACGTGAAGCCGCTGGTGCCGACGCGGACCGAGGCGAGGTGCGCGACGTACACGGCGACCTTGCCCTCCGGCGTGCTGACCTCCGCGCGGAGCGCCCGGGTCCATTTGAAGCCGACGTCGACGGACGTGGTCTCGACGACCGGGTACTTCGACCAGAGGGCGACCGTGTCGCGGGACACCTGGTACGGGTACAGCTTGGCGAAAGCAGCCTTGTAGATCTTCAGGTCCGACGAGGTGAGCTCCTCGAGCGCCATCACGTCAGCGTCGGCCGCGATCAGATCCTGCGCGGTCTGCTTCGGGTCCGGGTTGGCGGCGTCGACATTGTGCGTCAGCACGCGCAGGTCGTACGCTCCCCCGCCGCCCTTGCCCGGGACGAGCAGGTCGCCGAACATCACGCCCCACACAAGCGCGGGGATCAGCAGCGCGACACCGGCCGTCGCGGACCGCCGTACCAGGGCCGCGACACCGAGGACCGGTACGGCGAGGCCGACCCAGGGCAGGAACGTGTCGAGCAGACTGCCCAGGTTGCCGATCGAGTTCGGAACGTAACGGTGGAACAGCAGCGGCAGCGCCGACAGGATCGCCAGCACCGCGATCACCCGGCCGCGCCGCCACATGCCACCCATCCTCCTCCGCCGCGCGCCGGTGCGCGGCGGCGGCGGTTTGCGAGTGGCGACAGCAGTCTGGCGGTCCGGCATGCAGCGATTGTTGCGGACGGCTGGGCCGGACCAAAGTCCGTGCACGGTCAGGTACGGCGATTTCATCCGTACGGACGATCGCCCGGCACCGGAATGATGAGGAATCCATGAGAGCTCTGGTGCCTTCGGGTGACCGCACCGCACAATGCCCGTATGCCGTCAGCGCAGATCACCGAGCCGTTCGTCGTCAAGCGCCACGGGCTCGGTACGACGAGGACCGCGCTCGCGCTCGGCACCGTGGTGTTCGGCCTGATGGTGGCGCTGACGCTCGCGATCGTCGTGGTGCAGGCGATCCGGGGTGCATCGATCCGCGAACCGCTCGAGGCGGTGTGGCTGGGCTGGGGCGGTACACCGCTGATCTTCGCGGTCGGCCTGCCGATCCTGCTCCTGGTCGGTGCGATCACCGCGTTGGAGGAGCGCCGCGAGGAGGACGTCGACGACGTACTGCTGACCGTGGACGACGCCGGCATCTACCTCGGCGGTGAGCAGCCGCGCGCGATCCCGTGGGCCGACGTCCGCGGCGTCTGCCGCGTAGAACGCCAGGACAGCGAGGAGACGTGGGAGCCGCGGCTGGTCGTCATGCTCGTCGACGAGAACGCACTCCCCCGCAGTACCAAGGCCTGGGGTCCGTCCTGCCCATGGCCCGGCACCCACGAGATCCTCGCCCGCTCCCTCCCGTACGACGACCTGGTCACGGCGATCGCTCAACGAGCCCCGCACGTACACGTCACGGACCGCGGCCGCGTCGAGGACTGATCGCCGGATACCGTCGGGGACATGACGGCTCCTGACATCGGCAGTGCGGAAGAGCAGGCACGGTACCAACGTGGGCTGGAGGTTCTGAACGGCATCGACGGCGGTGGAGCGCCCGCCGTGATGGACAGCCTCGGAGACATCGCTCCCGCGCTCGCGCACCACATCGTGGCGTTCGGATTCGGCGACCTCTACTCCCGGCCGGCGCTGGTTCCGCAGCAACGCCAACTCGTCACCCTCGGAATCCTGGCCGCGCTCGGCGGCTGCGAACCCGAGCTGGAGGTGCACATCAAGACCTCTCTGAACGTCGGCCTCACCCCGGCCGAGATCGTCGAGACCTTCATCCACACCGCCGGGTACGCCGGATTCCCGCGCGCGATCAATGCGATCACGGTCGCCAAGAAGGTCTTCGCCGAACGCAACCTGCTACCGGTCACGGAAGGATGAGTGTGATGGGCAAACTCGTCTATGCAGCCATCGCCTCGCTCGACGGGTACACCGCCGACGCCGACGGCTCCTTCGACTGGGCCGCGCCGGCCGAGGAGGTCCATGCCTACGTCAACGACCTCGAGCGTCCGATCGGCACCTACCTGTACGGCAGCCGGATGTACGCCACGATGTCGTACTGGGAGACCGCCGACGACCCGGCGCCGGTGAGCCAGGACTACGCCGAGGTCTGGCGAGCCGCCGACAAGATCGTCTACTCCCGCACCCTCCCGGCGGTCACCACCGCCCGCACTCGCCTCGAACGCGAGTTCACCCCCGCCGGCGTGGCCCAGCTCAAGGAATCCTCTGCGACCGCCCTCTCGATCGGCGGCGCGAACCTCGGCGGCCAGGCCCTCCTGGCCGGCCTGGTCGACGAGATCCACCTCTTCCTCGTCCCGGTCATCGTCGGCGGCGGCACGCGAGCGCTCCCGGACGGTCTGAGCGCCGGTTTGGACCTCGCGGCCGAGCGACGCTTCGCCGGCGGGTTCGTCCACCTCCACTACCGGGTGAAGAACTAACCTTTCGGGCCGAGCAGCTTCTCCAGGTCGGTCAGGACGTCCATCGCGCCGATCGGGCCGAGGCCGAGGAACCAGACCTCGTCGTCGACGCGGGCCGACTTGCCTGCCTTGACGGCGGGCAGCGCCTTCCAGAGGTTGCCGTTGACAACCTTCGTCTCGTCGGTGGTGCCGGGCTTGCCGTAGCTGGAGTAGAAGATCCAGTCGCCGGTGGCCTGACCGATGTTCTCCTGGGAGACTTCGACGGCGAGGTCCTGTACGTCCTGGATCTTCGGCCGCGGCAGGCCGATGTCCTTCAGGATCACGCCGATGAACGACAGGTTGCCGTACAGCCGGATCTGCCCGGGACGGAACCGGACCAGCGAGATCGTCGGCGTACCCGCCACCTTCGACTTCACCTCGTCGGCGCGCTTCTGGTAGTCGTTCAGCAGCCCGGTCGCCTTGTCCTCCGCGCCGACCGAGTCCGCGACGAGCAGGAAGTTCTCCTTCCACGGGAACCCGGGCCGGATGCTGAACACCGTCGGCGCGATTGCGCTCAGCTTCGCGTACAGGTCGTTGGCCCGCAGCTTGCTGCCCAGGATCAGGTCCGGCTTCAGCGCCGCGATCGCCTCGAGGTTCAGCTCGCTGATCCCGCCGACGGTCTTGATCCCCTGCGCCTTGCCGGCCAGGTACGACGGCACGCCGCTCTGCCCCGCCGTCGTCGCCATCCCGACCGGCGTGATGCCCAGCGCGAGCACGTCGTCCAGCTCGCCACTGTCCAGCACGACCACCCGCGACGGCTTCGCCGGGATCTCGGTCGTGCCCAGCGCGTGCTTCACCGTCCGCGGGAACGCGCCGGGCGCGGCGTCCGACCCGAGTTTCGCGGTGTCCTCGTCGGCGGTCTTGAACAACCGCCCGCCGGTCGCCACTTCCTTGTCACCGACGCCGGCGTCCGCGCTCTTGGTGTCTCCGCCGCCACATCCCGCCAGCACCAGCACAGCGCTCGCCACAATGATCCCGATCAGCCTCTTCACAACGGCTGACCCTACAACAACCCAAGTAAGGCAACCCTAACCAGGTCCACCTTGAGCACGCACCAACCATTTCGCCGCCCCCGAAACGGTCGACCCGAGCCCAAAGACGCCCCGACTTTGTGCACCACATCCGTACGGCGGGGTGTTGGGTGCGCGGATGTGGTGCACAAAGTGGTGTTCAGAGGGGCAGGGTGCGGGACTCGCCTGGGGTGAGGGTGATCGTGCGCGTGTCGTCGGGCGCGAGGGCGATCCGGTGGGTGCCCGCGTGTGTCGCGCGTACGACGGCTGCCGTGAGCTTGCCATTGCGCCAGGTGACGTCGAACGACAGGCCGCCGCGGGCGCGGAGGCCGTGGAACGAGCCGTCGGGCCAGTCCGCCGGAAGCGCCGGCAGGAGGCGGATCACGTCGGTGTGGCTCTGCAGCAGGAGCTCGGGGATGCACCCGGTCAGGCCGAAGTTGGCGTCGATCTGGAAGATGTCGCCGTCGCGGTGCATCAGGTTGCCCGAGACGAGGCGACTCAAGTAATCCTGGATCACCTCGACTGCCCTCGACGGCTCGAACAGCCTGGCCCACATCGCCACGAGCCAGGCCGCGGTCCACCCGCCGTTCACAGCACCATCGGTCCGCACCATCAGCGAAGTACGAGCGGCCTCGGCCCATTCCGGCGTACGCACGGGGTCGATCTCGGCGCCCGGATGCAGACCGTACAGATGCGACTGGTGCCGGTGCTGCGGCTCCGATGGCTGCCAGTCCGTCGGCCACTCGTACAGCCGGCCGTCCGGCGTCACCCGGATCGCCGGCAACCGATCACGCGCAGCCGCGGCCCGCTCGGCCAACGACGAGCTCAGCCCCAGCACGCCTTCCGCTTCGACCAGGTTCGCGAACAACTCGCGGATCAGCCAGATGTCGTACGTCGACGTGAGATCGACCGATGCCTTCTCGCCAGAGGGCAGCACGAAATGATGCTCCGGCGCGGTCGACGGGATGAACTGCAGTACGCCGAGCCGATCCTCGACCAGCATCGCCAGTACGAACTCCGCGGCACCCGCGATGGCCGGATACGCCCGCTCCCGCAGGAAATCCACATCGGCCGAGAACCTGTAGTGCTCCATGAGATGCGCCGTCAGCCACACCCCACACGTCGCGCACATCGACCACACCGGGTCGTCCCCGCCGTCGCCGACGGGCCAGGTCGCCATCCAGATGTCCGCGTTGTGGTGCGACACCCAGCCGGGCGCGTCGTACAGGATCCGAGCCGTCTCGGCACCCGATGTAGCCAGGCCCTCGAGCAGATCGGTGAGCGGGTCGAAGCACTCGCTCAACCCGGTCAGGTCGGCGAGCCAGTAGTTCATCTGGGTGTTGATGTTGTTGGTCCAGTCGCTGGCCCACATCGGCCGCCGGTCCTGGTTCCAGATGCCCTGCAGGTTGGCCGCCTGCGTCCCGGGGCGGGAGGATGCGATCAACAGGTACCGGCCGAGGTTGAAGGCCAGCGCGACCAGATCCGGATCGTTGCCCCCGGCAGCGACCGCCTCGATCCGCTCGTCGGTCGGCAAGTCGCTCACCGCACCCAACGAAAGCGACGCCCGGTCGTACAACGCCGCATGATCCTCGACGTGCCGCTCCCGAAGCTTGTCCACGGCAACCGAATCGAGTACTGCGACGGCCTCCTGCAACGCGACCAGAGGATCGCGGCCGGGCGGTACCGACCACCCTTGGAAGGTGCTTGCGGCCGACAGCAGCACGGTGACCCGAGAAGCCCCACGGACCACGACTCCGGCAGCCGAGGTCGTGACCGAACCACCTTCGGTGTCGACCCGGAGAGCGACACCGAACCCGATCCCGCGCCCTTCCTCGTACCGGATCGGATCCGGGCTCTCCCGGTACTCGATCGTCAGATCCGACGGCGCCCGCCCGACGACACCATAGGTGCCATCGGCAACTTCAACGCTCACCGGATGTTGGCTTTCCAGCCCGAGATCGAGATTGATCGCCCCGGGCTGGTCGGCCGTGATCGTCCAAGCCAGCACCTGGTCCGGCGCGGACACGAAGGTCTCGCGCCGGAACCGGGTGCCGTCCACTGTGTAGTCCACGCCCACGACGCCGGTGCTCAGGTCGAGCGTCCGCCGGTACTCCGACGCCGTACCGCTCGACCGGATCACCAGATCGGCGAGTGGCTGGTACGACTCCACCAGCGGGCCCTGCAACGCTCGGGTCCGCTCGGTGGCCGCCAGCTGATCACCTTCCTCCAGCAACAACCGGCGTACGTCGGCCAGCACCGCCGGCCCGTCCGGGACGGTCAGCTTTCGCGGACCGTCACCGGACCAGACATCGTCGAGATTCAGCGCGATCCGCTCGTCGGCGACCCGGCCGTACACCTTGGCGCCGAGGTGCCCGTTGCCCAGCGGCAACGCCTCGAACCAGTCGGACGCCGGCGCGCGGAACCACAGTAGATGGGACAACTACTTGCTCCCCGCCTTGTACTTGTCGTAGGCCTGCTGGTTGATCTCCAGGTACCGCGGCATACCGGTGCTGTCGAGACCCTTCACGAACGCGTCCCAGTCGGTGTCGATGTTCTTCGAACCGGTGATGAACGCCAACTGGTTCTGGTTCACGTAGGTGTTCAGGTTGGTCTGCAGCGTGGCGAGCTCACCGCTCAGGCTCGGGTCCGGCCACATGAACGACTGCGGGAACCACTGCGCCTTGTCGACATGCCCCTCGTACTGCTTGGTCGCCTCCCACAGCCGCCGCTCGAGGCCGGCGCCGGTGTAGATGTCCTTCGGCACGACCTGCGCGTTCCGGAAGGCGAGCGTGTTGTTGTACTGGCCGAGCGCGCCCCAGTTGATGTTCTTCGGCGCGTTCTGCACCGGCTTGTACAGCGGCTTCGTGCTCGCGTCGAGGGCGATGTCGCCGGTGGCCGGCTTCGTCCAGCCGACACCCTCCGGACCCATGTTGGTGATCATCTGACCCTCGTCGCTGTAGATCCAGTCCAGCATCTTGATCGCGGCGACCTGGGCCTCCTTGCTGGCCTTGTTGGTCAGCAAGAACGTGTAGCCGGTCGAGGTCGGGTGGTTGTACCCGGTGTAGCTCTTGCCCTCCGGACCGGTCAGCGGCGGCACCGCGTCGTACTGCTTGTCGCGGCCGTCCTTGGAGTCGAGCTGGACGAAGATGCCCGGCCAGAGCACCGGCACCGATCCGAGCTTGACCGCCTTCGGGTCGTTGCCCTGGGCCTGCAATGCCTGTGCGTTCTGGGTGAACGCCGCCTGGTCGATCAGGCCGTCCTTGTACAGGCCGTGGATGTACTTCAGGCCTTCCTTCCACTGGTCCGAGGCCACCGGGGTGACCACCTTGTCGCCCTGCAGTGTGAGCAGCGACCGGACGCCGTTGTTGGCCCCGACCGGGTCGTACGCGAACGCGTTCATCAGGTACGCGATCAGGCTGCTGTCCTGGACGTCGGTGGTCATCGGGATCTCGTCGGCCTTGCCGTTGCCGTTCGGGTCCTTGGTCTTGAACGCCTCGAGCACGTTGCGCAGGTCGTCGGTGGTCTTCGGCACCTGCAGACCGAGCTTCTTCAGCCAGGAGCTGTTGATCCACAGCTTGTCCGGGTAGGTGCAGTGGAAGCAGTCGGCCCACTGCGGCAGCGCGTAGATGTGACCGTCGGGCGCGGTCGCCATCTGCTTGTACTCCTGGTTGGAGTCGAGCACCTTCTGGATGTTCGGCGCGTTGTCCTTGATCAGGCCCTCGAGCGGCACCGCGACGCCCTGCTGGCCGAGCTTGAGCACCTCGGCCTGGGTGAACGCGTCGATCCACGGGATCAGGAAGAACAGATCCGGGTAGTCGCCGCTGGCGAGCGCGATCTGCCGCTTCTCCTTGGCCGGCCCGGCGTCGTACGTCGTGGTCTGCCAGCGGAACTGGATCTTGAACTTGTCGCTGATGATCTTGGTGACCGCGTTGGTGGTCAGGTTGGTGCTCGAGTCCGACGGCGTGAACGTGTCGATGACGACCTTGCCGTCGGCCGAGGTCTCGTTCGCCGCTCCCTTGGACGATTTGTCCGAACTGCACGCCGCCAGGGCGAGCGCGCCGGCAGCCGCCAGCGCGACGACCTTGCTCACGGATGAGCGCATTGCTGTGTTCCTCTCTGAAGTGGGTCGAGCCTCGTGGCTCAGCCCTTGACCGCGCCGACCATCACGCCCTTGGTGAAGTGGCGGGCGACGAACGGGTAGATGATCAGTACGGGCAGGCTCGAGATGACGATGAGCGCGTACTTGAGGACGTTGGCCAGCTGTTGCTGTTCGAGCTGCTGGGCCAGGTTCGTCGTGGTGGTGGACCCGGTGAGGGTGTTCAGGATCAGCACGTTGCGGAGCACGATCTGCAGCGGGTACAGACCGGGGTCCTTGAGATAGATGAGGGCGTCGAAGTAGCTGTTCCACTGGAAGATCGCGTACATCAGCGCGATCACCGCGATCACCGGCTTGGACAGCGGCAGCACGACCGACCACAGGAACCGCAGGTCGCTGGCCCCGTCGATGGTGGCCGCCTCGTACAGCTCCTCCGGGATCGTGCTGCGGAAGAACGTCCGCGCGATGATCACCTGCCAGACCCCGATCGCGCTCGGGATCACCATCGCCCACCGGGTGTTCAGCAGGCCGAGGTCCTGGACCACCAGGTACGTCGGGATCAGGCCGCCGGAGAACAGCATGGTGAAGATCAGCACGCTCATGATCACGTTCCGGCCGAAGAACGTCCGGCGGGACAGCGGGTACGCGATCGCGATCGTCAGCGTGACGCTGATCAGGGTCCCGCCGATCGCGTAGATGAACGAGTTCAGGTAGCCCTTCATGATCAGCGGATCGCTGAAGGCCTCCTTGTAGGCCCGCAGGCTCGGCTCGATCGGCCACAGCAGCACCCGGCCGGCGCTCACCGCCGACGGGCTGCTGAACGAGTTCGCGACGATGTAGATCAGCGGTACGGCGACCAGGATCAGCGCGATCCAGAGCATGATCTTCACGCCGATCAGGAAGATCTTGTCGGTGCGGGTCTCCTCGATCGTCGTGCGTTCCGATCGCTTGTTCCCCGTCGTACGCCGGAATCCTTGCAAGGTAACGCTCATGACCAGAGTCCGTTTCCGGTGATGCGCTTGGCGGTGAAGTTCACGCCGAGCAGCAGGAACAGGTTGATCACCGAGTTGAAGAGCCCGATGGCGGTCGCCATGCTGAAGTCGGCGTTCAGCAGACCGGTCTTGTAGACGTAGGTGGCGATGATCTCCGACTGCGCGGTGTTCAGCGGGTTCTGCAGCAGGAACGCCTTCTCGAACCCGATCGACATGATGTTTCCGACGCCGAGCACCAAGATGATCACCGCGGTCGGCATGATGCCGGGCAGGTCGACGTTCCGGATCCGCTGCAGCCGGCTGGCGCCGTCGATCCGCGCCGACTCGTGCAGCGCCGGGTCGATCCCGGACAGCGCGGCCAGGTAGATCACCGCGGAGTACCCGGTGGTCTGCCAGACGTCGGACCAGACGTAGATGTGGCGGAAGTAGTTCGGGTTCCCGAGGAAGTCGATCGACGGCACGCCGAACAGCCCGATCGCGTCGTTGACGAACCCGAGCCGCGGCGACAGCACCAGGATCGTCATCGAGACCACGACCACGGTGGAGATGAAGTACGGCGCGTACGTGACCAGCTGCACGGTCTTCTTGAAGCGGCCGTTGCGGATCTCGTTCAGCGCGATCGCCAGGATGATCGGGATCGGGAAGCTGGCCAGCACCGTGTAGACCGACAGCAGGAACGTGTTCTTCACCAGGGTCCAGAACACCGGGTTCTGGAAGAACAGTTCGAAGTTGCGGAAGCCGACCCAGTCACTGCCCCACGGGCCCTTGACCGGGCTGTAGTCCTTGAACGCGATCACGCCGTTCGCGATCGGGACGTACTTGAAGATCACGAAGTACGCGAGCGGGACGACGATCAGCAGGTAGAGCTGCCAGTGCCGCCGGAGACTGCGCCAGGCCTGGGTCCGGCGACTCGTTCGCGGTGGTCTCCGGGCGGCTGCCGACTCCGGCGCTGCCGGTGCCGCCGGTGCCGGTTTCACCTCGAAAGTTGCGCTCACTCCGCATCCTTTCCCTCACGCGCTGGAGTGGAACCGATATCCGATAGGATCTCGGGTTTCGCTATCCCGGAGGATGGCACACAACCCCTGCGGAGCGGAAGACTTCCGGGCCGGGTCGATACCGGACGGTGACCGATGCGCTCAGGTCCCTTGCAGGTAAGGGTTTTCCGAGTTGCCCTCGGCAACTACCGATCAGACAACGACGAATGATCCGATGGCTCGCCACCGGATCCGGGAACGCAGTGATCGCACCCGGGGTCACTCTGAGCCACCGACACCGGACCGATCCAGAATTTATTTCTCCTGTTAACTATATCGCAGTCAACCCGGAGAAACCGGTTCATGTCAAGACCTGACCGCGGCCGGCTCCCGCCCGATCGCAGCCAGCTCATACTCGCCGAGCCCAAGACGCCCGTCGTACTCGACCGGTTCGGTAGCCCGCGCCGGGAGCAGGTCGGCTGCCGCGTCTTCGAGCGGGGGCGCGGGACCGACAGGGCTCGGAGGTCAGGGGGGAACCTGACCCGACCATCACGGGGGAACGGCCGGGCCAGGCATTACCGATAGTACTCCTGATCACCAACCGGGGTCGGCTAATTCGAGGGCAGACGCGCCGCGTCTCGCCTACCCTGTTCGACATGCGTACTCGCTCCTGAAAGCGCGCCACCGCGGCCCTGCCGCCGTCCGTGCGCCACGCAAGCGTTTGACCGTCCCGGCCGGCGCTTCGTCCTGCCCGCACGCTTTCAGGAGCGATCCGTGATGTCTTCCTACCGGTCTGCCGACCCCACGCGGACGTACTACGTCTACAACGCCGCCTGGTCCTTCCTGGCCGCCCTGTCGTTCACTCTCAACCTTGTGTACTACGTCCGCGACGCCGGACTCGACCCGCTCCAGATGGTCCTCGTCGGGACCACGCTCGAGCTCACCTGTTTCCTCTTCGAGATCCCCACCGGCATCGTCGCCGACCTGTACAGCCGCCGCCTCTCGATCGTGATCGGCTTCGTGCTGATCGGCGCCGGCCTGCTGCTCCAGGGGCTCATCCCCGCGTTCCTGGCGATCCTCGCCGCGCAGGTGCTGTGGGGTGTCGGCTTCACGTTCACGTCCGGCGCCGACCAGGCCTGGATCACCGACGAGATCGGTACCGAACGAGCCGGCCGGGTCTTCGTCCGCGCGCAGCAGTTCCAGCTGGCCGCGAAGATCGCAGGGACGGTCACCGCGGGCGGTCTCGGGCTGATCAGCCTGCCGCTGCCGATGGTGATCTCGGGCGCGGGGATGATGCTGCTCGGTCTGCTGCTCGCACTGTTCATGCGTGAGGAGAACTTCCACCGCACGCCGCGTGAGGAGCGTGAGACATTCCGCCAGATGGCGGAGACGTTCAAGCACGGCCTGGCGGTCGCCCGGCGGCGTCCCGTCGTACGGACGCTGGTCGTCATCAGCCTGGTCGCGGGCCTGTCCAGCGAGGCGTTCGACCGGCTGTGGTCGGTGAAGCTCCTGACCTTCAGCTTCCCGACCGTGTTCGGTACGTCGGACCCGGCGTTCTGGTTCACCGCGCTGGCGCTGGCCGGCACGATCCTCTCGCTGAGCGCGTCGCTGCTGCTGAACCGCTTCTCCGCCGAACGTCTGCAGGCCTCGCACCCGACCGGCGTACTCGCGACACTCGCCGCACTGGACGGCCTCGGCATGTTCCTGTTCGCGTTCGCCGGGAACTTCTGGCTCGCGATCGCGGCGCTCTGGCTGCGGCAGATCGCCGACACCGTCACGATTCCGATCCACTCCGGCTGGCTGAACCGGCACGTCGACTCCCGTTCCCGGGCGACCGTGCTCTCGATGGTGTCGCAGGCGAACGCGATCGGTCAGGTCGTCGGCGGCCCACCGCTCGGCGCCCTCGGCCGTACGTCGGTGCGCGGCGCACTGCTCGCGTCCGGGCTGATCTGGCTGCCGATCCCGGCGATGTACCTGCGGACGCGGACCGCCACCACTCACCAACGAGCTCCCCGCGGGCAGACAACCGCTCGGTGACACCATGCGGAGGGTTCGCCGAGGAGGTTGGTGAGTGTCTGAGGTCCGGGGTGGTCAGTCGTCGATCTCGATGCGGATCGCTTCGCGGCGGTTGTCGCGTGACGACTTGATCAGGCTGGCGACCGTGGTGACGAACAGCGTGCCGATGATGAAGCCGAGCGAGGTCAGGATGCCGATGTGCGGCAGGTGGATCGCGCCGATGTCGTCGATGTGCGAGCCGTGCAGTGCCTCGATGATCAGCTTCACGCCGATGAACGCGAGGATCACCGACAGGCCGACGTTCAGGTAGACGATCCGCTCCAGCAGGCCGCCGATCAGGAAGTACAGCTGCCGCAGGCCCATCAGCGCGAACGCGTTCGCGGTCAGCACGATGTACGCGTCCTGGGTGAGCCCGAAGATCGCCGGAATCGAGTCCAGCGCGAAGATCACGTTCGCCATCCCGATCGCGGAGATCACGATCACCAACGGGGTGAGCATCCGGCGGCCGTCGGTCCTGGTGACCAGTTTGGCGCCGTCGTAGTCGTGCTGCAGCGGCAGGATCCGGCGCATCCCGCGGATCACGGCGTTCTCCTGGAAGTCGGACTCGTCGTTCTCGCCCTCGATCGCCAGCCGGACCGCGGTGTAGACCAGGAACGCGCCGAAGATGTAGAACACCCAGCTCGCGGCCGAGATCGCGGCCGCGCCGGCCAGGATGAAGATCGCCCGGAGCAGCATCGAGACCACGATGCCGATGTAGAGCACCTTGTCCTGCGCCAGGCTCGGTACGGCGAAGCGCGCCATGATGATCACGAACACGAACAGGTTGTCGACGCTCAGGCTGTACTCGGTGATGTACCCGGCGACGAACTCGCTACCCGACTGCCCGGGACTGAACAGGAACAGGCCGAGCGCGAACAGCCCGGCGAGGCCGACGTAGAACAGCACCCAGCGGGTCGCGTCCTTGATCGTCACGGTGTGGTTGCGGCGCGCGATCACGATCAGGTCGAACGCGACGATCGCGAGCAACCCGACGATCGTCAGCACCCAGACCGCAGGGGACATGACAGAGACCACGACAAACCTCCGGACGTCGGCGAACAGCTGGCTTGGTCCGGAGGTCTCTCCCACCCGGCTGATCTCGTCCTGAGTCAGTTCGGGCCGGCAGCACCGGTTCGGCCGTTCAGGCCTCCCGTGATGACGACGCTGCCGTGGCGGGATACTCCCCTCCACAAACGCGACAAGTGTATAGGGTCCCGATCGATCCGACCGTTCACCAGGTCACACCCGACACGTTCTACTTGATCGTATACCGCATACAGACTTCAGGGCTAGAGGTCAGAATGAGGCATTGATGTCTCATTTGAGGTATGCTCGTCTCATGGCTGTTGATCGGGAGCAGGTACTGCGAGCCGCCGCGAGTCTGCTGATGCGGAAGTCCTCGGCGACCATGGACGAGGTGGCCCGGGCCGCCGGGATCAGTCGCGCCACGCTGAACCGGCAGTTCGCCGGGCGGGACGCGCTGGTTCGGGCGCTCGAGGAGCTCGGGATCGCCGAGTGCGAGGCCGCAGCGGCGAAGGCGGCCGTCGACGACGGCCCGGCCCCGGACGCCGTACGGCGCCTGGTGCGCGAGCTGGAGCCTGCCGCCGGACTGCTCGCGTTCCTGTACTCCGAGAACCAACTGTTCGAGGGCGACGAGCAGAACGAGGGCTGGGCCCGGCTCGACGCGCGCATGGTCGCGCTGTTCCGGCGCGGTCAGGAAGCAGGCGAGTTCCGGATCGACCTCAGCCCGGTGTGGTTGACCGAAGCGCTCTACGGGCTGCTGGTCTCCGCGGCCTGGGCCATCTGCGAAGGCCGGGTGGCCCCCAAGGACCTGAGTTCGAACGTCACCGAGTTGCTGCTCGGTGGCGCAGTACGGAGAGAGAAATGAAGCAACAAGCCCTCACCCGATCGAGGCGCTGGCTCGCGCTCGGCGTACTCGTGCTCGCCGTGCTACTCGTCGCGGTCGACGCGACGGTGCTCGGCCTCGCGACTCCGTTCCTCTCCGAGGACCTCAAGCCGTCGGGCACGCAGTTGCTGTGGATCGGCGACGCGTACTCGTTCGTGCTCGCCGGGCTGCTCGTGTCGATGGGCAGCCTCGGCGACCGGATCGGCCGCAAGCGCATTCTGCTGATCGGCGCGACGGCGTTCGGCGCGATCTCGGTGCTGAACGCGTACGCGAACTCGGCCGAGCTGATGATCGTCGCGCGAGCATTGCTAGGTGTTGCGGGCGCGACACTGATGCCGGCCACGCTCGCCCTGATCCGCAACCTGTTCCACGACCCGCGGGAGCGCAGTGTCGCGATCGGGATCTGGGGCGCCGCGGCGTCCGCGGGAATGGCGATCGGCCCGATCGTCGGCGGCGTACTGCTGGAGAATTTCTGGTGGGGTTCGGTCTTCCTGATCAACCTGCCGGTGATGGCGGTGCTGGTCGTCGTCGGCGCTCGGTTGCTCCCCGAATCACGCAACCCGGAGCCGGGCCCCTGGGACCTGGCGAGCGTCGTGCTGTCGATGGTCGGCATGATCGGCATCGTCTACGCGATCAAGGAGTTCGCGGCACACGGGTTCGACTGGATCCCGCTGGCCGCGGGCGTGGCCGGCGCGCTCGCCCTCTACGGTTTCGTACGTCGCCAGCGTCGGCTCCCGATCCCGTTGCCGGACCTGCGCTTGTTCCGCAGCCGTGGTTTCAGCAGCGCCGTACTGGCCGATCTGCTCACGATCCTCGGGCTGTCGGGGTTGATCTTCTTCCTGTCGCAGTACCTGCAACTGGTGCAGGAGCGCCGGCCGATCGAGGCCGGGCTCGCGGAGTTGCCGGCCGCGATCGGTGCGATCGTCGCCGGTCTGCTCGCCGGGCAGGTGGCGCGCCGATTCTCGGTACGCGCGGTCGTGGCGGGTGGTCTCGCGGCGATCGGTCTGGCGCTCGCGGCGCTCACCACAATCAGCCAGGACACCGGGTATCCGTTGCTCGGCGCGGCATTGCTCGTGGTCGGGGCGGGTGCTGGGTTCTCGTTCACCGTGACCGCGGACGTGATCTTGGCCGCCGTACCGAAGGAGGAAGCGGGCGCTGCGAGTGCGGTGTCCGAGACGGCGTACGAGCTTGGAGCGGCGCTTGGGATCGCACTGCTCGGGTCGATCGTCACCGGCGTCTACCGCGACTTCACTGGTCCTGCGGGCACGCCTGCCGCGGCCCACGAGTCTCTGGGTGGGGCGGTTGAGGCCGCCGGACAGCTTCCGCCGGAGGCAGCGGCTCAGTTGCTCGACGCAGCACGAGAGTCCTTCGCCCACGGCGTTTCCATCGCCGCCGGCGTCGGCGCTGCCGTCCTGCTGACCACCGCTGTCATCGCCTGGTTCCTGCTCCGCGGGCAAGAACTCAGCACGCACGAACACTAGGCAAAAAGTTTCCGTTTCTTCGGTTACCCCTGGGAGATTCCGCCGGATCGGAGTACAAAGAACTCCAGTAGGTCTTACCGCCCCTAGACCTGGAGGAATCTGTCATGGCCGGATTCAACGGCGAAGCATCGTGGTTCTGTTGCGGAAACACCTGGGGACCCTGCGCGAGCACCGGTCACGGTGCCTGCGGCACGTGTAATTCCGGGAGTTTCCAGCACGCGTGGCCGAATACGTCGGACGCGTGTCTCGCAATCACCCGTCCGGACCGCTGCGGGTTCACCGGAATGACCCGGCGTACCTGCGGTTTCCGGCACGCCACCACCAACCTGTGCAACGGAAAACGGGTCGTCACCTCGATCGCGGACTGCGGTCCGCAGACCGACCTGTTCTGCGGTGAGCAAGCCTGCTGCGGCGGGACGTGTGCCGCCAACCGCCTCCTCGACCTCACTCCGGCCGCGTTCTCGTCGATCGCGAGCCTGAATGCCGGTCTGATCCCCGCGAACATCGACGTCGGCTGAGGAGTGAGTGAGATGACCACCACGATGGACCGTCGCTCGCTCCTCGCCCGTGCGGCCCTCGGCGCGACCGGCCTGGTCGCCGCCAGCGCCATGGGTTCGCTCGCCCCCGAGGCAGCGTTCGCCGCGCAGACCCCCGACGCCGGCCAGCCGGACCCGAACTTCGCCGAAGGCGTGATCACCGGCCGGAACCAGGATCTCCTGCAGGTACAGGGATCCGACGGCCGGCTGCACCGGATCCAGCTGACCGGTGTGACGAGTGTCTGGAAGCTTCGCCCGACCACGATCGACCAGGCCCGGATCGGCGACGGCCTGTACGCGCGCGGCGTACTGCTGCCGGACGGGATCCTGGCCGCCGAGGCGATCTGGGTCAACATCGTCAACCTGACCGTCGCGATCACGGCGATCGGACGCAACGGCGTACAACTCGATCACCATGGGCAGAAGGTCGTCGGGCACGTGCAGTCCGGGACCACGGCGGCCGTGTACAACGGCACGCCAGCGGTGTCGGACCTGTCGATGCTCAAGGTCGGCCGGCACGCCCAGGTGATCGGCGCCTGGCGACCGGGCACCAACGAGATCGACATCGCGACCATCTACACGTCGAACTGACATGGGCACCGTGGCGGCTGCGCAGCCGCTCTTGATCGGGTTGCTCCTGCTCTGGTCGTCGTACGGCAAACTCACCTCGCCCGACCAGGCCGAGCGCACGGCGCTACCCCGCCTGGTCGGCGAGTCCCGCGCAAGGCCCGCCTACCAAGCCGTCGCCTGGGTGGAGGCGCTCATCGCCATCGCCCTTCTCCTACCGCCTTCCTGGGTGATCGAGGCAGTTGCCGCTGTCGCACTGTCCGTCGGCTTCACCGGATTCCTCACCTACTCGAAGATCGTCGTACCCGAGGCGTCCTGCGGGTGTGCAGGAAAGTCCGCCAAACCGGTCGGCAACCGTGCGATCGCGCGCGCTTTGTTGCTCCTGGCAACGGCGGTCCTGGCTACCACGGCATCAACTGGGTGGTGGTCGGCGGGTGCGGGTGTGCTCGTGCTCGTCGTCGAGGCGGCGGCGTTCGCGATGCTGTCCGCCGAGCTCGACCGGTACTGGCTGCTGCCGCTGCGGCGGTTCCGGATCCGGCTCAGCCACCCGTACGCCGGTACCGCGTCCGGCGACACACCGCTCGCCGCGACGCAGCGGCGGATCCTGCTCAGCCCGGCGTACCGCGCGGTCGACGGGTTGCTGCGTTCCGACATCCACGACTACTGGGACGACGAGGGCTGGCGGTTCGTGAGCTACGCCGCCAGGTACGACGGCCGCCGCGCGACCGCCGTGTTCGCCGTACCGCACCAGGACTCCACCCCGGAGGCGATCCGCGTTGCGGTCGTCGACGAGGAGGGCCTGACGCTCTACCGTCCGACGGTGCTGGCTGCGGTGGGATAGCCGGACCGCCAGGCCAACACAATTGCGAGTCCGCCGCTCCCGTCACGCTCGTCGTGGCGGGAGCGGCGGCATTGTGATGGCCTGGGGATTCGTACTGTTGACAGACGCTTCTATCGTTAGGAAGCTTTCCTAATAGTTCGTCCCCTGCAGCTCCTCCGCCCCGGAACACCAGGAGACCTCATGAAACCCCGCTCGCTCTGGGCCGGGACCGCGCTGGCTGTCGCCACGCTCGGGCTCAGCGCTCCCCCAGCTGTGACAATGGCCGCTACCGCGGCGGCCACCGACTATCAAGCAGAGGACGCGACCGTCTCGCAAGGCGTGGTCGAGTCCAACCACGCCGGCTACACCGGCACCGGCTTCGTCAACTACGACAACCTCGTCGGCAGTTACGTCGAGTGGACCGTCACGGCCCCGGCCGGCCCGGCCGACGTGACGCTGCGCTACGCGAACGGTACGGCGGCCACGCGGCCGATGGACTTCACCGTCAACGGGCAGGCCGGCGCCGTCGGCATCACGTTCCCCGGCACCGGCGCATGGACGACCTGGCAGACCAAGACGGTCCGGCTCCAGTTGGTCGCCGGCACGAACAAGATCCGCGCCCGCGCGACCAGCGCCGACGGCGGCCCGAACGCCGACAAGCTGACCGTCGCCCCGACCACCGACGACACCACTCCCCCGTCGGCGCCGGCCGACCTGACCGTCAGCGACATCAAGTCGAACGCCGCAACCTTCCATTGGACGGCGGCAACGGACAACGTTGGCGTGGTCCGGTACGAGATCAACCGCGGCGGCAACGTGCTGAAAGTTGTCGACGGCAACACTTTGTCCGCGACCGTCGACACGTTGACCGCGAACACGGCGTACGACATCTCCGTCGGCGCATTCGATGCCGCAGGCAACGCTTCGCAGCAGAGCAATGTGGTCACGTTCGCCACGCCGGGCAGCGGCGACACCCAACCGCCGACCGTTCCCGGGAACCTGCGCTCGACGGGCGTCACCGCGAACAGCGTGTCGCTGGCGTGGAACGCGTCGACCGACAACAGCGGGAGCATCGCCGGGTACGACGTGTTCCAGGGCTCGACGAAGGTCGCGTCGACGGGTTCGCTCACCGCGACGGTGACCGGGTTGACGCCGAACACGGAGTACACGTTCACCGTGAAGGCGCGCGACCCGGACGGCAACGTGTCAGGTGCGAGCAATGCGGTCACGGCCCGTACGGCGACGACGGGCGCCGGCGGCATTCCGGCGTACGACAAGGACATCGCGAAGGTCGATCTCGGATGGAGTGTGGCGTTCCTGCCGGACGGGTCCTCGCTGGTCACCGAGCGGGACCGGTTCGAGGTCCTGCGGGTGACGGCGACCGGGCAGAAGACGACGCTCGGGAAGGTGCCGGACGTCGTGACGACCACCGGAGAAGGCGGTCTGCTCGGGATCGCGCTGTCGCCGAACTTCGCGAGCGACCACTGGGTGTACTTCTACCACACGGCGTCCGGCGACAACCGGATCGTGCGAATGAAGTACGAGAACGGGCAGCTCGGTACGACGTCCTCGCCGGTACTCACGGGACTCGCGAAGAACCGGTACCACAACGGCGGGCGGATCGCGTTCGGTCCGGACGGGAAGCTGTACGCGACCGTTGGTGATGCCAAGAATTCCGGGAACGCGCAGAACAAGGGATCGCTGAACGGGAAGATCCTGCGGATGAACCCGGACGGCAGCGCGCCGAGCGACAATCCCTTCTACAGCACGGGCGGCAACGCGCGGTACGTGTGGAGCTGGGGGCATCGGAACCCGCAAGGTCTGGCATGGGACTCGCGCGGTCAGTTGTGGGCCGCCGAGTTCGGTGAGAACAGTCTGGACGAGCTCAACCTGATCCAGAAGGGCGGCAACTACGGCTGGCCCGCGTGTGAGGGCACGATCGGCGACTGCGGTGGGTACATCGCACCGAAGCGCACCTGGTCGACGTCGCAGGCCGGTCCGAGCGGCGTCGAGATTGTGAACGACTGGATCTACATCGCGGGCGTCACCGGCGAGCAGTTGTGGGTCACGAAGATCAACTCGGCCGGGGACGGCGTCGGCACACCGCAGGCATTGTTCTCCGGTCGGTGGGGACGGCTGCGCAGCATCACGCGGACGCCGGACGGTGGGTTGTGGCTCACCTCCACCAACAACGACAAGAACGGCGGCACCCCGTCCACGATCGACAACGTGATCGTGCGACTGAAGTTCTCCTAGCAGGTCAGGGCAGCAGCAGCGTCTTCCCGACCGTCCGGCGATCCTCGATCGCCGCATGCGCTGCTGCTGCCTCCCGGCTGGGCGAGGTCAACTGTCAGCGCAAGGCGTGCTGGTCGATCCAGCCGGCGATCCCGGCGGCGATCTCCTTCGGACGGTCCTCCGCCGCGTGATGGCCGGCCGCACCTGCGTGCACGACGTCCAGCGCGGCGATGTTTGCCGTACACCACTGCGCGAGCTCCGGCCCGATCAGCAGCGTCGGGGAGCCTTCGAACGTCAGCAGCAGCTTCGGTACTGCGGGACTCGCCGCGAGCCACGCGTCGTACGTCTCGATCCGCGCGACCAGTTCCGCCGGGTCGCCGCCGAGCGGTAGTTGCCGCGCCCAGGCCAGGATCGGCTTGCGGGACTCGGGGGTCGGGTACGGCGCGAGGTACGCCTGGAGGTCCTCGTCGGGGACCGGGGTGAGTACGCCTCCGGTGAAGGCCTGGCGGACGAAGAGGTTCTGTTCGAGGACCAGCTCCTCGCCGGGTCCCGCCGTACGGATCAGCCGGGAGCGGTCGGCGGCCTGCGGGGACAGATCCTCCCAGGCCATCGGTTTCACGATGCTCTCGAAGAACGCCAGGCCGCGGACGCGCTCCGGGTGCCGCGCGGCCCAGTCGAACGCGAGCGCCCCGCCCCAGTCGTGGCCGACGAGGATCACGTCGTCCAGGCCGAGCCTGTCGAACCAGGCGTCGAGATAGCGGGCGTGATCCGCGAACGAGTACCCGAGAGCGGGCTTGCCGGAGCCGCCCATGCCGATCAGGTCGGGCGCGAGGATCCGGCCGGGTCCGACGTACGGCGTGATGTTGCGCCAGACGTACGACGAGGCGGGATTGCCGTGCAGGAAGACGATCGGCGTACCGGCGCCGCTGTCTTCGTAGTGGATCGTCGAATCGAGGACGGAAAGATCAGGCATGACGGGTTCCTCACAGGTGCAGTGTCACAGTGGAGTGTCGAGCAGTTCGGTGAGATCGCGGACGAAGTTCTTCGTCCGGGCGCCGCGGCGGCCGCCGAACGGCGCCAGGAGTTTGTCGAGCAGGGCGGCGACCTCCGCGATCGCGGGCTCGATCGTCTCGCGGCCTTTCGCGGTCAGCTCGAGCCGCAGGGTACGGGTGTCCTTCGCGTCCCGGGTGCGCCGCACCAGACCGTCGGCGTCGAGGCTGCGCACGAGCTTGGAGACGTACAACGCCTCCATCCCGGTGTGATCGGCAAGCTCCCGCTGGCTCGGCACCCGCCCGTCGCGCTCGAGCCCGTACAGGGAGGCCAGCATCACGTACTGCGCGTGCGTCAAACCACGCGGCGCCAGCGCCCGATCAACCGCCACCCGCCACTTCATCGAAAGCCGCCACACCAGGTGCCCCGGGGTCGCTCCACTCATGAAAAATACTGTACATGGCTACTATGTACATGGCTAGTGTTTGATACTCGAGGTCATCGGGAGTGGCCGAAGTCGGCGTAGGTGGGGATGCCGGTGGTTAGGGCTTGCTGGGCGAGGGTCAGGCGGCGGGTCATCGAGGGGCGGAGGTGTGGAGTGGCTTCTTCGAGGGTGAGGAAGTGGTGGGAGCGGGCCTCGGTGGGGTCGAGGGTGAGGGTGGGGGTGTCGAGGACACCGCCGTCGAAGACGAAGGCGAGCGCGTCGGACCACGGGCCGTGCGCGGGGACCCAGTCGACGACCAGTAGGCGGCCGATCTCCAGGTCGAGGCCGATCTCCTCTTTCACCTCACGGCAGCAGGCTTCGTACGGCGATTCGTCGGCCTCGACGATGCCGCCGGGGATGTCGAGCGTGGGTTTGTACGTCGGTTCGAGGAAGAGGATCCGGCCGGCGTGGTCGCGGATCAGCGCGCCGCCGGCGGCGGTCTTGCGGGGGAAGCGGGCGGCGATGCCCGGGTTGAACTCCTTCTCCGGCTCACCTTCGGCAGCAAGGTCGTCCAATCGATTCACACCTCCAGTGTCGGCTACCTGTTGAGCTCAGTCGGCTGCGGGCAGCTACCCACTCGACGGGTGCCGTGGATCGGCGCATTCTGAGCCTGCGGACAGCGCGCGGAGGGGTCTGAGGCGCTGGGAAGTGGGGGACGAGATGTGGGGTCTTGGTAGGACCGCGCGCGGGCGCGGACGGATCGGCATGGCGGCCGCGATGCTCCTGGTCGCCGCAGTACTCAGTCAAGGCGCGGCGCAGGCGGAGACGTTGCCCACCGGGTTCCGTGACTCGGTTGTCCTGAGTGGACTGACGAACCCGACGGTGCTGCAGTTCGCGCCGGACGGGCGGATCGTCGTCGGTCAGAAGAACGGCGTGATCAAGATCTTCCAGAGCCTCACGGACACCAGTCCGGTCACCGTCGCGGACCTGTCGCTTCAGGTCGACGACTACTGGGACCGCGGTCTGCTCGGTCTCGCCGTACCACCCAACTTCCCCGCCGATCCGTACATCTACGTGCTCTATGCGTACGACGCCGCGATCGGCGGAACCGCCCCGCGGTGGAACGACGCCTGCCCGACACCGCCCGGCCCGACCACGGACGGCTGCCTCGTGTCGGCGCGGCTGTCCCGGCTGCAGATCAGCGGCAACGTCATGACCGGCTCCGAGCAGGTACTGATCAACGACTGGTGCCAGCAGTTCCCCAGCCACTCGATCGGCACGCTGCTCTTCGGGCGCGACGGCTACCTCTACGTCAGTGGCGGCGACGGCGCCAGCTTCAACAACGTCGACTACGGCCAGTACGGCGCGAACTACGCGGGCGATCAGGCGAACCCGTGCGGTGATCCGCCGGGCTCGGTCGGTACCGCGCTGACGGCACCGAACGCGCAAGGTGGTGCGCTGCGCAGTCAGAGCGTCCGCCGTCCGAGCGGTCCGGCCACGCTGGACGGCGCGGTTCTGCGCGTCGACCCCAGCACGGGAGCCGGCGTACCCGGCAACCCGTTCTTCTCCTCGACGGATCCGAACGCCCGGCGGATCGTTGCCTACGGCGTACGTAATCCGTTCCGGATCACGCAGCGCCCGGGAACCGACGAACTGTGGATCGGCGACGTCGGGTGGAACACGTGGGAAGAGATCAATCGCGTGGTGTCCCCGGCGACCGCCAGCAACTTCGGCTGGCCGTGCTACGAGGGGACGGCGATCCAGGGCGGGTACCAGGGTGCCGGGTTGTCGTCGTGCTCGTCGCTGTACTCGGCACCCGGTTCGGTCGTCGCGCCGTACTACACCTACAACCACAGCGCCTGCGTCGTGAACTACACCGGTTGCCACACCGGCGGTTCGTCGATCACCGGGATCGCGTTCTACCAGGGTGGGTCGTATCCGTCCGAGTACAACGGCGCGCTGTTCTTCGCCGACCACTCGCGGAACGAGATCTGGGCGATGCTGCCCGGGACGAACGGTCTGCCCGATCCGGCCAGGCTGCAGTCGTTCGTCGGTGTCGACTCGACGGGTGGTGCCGCCGGCCATCCGGTGGACCTGAAGATCGGTCCGGGCGGCGACCTGTTCTACGTCGACATGGACAGTGGCGCCGTACATCGCATCACGTTCACGGCCGCCAACCAGCCGCCGACGGCGTCGTTCACGGCAACGCCGTCCAGTGGGGCCGTCCCGCTGACGGTGAACTTCAACGGCACCGCGTCCACAGACCCCGAGGGCGGGCCGCTCAGCTACTCGTGGGATCTCAACGGTGACGGCACGTACGGCGACGCGAGCGGCGCGACGGCGACGTACAGCTATGGCTCAGCGGGGGTCTACCACCCGAGCCTCCGCGTGACGGACAACCAGGGAGCGACGGACACGACGTCGGTCACGGTCACGGCCGGCAACACGGCACCGACGGCCGTGATCGACTCGCCCGCTCCGAGCCTGACCTGGAAGGTGGGTGACCAGATCGGCTTCACCGGCCACGCGACCGATCCACAGGACGGGCCGTTGCCCGCGTCCGCGCTGAGCTGGAAGTTGATCCTGCATCACTGCATCACACCGTCCGACTGCCACGCGCACGAACTGCAGACGTTCAGCGGTACGTCGGGGACCTTCGCGGCACCCGACCACGCCTATCCGTGCTGGCTCGAACTCGCACTCACCGCGACCGATTCCGGAGGCCTGTCCTCGACGACGTCGGTCCGGCTCGACCCGCGAACCGTCGTACTCACGTTCCGAACCAACCCCGGCGGGCTCACCCTGACCAACCTGGTAGTCAACGAGGCACCCCGCTCGACCCCGTTCTCCGTCACCGTCGTAGTCGGCTCGGCGAACTCGGTCAGCGCCCCGTCGCCCCAGCAGTTCAACAAGTTCACGTACAACTTCACGTCGTGGTCAGACGGAGGCCCGCAGAACCACACCATCACCGCGCCGGCGGTGAACACCACCTACACCGCCGCCTACCGCAAACGCTGATTGTCGGATCGCTCCTCTAGCGTCCTGGCCCGCAGGAGGAGGTACGACGATGCTCAGAGGACGATCCGCGAAGGGGCACTGGTTCGGGACGGTGATCGACGCACCGGACCCGCAGGCGCTCTTGGCGGGCTATGCCTTCCGGGACTGGGGAGCGCTACCCACCAGAGGTGGGCCGTAGAACTCCCCGGCTTCTCAGATCCCGGGTCCCGTCCGAGACCGCGGAGGGATTTGCATGCCCACGGCGGTAAATCCCGCCAGGTTCTCCCCGGCTCCACGGCCGGGGACGACCCTGCGGCACGCCCGCACCGGCAGGCGAGAGCCGGCGACGCCTCACCCCGCCGGATGCGATCGCCCACCTGACCGGATGGCGCCCCCGATTCGTGACAGCACGGAACGTGACCGTCGTCACTCGGGTGGATCGATCAGTTTTCGAGAAGCGGGGGGTGGGTGCGGGCTTCTAGTGTTTGGGGTGTTGGAGACGGCAACCAAAACAAGGGAGAGTCCGATGGCCACCACGAAGAAGTCGTACGACGGGTTCAGCGAGGCCGAGCGGGGCGCGATGAAGGAGCACGCGAAGGAGCTGAAGAGCAAGGAGGACCCGGCGGCGGCGCAGGCGGCGAAGATCGCGACGATGGCGGACGCCGACCGCGAGATCGCCGAGCGGCTGAACGAGCTGATCCCGCAGATCGCGCCGGAACTGACGCCGAAGCTCTGGTACGGGATGCCCGGCTGGGCGAGGAACGGCAAGATCGTCTGCTTCTTCCAGGACGCCGCCAAGTTCAAGTACCGCTACTCCACCGTCGGGTTCCAGGACTCCGCCAACCTCGACGACGGCGACATGTGGCCGACGTCGTACGCCGTCACGAAGCTGACGCCGGCCGTCGAGAAGCAGCTCATCGCCCTGATCAAGCAGGCCATCAGCTAGCCTCCGCAGATGCTCAACGGCCCGCCTGATCGTGTACTTGTCGCGTTCGATGCGCTCGCCGGCGGGGGTGTTGCCCGGCGCGGGCTCGATCGGGGCGGTCGGGTGGTGCGGTGGGTCGAGGGTGGGAGCGGTACGTCGGTAGTGCTCGAGGCGGGGGCGATGTCGCCGGTGGCCGGCTTCGCGGCGGTGTTCAAAGGGCTCGTCGCGGAGCATCGCGTGATCGCGTACGACCGGGCCGGCTACGGCGCCAGCGATCCCGCTCCGCTGAGTCTGGACGGTCAGCTCGACGACCTGATCGCCGTACTCGAAGAAGCCGGACCGTCCGTGATCGTCGGCCACAGCTGGGGAGGGCTGCTCGCGCAGCTCGCCACCTGGGCGCGGCCCGATCTGGTCACGGGCCTGGTGCTTCTCGACCCGTCACACGAGCTCTTCTGGACCGACACCGAGCCGGCCGAACACCCGGACCGGACCAGGCCAACAACGGACGACCCGCGCTACCAGGACGTCCTCGATTTCGGCCGCGACCTGGCCCAGGACGTCGCCCGCAGCGTCGACGCCGACCCGCACCTGCTGGTCGACGCCTGCCTCTCCTATCTGGAGACCGACGAGCAGCTCTTCACCTACTTCGGCGAGTTTCCGATGATCCTCGACCACGTCGACGACCTGACGGCCCGCCGTACGCAGGCGGTCTGGCCGGAGATCCCCGTCGTACTCCTCACTGCCACCAAAGGCCGGCCGCCTGAGCTCACTCCCCGGGTGATTGCGGTGCAGCGGCAGGCGACCAGCCAGTGGAACGGACGGCATGAGGTGGTGGTGGACTCGGGGCACTACGTGCACATCGACCGTCCGGACTTGGTGATTGCGTGCGTGGGGGAAGTCGCTGGGTGAGGGCTGGGGCCGTGGCAAGATCTGCGGGGTGCAGATTGGGATGTTGGGGCCGTTCGAGGTGCGTTCGGGCGACGGGAGGATCGTCGACGTACCAGGGGCGCGGTTGCGTGGGCTGTTGATTGTGCTTGCGCTCGACGCCGGGCGGGTGGTCCCGAAGGCCACGTTGGTGGACTGGATCTGGGGTGAGCAGCCGCCGGCGGACGCCGCGAACGCCCTGCAGCGGTTGGTGTCGCGGCTGCGGAAGGTGCTCCCGGACGGTTCGGTCGAGGGCCACACGGACGGTTACCGGCTGCAGATCGATCCCGACGCCGTGGACGCCGTACGGTTCGAGCGTCTCCTCACCCGCGCCCGTACCGACCAGGACCCGCAAGGCGTCCGGCTGCTGCGTGAGGCGCTCGCGCTGTGGCGGGGAGCGGCGATGCAGGACGTCGGGCTGACCGAGAGCGGCGCGTTCGACGCGGCCGTGACCCGGCTCGACGGGCTCCGCCTGGCTGCGATGGAGGACCGGTACGACGCCGAGATCACCCTCGGTCACGGCGCGGATCTCGTCACCGAGTTGACCGACCTGGTCGCCGCCCATCCGGTCCGCGAACGCCTCGTCGCCGCCCTGATGCGCGCCCTGGTCGCCTCCGGTCGCGACACCGAGGCGCTCCGCGTGTACGAGCGCACCCGCGAAACCCTCGCCGACGAGCTCGGCGTCGACCCCTCGCCGGAGTTGTCCGCCCTGCACGTCGCCCTCCTCCGCGGCGAGCTGGTACGCCGGGACGAGAAGCGGAACACGAACCTCCGCGAAGAACTCACGACGTACGTCGGCAAGGACGCGGACATCGCCACCGTCCGCGAAATGATCGCCGGACACCGCCTGACCACGCTGATCGGACCGGGCGGATCGGGCAAGACCAGGCTCGCCACCGAGACCGCGCGCACCGTTCTGAAAGACCTGCCGGACGGCGTCTGGATGGTCGAGCTCGCGGCGATCGTTGCCGACGGCGACGTGGCGCAGGCGACGCTCGGCGCGCTCGCGCTGCGGGACGCGTTGCTCGGCGACGTACCGGATGCGGACCCGACGGACCGGGTGATCGCCGCGGTCCGCGAGCGGTCGACGCTGCTGATCCTGGACAACTGCGAGCACGTGATCGAGTCCGCGGCGACGTTCGCGCACCGGGTCCTCGGCGAATGCCCACGGCTGCGGATCCTCGCGACCAGCCGGGAACCGCTCGGCATCACGGGCGAGGCGCTCTGGCCGGTCGCACCGCTAGCGCTCCCCACAGACAACGGCGAGATCGACTCGTCACCGGCCGTCCGCCTGCTACAGGACCGCGCGCGAGCCGTCCGCGCGGATCTCGCCTTGGATCCGGAGACGATGGCCCGCATCTGCCGTGCGCTCGACGGTATGCCGCTGGCGATCGAGCTGGCCGCGGCGCGGTTGCGCACGATGTCGCTAGATCAGCTCGCGAACCGCCTCGACGACCGGTTCCGCCTGTTGACCGGCGGCAGTCGTACGGCGCTCCCCCGCCACCGCACGCTGCGCGCAGTGGTCGACTGGAGTTGGGAGCTGCTGTCCGACGCCGAGCGGTCCGTCCTGCGCAGGCTCTCGGTGTTCGCCGGCGGTGCGAGCCTCGAGGCGGCCGAACAGGTCTGTGCGGGTGGTGAGGTCGAGTCGTGGGAGGTGCTCGACCTGCTGACTGCGTTGACCGAGAAGTCGCTGGTGGTCACGAAGGACGAGGGCGCACCGCGGTACCGGCTGCTCGGGACGATCAAGGAGTACGCCCAGCAACGTCTCGACGAAGTGGGCGAGACCGACCTGACCCGCCGTACCCATCTCGCCTACTTCACCGAGCTGGCCGAGACCGCGGACCCGCACCTGCGCCGCACCGAGCAGCTCGAATGGCTGGCCATCGTCGAAGGCGAGCACGACAACATCGGCGCCGCGATGCGGGCGGCGCTGGCGGCCGGTGATGCGGAGGGCTCGATGCGGCTCGCCGCGGCCGCCGGGTGGTACTGGTGGTTCGCCGGGCACAAGGTCGAGGGCAGCGAGTTCCTGATCGCGACGCCCGCGGTCCCGGGCGAGGTCTCCGACGAGATCCGCGCGGTCGTGTACGCGTTCGTCACCGGATTCATGACGTCGGGGCGCGGGCGCGACGAGAGCAACGCCGAGGAGTGGATCCGCAAGGCCGCGGATGTCAGCCGGCGGATCAAGAGTCCGCATCCGGCGGTGACGATGTCGGAAGCACTCGAGCGCCTGCTGGAAGGGCCGTCCGCGTTCGTGTCCGCCTTCGAACCACTGCTGACCGACGAAGACCCTTGGGTACGGGCGCTTGCGCGTTTGCAGACCGGCAAGATGCGGATCATGCTCGGCGACGGCGACCTGGATGCGGACGTGGCGCTCGAGACCGCGCTCGGCGAGTTCCGGGCGATCGGCGAGCGCTGGGGGATGTCGTTCGCGCTGACCGAACTGGCGGACCGGGTCGCCGTACGCGGGGAGTTCGCCGACGCGTGCGAGTACTACGAGCAGGCGATCGCGGTCGCCGCGGAGGTCGGGGCCACCGAGGACGTCGTACGGATGCGGTCGCGGCAGGCCCAGCTGTACTGGCTCGCGGACGACCACGAGGCGAGCGCGACCGCGATGGCGGAGGCCGTGCACCAGGCAGATCGCGTCGCGTGGCCCGAGGCTCTGGTCGAGCTGGCGTTGTGCAAGGCGGAGCTCGCGCGCTGGAGCGGCGACCTCGAGGAGGCGCGCCGGCAACTCGACCTCGCGACGACCATGCTGGGCCACGAGGCGGAGCGGGCGAACCTGCGCGCGCTGATCCAGGACGTACTCGGCTACCTGGCCACGGATCTCGACCAGGCCTGGCAGCACCGCAGCGCGGCGTTCCAGGCGGCGATCGAGAGCGGGCACATCCCCGCGATCGCCCAGATGCTCGTCGGCGTCGCGGATCTGGCGTTGCGCACCGATCAGGACGAGCAGGCCGCGCGGCTGCTCGCCGCGAGTGCCGTCGTACGCGGACTGCCCGACCGGTCCAACCCCGATGTCGCCAAGGTGGAGCGGGAAACGCGCCGCCGCCTCGGTGACGCGAAGTTCACCGAGGCGACGGAAGAGGGCCGGCAGGCGAGCTGGCGAGAGCTCGTCGAGGTCACGCTCGCTTCTTGAACGTCGAGGTCGCCCAGACGTACCCGACCACGGCGATCCCGAGGCACCAGGCGAACGCGGCGATCAGGTCGCCGGTCTGCGGCGAACCGTTCAGCAGACCGCGCAGCGATTCGATGATCGGCGTGAACGGCTGGTACTGCGCGAACTGCTTCACACCGGGACCCATCTTGTCGGCCGGCACGATCGCGCTGCTGAAGAACGGCAGCATCACCAGCGGCACCGAGGCCAGGCCCGCGGTCTCCGGGGTCTTCGCGAACAGGCCGAGGGCAACGGTCAGCCAGCCGGTCGCGATCCCGAGCAGTACGACGAGACCGATCACGCCGAGCCACTGCGCGAAGCTCGCCGACGGGTCGAAGCCGAGCGCGAACGCGACCCCGATGATCGCGGCGATCGCGATCAGATTGGTCATCACGCTGGCGATCACGTGCCCGGTCAGGACCGCGCCGCGCGGCACGTCCATCACCTTGAAGCGGTTGATGATGCCCTTGGTCATGTCGGAGTTCACGGCCGTCGCCACGGCGCCGAGCCCGTAGCAGACCGCCAGCAGGAGCATGCCGGGGGTCGCGTAGTCGACGTACGGGACGCCGACGCTGAACGCGTCGCCGAGCATGTAGACGAACATCAGCATCACCACGACCGGCATCAGGACGGCGTTGAAGACCGACGTCGGGTTCCGCGCGATGTGCTTGAGGTTACGGCGCAGCATCACGATCGAGGGGTTCTTCATTTCGCGACTACCTCCGCGGTGTCGTGGCCGGTCAGGGCGAGGAATACGTCATCGAGGTCAGGGGTGTTGACGGAGAACTCGTCGGCGTCGAGCGAGTACTCGTCGAGCCGGTCGAGCAGCGTGCGGACCGACTGGGTGCCGCCGTCGCTGGGGACCCGCAGGGCCAGCGCGTCGTCGTCCCGGGTCGAGTCGGGCAGGATCCGGGCGGCCGTGTCGAGGTCCTCGAGCGAGCCGAACCGGAACCGGACGTGGGTACCGGGGATCTGCCGCTTCAGCTCCTCCGGGGTGCCCTGGGCAACCAAACGGCCCTTGTCGAGTACGGCGATCTGGTCAGCGAGCTGGTCGGCCTCGTCGAGGTACTGCGTGGTGAGGAAGATGGTCACGCCGTCGGCGAGCAGTTCGCGGATGATCGTCCACATGGTGCGCCGGCTGCGCGGGTCGAGGCCCGTCGTCGGCTCGTCGAGGAAGATGATCTGCGGGTTGCCGACCAGGGTCATCGCCAGGTCGAGCTTGCGCCGCATGCCGCCGGAGTACGTCGCCGCGGCCTTGTCCGCCGCCTCCGCCAGGTCGAAGCGCTCCAGCAGCCCGCCGACGATCTCGTGACCCGCGCCCGGGCTCAGGTCGACCATCAGCTGGAGGTTCTCGCGGCCGGTCAGCAGCTCGTCCACGGCCGCGAACTGGCCGGTGACCCCGATCGCGGACCGGACCGCCTTGGCCTCGGTCGCGACGTCGTGCCCGGCCACCCGGACCGTACCGCCGTCGGCCTTCGTCAACGTGGTCAGCACGTTTACCGTGGTCGTCTTACCGGCCCCGTTCGGGCCGAGCAGGGAGAAGACGGTGCCCGCGGGGACGTCGAGGTCGATCCCGTCGAGCACGATCTTGTCGCCGAATGTCTTGCGCAGTCCTGTGACCGCGATCGCCGAAGTTGTCATGGGAAAACCTTCGGCGGGCGTCCTGACACCGACCTGACACGCCGCCTACACGGTGTCAGCGGCCGGCACAGTGCCTTGTCAGCACGCTCGGCCAGTGTGGTCGTCACCGACACACCGAGGAGCGATCAGATGTCCACCTTCAGCACCCCCGCACCCATCTCCGCCGCCGTCGACATCATCTTCGGCGACATCACCGTCCGGGCGACCGACCGTACAAACACCGTCGTCGAGGTCCGACCGGTCGACCCGGCCTGGGACCTGGATGTGAAGGCCGCCGAGCAGGTCGTCATCGAGTTCACCGACGGAAAACTGCAGGTCAAGCACCCGAAGCTGCGGTCCATCTTCAGCAAACGGTACGGCGCGGTCGAGGTACTGATCGAGCTGCCGACCGGCTCCGACCTCCAGGGGTACACCGCCAAGGGCGAGTACGTCGTCGAGGGCGAAGTCGGCTCGTGCGAGCTGAAGACCGCCAACGGCGACATCCGGGTCGCCAAGGTGGCCGGCACCCTGCGCGCCAAGTCGGCCACCGGCCACATCACCGTCGAGGCGGCCGGCGCCGAGGTCAACGCGCGGACCGCGAACGGCGACATCCGCGTCGGCGCCCTCGGCACCGGCACCCTCGACCTCTACACCGCCACCGGCGAGGTCGCGGTCGGCGTCCCCGCGGGCACCGCGGCCGCCCTCGACGCGCACACCTCGATCGGCCGGGTGTTCAACGACCTGGAGTCCGACGAGAACGCCGCCCGCACCGTCGCCGTCCGCGCCCGCACCGACGGCGGCAACATCACCCTCCGCCGCGCGTGACCTCGGGATCCCCAGGCCATCACAATTGACCGCCACGACCCGCCCCCAGCGCACCCGTCGCCGGCGTCCACCAATTGTGATGGCCTGGCCGTCCGCGTCAGCTCACGCCGCCCACCTCCGTCATCCGCCTGGCACGCCGCTGCCGGGTCAAGACAGCGGCGGCCTGATGTCAAGGGCGGTCCGGTGGTTCCGACCTTCAGGTGAGGGCGCCGGGAGGCGGCGCCGGAACGAAGGAGCATTGCGATGTCCGCAGTCCGTGTTCACAACCTCGCGATCTCGCTCGACGGCTTCGCCACCGGGGAGGGGCAGTCCCTCGAGGCGCCGTTCGGGCACGCCGGCGAGCGGCTGCACGAGTGGTTCGTCGGCACCCGGTTCTTCCACGCTGGGGACGGCAAGCCGGGTGGCACCCTCGGCACCGACAACACGTTCGCCGAGCGGCACGACCCGGGGATCGGTGCCGAGATCATGGGCGCCGGGAAGTTCGGCCCGCCCGGATGGCAGGACGACCCGGAGTGGAAGGGCTGGTGGGGCCCGAACCCGCCGTTCCACACGCCGGTGTTCGTACTCACCCACCGCCCGCGCGCGTCGATCGAGATGGAGGGCGGTACGACGTTCCACTTCGTCGACACCACTCCGAGCGAGGTCGTCGAGCAGGCCCGTGCCGCGGCGAACGGCGGCGACATCCGGGTCGGCGGCGGGCCTACCGTCGTACGCGAGTTCTTCGCCGAAGGTCTGATCGACTACGCGCACATCGCCCAGGTCCCGATCCTGCTGGGCCGCGGCGTCCGGCTGTGGGACGGCCTGGAGGCGCTCGAGGACAAGTACGACATCGAGGCCGTCTCGAGCCCGAGCGGCATCACGCACCTGACCTTCACGACCAAGGCCGGCTGATCAGCTGTCCGGCCCCGCGGCGCCTCGGGTTCGTCGTATGCGGCTCGTCTCGGCCTTCCGCAGGGGCAGTTCGACGGTGACGCGCAGCCCGCCGCCGTCGCGGGGCGTGAGGGTGAGGGTTCCGTTGTGGGCCTGCGTGATGCTGTTGACGATGGCCAGGCCGAGCCCGACGCCCGCGTGGTCGGAGCGGGCCCGTTCGGCACCGCGCTGAAACGGCTCGACCAGCGTGGACACCAGGTGTGGGGTGAGTTTCTGGCCGGTGTTCTCGACGGTGAGCCGCACGGTCCGGGGACCGACTGCGGTCGTGACCCAGATGCTGCCCTGGTCCGGCAGGTTGTGGACGATCGCGTTGTGCACGAGGTTCGTCGTCAGCTGCAGCAGGAGCGAGCTCGACCCCATGGTCGGGGCCACCTCGCCAGAGGTCTCGATGGTGAGGCCGCGCTTCTCCGCGAGTGGGAGCAGCGTTTCGCTGGCCTCTTCCGCCAGCAGGGACAGGTCGACGGGTTCCCGGATGAAGGTCCGCTGGTTGGCGCGGCTGAGCAGGAGCAGCGCCTCGGTGAGGTCGATCGCCCGGGTGTTGACCAGGTGCAGGCGCTCGACGAGTTCGCCGGTGTCGCGGTTCAGGTCCTTGCGGGCCACGTCGAGCAGCGTCTGCGTGATCGCCAGCGGGGTACGCAGTTCGTGCGAGGCGTTCGCCGCGAACCGCTGCTGTTCGGCGTCGTGCGCCTCGATCCGGGCGAGCATGACGTCGAAGGCGTCGGCGAGCTCGCGGAACTCGTCGGTGCGGCCCTCCAGGTGAATACGGTGCGACAGCGAGCCGTTCGCGGCCAGGCGGGTCGCGTTGGTGATGCGAGTCAGCGGCGCGAGCATACTGCCGGCCAGAATCCATCCCCCGACAAGGCCGAAGACCAGCAGGAACGCCAGCATCATCGTCACCTTCGGGATGAAGGCACGCATCAGGTCGGAGCGATCGGGGGTGCGCATCGGGCCCATGGTCACGTCCGGCACGTAGCGCAGCAGGAACACCCACACGACCGCGAGCAACAACGCGCCCGCCACCATGATGAAGCCCGCATAACTGAGCGTCAGCTTGAGCCGAACGCTCAGCCCCGGCTCCCTATCCACGACCTTCAGCTCCCGTGTCGATGCGGTAGCCGGCGCCGGCCACGGTGGCGATCAGCCAAGGCTCACCGAGGCGTTTGCGCAGGGCCGACACAGTGATCCGTACGGCGTTGGTGAACGGGTCGGCGTTCTCGTCCCAGGCTCGCGCGAGGAGATCCTCGGCGCTGACCACACCGCCTTCGGCAGCGACCAGGACCTCGAGTACGGCGAATTGCTTCCGGGTGAGAGCGACGTACCGGCCGTCGCGGTAGACCTCGCGGCGGAACGGGTCCAGCCGCAGTCCCGCGATCTCCCACACCGGCGGCCTGTTGTGGGCGCGCCGGCGGTCGAGCGCCCGGAGCCGGAGCACCAGCTCCTGAAGTTCGAACGGCTTCGTCAGGTAGTCGTCGGCGCCGAGCTCGAACCCCGACGCCTTGTCGTCCATCCGGTCCGCCGCGGTCAGCATCAGGATCGGCATACCGCTGCCGGAGGCAACGATCCGCTTGGCGATCTCGTCACCGGACGGGCCGGGGATGTCGCGGTCGAGAACGGCGATGTCGTAGGTGTTGATGCTCAGCAGCTCCAGTGCGGCGTCCCCGTCACCGGCCACGTCGGCGGCGATCGCTTCGAGGCGCAGGCCGGCGCGGATGGCGTCCGCCATCTCAGGTTCGTCCTCGACGATCAGTACCCGCACAGCCTCGATGGTACGAGGCGTCACATATCGCCCGCATATCCAAAACCGGATACGCGCTGACAACACCCTCCTGTTTTGACTGGACACATGTCCGTCAGTGCACCGTCAACAGGCCGCCGTACCAAGTTCCGGGCGGCACTCGTCGTCGCCAACGTGGCGATCATCGGCGTGTTCATCCACCAGTCGCTCGCGTTCCCGTCGTTCCCGGCCGGATCCACGCTCGGCGAGACGGACGGCGCCGTACCCGACGGTGTCACGGTCTTCGACGACATCCCCGCGGTCGCCAACCTCGATCCGGCTCTGCTCGTTGCCCTGCGCAAGGCTGCGACGGATGCCGCGGACGACGGGGTCAAGTTCTTCGTCAACAGTGGCTGGCGTACGCCGGCGTACCAGCAACACCTGCTGCAGGAGGCGGTCTCGAAGTACGGCTCCGAGCGGGAAGCGGCCCGCTGGGTGGCTACCCCGACGACGTCGCCGCACGTATCGGGGCAGGCGATCGACATCGGGCGCTCCGATGCGACGGCGTGGCTGTCGAAGCATGGTTCCAGGTATGGGCTGTGCCAGATCTACGACAACGAGCCGTGGCACTACGAGCTGCGCCCGGAGGCCGTCACGCGCGGCTGCCCGCCCAGGTACGCCGACCCGACGCACGATCCGAGGATGCAGGGGTGACGCTGACCGTCGCGCCGATCAGCTCCGCCGAACACCTGTCGTTCGTGCGGGCTCAGCGTTCGGTGAGTTTTCTTCAGACGCCGGCGTGGGGACGGGTGAAGACCGAGTGGCGTAGTGAGTCGCTCGGCTGGTACGACGGCAGGCGGCTCGTCGGCGCCGGGCTCGTCCTGCACCGGCCGGTGCCGCGGCTCGAGCGCCATACGCTGGCCTATCTGCCCGAAGGGCCGTCCATCGACTGGACCGGCGATCTCGACAGGTGGCTCGACCCGTTGGCGGCGTACCTGAAGGCACAGGGTGCGTTCGCGATCCGGCTGGTTCCGCCGCTGCGCACTCATGTATGGACCGCTGCGCAGGTCAAGGCTGGTATCGCGGACCCAGAGATCGAGCGGCTCATGGGGGTGCGTGGCTCGAGCGTCGATCCGGTCGGGGCGCGGGTCGCAGGTTGGCTGCGCGACGCCGGGTGGCTGCCGCAGAGTCCGGAGGACGGGTTCGGGGCGGGGCAGCCGCAGTTCAAGTACGAGGTTCCGCTGGCCGGGCGGAGCGAGGACGACGTACTCGCGGGCATGAATCAGCTCTGGCGGCGCAACATCAAGAAGGCTGCCCGGGCCGGCGTCGAGGTCAGCGTCGGCTCGGATTTGAAGGCGTTTCACGACCTGTATGTGCATACCGCCGGGCGCGACCATTTCGTGCCGCGGCCGCTGCAGTACTTCGAGACGATGTTCGCTGCGATGAGCGCGGAGGATCCCGAGCGGATCAGGCTGTATTTGGCGCACCATCACGGGGATCTGGTCGCCGCTACGATCATGGTCCGCGTTGGTTTGTCTGCGTGGTACTCGTACGGCGCCTCCGCCACCGAGAAGCGAGAGGTGCGCGGGTCGAACGCGTGCCAGTGGGCGATGATCCGCGACGCGCTCGCGACCGGCTGCGACGTGTACGACCTCCGCGGTATCACCCCGACCCTCGACGTCGACGACCCGCACGTCGGACTGATCCAGTTCAAGGTCGGTGCCGGCGGCCAGGCGGTCCGGTACGTCGGCGAGTGGGATCTGCCGTTGCGACCGGTGATGTACCGGGCCTTCGACCTCTACATGAGGCGGCGCGAACACCTGAGAGGCAAGCGAAGATAGCGCGACATTTCGTCGGCATATCGAAAACCGCATACGGGCCGGCAACACCGCCTCATCTTGACTTGGAGGCATGACCTACAGCGAACCGGCCGCGACTGCGGTACGGGGCACCGTCACGGGCATCACCGTCTTCGGATGCGAGCCGGACGAGGCCGCCTTGTTCCGGGAGCTCGCGCCACGCTTCGGCATCGCTCCGATCATCACGTCAGCGGCAGTCGCCGAGGATGTTATTGAACTGGCCCTCGGCAGCCGATGCATCAGCGTCGGCCACAAAACACGCGTCACGAACGCCACCCTGCTCGCCCTCAGCCGGATCGGCGTCACGTACATCTCCACCAGAAGCGTCGGCTACAACCACATCGACGTCCGGTACGCCGAACGCGTCGGCATCTGTGTCGAGAACGTCGCGTACTCGCCCGACAGCGTGGCCGACTACACGATCATGCTGATGCTGATGGCGGTGCGGAACATGAAGTCCGTCCTCCGGCGCGCCGCCGTACACGACTATCGCTTGAGTGCCACCCGCGGGCGAGAACTGCGCGACCTCACCGTCGGCGTCGTCGGAACGGGTCGCATCGGCAGCGCGGTCGTCGACCGGCTGCGCGGTTTCGGCTGCCGGGTGCTTGCCTATGACAAGCATCCCGGAACACGTGTTCCGCTCGCCGAGCTACTGCTGCAGAGCGACATCGTGACGCTGCACACGCCACTTACCGCGGAAACCCATCATTTCCTGGATCGCCGGCGCATCGGTCAGCTGAAGCCCGGCGCGTTCGTGGTCAACACCGGACGCGGAGCACTCCTCGACACCGAGGCGCTGGCCGACGCCCTCGAAAGCGGCCGGTTGGGTGGCGCCGCACTCGACGTACTCGAAGGCGAGGAAGGAATCTTCTACGCCGACCGCCGCGGCGAACCCGTCGAGAGCGAACTGCTGCTGCGGTTGCAGCAACTGCCGAACGTGCTCATCAGTCCGCACACGGCCTACTACACCGACCACGCACTGAGCGACACGGTCGAGAACTCCATCCTCAATTGCCTGAACTTCGGAAGCAGGGAACACCATGGATAGGTTGAAGCTCGGCGTCCTCTTCGGGGGCATTTCCGAGGAGCACCACATCTCGGTCAAGTCCGCGCAGGAGATCGCGAAGAACCTCGACCTCGAGAAGTACGAGCCGTTCTACATCGGGATCACCGAGCGCGGCGCCTGGAAACTCTGCGACGGCCCGGGTCCGGACTGGGAGAACGGCAACTGCCGTCCGGTCGTGCTGTCGCCGGACAGCAGCGTGCAGGGTCTGCTGGTTCTCGAGTCCGATCGGATGGGTTCGCGGATCAGGCAGGGGCAGTACCGGACGATCAATCTGGATCTGGTGTTTCCGGTGCTGCACGGCAAGCGCGGCGAGGACGGTGTGATCCAGGGCTTGCTGGAGCTCTCGGGTATCCCCTACGTGGGCTGCGATGTGCAGAGTTCCGTGCAGTGCATCGACAAGTCCCTGACGTACACCGTCGCCCGCAACGCCGGCATCGCGACACCGAACTTCTGGATCGCCACGGCCGACCTCGATCCCGAGGAGCTCCCGTATCCCGTCTTCGTGAAGCCCGCCCGTTCGGGCTCGTCCTTCGGCGTCAACAAGGTGTCCAGCAGTTCGGAGCTGAGGGACGCGCTCGAAACCGCGGGCCAGTACGACTCGAAGGTGCTGATCGAAGAGGCCGTCATCGGCAGTGAGGTCGGCTGCGCAGTCCTGGGGAACGAACTGGAGCTGATGACTGGCGAGCTCGATCGCATCGCGCTGTCCCACGGCTTCTTCAAGATCCATCAGGAGGACTCCCCCGAGAGCGGTTCCGAAAACGCGACCTTCGTCGTTCCCGCCGATATCCCGGAGGAGTCGCGCGCGCTCATCAAGGAGACCGCGCAGGCCGTGTACCGCGCGTTGGGATGCGGCGGGCTGGCGCGCGTCGACATGTTCCTCACGACGGACGGGAGGGCGGTCCTCAACGAGGTCAACACCTTGCCCGGTATGACGTCGTACAGCCGTTATCCCAGGATGATGGCGGCGGCCGGCGTACCGCTCAGTGAAGTGATCGACCGGCTCGTGTCGGTGACCCTGACCGGGAAGCTCCAGTGAACGCTGACTTCGCCTTTGTGGACGAGGTGGCGTCGGGGATTCGGTGGGATTCCAAGTACGCCACGTGGGACAACTTCACCGGCAAACCCGTCGACGGCTATCTGGTGAATCGGATTGTCGGCACCAGAGCTCTGTGCTCGGCGCTGGATCAGGCCCGCGAGAAGGCGGAACCGCTCGGCTTCGGCCTCCTGCTGTGGGACGGCTATCGCCCACAGCGGGCCGTGGACAACTTCCTGCGCTGGGCGCGTCAACCTGAGGATCGGCGTACGAAACCGCGGCATTATCCGAACATCAGCCGTCTCGAGATGTTCGAAAAGGGCTACGTAGCAACGAAGTCCGGCCACAGCCGGGGCAGCACCGTCGACCTCACGCTGTACGACCTGTCGACCGGCGAACTGGCTCCGATGGGCGGCAACCACGACCTGATGGACTCGATCTCGCACCACGGCGCAACCGGCATCACCTCGCTCGAAGCCCTCAATCGCGGGCACCTGTGCTCGATCATGGAGTCCGCTGGTTTCAGCCGGTGCGACCACGAGTGGTGGCACTACACGCTGCTGGACGAGCCGTACCCGGACACGTACTTCGACTTCCCGATCGCCTGATGGACATCCGTCTCGCCCGCCGTACGGATGCTGTCGCCATCAACGAGTTGCTGGACGAACTGGGCTATCCGCAGTCCGATCCGGCCGCGACGGCGGCCCGCATCCAGACGTGGACCGACGACCCCGCCGGAGCGGTCTACGTCGCCGACACGGATCAGGGCCTGCTAGGCGTCATCGCCGTACACACCTGCCCCTTCTTCGAACGCGACGGCACCTGGGCCCGCATCGTAGCCCTCGCCGTCTCCTCCCCAGCCCGCCGCCAAGGCATCGGCTCCCACCTCATAGCCACCGCCAAAACCTTCGCCACCCGCCACGGCTGCCTACGCATAGAAGTCACCACCTCGGCCCACCGCCAACCCGCCCACACCTTCTACCAATCCCACAACTACACCATCACCCCCACCCGCTTCCTCCACCCCCTGCCCTAACCCCGAACCTGGGGCGGATTACCTACCCAATCCAGGAAGTAACCCTCCCCAACCACGCGCCACCGTGCTCCCACGGCAAGGCGGATCGGTGTCTGAAGCCCGACGACCTATGCTCGTGGGAGTTGAGAGGCGGTGCAATGGCCAAGCGCATCCTGATCGTCGTCACCAACGTCGCTCACTACGACGACCCGTCCCACCCCACGGGCCTCTGGCTGTCCGAGCTCACTCACGCCTGGCACGTCTTCGAGCAGCACGGATTCGAGCAGACGCTCGTCAGCCCGGCAGGCGGCGCGGTGCCGCTGGAGCCGCGGTCTCTGAAGTTCCCCAATTACGACAAAACCGCCAAGTCCTGGCGCGCCGACCCGGAGCGGATGGCGCTCCTCGAGACCACGGCCGGTCCTCAGGAGATCAACGCGGCAAGCTACGACGCGATCTTCTTCACCGGCGGCCACGCGGTCATGTACGACTTCCCCGACAGCGAGGGCCTGCAGCGGATCACCCGCGAGATCTTCGAGCGCGGCGGCATCGTGTCCGCGGTCTGCCACGGGTACTGCGGTCTGCTCAACACCACGCTCTCCGACGGCACCTACCTCATCGCCGGACGCAAGATGACCGGGTTCGCCTGGGCCGAGGAGGTACTTGCCCGCGTCGACAAACTCGTGCCCTACAACGCCGAGGAACAGGCCAAGAAGCGCGGTGCGCTCTACGAGAAGGCCAAGCTGCCCTTCGTCTCCTACGCGGTGGCCGATGGCAACCTCGTCACCGGCCAGAACCCCGGATCCGCCAAGGAGACCGCGAACAAGGTCGCCGAGCTCCTGGATCGACTCTGACGCACTCTTCCGTGCCGCTTCGTGGTCGCTTGCGCGCGGGGCGGGCGGTCAGAATGTGGCGATCGGGTTGACCGGGCTGCCCGACGTACCGGCGAAGCGGACCGGCGCGACCGCGAGCTGGAAGTCCCACTGGCCGAGCTCGGCGGCCGTTGTCGCGCACTCCTCCAGGTCGCAGTTGTCGAGCAGCCACAGCCCCATCGCCACGAGGCTCACGGCGTGCACCGGCATCAGTACGTCGTCGTACCCTGAAGGCTGTACGTCCTGGGGCGTGTCGGCGCCGATCAACGCGACCTCCCGTTCTTGCAGCCACGGCAGGCAGGACGCGTGCCACCCGGCTTGCGTGATACCGCCGGACGGACCGCCCTCGTGTCGGGCGCGGCCGTAGCCGGTCCGCAGGAGCACCGCATCGCCGGATCGCACTCGCACCCCTTGGCGACGCTCAGCCTCCTCGAGGTCCTCGGGAAACACGCCCTCACCCGGCTCCAGCCACGGCACATCGCGGACCTTCGCAACGTCCAGCAGGACACCACGCGTGACGATCCCGTTCGCCGCCGCGGTGACGGCCGCCCACGCCGATCCTGTCGCTGCGTCGACCAACGAGTACGAGCGCCCGTTGTACATCTTCCCGTCCCAGAACAGGTGGCACGGCGAGTCGATGTGGGTGATCGTGTTGCCGTGGAAGAAGATGCCGAGCCGCTCGTTCGAGAAGCCCCAGCGCCGGTCGTTGTGGAACGCAGCCGGCATGTTCTCGGCGCCCGGCATCTCGGCGGCACACGGACACGACGTCGTCGCCCGCTCCATTTCCTCCGGTACGGCGACCTCCCAGCCGCACGACACACTCCGCCCGTAACGCACAGCCCGCGCCGCCGCCAGCCGGACGTCGTCGCTGATGTGGTTCAACGTGCCGAGCTCGTCGTCGTCGCCCCACCGCCCCCAGTTCGACAACGTATCGAAGTACCCGAGCACGTCGTCCTGCGTGGGTCGCCCTGCCGTCATCCCACCATCAACTCCTCCAAACCCGCTGAACTGCATGAAACTACATCGGCGGTCCAACGCGTGCGCGAGAAGACTTCATCCGGCTCATGAAGAACGAGTCCGCTCTTGTCCTCGTCGCAAGGCAGGACGAGAGGATCGCCGGTCATCTGGTCGGCTACCTGACGGCTCCGTCGCCAACCCGGTTCGGCCGACGTACTGCCGAGATCCGCAGTCTGTACGTCGACGAACCTGTTCGCTCCACCGGAATGGGCCAAGCCATGGTCCGCCACTTCACGACCTGGTCCCGGTCCCAAGCTGCCGCAGCCATCTCCGTCACCGCCTACGCCGCCAACCGGTCCGCCCGCGCGTTCTACGACAGACTCGGCTTCACCGAGCAGAGCGTCGTACTCCGCGCCACCCTCGACCAGTAAGCGGTCAACGGCGTACCGGATAGCGCAGGTGGAGTACCCGGTTGCCCTGAATCACGTCAGGATCCTCCAACAGGTGCTGCGCGTCGACCGACCCGAAGTAGCGCTTGCCGGACCCGAACACGACGGGTACGACGTCCATGCGCACCTCGTCTACCAGACCCGCGGCAAGCACCTGGCCACCGACGTCGCCGGCGGCGACCTCGACTATGCGGTCACCCGCAAGCTCCTGCGCCTTGGCCACGGCTGCCTCGACGCCGTCGACGAAGTGGAACGGCGCCTCGGGACCCCAGCCCTCGGGCTCCGGCCGGTGCGTCACGACGACCACGTGGTCGACACCGGCCGGAGGCTTCCCGTCCCAGCCGTCCGTCAGGTCAAAGACGTGGCGGCCTGCGATTGTCACCCCGATCTGGTCCCAGTACGCCCGGGTGTAGTCGTAGGACACCTGCGACACCTTCACCACGCCGCTCTCGTCCAACGGGACGTCACCGCTGGTCAACCAGTCGAACAGCGGTCCGGGCTGGTCGTTCTCGTCCGCGACGAAGCCGTCCACCGACACCGAGCTGTACATGACCACCTTGCCCACGGGGCTCTCCTCTGCTTCGGGGTGCCCCAAAATTAGCGTGTCGCGAGCTGTCGCTCTTGTAAGAAATCAATCGGCCGGCAGCGGCCAGCCGTCGAACACGTGGCCGGGATGTTCACGCATGAACTGCCGCCGCACTTCGACGTACCGGGTCGGCGTGAGTCCGGTGAACTCCCGGAACTCGTGGCCGAAGTGGGCCTGGTCGAAGTAGCCTGCGCGACCGGCGAGATCGCCCCAGTCGATCGGTACGGCGGGGTCGATCGCGAACACTGTGGCGGCGAATCGGTAGGTGCGTGCCAGCCGCTTCGGCGTGACGCCGATGAGTTCCTTGAATCGCTGCGCCAGATGAGTGCTACTGACACCGGCTGCCACACTCAGGTCGCCGATCGCCATCGCCCCGCTGGTCGCCGCGATCACCCTGCTCGTATGGCGGACCAACCCGAGGCCGGCGGTCTCGCGCAGCCGTCGCATCAGCTCGTCCTCGAGCAGAGTCAGCATCTCGTGCGGTCCGTCCGCCGTGGCCAGCCGGTCTCGCAGCTCAGCAACGGCGGGGCGGCCCCAAACCTGCTCTATCGTCACCGGCCGGTCACACAGCTCGGCCGCGGGCATCGGCAGGAATGGCGCCAGCCCCCACGGCTTCACGTGTACGCCGACGGACCGGGTCGGGATTGGGTAGCCGAACTCCAACGCGCGAGTGGGCGTGGTGACCACGCAGCCGTCGGCGTACTCGGCCGTCTCGATGTCGGTGCCGGCCCGGATGCGGAACGGCGCCCCGAGGTTGACGATGAGCAACGCAGCCGGCATCGGCGGCAGCGTCAGCCGGGCGTACGGCGGCGCACCCTCCAGGTAGTAGAGGTCGTCGACCAGCCCGTCCAGCGGCGACCGCGGCACTCGGGACACGTACTCCATTCACCCAGCATCGCCGACGCCCTGCAGTCCCGCGAGAGGCCGGTCTCCCGAGTGGGAAACCGATTGACAGCCGACGGGTCCGATCGATCGGATGGGCTCGTGAGTCCCCGCAAGATCCACGCCGACGACGCCGACATCGACACACCGCTCGTCCGCGAACTGGTGGCCGCACAGTTCCCGCAGTGGGCCGCGTTGCCGTTGGAGCCGATCGACTCCAGTGGATTGGTGAACGCGATCTACCGCCTCGGTTCCGACCTGTCCGTACGGCTGCCGCTCCGGCCCTCGATCAACGACATAGTGCAACGGGAGCAGGCGAAACTCGCGGCACTCGCGCCGTACCTGCCTGTGGCCATCCCTTCCGTCGAGGCGATCGGCTCACCCACCGACGCCTTCCCGGGCGCGTGGTCCGTCCACCGCTGGCTCACCGGTGCGCACCCCTCCCCCGACGCGCTGGTTGATCCGCGTGGGCTGGCGACGGACCTCGCGGCGTTCGTCGACGCGTTCCGGCGGATCGACCTGCCGGACCGGCCGCCGGCGTATCCGGGCGAGCGCCGGACGCGAGCTCCGATGGTCTCGATGGACGCCTCGACGCGGGAGGCGATCGGAGCGCTGGACGGCCTGATCGACGTTCGCGCAGCGCGGGCGTCGTGGGAGGAGTCGCTCGCGGCGCCGTACGACGGGCGCGAGGTGTGGGTGCACTCGGACCTGACGCCGAGCAACTTGCTCGTGTCGGCAGAGGGCCGGCTGACCGCGGTACTCGACTTCGAGACGTGCGGTGTCGGCGATCCGGCGTGCGACCTGTTTCCCGTCTGGTACCTGCTGCCCGCCAACGTCCACGACCAGTTCCGCACCACACTGGACGTAGACGACGCGACATGGCTCCGCGGACGCGGGCGCGTACTGTCCCAGGCCCTGATCGTGCTGCGGTACTTCAAGAACACCAACCCGGCCCTCACGAACTACGCACAGCACGCCGTCAGCAAGGTCCTCGCAACTCCCCGGTGAGCCCACAGTCACTCAAGTCACGAAAAAAGCCGGTTCTCCAAGTGGAGAACCGGCCCCTGAACTGCGGTGGAGCTTAGGGGATTCGAACCCCTGACCTCTTCCATGCCATGGAAGCGCGCTACCAACTGCGCCAAAGCCCCGCGGTGTCTTGCGACTCCGAAAGCTTAGCGGATCAGTGCCTGCAAAGAAAAATCGGTTCCCTCGTGGGGCTGGTGAGGTACATGACAGTCTGTTTGCGGTGTGTCGGCGGGTACTGCGAGCGCCTGATCTGCACGTTCTGTCCGCTGCTTACGGTACGTCGCGGCGCCGCGCGCGGGCGCCCCGAACCAGGCACGATCCACCGCCAACCAGTGCACTGCCGCACCGCTCCACGCGTGCATCCGATCCGCCACGGGCAGAGCTCCGAGGAGCAGCTCCCGCGCCACCGAAGGCGCCAGAACACAGCCGCCGCGAAGCGCTGTCCGCTGAGCGGTATCCCCCAAGTGCTTCTTACCTTTGGGGGTCGTCGCTCATTACTGGTTCGGGGAGGGAGCCGGCGTTCCATTCTTCGATTCGCCAGCCGGAGCGGCCTGGGAGGAGGGAGACCCAGTTGCAGTTGGCGAGGCCTCCGAAGGCGGGCCAGTTCGCTTGCGGGATGCCGAGGAACAGGCAGATGCCGACGCGGGCGGCGAGGCCGTGGGTGGCGATGACGATGGTGTCCTCGGAGGATCCCTCCGCGGAGATGCGAGTCAGCGCCTCGGCGAAGCGGGCGGCGACTTCTTCGATGGTTTCGCCGTTGGAGCCGCGGCGCTGGGATTCGCCGCTGCGGATGCGGGCGGCGGCCTCAGGGTTGATCGCGGCGAGCTCGGACATGGTGAGCCCGGCCCAGTCGTCGACGTCGATCTCACGCAGCGCCTCGTCGTACTCGATCTTCAGACCGGTCAGTACGGCGAGCTCACCCGCCGTAGACGCCGCGCGTTGCAGGTCGCTGGCGAAGAGTCGCGTGGGCGCGAGGGACGCGAGCCGAGCGGCGGCGGCGCGTGCCTGCGCGACGCCGACCGCGTCGAGCGGGATGTCGGCCTGGCCCTGGATCTTGTCCTGCAGGTTCCATTCCGTCCGGCCGTGCCGCCAGACGATCAGTCGGCCCGCGGTCATTCAGCGGGGGCCGAGCCGGGCAGGCCGGAGCCGGTGACCGCGGCGCCTGGGACGGGCGACGGCAGCGGGATCACCGGGCAGTCGCGCCAGAGCCGCTCGAGGGAGTAGAAGGCGCGCTCCTCGTCGTGCTGGACGTGGATGACGATCTCGAGGTAGTCGAGCAGCACCCAGCGGCCCTCGCGGGCGCCCTCCCGGCGGATCGGCTTGGCGTCGAAGTCGACGCGGAGCTTCTCCTCGACGGCGTCCACGATCGCGCGGACCTGGCGGTCGTTGGAGGCGGACGCGACCAGGAAGGCGTCGGTGATGGCGAGTTGCTCCGAGACGTCGAAGGCGAGGACGTTCTCGGCCTTCTTGTCGTGCGCCGCTTCCGCGGCCGCGGTCAGCAGCTCGATGGCGCGTTCACTGGCAGGCATAAAACGTCCTAACGGTTGGTGTAGAGCTCACGCTTGGCGATGTACTGGACGATGCCGTCCGGCACCAGGTACCAGGTCGGGTTGCCCTTGGCGACCCGGGCGCGGCACTCGGTCGACGAGATCGCCAGCGCCGGCACCTCGAGCAGGGTGATCCGATTCATCGGCAGCTGGTCGAGCGGCAGTTCGAGTTGTTCGGTTCCGGGTCGCGTACAGCCGACGAACTGGGCCAGCTTGAACATCTCGTCGACGTCCCGCCAGGTCAGAATCTGGGCGAGCGCGTCGGCACCGGTGATGAAGAACAGCTCGGCGTCCGGGTACAGCTTGGACAGGTCCCGCAGGGTGTCGATCGTGTACGTCGGTCCGGGCCGGTCGATGTCCACCCGGCTGACCGAGAACCGCGGGTTCGACGCGGTCGCGATGACGGTCATCAGGTACCGGTCCTCGGGCGGGGAGACCTTCCGGTCCGACTTCTGCCACGGCTGGCCGGTCGGAACGAAGATCACCTCGTCGAGGTCGAAGTACGACTGCACCTCGCTGGCCGCGACCAGGTGCCCGTGATGGATCGGGTCGAACGTGCCACCCATCACGCCGATACGTCGTATCCGCTCCACAGAAGCCACGTCAGCCCAACTGGTCAGCCGCTCAGCTGTGCGGCCGGCCCTTGCCCATGATGACGGTGACGAGCAGCAGCAGGACGAGGACGAAGAGCGCGAACCCGCCGTACCACCACTTCGAGATGTGCGAGGCCTCGACCGCGGCCTCTTGGAGAGCCGCGACCTGCGGCACCAGGAGCGTGAACATGAGGCAGAGCCTATCTCGTGACCGCCGGAACGACAGCGACCGGTGGCTTCGGACACTCGCCGAAGGTCACCGGTCGCGATAAGAAGGTTCAGCTGTGGCGGGCGTTGCGGGTCAGCAGCCGGCGCCAGGCAGACGGTACGGCGTGCGCGCGGCGGGCCTGCGCTGCGGCGCGATGCATCTCGTCGATACGGGCACGGGCAACTTCGGGGGTGATCATGGTTCCTTCACGGGGTTGGTACGGCGGAACCGGGGCGGACTGTCCCCGGTACCTCGAATTGTACGGTAAGTACTACGCTCTCACAAACGAATTAAAGGCACAGGACATTCCTGGCCTTGGAATCTGCGGTGAACAGGAGGCGTCATGGACGCGATCGATCGGCAACTGATCGAGGCGCTCCGGCTGAACGGCCGCTCCAGCTGGGCCGAACTCGGCCGGGTGGTCGGCCTGTCCGGCCCGAGTGTCCAGGAGCGGGTACGGCGCCTCGAGGAGCGCGGCGTACTGCTCGGGTACCGCGCGGTGGTCGCCCCGGACCAGGTCGGCCTCGGCACCAGCGCGCTGATCGGGCTGTTCCAGCGCGACGATGTCGAGACCGATGACATCGTCGATCAGGTCCGCGAGATCCCTGCGGTCGAGGACTGCTGGTTCGTCGCCGGCGACCAGGAGCTCGTGGTGAAGGTCCGGGTGGCCGACGTGACCCAGCTGGAGGCGGTCGTCGGCTCGCTGCGCCGCGTGAACGGGGTGGTCAGGACCCGGACGACCGTTGTGCTGTCGACCCGCTGGGAAGGACGTCCCGCGCCTTTACCCGAGTGAGCAGCAGTACGGCGCCCGCAGCGAGCGCCAGGCCCGCGGCGACGGGGTAGAGCAGTCCCGGTGCGTGCTGGTACGTCGTACCGCCGATCGCGGGCGCGAGGAACATGCCACTGATCGACGCGGCGGCGTACAGGCTCGAGTACCGCCCGACCATCCCTTCCGGCGCCGCATCGGCCACGTGGGCGGTAGCGGTCGGCTTATAGAGCATCTCCCCCGCCGTCATCACCACGATCGCGAGCGCCGCTCCCGCCAGCACCGGCCAGACGCCGACGATCGCCAGCCCTAGACCGATGCACGCGAAACCGGCCGCGATCACCCGGGTCGCACGGTGACCCTGCAGGCGTACGGCGATCGGCGCCTCGAACAGGACGATGACAACCGAGCTTGCCCCGAGCAGTACGCCGTACGCGACGGCCGGCGTGCCCGCATCGCGCAGGAGCAGCGGCATCGTGGCGAAGATCTGCCGGTAGACGGTGTCGACCACCACGATCGTCGCCAGCACCATCAGGACCGGGCGGTCGCTCAGCACCGACTTCCACAGACCGGTTGCCGACGGCCCCGGTGTACGACGGGCGCTCGGGACCCAGCGCCAGACGATCGCGGCCATGATCAGGCTGGTGACGGCGTCGACGACGAAGACGAACGAGAAGTCGTACGCCGCGAGCAGGCCTCCGAGGGGCGGACCGATGGTGAAGCCCGCATTGGTGGCCGTGCGGGACAGCGCGATGCCCTCCCGGCGGCGTTCGGGTGGGAGCGAGGTCGTGACGAGGGCGCTGAGATTCGGGCGACCGGCGCCGCCGAACAGGCCCGCTAGCGCTGCTAGAAAAGCTAGCAACGCTCCGGGCGTGAAGGGCATGGCGACACACGCGATCGCCCACAACAACTGGCTCGCGAGCGCCGCCGTACGCAGGCCGAACCGGTCGCCGAACCACCCGCCGCCGAGGTTGCCGCCGACCAGCCCGATGCCGTACGCCGCCGCGGCGAATCCGGCCTGCTGCGCCGACATGCCGCGGTCCTCGACGAGGTACAGCGTGAGGTAGACCCACGCGAGCGCGCCAGCCCCGTTGACGAGCTGGCCGACCATCACCGCCTTGAGCCAGGTGGGCAGCTCCGCGATCCGGCGCCAGTACACGTCCGCCCCCTCCGGTACAGTGAGTTCCTGTCGGGAACTTACTCGACCGGTCGGTGTGGCGGCAACCGGATTCCAAGGAGGGCGGACGTGCGACGGAGCACCTTCTCGCCCGAGCCGGACTGTGCGATCGCGCAGTCCCTCGGCGTCATCGGCGACGGCTGGGAACTGCTGATCGTCCGCGATCTGGCGCGCGGACTGGCGCGGTTCGACGAGCTGGCGGGGTCGTTGCACATCTCGCGGAAGGTGCTGACCGAGCGGCTGAACGGCTTGCTGCACAGCGGGATCGTCGAGCGGTCGGCGTACCAGGACCGCCCCACGCGCTACGCGTACGAGTTGACGCCGCGCGGGCGCGCACTACTCCCGGTCCTCGTCGCATTGCAGGACTGGGGCGATCGCTGGCTGCTCGGCGACGGGTCGCTCACCGGGACCAACGCTGCGGACGAGCCGCCGGCACATCGCCTGCAGGAGCTCGTGGGGCAACGGGTGCCGTACGTCGCCTTGCCGTCGATCGCTGGTACGACGGTTGACGTGGTGGATGCGGACGCGCGGGCGACCGTGCTGTTCGGGTACCCGGCGACGGGGCGACCGACTCGACTACCGGACGGATGGGACGAGATCGCCGGGGCGGCCGGGTGCACCTTGGAGAATCGGCTCTTCGGCGGCCGGTACGACGACTTTGCGTCGAAGGGGATCGCGATCCGCGGGGTCAGTACGCAGCGGACCGACGAGCAGCTGGCGTTCGCTCGGGCGGAGGAGATCCCACACCTACTCCTGTCCGATCTCGATCTCGAACTGGTGGCGGCGCTGCGGTTGCCGACGTTCCGGGCCGGCGGGTACGAGCGGTTGAAGCGGGTCGTGCTGGTGGTGGGCGCGGACCGGGTGGTGCAGGCGGTGCGATACCCGGTCACCGACATCGCGGATGCCGTCGACTGGGCGCTCACGACTGCTTGAAGAAGGCGTTAGCCTCACGACTGCTTGAAGAAGGCCTTCACCTCGGCGGCGATGCGCCGTACCACCTCGGGCTTCCCGTTCGGGTTGACACCGCCGGGATCTGAGGACGAGCCGTGGTCGTAGCCGTCGAACTCGATCCGGCGGACGTGCGGCAGCACCTTCTCCAGGGTCGCCCGCCCGGGTTCGAGGCCGGGAAGGCCCTTCGTGCCGCCGAGGAGAAGGACGTCGGCGTCGACCGTACGGAAGTTGTGGAAGGTTCCGGCGAGTTCGGCGACGATTGTGCCCTCGGCGTGGATCGTGGGAGCCAACTGACGCATCGTGATCGCGCTGGCGTCGGCCTGGCGCTCTTCCTTCGCCATCATCTTCTCGGTCATCCAGCGGAGCAGGCCGCGCGGCATCACCTTGAGGAACGCCGGCGCCATCTCGAAGCCGAACATGCTCGTCACCATGGCTCCGGCGACGTCGCCCCGGGCGATCTCCCGGTCGAACCGCACTAGCCATTCGCGATGCGGCGCGCCGCCGGCGACGAGCGCGGGCTCGTAGAGCGCGACCTGCTTGAGGTTGGGGAGGGTGCGGGCCGCCTCCAGGACGACCGCTCCCCCGGCGCTGATGCCGAATGCGCGCTCGGCGCCCGCAGCGGTGAGAACGGCGTCCAGATCCTCGATCTCGGTACGGACGCTGTGGTCCGGCTTGTGCGGGCCCGAGAGGCCGCGGCCCCGGCGGTCCGGGAGGTAGACGGTGAACTCGTCGGCGAGCGCCTCCGCGAACAGGGTGTGGCTCCGGGCCGACTCCATGCTGCCGTGCAGGACGACGACGGCCGGGCCTTCGCCGGTCTTGTAGTAGCCGATCTCGGTGCCGTCGCGGGAGGTGACGGTGCCTTGGGTCAGTTCTGCTGCTCTCATGGGATCGATAGTTACATGCGATCTAGTTACATTGCAACTAGTTTCATTGACCCTTATGCTGGGAGGGTGACCTTTCGACGCTCATCACTGGCGCTGGCGATTCTCGGGCTGCTGGAGAACGGGCCGCTGCATCCGTACGGGATCCAGCGGCTGCTGAAGCAGTGGGGTAAGCACCAGGTGGTCAACGTCGGGCAGCGAACCAGCCTGTACCGGATGATCGTGCGCCTGGAAGAAGCCGGACTCATCTCGGCCGGCGCGACGGAGCGGGACGAGCGGTACCCGGAGCGGACGGTCTACAACCTGACCGACGAGGGGCGGGAGGTCTGCCGGGAATGGCTGGCGGAAATCCTGACGACGCCGCGGAACGAGTTTCCGGAGTTTCCGGCGGGGTTGTCGTTCGTGATGCTGCTTCCGCCGGAGACTGCGGGTGAGATGCTTGGGCAGCGGCGAGAACGGTTGACGAAGCGGATCGCGGAGCTGCAACTGGAACTCCGGTCGGAGGCAGACGGGAAGCCGGTCCCCCGATTCGCGCTACTCGAGACTGAGTACCACGTCGCAGTCACCGTCGCCGAGGCGAAGTGGATCGACACCATCCTCCACGACCTCCGAACAGGCACCCTCACCTGGACCCCCGGCCCAGCATGAACACCCCCGAACCGAAGAACTCGCGGCATAACGGGACCGGAACCACCCAAGACCGGCCCGCAACAGGAGCTGGGCACGACGAGACCGGAGCCCTGACGGGTGCTGGACACGGCGACGCCGGGACCGCGGCGGGTGCTGCGGACAGCGAGGCCGGGTGGGGCGCTGAGCACGGCGAGGGCTGGGTCGTGGTGGGTGCTGGGGAGGAGGGGTCGGGGTTGTGAGGGGGCGGGGTGCTGCGGGGGTGGGGGTTGAGGTTTGGTGGGTGGGGGTTGGGGCGGCTCGAGACGAGTTCGTTCGGGATCTGGATGAGGTTGAGCGGGGGCGGTTGGCGGCTTATCTGCGGGATGTGGACAAGGCGCGGTTTCTGTTGGGGGTGACGCTGGTGCGGCGGGTGCTGGCGGAGAGGCTTTCGTTGCCTGCGGCAAAGGTTGCTTTGGACAGGACGTGTTCGGAGTGCGGGAAGCCGCATGGGAAGGTGCGGGCTGCGGGGGTTGAGTTGTCGGTGACGCACTCGGGGGATCTGGTGGGCGTCGCGGTGGCTGATCGGCCGGTGGGTCTTGATGTGGAGAAGGTTGATCTGGGGGTGGATGTCGACTCGGTGGCGCGGGTTGCGTTGACGGACGCGGAGGTGCGCGAGTTGAGCGGGTACGACGGGATCGCGAAGGCGCGCGCGTTCACGACGTACTGGACCCGGATGGAAGCAGTCGCCAAGGCAACAGGCGAAGGACTACGCGGAGATCTGCGTGGGGTGGTGCCGAGTGGGGTTCAGGTGCGGGAGTTGGAGGTGGGGGTGGGGCATTGTGCTGCGGTTGCGGTGATTTCTGGGGGGCCGCTCGTGGTGCAGGTGCGTGATGGGGCGCGGTTGCTCGGGTGAGCGGTTAGGTGCGGATTTGGCCTTCGCCGGTGACTACGTACTTGGTGGAGGTCATTTCGGGGAGGCCCATGGGGCCGCGGGCGTGGAGTTTCTGGGTGGAGATGCCGATCTCGGCGCCGAAGCCGAACTCACCGCCGTCGGTGAAGCGGGTGCTTGCATTCACCACGACGGCTGCCGAGTCGACCGCGGTCGTGAACCGGCGCGCGGCCGCCTGCGAGCGGGTGATGATCGCGTCGGTGTGACCGGAGCTGTACCGGCGGATGTGCTGCACCGCGTCCTCGAGCGAGTCGACAACTGCCGCCGACAGATCGAGCGAGTTGTACTCCGTCCCGAAGTCCTCCTCAGTCGCCTCAACCACCGAACCCGCACCCTCGACCGCAGCCGCAGCGGCGCTCGCGGCCGTTGTGGACTGGTTGTTGCTGATCGCAACTATCTTGGGGTCGGCGTGGACGGTGACGCCGGCTTGGGACAGGGCGGGTAGGGCGCGGGCCAGGAACTCCTCGGCGACCGACGCGTGCACCAGCAGGGACTCGGCTGCGTTGCACACGCTTGGGCGTTGGGTCTTGGAGTTGAGCAGGATCTCCAGTCCGAGGTCGAGATCCGCGTCCGCGTCGATGTACACGTGACAATTGCCGACCCCGGTTTCGATCACCGGTACGGACGACTCGCTGACCACGGTCTGGATCAGCCCGGCGCCACCGCGTGGGATCAGTACGTCGACCAGGCCGCGCGCCTGCATGAGTTCCTTCACCGCGGCCCGATCCGTCGGCACGCCCTGGACGACGTCCGCCGGCAACCCGGTCGCCGAGGCGGCGTCCCGCAGTACGGCGATGATCGCCTCGTTGGAGGCGGCCGCGGACGACGAACCGCGCAGCAGGACCGCGTTGCCGGACTTCAGGCAGATGCCCGCGGCGTCGGCCGTCACGTTCGGCCGGGCCTCGTAGATGATCCCGACGACGCCGAACGGCACCCGCACCTGCCGGAGCTCGAGTCCGTTGGGCAGCGTGTACCCACGGACCACTTCACCGATCGGGTCCGCCAGCCCCGCGAGCTGCTCCAGCCCGGCCGCCATCGCGTCGACCCGCGCCGGGTTCAGCGCCAGCCGGTCGACCGTGGATTCCGGCGTACCGGCGTCCCGCGCGGTCGCCACGTCCTTCGCGTTCGCCGCGACGATCGCGTCCGTGTTCGCGCGCAGCGCCGTCGCCATCGCGTGCAACGCCGCGTCCTTGGTCGCCCGGGACGCCTCCGCCAACGCGTACGACGCCACCCGCGCCCGCCGCGCCAACTCGATGATCTCGCTCACCCCTTCATCGTATTGCCCCACCCTCACGACCAAGGACGCCGATCTCACCAGACGACCCCAAGCCCCGGACGCCCGCCACTCATCAACCGCCAGTTCTTCGCCACGACCACGCGTACGCACGCCGGCAGACAGCCCGTCCGGCCGGGTTGGTGAGTGTTGGAGATCCGCCGCCGCCCGGTTCGCCAGGTGTGCGGCTTCCGCCGGCACCACAAGTGGGATCGCCAGGCCATCACAATCGCCCGCAGGACGCGCGGCTGAGCGTGGCAGCGTTCACCGACCGCGCATTGTGATGGCGTGGCGATCAGGCTCGACGTAGGCGCGGAAGGCGGGCGATCGCGTGGGCCAGCGGGACCACTGCCGCCAACGCCACAGCAAGGCGCCGGTCGGTCGGCGCGATCGGTACGTCGTCTGCCTTCAGCTGGCGCCACGCCCACACACTGAACGGGATGACCACCAACGGCGTGGTGATCAGGCCGGGTGTGTAGCGGCGCAGTACGGCGGACTGGGCGAGGTGAGTGCCGGCGTGCAGGCCGAAGCCCATCAAGGACGCCTGGAAGAACCTGCTCCGGCCACCCGTTGCAGCGCCCGCAGCAGAGGCGGCCGCCATCGCGACGCCGGTCAGGCCGATGGCGGTGGCCGACTCGGTGCGGGACATCGGCAGGGCCTTCGTCAGCGGTGCCGGCAGGTCGGTGCGTTGCGAGAACGACGGCATCGCGGCCAGCTCTTCCAGGTCGTGGACGATCCACGCCGCGAGCAGGCCCCAGGCCACCTTCTTCACAGGAGGACGAGGTCGTCGCGGTGGACTACCTCGCGTTCGTACGCCGCGCCGAGCTCGCGCGCCAGGTCCCGGGTCGAACGGCCCAACAGTTCCGGCAGCTCGGATGCGTCGTAGTTCACCAGCCCGCGCGCGATGACAACACCTGTCGGCGACACGAGGTCGACAGGGTCGCCTGCGGAGAAGGTGCCTTCTACTGCGATGATTCCGGCCGGCAGGAGCGACGCGCGGCGCTGCGTCACCGCACGGACCGCTCCTTCGTCCAGCCGCAGGATGCCCTGACCCGACGTAGCGTGCGCCAGCCACAGCAGGCGCGTCTTGCGGCGTCGGCCGGTCGGGTGGAACAGCGTGCCGACGGGCTGCCCGTCGAGCGCCTCGCCGACCCGCGCGGCAGAGGTCAGGATCACCGGAATCCCTGCCTCCGTAGCGATTGCGGCCGCCTCGACCTTCGTCTGCATGCCGCCGGTGCCGACGCCCGACGAGCCGGTCTTCCCGATCGCGAGCGGCTCCAGGTCGGCGGCGCCACGGATCTCGGTGACCATCGACGTACCGGGTTTGCGCGGATCCCCGTCGTACAGCCCGTCGACGTCGGACAGCAGGAGCAGCAGATCGGCGTGCACGAGGTGACTGGTCAGCGCCGCGAGCCGGTCGTTGTCGCCGAAGCGGATCTCGGTGGTCGCGACCGTGTCGTTCTCGTTCACGATCGGTACGACGCCCAGCTCGAGCAACCGCGCGAACGTCCGGTAGGCGTTGCGGTAGTGCGATCGGCGCGTCACGTCGTCGACCGTCAACAGCACCTGCCCGACCCGCAGGCCATGGGCCGCGAAGGCATCGCTGTAGCGGGCCATCAACAGTCCTTGGCCAACAGAAGCAGCTGCCTGCTGCGTCGCCAGGTCACGCGGCCGGGTGCGCAACCCCATCGGGGTCAGGCCGGCGGCGATCGCGCCGGACGAGACCAGTACGACCTCGGCCCCCTCCACCCGGCGCGCCGCGATGGCGTCGACGAGCAGCCGGAGCCGTTCGAGGTCGATCTTGCCGCGCTGGGTCAGCGACGACGAGCCGACCTTCACGACGATTCGCGTGGCGTTCAACGCCTCCGCGCGCCCCGTCCGGGGATGCACCGTCATGGATCAACCGTTTTCTGTGCTTTCGGTGCCCAACTCGCGCGCTTCCTTGCGCGCCAGCTTCGCCGCGGCCGCCGCTGCTCGCTTCGCCTCGGCCGGGGACAGGTCGACGTCGTCGGTGTCCCAGTTCTGGCCGTACTCCGACCAGTCCTCGGTCCGCTCACCCTCCCGGAAAGCGTGGTACTCGGTGTCCTTCGCACGCCGCCGCTGGGCCGCGGGACGATCCTCCTCGAGCCGGTGGTCCTCACCGCGCCGGGCGAGGATTTCCGCGCCGGCCTGGACGTCCGGCGCGAAGTCGAAGACGATCGCGTTCGGCCCGTCGCCGATGACGACCGCGTCACCCGGGTTCGCACCGAGCTTGAGCAGTTCCTCCTCGACGCCGAGCCGGTTGAGCCGGTCGGCGAGGTACCCGGTCGCCTCCGCGTTCGCGAAGTCGGTCTGCCGCACCCAGCGCTCGGGCTTCTGGCCCTGCACCAGCCAGCCGCCGTCCTCCGGCAGCTTCTTCACCTTGAACTCGGGTCCGCCTTGCACCTGCGGCCGGATCACGATCCGCGTGGTGTCGGGTTTCGCCTGCTCCGCGCGCCGCCGTACGACGATGTCGGCCATCGCGAACTTCAACGCCTCCAGGCCCTCGTGCGAAGCGGTCGAGATCGGGAACACCCGGTACCCGCGCTGCTCCAGCTCGGCCTGCACCATCTCGGCGATCTCGCGGGCGTCCGGTACGTCGATCTTGTTCAGGGCAACGAGTCGCGGCCGGTCCTCGAGCCCGCCGTGCGCCTCGAGCTCCGCCTCGATCGTGTCGAGGTCGCTCAACGGATCCCGGCCCGGCTCGTACGTCGCGCAGTCGATGACATGTACCAGCGCGGCGCACCGCTCCACGTGCCGCAGGAAGTCGTGCCCGAGCCCGCGCCCCTCGCTCGCGCCTTCGATCAGACCTGGTACGTCGGCGACGGTGAACGTGGTGTCACCGGCAACGACCACGCCGAGGTTCGGGATCAGGGTGGTGAACGGGTAGTCGGCGATCTTCGGCCGGGCGCGGCTGATCGCGGCGATCAGCGACGACTTGCCGGCGCTCGGGAACCCGACCAGGCCGACGTCCGCGACGACCTTCAGCTCCAGGACGAGCGTGCGCTCCTCGCCGTCCTCACCGAGCAGCGCGAACCCGGGCGCCTTGCGCGCGCTGCTCGCGAGCGCCGCGTTGCCCAGACCGCCCTTGCCGCCCTGCGCCGCGACGAACTCCGCGCCCGGTCCGACGAGATCGGCCAGTACGTAGCCGTTCGCCGCACTGATGACCGTTCCGTCCGGGACCGGGAGGACGACGTCGCCGCCATTGGCCCCGGCCTGGTTGTCACCCTTGCCCTGGGCACCGTTCGTGGCGGTGCGGTGGCTGGAGCGGTGGTAGTCGACGAGTGTCGTGGTGTCCGGATCGACGCGCAGGATCACGCTGCCGCCGTCGCCGCCGTTTCCGCCGTCGGGGCCGCCGAGCGGCTTGAACTTCTCCCGGTGCACCGAGGCGCAGCCGTTTCCGCCACGGCCCGCGCTGACATGCACCGTCACGCGGTCGACGAAGCTGGGGATGGCCATCGGTGTTCTCTACTTCCTCTGGTGGACCGCCACGCATGCACAACTGGCGTTTTCGGCCCGAACGGAGCTCATGTCGGGGGTTCTGCCTGCGTGGAGGCACAGACTTGGGAATCAACGCGAAGGGCGGGTCGCGGAATTCCGCGACCCGCCCTTCGACAGAGCTTCGTGAACCGGGTGGCGGTGTTACTCCGCCGGGGCCGGGACGATGTTGACGACGCGGCGACCGCGCCGGGTGCCGAACTCCACGTGGCCCTCGGCGAGCGCGAACAGCGTGTCGTCGCCGCCGCGGCCGACCAGGTTGCCCGGGTGGAAGTGCGTGCCGCGCTGACGGACGATGATCTCGCCGGCGTTGACCAGCTGACCGCCGTACCGCTTCACGCCGAGGCGCTGGGCGTTGGAGTCGCGACCGTTACGGGTCGACGCTGCTCCCTTTTTGTGTGCCATCTCAGATCAGCTCACTTCTTCTTCGCGTCGATCGCGGTGACCTTGACCTGGGTGTAGTGCTGGCGGTGCCCCTGGCGCTTGCGGTAACCGGTCTTGTTCTTGTACTTGAGGATGTGGATCTTGGGGCCCTTGGTGCGGCCCAGGACCTCGGCCGACACGGCCACGTTGGCCAGCGCCGCAGCGTCGGCCGTCACGGTGTCGCCATCCACGACGAGGACCGCCGGCAGCGACACAGTGTCGCCCACCTGGTCGGTCAAGCTGTCGATCTCGATGACATCGCCGACGGCGACCTTCTGCTGGGTGCCGCCACTGCGCACGATCGCGTACACCGTGGATCTCACTCTCTGCTGGATCGGAAAACTAACGGGGGCCTGCACAGACCTGGCGGCCCACACAAACATGGCACGCGGAACCGCGCGCCGACGCTCAAGTTTACGGGTCCCCTCACAGGCGGGTCAAACTGGCCTCCCCGCCCGGTGAGGGACCCGTATCACATAGGTCGTGTCAGCTACCGGTGGTGACGAGCTCGGACGGCTCCGCACCCTCACCCTCGGTAGTGGTCTTGCTCCGGCTGCGGCTGCTGCGCCGCCGCCGGGTGCTCTTCGGGGCGCCGTTCTGCGCAGCGTCCGATGCGTCTGCAGCCGGTGCCTCAGTCTCCGTGACGGCCTGGGTGGCCGTTTCGGGAGCCGGGAAACCGGTGGCCTCAGGGCTCACGTGCTGGTCGGCGTCGGCTGACACCGGGTAGCCGGTGGGTTCCGGCGTACCGCCGGTCTGCTCGTCGTCCGCCTTCGCGGAGGCCGCGGCGATCTGGGCCAGCCTCTGGGCGGCGTCGCCGTTGTGCTGCGGCGCCTCGGCCTCGACGGCCTGCTCGTCCTCGCCCCGGCCCTTGCCGCGGCGGCGGCGCGAGCTCTTCCGGCCGCCCTCCTCCGCCTGCGCAGGCTTCTGGTCCTGACCGCTGGCGTTGTTCTGCCCATTGTTCTGGCCGTTGCGGCCGTCGCGGCGACGGGACTCCTTCGGCTCGTCGTGCAGGATCAGCCCACGGCCACCGCAGTGGTCGCAGTTCTCGCTGAACGCCTCGAGCAGTCCGGTACCGATCCGCTTCCGGGTCATCTGGACCAGGCCGAGCGAGGTGACCTCGGCCACCTGGTGCTTGGTCCGGTCGCGGCCCAGGCACTCGACCAGCCGGCGCAGTACCAGGTCGCGGTTCGACTCGAGCACCATGTCGATGAAGTCGATGACGATGATGCCGCCGATGTCGCGGAGCCGGAGCTGCCGGACGATCTCCTCGGCCGCCTCCAGGTTGTTCTTGGTGACGGTCTCCTCGAGGTTGCCGCCGGACCCGGTGAACTTGCCGGTGTTGACGTCGACGACGGTCATCGCCTCAGTGCGGTCGATGATCAGCGAGCCGCCCGACGGCAGCCAGACCTTGCGGTCCAGTGCCTTCTTGATCTGCTCGTCGATCCGGTAGTCCGAGAAGACATCGCTGTGCGCCTTCTCGACCCGGTCGACCAGGTGCGGCGCGACGCCCTCGACGTACTCCCGGACCTGGTCGTACGCACGGTCGCCGGAGATCACGAGCTTGGAGAAGTCCTCGGTGAACAGGTCGCGTACGACGCGGATCAGCAGGTCGGGCTCGCCGTACAGCAGCTGCGGGGCCTGACCGTTCTTGGACTTCTTGTCAATCTCTTCCCAGGCGGCCTGCAGGCGGCTGACGTCGGAGGTCAGCTCCTCCTCCGAGGCACCTTCCGCGGCGGTCCGGACGATGACGCCGGCCTCGTCGGGGACGATGTCCTTGAGGATCGTCTTCAGCCGGTTCCGCTCGGTGTCGGGCAGCTTGCGGCTGATGCCGCCGTTGCCGCCGCGCGGGACGTACACGACGTACCGGCCGGGCAGGCTGATCTGGTTCGTCAGGCGGGCGCCCTTGTGGCCGATCGGGTCCTTGGTCACCTGGACCAGGACCGACTGACCGGACTTCAGCACCTGCTCGATCTTGCGCGGGCCGTTGGCGCCACCAAGGGTCGCCCAGTCCACCTCACCGGCGTACAGCACCGCGTTGCGGCCCTTGCCGATGTCGATGAACGCGGCTTCCATGCTGGGCAGCACGTTCTGCACGCGGCCGAGGTACACGTTGCCGATCAGCGACGTCTGCTCGGCGGTCGTCACATAGTGCTCGACCAGGACGTTGTCCTCGGAGACCGCGATCTGGGTGACGTCCTCGCGGGACCGGATCACCATCGTCCGCTCGACCGACTCGCGCCGGGCCAGGAACTCGGCCTCGGTGACGATCGGCGCGCGGCGGCGACCGGCGGCGCGGCCCTCGCGGCGACGCTGCTTCTTCGCCTCGAGACGGGTCGAGCCCTCGATCGCGGTGACCTCGTTCGCGACGGTCTTGCTGCGCGGCTCACGGACCCGTACGACGGTCTCGTCGGGGTCGTCCGGGGACGCGACGCTGTCCTCGCCCTTGCGGCGACGACGGCGGCGGCGACGGCGGGACGAGCTGCCGCCCGACTCGCCGTCCTCGTCTACGTCCTCGGCCTCGACGTCGGAGTCGGCGTCAGCGGCCTGGGCGTCGGTGTCCTGCTCGGACTCGTCGTCCTCGTCGTCGGACTGCTCGTCGGCGCTGTCCTCGGCGCCGTCCGCGTCACCGGACTTGCGGCGACGGCGACCGCCACGACGACGGCGACGACGGCGGGTGCCCTCCTCGCCGTCCTCGCCCTGTCCGTCGGCCGCGCTGTCGGCAGCCTCCTCGTCGGCGTCGGTGAGGTCGGTGTCGTCCGTGTCGTCGCTCTTGGCGGCGGCGCGGTTGTTGGTCCTGCTCGTCCTGTTGGACCGGGAGCTGGTCCGGCTGCGGCCTTCGGTCTTCTCCTCGGCCTCGCCGTCGGACTGCTCGGCGCTCACGGTCTGCGGGGCGTCGTCGGTGGTCGGCTCGGGCGCGTTCTCGCGTGCCTCAGCGTCGCGACCGCGACGGCTCCGGCGGCGGCGTGTGCCGCTCGGCTGCTCGTCGGCAGCCGGCTCCGGGGCGGCCTGGGCTGCCACATCCGCCGGGTCCGCGGCAGTCGCCTGAGCGGGCTGGCTGGACCTGGGCTGGGTGTTCTTGGCGGTCGCGGGCTCGGCGGCGTGCGGTACGTCGGTCGGCGCCTGGAACAGCACCGTCGCAGCACCAGCCGGCCGCCGGCGCGTACGCCGCGTGCTCGGCGCCTCGTCCTGCGTCTCAGCATTCCGAGAAGCCGCAGCCTCAGAAGCCGTCGCCCGAGCCTCGGGAGCCGTCGTACGGGCGTCAGGAGCCGTCGTACGGGCGTCAGGAGCCGTCGTACGGGCGTCAGGAGCCGTCGTACGGGCGTCGGGTGCCGTCGTCGGGGCGTCGGACGCTGCGGAGTCGGCCGTCGCGGCAGACTTCGTCGTACGGCGCCGTGAGCTGCGCTTGGCAGCCGGTGCCTCGGCAGCAGCACCTGACGCGGCGGAGTGCTCGCCGCCCCCAGCGTTCGCGGATGCGGCGTTCGCGGAAGAGCCGGACGCGGAGGCGTCGGCGGGGGTGGAGGTGTCGGCGGCCGGGGTGGCTGCGGTTTTCTTGGTGGTGCGTTTGCGGGTGGTCTTCTTTGCCGGGGCGGTCGCCTCGGGCTCCGCGGCGGACTCCACGGGAGCCGCGAACAGCTCCGGGGCCGTGTCCTGGGACGCGGCCTTCTTCGTGGTGCGCTTGGCGGTCTTCTTGGCGGTCGGAGCCGTCTTCGCGGCCGCCGCCTTCTTGGCCGGAGCCTTCTTCGCGGCCGCCTTGGCAGCCGTCTTCTGGGCCGGCGCAGCCTCGGCGGCGGGCTCGGCGGTCTTCTTCGCGGCGCGCTTACGCGTCGTGGTGGTCTTCTTCGCCGCGGCCGTCTTCGCAGCCGTCTTGGTCGAGCGCTGCCGAGTGGCGGCGGTCTGGGCGGGGGCAGCCGTGCCGGCTGCTTCGGTGGTCGGCTCGTTGTCGAGCATGTAGTGCGGGTCTCCTCAAGCCTTCCGGCGCATCCGGCGACCCCTGTCACGGGTCCGGCGCGGCCACAAGGCGGTCACGGTTCGCCTCACCGGGCCCTCAGATTCTGCATGGGACGCGGTACGGCGGAAGCCTGCTGGATCCGCTCCGCCCGCGCTCAGGGCACAGAGGGAGCGGCGGCGTCGCCCTCCGCTGTGTGCGTCTGGCGGGGATCTGCCTGGCCGGTCGCGGTCGCCTGGTTGGCGTCGCGGTCACGAGCGAGCGGATCTTCCACCGTGCCGGTGTCCGTGGTGAGCGGGCCCTGGGCGAGCCTGGTCAAAAGAGCCGGGCCCGTCACCGGGAGCGTCGCTACCTCTAGCACGCCGGCGAGAACGTCGTCGGGTCTCACGGCCGGGGTTCCGTGCCGTAACACCACTTGCAGTATCGCACACGCCGCAACCGGCCCCGGTTCACTCGCGACGGTGAGTCGGAGAACAGCAGCCCGACAGTCGAACGAGCGAAGTCCCCGTTTGGTCATGCGTTCGACCAGAATTTCGTCCCGTTCGAGGAACGTCCGCACTGCCGCGGCGGCCGTGTCCGGATCCGCTCCCGGCAACGCGATCTGCCACTCACTGGCCTCCAGCCGCTCGGCCAGCGCCCCCGGCCCGGCGACGACCACCTCGAGGACGTCCAGACCGGGCGGCAGCGCCTCGTCCAGGGCGGCCCGGACCTGGTCGGCGTCCCGCTCGTGTGTGAGCGATATCTCCAGATACTCCGCTTCCGAGGCGGCTCCGGTCGGCGCGGCACCGGCGTACGAGATCTTCGGGTGCGGGCTGAAACCGTGCGAGAACGCCACGGGGAGCTCGGCCCGCCGTACGGCGCGCTCGAACGCGCGCTGGAAGTCGCGGTGTGAGGTGAATCGCAGCCGCCCGCGCTTGGCGAACCTCACGCGCAGCTTCTGGACCGCGGGGAGCTGCTGCGACGGCGGAGCTTGAACTGGTGGCACGCGGACAGTCTCTCAGAGCGCGATCATCCCGACGGGGCGGGCGCGAGTAGCGGGCCAAGTAGCCCACGACGACGGCTGCGGCGATGAACCGTACCTGGAAATACTGCAAATAATCTCAGGGCTGGGCGGCGGACTTTCCGGTCAGGTAGAGGGCCCAGCCGAGGAAGCCGAACGAGACCAGTGCGAGCAGGGTCCGGACCAGGTTGAAGGCCACCCATTTCGACTCGTCGAAGGCCGCGCGGGCCGCCGCGACGTCGATCGTCGCCGGATCCCCGGCCGCTTTCAGGGCGTCGTTCATGGGTACGTTCACCGCCATCGTGAGGATGACCGTGACCAGGTACAGCACGAACGCAACCGCGATCCACGGCAGTGCCTTCTCCTTGAGGCTGACCAGGCCGGCGAGCAGTGTGAAGAGCAGCGCGCCGAGGAACCCGAGGCCGAGGAACATCGGGTTGACGATCGCCCGGTCCATCGCCTGGAACGCACCGACGAAGGTCTTGTCGTCGGTCTTCGCGAGCCCGGGCATGATCGCGTTCGCGTAGATCGCATACACGCCGGCCACCAGGCCCGTGGTCATCGTGGCCGCCATCAACGAAGCCACCCGCAGTCCGTTCATCTCTCTCCTTCGGTACGGCGGGAACTCCCCGCACCGAGAAAGTTATGAGATCCCGCCCGCCGGGAACATGTCGGCAAATCTCACCTGCATGTCTGCCCGGCTCAGAGTTTCGCGCACTGCCCGGAGCGCGGCCCGGAAACCGTGTTCGGCGCCTGCAAGTTGATCGGGGCCGGGGTGTTGGCCGAGCAGCTGAGCGGACCGTTGACTGTGTTCCCGGCGAGCGTGGGCGGCTCGGTTGTGCGGCTGTTCGTGACGGCCAGCGGCCCCTGGACGGTGCTGCCGATCGCGACCAGGCTGCGGGTGATGCCGCTCGCGCTGACCGGCCCGGCGATCATGGAACGCAGCAGGTGCAGGTCTGCCGCGCGATCGGCGCGGACAGGCCCGTTGACGAGCGAGTCGGTGGCGACCAGGGATGCGCCGGACGCCACGAGCACCGGACCGTTGACGGTCGCGTTGGTGAGGCACGTGACGCCTTTGCTGAGGTACAGCGAGCCTTCGTGCGTGCCGGTAATCGTTGTGGTGCAGGGCGGCGGCGGTTTCAGGAGCGTGACGGCGAACCGGCGCGGGTCGCCGATGTTGCCGGTGGCATCGATGGCGCGGTACTCGACCTGATGACGCCCGTACCCAGGCGGTACGTCGTCCCACGGCACGATCCGCGGTACGCCGAGCTTTCCGTATACGAGCTGGTCGATCGCGGTCCCCTCGGCGGTGAACCGGTACGGCGCGGACGCATCGGTCGGCCAGCCGTAGTAGTTGTACCAACCGTCCCCGTCGACGCGGAACTCCGGTACGACGTACCCCGCGCTGTCGTCCGTCGCGGTCAAACCCATCGTGAACGCGTTGTTGTAGATGTACTCCGGCCCGCTCGGTTTCTGCACTGTGAGCAGCGGTTTCGACATCGTCGGCGTGACGACCGGCGGTACGCCGTCGACGTCCCAGCTGAGTGTTTCGGAACCGGTCTGCGCGGTCAGGATGTGCCACCCGGTCAGCTTCAGCGGTGCGAGATCGAGGTCGCGGTCGTTGCCCGGGTTCGCGACCGGTTGCCCGTCGAGCCGCCAGGTGATTGCCCCCGCGGAATGCGCGGTTTCCGCGTAGACGACCTCGTCGGCGCTGACCGGATGCGCGGTCGAGGTGGATCCGGTGAACACCGCATCCAGCGTTTTCCGCGCGCTGAGGGACGGGTCGACGGTCCACGAGCGGGTGGCCGTCGGGCGTACGGCGGGATCGCGGATGAACTCGGTCGGGTCGACGATCGTCGCGGAAAGCGTGTGCGGCCCGGGCCCGAGGTCGAGGGTGGACAGGTCGACGGTACGGGCGTTCGCGGTCGCCAGCGCCGTACCGTCGAGAGTCCAGGTGACGTCGAGCTCGTGGTCGACCGGGTGCAGGGTCTGCAGCCAAACGACCTGGTCAGCGGCGACTTGACCGGCCGGGGTGCTGTCCTGGAACAGATTCGCCTTGGCGGACAGGCGTTGGGTCATCCGCTCGCGCGACGGTTGGTCGAAGTAGTACCCGAGGGCCTTCATCATCGAGTGCGCGCTGGGCCGCCAGACGCCCGACCCGGCGTACATTCCGCCCTCGTAGCGGCCGATCGTCCCGCCGGACTCGGACTTCTCCCCCAGCCAGCGCCACCACTTCTGGTGCTGCGCCAGCATCTGCTGCTCGGTCAGCAACGTGTGGTGGATCGAGGACGGCTCAGGACCGACGTACGGCGCACCGCGGGCGTAGTAGTCGTACTCGTCCTGCAGCCCTCCGAGCGAGTGCCCGAGCTCGTGCGGCGTGATCAGCGCGGAGAGCGCATTACCCCCGGACGCGGTGGCATACGTTCCGCCCGCACCGCCGTACGTTTCACTGTTGCCGATAGCAAGGATCTGCCGGTTGGCGCTCGTGGTCCCCGGGACGAGGTCGGCGTACTGTGTCGCGGCCGCCTGGCTGACCGTCAGCAACCGCTGGACGCTGCCCGGGTTGCAGCCGCCCCAGAAGCCCATCTGCAGCGGGGTGTCGCGCTTCGGGTCGGTCAGACCGGGATCACAGTCGACTCCGGACTCGGGGGACGCGATCTCGACGGCGTACACGTTGACGTAGTTCCGGTACGACTTGAACGGCTCGATGCTCCAGAGGATGTTCAGGTGCTTGTCGAGCTGCTCGCGGAACTTCGGCAGCTCGGCCGCCGTGTAGCCGTCGCCCATCACCACCAGGTTGAACCGCGACGCGGCCGGTCCGGTGACCTGGATCGGTACGACGGTCGCGTCCGGGGCGGCCGCTCTCGCGGGCAGGGTTACCAGGATCCCGGCTAGCAGTGCTAGGACTGCAGTCAGGAGCTTGATGCGCATGGTTCTTCTCCCCACCTGGGCGACGGTGCCGTCAGCAGCTTACGAAGGCCGGGCGCGGAGTGTGAGGAGTTCCCGCGTGGCGACGTACGAGCCAAGCGGGCCATCGTGCGGCATCATGTGGGTTCGGGGAAGGTGAGGCTGCGTGACTTCAAGGAGGGACGACCCGATGACGGAACCGGCACAGTCGCCGCGGCGGGAGCCGGACCCTGCGGTCGTGGATGCCGGCGACGGCGACGGCAAAGGCATCTACTGGGTGCTGAAGAACGTGGTGGTCGGGCCGCCGGTGAAGCGGATCTTCCGGCCGAACGTGGTCGGCGCCGAGAACATCCCGGAGACCGGGCCTGCGATCATCGCCAGCAACCACCTCTCGTACTCGGACTGGATCTTCATGCCGCTGGTACTGCGGCGGCGCGTCACGTTCGTGGCGAAGTCCGACTACTTCACCGGGGCCGGGATCAAGGGCCGGTTCCAGCGCGGGTTCTTCAAGGGCACCGGCCAGGTGCCGATCGACCGGTCCGGCGGGTCGGCGTCCGAGGGCGCGATGCGGGCCGGGATGAAGGTGCTGGAGCGCGGCGAGCTGTTCGGGATCTACCCGGAGGGCACCCGCTCGCACGACGGGCGGCTGTACAAGGGCCGGACCGGCGTCGCGCGGCTGGCGCTCGAGGCCAAGGTGCCGGTGATCCCGTGCGGCGTGATCGGGACCGACGTGGTCGCCCCGCCCGGGAAGATCGTCGCGTCGTTCGCCTCGCCGACGGTCAAGTTCGGCGAGCCGCTGGACTTCTCGCGGTACGAGGGCATGGAAAGCGACCGGCTGATCCTGCGGGCCGTCACCGACGAGATCATGTACAAGATCATGGAGCTGTCCGGTCAGGAGTACATCGACATGTACGCCACCAAGGCCAAGGCGCTCGAGGGCCGCGCGGTCACCGGGGCGCCGGACAAGGTCCGCAAGACGGACACCTGATCCGTCTGTTGAGATCGGTTGGGTCTACGCTGGGAGACCGTGGACGGACCGATCGCTTATCAGGGTGAGCCAGGCGCCAACTCGGCGATGGCGTGCACCGACATGTTCCCGGACCGCGAGCAGCTGCCCTGCACGACGTTCGAGGACGCGCTCGAGGCGGTCACCAGCGGACGTGCCGGCCTCGCGATGATCCCGGTCGACAACTCGATCGCCGGCCGGGTCGCGGACATCCACCACCTGCTGCCGGAGTCCGGGCTGCACATCGTCGGCGAGTACTTCCTGCCGATCCACTTCCAGCTGCTGGGCGTTCCCGGTACGTCGCTGGACCAGATCCGCACGGTCCGCAGCCATGTGCACGCGCTCGGGCAGTGCCGGAAGATCATCCGCGAGCACGGGTGGTCGACCGTGGTTGCCGACGACACCGCCGGCGCGGCGCGGGAGGTGTCGGAGCTGGGTGATCCGACCGTCGCGTCCCTGTCCCCGCGGGCCGCGGCCGGGCTGTACGGCCTCGAGACGCTGGCGTCCGATGTCGAGGACGAGCACCACAACACGACCCGCTTCCTGGTCCTGTCCCGCGAGCCCGAGGTCCCGCCGGTCGGGTCCGGGCCGGTCATCACGTCGTTCGTGTACCGCGTCCGGAACGTGTCCGCCGCGCTCTACAAGGCCCTCGGCGGCTTCGCGACCAACGGCGTGAACATGACCAAGCTGGAGTCGTACCAGCTCGGCGGCATGTTCTTCGCCACCCAGTTCTACGCCGACATCGAAGGCCACCCCGAAGACCCGAACGTGGCCCTCGCCCTGGAAGAACTCGCCTTCTTCTCCGTCGAGGTCCGCATCCTGGGCGTCTACCCCGCCAACGATTTCCGCACCCAAATAGCCGAACCCGCCGCCAACCGAGCCCTCCGCCCCCACCACTAGATGGGTTCGGTACACGACCTGCGCGTGGTGCTGGTCGGTGGGACCTCGAGCGTCGGGAAGTCGACGGTTGCACAGGTTCTGGCAGAGCGACTCGGGTTCGACTACCTGTCCACGGACAAGCTCGGCCGGCATCGCGGGCGGCCGTGGGCCACGCCGGGCCACGAGGTGCCGGCGCACGTCGTCGAGCACTGTCGGTCCTTGACCGGCGAGCAGCTGGTCGACGCTCTGCTCGACCACTACGAGCAGATGTGGCCGCGGATCGAGGAACTGGTCACGAGTCGATCGACTGCGGCGGCGGGGTTGGTGCTGGAGGGGTCCGGGGTCTGGCCCGCAAACGTGGCGCGGCTGACCACGCCGTACACCTCTGCTGTCTGGCTCAGCGCGAGTGAGCGTGTCGTGTCGGCCCGCATACACAGCATCAGCAGGTATGACGGTCTAACCACCGAGGACCGCTCCTTGGTCGACAAGTTCCTCGCCCGGTCCCTCGGCTACCAGACGAGAATGCTCACCCTCGTCGACCAACTCGCCCTGAAACACCTCGACGTCACCAAGCCCCGCTCCCCCGAACAACTCACCGACGAGATCCTCAAGACGGTGCAACCGCTCCCTAACCCGCCGCCAACCGGGCCCTCCGCCCCACACTAACGGACCCCGGCGACCCCTTCCGGGGCCTTTGAACACGCTATTGCGGCTCTCCTGTCCGGTGTGTGGGTGAACTGCGGGGCCGTGAGACAGGTTCTGGTGGGCTGGCACCTGGTATTCCCTGTCCACAGCACCCAGCAGGTGTCACCTCCCCCGGCAACCAGCCGACCGCACGCACCTGTAGCCCCAGTCCGCCAAACTGCAGCTCGACAGTACATATGCCTACTACCCACCGCCGCGCACTGAGTAGCAGACCGAATCGCCCGACAGTGGACGTATACGTACTGTCGACCTGCACAAATCCACGACCGGAGCGACTGGGGACATTTGCTGGTCCCTTCAGGTGGGTGGCAGTCCCCAGACCTGGCCACCCCCTTGGCCACACATCCAACACAAGAGCCGCTACTGCCTGTCCCAGTCCCCACGCCGGGTCAGAGAGCCAGGACGGCGCGTACGACGGGGCTTAGGTGGGTCTCGTCGTCGGTGCAGGTGTCGAACCACCGCCACCCGGCCGTGTCCGGGGAGACGTGCGTGGACGGTGCGGTCGGCGGCCGAGGTAGGTCGAGGAAGACGCCGCGGTGGTGGAAGTTGATGGGTGCGCCGGTGGAGGTCGCGCGGACGTGAACGGCGAAGGGCTGGAAGTGGCCGGACGTCGCCAGGTGCAGGCCGAGTTCTTCCTGGAGTTCGCGTTGGAGGGTTTCCGGCCACGACTCACCCGGCTCGGGGCTGCCTCCTGGTAGGTCGAGGAGGCCGGTGTACGGGCCGCGGGTTTTGTGGACCAGGAGGATGCGGTGGGCATCGCGGATTCGGGCGTAGACGCCGAAGTGGTGTTGGGGTGCCGGGGCCATCGGTGGATGGTAATTCGGGAGCGTCTGCGGGGGCGTGGGGAATAGGGTCCGTGGGTGGAGATTGTCAGGGGTTGATGAGCGGGATGAGCGAGGACGTGCCGACGGGCCAGCGCACCAGCGAGGCGGTGCACTGGACGCCCGAGCTGGTACGTGACGCCGAGGCTCGGCGGGTCGCCCAGGGCCGGTTCACGTACACCACGGCCGCCGTACACACCGCCTCCGGCGAGCTGGCGGCGTACACGCAGATGGGCGGTACGCCGGAAACCCCGGACCGACTCAACCAGTACGACACCTATGTACGTCGTACGCACCGCGGCAACCGTCTCGGTATCGCGGTGAAGGGCCCCAACCTCCGCGCCCTCCAGGCCGGCGTCGCCGTTCCCGCCGTACTCCACACCTGGAACGCCCCCGAGAACGCGCCCATGATCGCCGTCAACACCAAGCTCGGCTTCCGCCCGGTAGCCCAACGCACGATGTGGGAACGAACGCTCTAGCGGATCATCCTTTCCCGGCAAGCGCTTGAAATTCGTCAACCATCGCAGCGGATCGCGTGAATTTGACTGCCGGTGCGCGAAGGGTTGTGCACGGGCGGTGATGAGCGGATCGTCAAACACAGAGCAGCGACTTGGGGGCCGACTGTTCGGTGGGGGAAGACGGCAGGACCGTCTTCGATCGAGGGCGCGCTGGGGGTTGTTCTTCGGTTCGGCGTACGCCGGCCTGCTCCTGCGCCCCCGCGGGAGGGGGAAAGATGCCGAGGAAGGCCAACGGGCGAGCGGACAAGCACCGGGACGACTACAGGATGCCGGGCGAGGCGCCGGCGACCGAGCAGAACGGGCATGCGACCAGCGAACAGCCCACGGCGGACGGCATGCCGACTGCCGCACCAGCTTCCAGCAGCACGCCGGCGACGAACATGGGCGGCGGCGGAGCGCCGTCCACGGACATGGGCGGCGGCGGAGCGCCCAGCGGCGCGGGAATGACCGGTGGCGGAGCGCCCGGCGGTGCCGGGATGACTGGCGCCGGATCGCCTGGCGGTGCTGGGATGTCGGGCGGCGGCCAAGCAGGTGGTGCCGGTATGAGCGGCGCGACCGACAGCGGGCGCACGGACTTCCCGACCCGTCGCCAGTGCGGCGTGATGGATGTGCACCGGCGACTGCTGTCGACCTCACCGGCGTACGCCGCCGCGCGGTCGGCGCTCGAGACCGCGACGATGGACTACGTCGCCGCGCAGCAACGCTTCAGCGGGGTCGCGCGGATCCCGTGTGTCGTGCACGTCGTCTGGAACACCAACGCGCAGAACATCTCGCAGGCCCAGATCGACAGCCAGATCGACGTACTGAACCGCGACTACCGCGCCACCAACCCGGACACCAGCATCGTGCCGGGAGTGTTCAGCGGCCTGATCGCGGACTCGCGGGTCGAGTTCTTCCTGGCCACCGAGGACCCGAACGGGAACCCGACGACCGGCGTCACCCGGACCCAGACGAGTACGGCGAGCTTCGGCACCGACGACAAGGTGAAGTCGTCCGCGACCGGCGGCATCGACCCGTGGGACACCGCCCACTACCTGAACATCTGGGTGTGCCAGCTCGGCGGCGGCCTGCTCGGGTACGCGCAGTTCCCCGGCGGCCCGGCGAACACCGACGGCGTCGTCATCCTGCACAGCGGCTTCGGCACGAACGGTACGGCGGCAGCGCCGTTCGACCTCGGCCGCACGACGACGCACGAGGTCGGGCACTACTTCAACCTGTTCCACATCTGGGGCGACGACGGCAGCGGCTGCAGCGGTACCGACGAGTGCGCCGACACCCCGAACGCGGCCGGCCCGAACTTCGGCGTACCGACGTTCCCGCATGTGACCTGCAGCAACGGCCCGAACGGTGACCTGTTCTACGACTACATGGACTACACCGACGACCGCGGCATGGTCATGTTCACCACCGACCAGGTGGCGCGGATGCAGGCGACGCTGGACACCGTCCGCAAGGACCTGCCGGACTTCGGCGGCACCAGTACGCCGGAACCCGCCGGATCGGTCGTGGCGTGGGGCGCGAACCGGCTGGACGCGTTCGTGCTCGGCACCGACCTGGCGATGTATCACAAGTGGTGGGACGGATCGGCCTGGGGACCGTCCGTCGCCGGTTACGAGTACCAGGGTGGTATCTGTATGAGCGCTCCTGAAGTCGCGTCCTGGGCGCCGAACCGGCTGGACGCGTTCGTCCTCGGCACCGATCACGCGCTATACCACAAGTGGTGGGACGGCTCGGCCTGGAACGGGTACGAGTACCTCGGCGGCGTCTGTATGAGCCCGCCGCGGCTCGCGACCTGGGGCCCGAACCGGCTCGACGCGTTCGTCCTCGGCACCGACCGGGCGCTGTACCACAAGTGGTGGGACGGCTCGGCCTGGAACGGGTACGAGTATCTCGGTGGCATCTGCATGAGCCCACCGGAGGTCGTTGCCTGGGGCCCCGATCGGCTGGACGCGTTCGTACTCGGGACGGACAATGCGGTCTACCACAAGTGGTGGGACGGCTCCGCCTGGAACGGCTACGAGTACCTCGGCGGTGTCTGCGCTTCGCCGCCGCGGGTCGTGGCCTGGGGCGCGAACCGGCTCGACATGTTCGTCATCGGCACCGACTCGGCGCTGTACCACAAGTGGTACGACGGCTCGGCCTGGTCGGGCTGGGAGTACATGGGCGGCGTGTGTACGACGGCGCCGACCGTGGTCTCGTGGGGTCCGGACCGGCTGGACGTGTTCGTGCTCGGAACGGACTCGGCGCTGTACCACAAGTGGTGGGACGGGTCCGCGTGGGGACCGTCGCTCACCGGGTACGAGTACCTGGGCGGGATCTGCACCGACGAGCCGCGCGTGGTCTCGTGGGACACGAACCGGCTGGACGTGTTCGTCACCGGCACCGACAAGCAGCTCTACCACAAGTGGTGGGACGGCTCGACCTGGAACGGGTACGAGGCGCTCGGCGGCGTCATCAGCGACTTCAGGGTCACGGTGCCCGACTCGCCCGCCACGATCCGGCAGGAGGTGCGGCGCTGACCACCGCACCGCTCGGGCACTGGACGCATTCCGCCGAGGAGGACCACGACGGGATCAGCGTCTACCGCCGCGACGACTACGCCTTCCCGCCGGCCCGCGGCCGGCGGGGGGTGGAGTTCCGCGCGGACGGCACGTTCGTGGAGTACGCGATCGGTCGCGGCGACGCCCCCGAGGCCCGACCGGCGGGCCGCTGGGAATCCGGCGGCCGGCTCGCCCGCGGCGCCGGCGGCACCGGCCACGTCGTGGCGGCCACCCCAACCCGCCTGGACATCGACTGGCAGGACTGACGTCCGGCTGGACGAGGAGTGATATGAGCGCAGGACCTGTGCGTTATCTCGTCGTACCGACTGCGGATGCCGGTGGCGGCGCGCGGTCGGCGCGGTTCGGGGAGCGGACGCTCCTCTGGGTCCCGGCCGACCAACGCCTCGGCCGGGCCTCCCGAACCGCTCCCGGACTGCTGCTGGTCACGCAGGTGGGCCGCAGCTTCCAGGACGACTACCCGAACGTCACTCCCCTGCTCGATCACGGCCGGCATCTGGTGATCTCGGCCGCCGACAAGCCCCGTCGACGGTCAAATCACTGCTGGCGGATCGAGCCACTGCGAGCCGGTACGACGGTTATCGACACCCCTCCCGTCGTACCGGCGCGCGCCGACCCGTTCGTCGCGCAGCTCGTCGCCGACGTGTCCACCGCGTCGTACCAGAGCGACGTGACCTGGCTGGCGGGCCTGCCGACCAGGCACTCGCTGAGTACGACGTTCACGCAGGCGATGGACTTCGCCGCCGACCGAATGGTTGCCCTCGGCTACCACACCTCCCGGACGCCGGTCACCGTCGGCGCCGGCCGTTCCGCGAACCTGATCGGCGACCGGGCCGGTATCGGATCCAACCGTGGCCTGGTGATCGTCACCGCCCACCTGGACTCGATCAACCTGGCGGGCGGCCCGGCCGCGGCGGCACCAGGAGCCGACGACAACGGCAGCGGTTCGGCCGGGGTGCTGGAGCTCGGCCGGTTGTTGTCCGGACGCTCCTGGCAGCACGACCTGCGCCTCATCCTGTTCGGCGGCGAGGAGGAGGGCCTGTTCGGCAGCAAGCAGTACGTCGCAACGCTGCCGCCGGCCGAGCGGTCCCGCGTCCGCGCCGTACTCAACATGGACATGATCGCGACCAAGAACACCGCCACGCCGACCGTGCTGCTCGAGGGCGCACAGGTGTCGGCCGCGCAGATCAGTGCGCTGACGACCGCTGCCGCGACGTACACCGGACTGAAGGTCCAGACGTCGCTGAACCCGTTCGCCAGCGACCATGTCCCGTTCATCGACGCCGGGATCCCCGCGGTACTGACGATCGAGGGCGCAGACAGCGCGAACAGCCACATCCACTCCGCCAACGACACGTTGAACTTCATCGACTGGTCGCTCGCCACGGAGATCCTGCGGATGAACATCGCCGCCCTGGCCGGCTGGCTGGAGCCCGCGACTGTCCGCCCACGCCCGGCCGGCTCGGTCGTCTCCTGGGGCCCAGGCCGGATCGACGTCTTCGCGGTCGGCACCGATTCCGCCTTGCAGCACAAGGCTTTCGACGGTTCCTGGCACGATTTCGAGTCATTGGGAGGTGCTGTTCTAAGCTGACCGGTATGTGGAGCCCGAATGCGCGTGACGTCGGCGGACTTCCGACCCGGTACGGCGTTCAGACGCGGGCGCTGGCCGTCGTACGCAGCGATGCACTCGATGTGGCGGACCTGGCCGAGTTCGAGGCGCTCGACGCGGGGCTTGTGCTTGATCTGCGGTCCGACTGGGAGCTGAAGCAACCACATCCGCTCGAGGGCACCCCGGCGTACCGGCGGATCCCGTGGATCGACCCGGAGGCCGAGCTGCTGCGTGATGCGGACGCGGAGCCGCGGCTGGTCGACGTCTACCGCAACAGCCTGACGCGCAACGCGAACCACATCGGCCGTATCTTCAGCGCGATCGCGGATGCGCCGGCGGATCGGCCGGTCGTGGTGCACTGCCAGGCGGGCAAGGACCGGACGGGTCTGACCATCGCGGTGCTGCTCGACCTGGCCGGCGTACCGCGGGAAGAGATCGCGGCGGACTACGCCATCAGCGAGGTGCACCTCGGGATCCAGGACGGACCCGAGTTCACCCGGACCCGCCCGGAGACGATCCTCGGGTCGCTCGAGCACCTGGACGACCTCGGCGGCGTCCGCGCGTACCTGTCCTGGCTCGGGCTCAGCGCGGCCCAGATCCACCGGCTCGCGACGCGGCTCGTGCCGGTCGACGTGGAAGCGATCGTGTTCGACTTCGACGGTCTGCTGATGGACACCGAGACGACAATGGTCGAGAGCTGGCGGGCCGAATGGGCGCACCACGGTCTCGAACTCGAGTTGGACGGCTTCTGGCCCGGCCACGGCGGCGACATCTCCGAGGACCGGTACGCGATCCTCGCCGAGGCTGTCGGCACCGACTTCGACCGTACGGCGAGCCACGCCCGCCGCGTCGCGCACCGGGAGCGAATGCACGCCGAGCTCGACTTCCGGCCGGGGGTCCGCGCCTGGATCGCGGCGGCGCGGGAGCTGGGCCTCCGCGTGGCGATTGCGAGCAGCTCGCCCCGCAAGTGGGTGGTCGGCCATCTGGAGCGGGTCGGTGCGGTCGATCTGTTCGACCACATCGTCACGGGCGACGAGGTCGCGGCGCACAAGCCCGATCCGGCGATCTACGAGCTCGCCCTGCAGCGTCTCGGCGTATCCGGCTCGTCGGCGATCGCTGTCGAGGACACAGCCCACGGGGTAGCCGCCGCGCAGGCGGCCGACATGTACGCGGTCGCCGTACCGAATCCGTTCGTGACAGCCGACGCGGTGGCGGAGGCTGACCTCGTTCTGGGCAGCGCTGACGAACTCTTGCTCACCGACCTGCTTCTTTCCGCCGCGCCGAAAGGCTCGACGTCCCGTAACTGAGTGACCTAATCTGCTGAGCCTCTGTAGTTTTCCAACTGGAGGGTGGTCAGATGCGGAAACTCGTAGGTACGGTCGCGGCCGCTGCGGCGGCTGCGGCAGGTCTGACGGTTGCGGCGCCGGCCCAGGCGTCGACGTCGGCATGCGACCTGGTGACGGCCAAGTCGGTCGGGTACTCGGCGCTGATGCTGTACGTCGCCGTGGGCCTGGAGGGCTGCTCGAACAGCGTGACCGAGGTGCGCGTCGAGCTGCAGAAGGGCGCCAGCGCGAGCGGACCGTTCACCACGGTCGCGGAAACGTACGCGTACTCCGGTGGCGGCGCCTGGTTCGACGAAGGCACCGGCTGCGGGTACTACGTCGGCGTGGCCCACTGGCAGGACCAGACCGAAACAACCCCAACCCCGGCGTACTACTGCAACTGACGGCTCTAGGGGCCTGCGGCGTTCGCGCCGCAGGCCTCAGACGACGGACAGCGGCAGGAGCTTCTTGCCGGTGGGGCCGATCTGGATCTCGGTGCCCATCTGAGGGCAGACGCCGCAGTCGAAGCACGGGGTCCAACGGCAGTCCTCGACCTCGATCGCGCCGTCCTCCTCGAGCGAGTCCTGCCAGTCCTCCCACAGCCAGTCGCGGTCCAGCCCCGAATCCAGGTGGTCCCACGGCAGTACTTCGGCGTACTCGCGCTCCCGCGTCGTGTACCAGGAGAGGTCGACCGGCTCGTCGGCGAGCGCCTTGTCCGTGCACTCGATCCAGCGCTCGTACGAGAAGTGCTCGCTCCACCCGTCGAAGCGGCCGCCGTCGCGCCACACCGCCTCGATCACGCGGCCGACGCGCCGGTCGCCGCGGGACAGCAGTCCCTCGATGATGCCCGGCTTGCCGTCGTGATACCGGAAACCGATCGCCTTCGCGTAGCCCTTCTCGGACCGGATCGCGGCGCCGAGCTTCGCCAGCCGCGCGTCGGTCTCCTCCGCGCCGAGCTGGGCGGCCCACTGGAACGGCGTGTGCGGCTTCGGCACGAACCCGCCGATCGACACCGTGCACCGGATGTCGCGCCGGCCGGACACCTCGCGGCCGGTCTCGATCACCCGCTTCGCGAGCGCGGCGATCGCCAGCACGTCCTCGTCGGTCTCGGTCGGCAGACCGACCATGAAGTACAGCTTCACCTGCCGCCAGCCGTGGCTGTACGCCGCCGCGACCGTGCGGATCAGATCCTCCTCGGTGACCATCTTGTTGATCACCTTGCGCATCCGGTCCGACCCGCCCTCCGGCGCGAACGTCAGACCGCTGCGCCGGCCGTTGCGGGAGAACTCGTTGGCCAGCGTGATGTTGAACGCGTCGACCCTTGTCGAAGGCAACGACAGCGAGACGTTGCTGCCCTCGTACCGGTCCCCCAGGCCCTTCGCGACCTCGGCGATCTCGCTGTGGTCGGCGCTCGAGAGACTGAGCAGGCCGACCTCCTCGAACCCGGACTGCTTCAGCCCGTTCTCGACCATGTCGCCGATCGTCGTGATGCTGCGCTCCCGCACCGGCCGGGTGATCATGCCCGCCTGGCAGAACCGGCAGCCGCGGGTGCAGCCGCGGAAGATCTCCACGGAGTACCGCTCGTGCACGGTCTCGGCGAGCGGAACCAGCGGCTTCTTCGGGTACGGCCACGCGTCGAGGTCCATGACCGTGTGCTTCGCGGTCCGGAACGGTACGCCGTGACGGTTCGGGGTGACGCGCTGGATCCGTCCGTCCGGCAGGTAGTCGACAGTGAAGAACTTCGGGATGTACACGCCGCCCGACTTCGCCAGCCGCGTCAGGACCTCGTCGCGCCCGCCCGGGCGACCCTCGTCCTTCCACTCCCGGATCACCTCGGAGATCGCCAGCACGATCTCCTCGCCGTCACCGAGCACCGCGGCGTCGATGAAGTCCGCGATCGGCTCCGGGTTGAACGCGGCATGCCCGCCGGCCAGCACGATCGGGTCCTCGTCGGTGCGGTCGACGGCGTGCAACGGGATGCCCGCCAGATCGAGCGCGGTCAGCATGTTCGTGTACCCGAGCTCGGTCGAGAACGACAGCCCGAACACGTCGAACGCCCGTACCGGCCGATGCGAGTCCAGCGTGAACTGCGGGATCTCGTGGTCCCGCATCACCTTCTCCATGTCCGGCCAGACGGAGTACGTCCGCTCGGCCAGGATGTGGTCACGCTCGTTCAGCACCTCGTACAGGATCTGCACGCCCTGGTTCGGCAGCCCGACCTCGTACGCGTCCGGGTACATCAGCGCCCACCGGACACTGACCGCGTCCCATTCCTTACTGACCGAGTTCAGCTCACCACCGACGTACTGGATCGGCTTCTGCACCCCCGGCAACAGAGCCTCCAGGCGCGGGAACAGCGATTCGACAGTCATAGCCACTTCCGGTCAGCAGGTCAGAGCGCCTACCAGCCTAACGCCGCTGCGGCCGTACGCCGCATTCAGCCGAGGTGGGCGAGGAGGAGGGGGTTGATGACGTCGGGGTGGGAGTAGGTGACCAGATGGGCGGCGTTTTCGATGATTTCCAGGTGGGCGCCGGGGATCTGGGTGGCTATGGGTACGACGGTTTCGGGTGGGATGGAGGTGTCGGAGTCGGCGGTGATCACGAGGACGGGGGCGGTGATGTCGCTCAGGCCGGGGAGGAGGTTGGTGGTGCTGAGGGCCTCGCAGCAGGCGGCGTAGCCCTCGGCGGGGCAGTTCTGCAGCATCCGTCGTACGGGCTCGATGTCCTTGAATTCGGGGAGGAACCAGCGGCCGAGGGTCGCGTCGGCGATGGCTTGGGTGCCCTCGGCACGTACCTGCGCGGCGCGGTCGATCCACATCTGCGGGTCCGCGGCCGGGTTCGACGGTGGGCAGATCACGACGAAGCGGTGGAAGCGGTCCGGGGCGTTCTGCGCGAGCCACAGGCCCACCGCGCCGCCTAGCGAGATCCCGACGTACGACGCCTGCTCCACTTCGAGCGTGTCAAGCAACTCGACGACGTCGCCGCCCAGGTCGTCGATCGTGTACGGCCCGTCGGGCACCTCCGACCCGCCATGACCCCGGTGATCGAACGCCACCACCCGGAAGCGCTTCGCCAGTACGTCGACCTGCGGTGCCCACATCCCCTGATCAGCCCCGAGCGACGACCCGAGCAGTACGACGGGCGCGTCAGCCGAACCTGTCTCCACGTAGTTCAGTCGCATACCCCCACCCTACGAAACCCCCGCCCGCGATGCCGCTCCGAGACATGGCACAGCCCCGGGGTCTGTGAACAGGCTACTGCGCTCGTCGGCCAGATTCGTGGGGCGTCGACTCCCGGCTGCGTCTGAGTGGATGCGGTGGCGTGGCGCCGGACTGGGGTGTTGGGGAGGGTTACCTGCCCGTTTCGGGATGTGTTCGGGAAGCAATCCTCCCCAACCCCTCAGTGACCCAGTTTCCCCAGCTCCGGGGTGCGACCTGCGGATCAGTCACATGAACGGATATCCCCGCGCGTTGGAGGTTCTCCGCTGGTGTGCGAGGGGAGAACCCCCAACGCGAGGGGTTATCCGGCCGCGTGTGGCTCCGGTGCTGCTCGGTCGGAGGGCTGGTACCCGGCGTACGCCGACCTGCATCACGCCGAGTCGTGGTGTTTGGTCAGTCCTCGGCACGGCGAGTCGTGGATCGATGCGGCGATTGGCCGCCGAAACCCACGACTCGATGAACCACAGGCGCCCGCGCCACATTCGCTCGAAGGTCCGCCGGAGCGGGCCGACCCATCCACACTTGCGTCACAAGGACGGCTATTGCTTGCTCACAGAACCCTCCGAGTGTGCGCGGTCCGGTAGCGGCATGATCGTGGTGCGGCGGTGGTGTTCGAAGACGACTGAGCTGCGGATGTCGGCGATTTCCTGGCGTTTGGCGAGGGCGAGGACCAGGTCGCGGAGCGCTTGGGTGTCCTTGACGGCCACGTGGGCGAGGAAGTCGGAGCCGCCGGAGACCATGAACATGTCCAGCGTCTGCGGCAGGTCCATCACGTACTGCTGGAAGGCGGTCGCCACCGCCATCGCCTGCGGGCGGAGCTTGATCGAGATGATCGCCTGGGTGGACCGATCGATCGCCTTCAGGTCGACGGCCGCGTGGTATCCGCTGATCACGCCGCGGTCTTTGAGGCCGCGGATCCGCTCGAGGCAGGTCGACGGCGCGATCTTGAGCTCGGCCGCCATGTCCCGGTTCGTCCGGCGGGCGTCGTTCTGCAGCATCCGCGGCAGCGCCGTATCAAGTTCATCCATGCCGCCCAGTTTCCCAGATCCACCGAACGATGTTCGGGGTACGACGAGATCAACCGCCCATCGAGCTAGCCTGACCGCCGTGCTGACGAACAAGATGGTCGTGATCATCGCGACCGAAGCCCCCATCGGCGTCGCCCTCAACACCGCCGCCCTGCTCGGCGTCGGCGTCGGCAGGCACCACGACGAAACCGTCGGACCCGACACCACCGACGCCGCCGGGACCATCCACACCGGCATGTGCGCGTACCCGATCCCGATCCTTCGCGCCCCCGCCGACACCCTCAGCACCCTCCGCGCCGAGGCTGCCGCGCGCGCCAACGTCACCATCCACGACATGCACCAGGTCGCCCAGCAGGCCCGCACCTACGAGCAGATGTCCACCACCCTCGCCGGCACCAAGCCCGAAGACATCCAGTACCTGGGCCTAGCCCTCTACGGCCCCCGCGCCTCAATCGACTCGCTGACCGGAGCCCTACCCCTCTACCGCTGACCCAACTCGGAAGCGCGCAGCCAGACCGCTGAGAATGTCGCGGGCCGCGTCGTCTCGCACGCAGATCTCCACCATCGCATCGTAGATCCGGCGGTAGTACTGCACATCGGACGGCGCTGTGATGTCAACGGCGCCTGTCTCCAACTCGATCTGCACCAGCACGTCGTCGAAAACCGAGAATCCGTGGATCGGGGCGAGCGGCAACCGACGATCCGCGGATGCGACTGCGATGTCGACGTTCGCGAGCGTCGACAACTGGACAAGCCGATCCATTTGTACGGCAAGTACGTCGGGTTCGGCGACGACTCGGCGGAGGGCATCCTCGAAGAGCACGTACTCGAACCGCTGAGTCCCGGCGTACAGCTTCTGCTGACGGCGGAGCCGAGCTTCCACGCCGGCAGCGACGTTCGCCGCGAGATCCGGCCCGCCGCTCAACATCACGCGGGCGTACTCGGGGGTCTGCAACAGACCCGGCACCATGCTCGGATCCATCCGCCGGACCACGGTTGCACGCGCCTCGATCTCGGACAGATCCCGCTGGCCGCCCGCAATCCCACTGCGCAGGATCGTCCGCCACCCACTGACCGTGATCGTGAGTGACTCGATCCGGCTGACCAGGTCGCCGACCTCATCCGGCTCCGCGCCACCCGCCTCGGCGAACGCACGAACCTCCGCAACGGTCGGGAGTTGATGGCCGTTCTCGATCTTCGAGACCTTCGACTGCGTCCATCCGAGCCGTTCGGCGATCACCTCGCCGGTCAGGCCTGCCCGGCGACGCAACGATCGGAGGTCCAGGCCGAACTCACGACGCGCCTCGGACGGATCAGTCACCGCAGACCCCTGCGCCAGCTCGCGAGCCAGCTCCGGAACGGCGTCGCAGCGTCGACATACTGGTTGCGGAGGGCAACGTACTTCGCAACCTCGTCGTCGGCGTCGATGACGTCGGCCCGGTCGAACTCGCCGCCGGGCAGGTAGCGCATGACCGCCACCACCGCATTGTCGAACAGCCAGAAGTCCCCTACGGAAGCAGCAAGGTCCGCAACCTCAGCGTTCGACCTGAGAATCGAGATGTCACGGCCTGCCGCAGCGTGATGCGGGTACACCCAGTCGATGCTCAGCCGCTGATCGACGGTCAGCGGCTCTCCGACCAGCCGGACCAGTGTCGTACGGCGACCTCGACGCACCAGATCCGCTACGAACGAGACGCCTGGGATCGGCTGTTCAGGAAGGTAGGCGCCGGACGCGTACTGCGTCAGGCGTTCCGCATCCTGACCGACGTTGTAGCCAGGCAGCGTCTCGACGCGGAACGCCTCCTCGGTGAACTCGTCGAACAACCGGTCGAAACGGGTTTCGTTGCCCACGTTCCTCCAGTCGTCAGAGCTCTCCGAGCAGCGTGGCCAATGAACGTAGCAGGGATCGCGGCACCGCAACCAAACCCTCACCATCAGGAGGTGTCAGCGGCGCATCTGGAACCAGATACCCCTGAACCAGCACCAGATCGCCGTCGGTGACATGTACTGCCGGACAGGTCTTCCCGTCATTGCAGTCACCGTCGGGCGGCACCAGCTTGGTGATCTTCATGTGCGCTCCCGTCTCGCTGAGGTTGACGGAAATATTCTCAGCTAAAGAATGTATTCGCGCAAGACTCTTGCCAGAAGAATATTCTTGGGTAGAGAATATTCGACGTGCTACCCGTCATCGGCTACATCAATGCCCAGCTCGTCAGCGATGCAGATCTCGACGAGCTGCTACCTGGACTGGCCGCATGGGCACGGGGGCGTGAAAGCGTGCTGGTCGGGGTTCATGTAGAACACGCAGACAGTGCTCCCGACGCTTTCCGGGCTCTGATTGAGCAGGCCGGTCGGCAACGCATCCGGATCGTTGTGCTTCCGAGCCTGCTCCACCTCAGTTCGCTCGGGCCGCCGGTCGTGCTGAAGCGTCATCTGGAACACCTACTCGCCGGCGAGGTGTGGCTCGCTGGCTACCCCACGATCGACAGGGCTGACGTGCCGATCCCTGCATCCGCGTCGGCCCTGTCCACCAGCCACGTTGCAAGCGTCTGTGGGTGAGCTCGGGTAGATCGTGCCGGCGCAGGCGCGCCGGCATGTCGGCATCGGCACAGGATGTGCGGGCCGCGGGCAATCACCTGGCAGTCGCCCCGGGCGCCAGCCCGGAACAGGTTCGGGTGGGAGGGAGCGCGCGCAGCTGGCGCGACGGAGGAGCGACTGCGTAGCACGCGTGGGCACCAGACAGCCGTCGGCGTCTCCGGGTTAGGCGGGTTTCAGGACGTGTCTGGCTTTGGTGACAGCTGCCTCCGTGGCTGGGTCCAGTTCGGTGCCTTGGCCGGCTAGGACGCCTACGGAGATGATGACGTCGTCGACGCCGGTGACGACTGCGGCGTACTCGAGACCGCGTTTCGGGCCGCTGGTGCCGGTGAGGCGGAAGGCGAAGGGCTTGGAGCCGTACTGAGGGGCGGTGATCTTCTCGACCTTCATCGACGTACTGCCGGCGCCTTCGGTCTTCAAGGTCACCTTGGTGCAGGAGTCGACGGCTTCGGCGTACGTGTCGCGGAGATCGGTGACCGCGCCGGCGGTGCCCATCGCGTCGAGGCCGTAGTCGATGTACGGGCCTTCCTGACCGCCGGTGAACGTGCGGGTCACGCTGGCCTTGGAGCCGGGCGCCTTGGTGGCGTTCAGGTACTTCACCAGCGTCTTGCACCGGCTGCTCGACGACGAGAACGGTTTGGCGTTCTCGTCGACCTCGTCCTTGTCCTCGGCGAAGCCGGTCGGCAGATCGGCGAGTTCGAGGAGCGCCTTGGTGAGCTCGGCCGTCGTCCGGGTGACGGGCGCGGCCGACGTCGACGCGGTGGCACTCGGCGTCGGTGTCGGCGTGGTCGCCGGTGGACCGGCGGCAGGCTGGTCGTCGTCCCCACCGCCACAGGCGGCAAGAGACAGCGTCAAAACGGCAACTAGGGCAACGAACCTGGTCATCGGGCCTTCCAGCGGGCTCTGGGCGGGGGCCGAGCAGGGAGCAGCGTACCTGACGGGTCAGTCGGGTCGTCAGTAGCGGTGCGAGCGGAGGTGGATGTTCTGCAGCAGGCCGACCGCGAGCAGGCAGGCGAACATCGACGAACCGCCGTACGACACGAACGGCAGCGGCAGGCCCGTAACCGGCATGATGCCGAGCGTCATCCCGATGTTCTCGAACGCCTGGAACGCGAACCAGCAGACGATCCCGGTCGCCACCAGCCGCCCGAACGCGTCCCGCGCATTTACCGCGATCCGCAGCCCGCGGAACAGGATGATCGCGAACAGCACGATGATCGCGCCGGCGCCGATCAGCCCGAGCTCCTCGCCCGCGACAGTGAACACGAAGTCGGTGTGCTGCTCGGGGACGAACGCGTTCTGCGTCTGGCCGCCGTGGAACAGGCCCTGCCCGAACACGCCCCCGTTCCCGATCGCGATCCGCGCCTGGTTCACGTTGTACCCGATGCCCTGCGGGTCCGACGACGGGTTCGCGAACGCGGTGAAGCGGGCGATCTGGTACTCCTTCAGCACCTGCAGCTTGATCGCGATCGCCGCCACCAGCACACCGGCCGTGAGCAGCCCCAGCATCCAGCGTTTCGGTACGCCGGACACCGCGATGATCCCGAACACGATCGACCCGAGCACCATCACGGTGCCGAGGTCCGGCTGCAGCATCACCAGGATCACCGGTACGGCGGCGACCCCGACCGCCTGCGCGACGTCGAGGGTGCGGGCGTCCTCGTTGCGGTCGGTCTCGCTCTTCTCCGCGATCAGCAGTGCCATGCCGACGATCACCGCGAGCTTCGCGAACTCACTCGGCTGGATCGACATGAACGGGAGCTGGATCCACGACCGGGAACCGTTGATCGTCGAGCCGACGCCGGGCACCAGGACCAGGATCAGTCCGACGACCGAGGCGGCGTACAGCAGCGGGGCGAGGATCCGGACTCGGCGGTGGTCCGTGATCGCGGCGCCGATCGCGAGGACCAGGCCGATCGCGAAGTTCAGCGCGTGCCGGAGCAGGAACGCATCCGGTTTGCCCTCGGTCAGCGAGGTGCGGTTGTGGGTCGCGGACCAGATCAGCAGGGCGCCGATGAACGACAGCGCGACCACGCCGAACACCAGCACCCAGTCGACATGCCACACCGTCGACCGGCGGTCCATCCGCGGCCGGGTCCGGATCGGGCTGAGTAACGCCATCTCACTGCACCGGCTTCTGCTGGCCGGCCGGCGGCGCGGGCTTGATGTTGTACAACGTCTCGTAGATCTTGCGGACCGCGTCACCTCCGGCGCCCGAACCGGTACCAGCCTGGCTGATCATCATCACCACGGCGTACCGATCGGTGTACGACGCGAGCCACGACGTGGTCTGCTTCCCGTACACCTCGGCCGTACCGGTCTTGGCGCGGACCGGGATCTTGTCGAGCGGGAAGCCCTGGAACTTCCACGCCGCCGTACCCGAAACCGTGGTCTGCTTCAGCGCGGTGTCGATGTACTTCAAGGTGTTCCTCGCGACCGGGAGCTTCGACTTCACGGTCGGCTTGATCTCGTGCGGCTTGCCGTTCGCACCGATCCAGGACTGGACGACGCGCGGCTCGAACAGCGTGCCGCCGTTCGACAAGGCCGAGTAGACGGTCGCGAGCTGCAGCGGGGTGACGATCGTGTCGCCCTGGCCGATCGCGAAGTTCACCGCGTCACCGGCGCGGTACTTGTACCCGTCGACGCAGAACTCGCGGGCGAACTGCTTCAGGAACGCCGACGTCCCGGCCGGCGGGTTGGCCGAGATCTTGCAGTAGTAGTCCTTCATCGAGTCGTAGTACGTCTTCTTCCACTTGCGGTCGGCGATCCGGCCGCTGACCTCGCCGGGCAGGTCGACGCCGGTCGGCTTGCCGAGGCCGAACTTCTGCGCCATCTCCACCAGCGGGTCATGGGTGGTGACGTCGCTGGAGTTGCCACCCTCCTTGAGCCAGAGCGCGTACGCGATCCGGTAGAAGAACGTGTCGCAGGACAGCGCCAGCGCTTGGTCGAACCCGATCATTCCGCGCGACGCGGACTCGTAGTTCTTGAACCTGCGGTTGCCGACCTCGAAGTACGACGAGCAGTCGAGCCGTGTCTTCGTGCTGTACCCGGCGCCCAGCGCAGCCGACGTCGTGATCGGTTTGAACGTCGACCCCGGGGCCAACTGGGCCTGCAGCGGACGCGACACCAGCGGCGTCCCGGACTTGGCCGAGTACAACGCGTCGAGCTCGCGCTGGCTGATCCCGCCGACCCAGACGCCCGGGTCGTACGTCGGGTAGCTCGCCATCGACACGATCCGCCCGGTCTTCGTGTCCATCACCACGGCCGCGCCGGAGTCGGCGACGTACTTGCGGTGGGTGACCGGGTCGGTCTGCTTGCGCGCGGTCATGATCGCGTTCTTCAACTGGGCCTCGACCGACGCCTGGAGGCGCGCGTCGATCGTGGTCACCAGCGTGGCACCCGGGACCGGAGCGGTCTGCTTCTTGATGCCCGTGGTGTACCCGACCGCGTCGACGATCACGTCCTTCTCACCCGGCGTACCGCGCAGGAGCTTGTCGTACGACCGCTCGACGCCCGCCCGGCCGACCAGGTCCGAGCGGTGCGGGACCGAGTCCTGCCCGGCCTTGTCCATGTCCTCGAGCTCTTCGGTGGTGATCGGCGACAGGTACCCGAGGATGTGCGCCGCGTTCACCTTGTACGGCGAGGGATACGCGCGGAGTGTCTGCGAGTCGGCGGCGATCCCGGGGAAGTCCTCGCGGCGCTCCATCACGTCGATCGCGACCTGCTCGCTGACATCCTTCGCGACCGGGATCGGCTGGTACGGCGTCCCGTTCCAGCAGGCGGGTGGTTTCGACGCGCCCGGCTCACCGCACAGCATCGTGCGCGCCTTCAGGTCCTTCGGCTTCTGCCCGAGCACCTTCGCGAGCCGCGCGAGGACGACGTTCTGCTGGCTTTCCGGGAGCTTCGCGAGCACCGAGCGGTCGACCGTGATCATCACCGAGACCCGGTTGCCGACGAGGGTCCGGCCCTGCGAGTCGACGATCGTGCCACGCGGCGCCGGGACCAGCACCTGACGGATGTGCTGCGCGGTCGCCGCCTGGCTGTAGTCGGCGCTCGACATCACCTGCATGTACCAGAGGCGGCCGAACAGTGTGCACAGCAACGAGAAAACCAGCACGCCGATCACGAACAACCGGAGCCGTGCCTTGAGCGGGGCCTCGAAACCGTCCCAGCTCATGGCAACGGCCCTAGGGAGAAGGAGGCGCTCATGGGGCGACTCGGCGGCGTTCGCGGGCTGGTTGGACGCGGCCCATGATCCACATGACCAGCGGGATCACCACGATCGCGCCGACCACGTCGTACCCGGCGGCGATGCCGAGGCGGACGCCGAACTCGCCCCAGTCGACCGACGGGTCGTGCAGCAGCGATCCGGTCGCGCTGTAGAGGAAGAACGAGACGGCGGTCCCGAGCACAACCGTCAGCGCGACGCCGAGTGGCCCGACGGGACTACCGGAGGTCTCGCGGCGGATCAGCCCGGCAATGTACCCGGCGATCGCCAGCGACAACGCCCACCGCCCGGCCGTGTGGTCGGCGGGCGGCACGACGTCCAGCATCAGACCACCCGCGAAACCCGCGATCGCGCCCCACTCCGACCCGCGGGACAGCGCCAGCGCGATCACCACGATCAGCGTCAGGTCACACGTCACCCCGGCGACCGCGATATTCGTCAGCACGGACGTCTGCACGGTGACGGCGATCATCAGGAACAGGGCAGCCAACCCGATCCGTAGTGCGATCACATCAGTTCCCCTTCCCTGTGATTTGTGGGCGCGGCGGCCGGGCAGGTGGCCCGGTCACTACGCCGACGGTGTCGATCCGGGTCGGATCGACGTACGGCTTGACGGTCGCGGTGGACCCGAGCGACCCCTCGTTCGGCGTCACGGAGGTGACGACGCCGATCGGGACCCCCGGCACGTACGGCGCGTTGCCGCTCGAGCCCCAGGTGACGATCCGGTCGCCGACCTTCGGCCGCGCCTTCGGGTCGACCAGCTTGTAGTCGAGCGTGCCGCCGACCTCGCCGCGTCCGGAGACGAAACCGAGCGCCATCGATGCGTTCAGTCGGCCGCCCACGGTCGAGTTGCGGTCGCCGATCAGCAGCACGGTCGCGGTCCCCTGGGTGGTGCGCACCACCCGGCCGACCAGACCGGTCCCGTTCAGTACGGTCATGTCGGTGTGCACGCCGTCCGCCGTCCCGGCATCGATCGTGACCGTGTGGCTGAACATCTGCGCGCCACCGATCCCGATCACCCGGGCCGGCGTCATCGTGTACGCCGGCGCGACCTTGAGCAGCTTGTCCAGCTCCTGCGCCCGGTTGCGGGCGTAGTCGGAGGTGGTCAGCTCCCGGGTCAGGTCCTCGTTGTCCTTCTTCAGTTTTTCGTTCTCTGCTTTCAACCTATCCATTTCCGCGAATCTGTCGCGGAGGTTGTCCACAGGCTGCCGGGCCGACGTCGCGGTGGACTCCAGCGGGCCGAAAACACCGGCCGCGGCCGCCCGCAACGGCTCGACCGGCGATCCGGCCGACCGGCGCGCGTCGAGCACGATCAGCGTGAAACAGGCCAGGATCACCAGCACCAGCACGGTACGGCGACGGCGCACGTCACGCGGCGTACCGGCCGAACGCAGCGGGGTCTCCCCCGCCGAACGGAACGCGCTCCTGGTCGCCGGGGAACCGAGGTCTTTGAGCATCGCCTGCTACCTCAACGCCGGTTGTCGGTGACCAGGATGCGATTGAGGGTCTCGATGTTGTCGACGCACTTGCCGGCGCCCAGGACGACCGCGTCCAGCGGGTTCTCGGCGACGTGGATCGGGATGCCGGTCTCGTGCCGCAGCCGCTCGTCCATGCCCTTCAGCAGCGCGCCGCCGCCGGTCAGCACGATGCCCCGGTCCACGATGTCGCCGGCCAGCTCCGGCGGGGTCTTGTCCAGGGTGGCCTTGACCGCGTCGACGATCGCGGTGATCGGCTCCTCGATCGCCTGCCGCATGTCCGCCGACGACACCTTCACGGTCCGCGGCAGACCGGAGACCATGTCCCGGCCGCGGATCTCGCTGTCCGGCCCGTCCGTGGTCGGGAACGCGGACCCGATCGTCATCTTGATCTGCTCCGAGGTGGCCTCGCCGAGCAGCAGCGAGAACTCCTTCTTGCAGTAGTTCACGATCGCCTTGTCGATGGCGTCGCCGGCCACCCGGATCGACTGGCTGGTGACGATGCCGCCGAACGAGATGACCGCGACCTCCGTCGTACCGCCGCCGATGTCGACGACCATGTTGCCGGTCGCGTCGCGGACCTCGAGGTTCGAGCCGAGCGCGGCGGCCATCGGCTCCTCGATGATGTACACCTTGCGGGCGCCCGCCATGTACCCGGCGTCGCGGACCGCGCGCTGCTCGACCGCGGTGATCCCGGACGGGACGCAGACCACGATCCGCGGCTTCGCGAAGTACCGGCGGCGGTGCACGCGCTGGATGAAGTACCGCAGCATCTGCTCGGCGGCGTCGAAGTCGGCGATCACGCCGTCCTTGAGCGGCCGGATCGCGGTGATGTTGCCCGGCGTACGGCCGATCATCTTCTTCGCCTCGTGCCCGAACGCGACCGCCTCGCGCGGCTCGTCCGTCCGGGTCGCCACCACGGACGGCTCGTTCAGCACGACACCGCGGCCACGCACGTACACCAGTGTGTTCGCCGTCCCAAGATCGACCGCCATGTCGCGGCCCAGCATGCTGTTCGCCACCGCGGCACCTCCCGATCGACCCGCCTTCAGGCTAAGCGCCGCCCGCGCACAGCCCGTGGACCGACACGACCGGCCAGCCCAGAACAGATCGTATCGGTCCACTCACCTGCAGTCCGCATCGCCCCTGACGGGCTGGCTTGACAGATACCGGCTCTGTAGGTCAGTCGTGGAGCACGGCAGCGAGACGATTCTGAACGGCTTCGAAGACGCCCTCCGGAATGTATTCAGACAGAGCAGATTGGCCACACCAGGCAAGTGCATCCAACTCATCGGCATCCACCAAGCGCGCAGTTCCGTCGACCACCACACACTCGACGTAGTGCATTCGTCTGCCGGTCATCGGATGATCCCGCTCACCGAGCGTCTTGACGGGCCTCACCAGAAGACCGACCTCCTCCTGAGTCTCACGCACCGCCGCAGTCTCCGCGGACTCACTCGTCTCGATCTCCCCGGCGGGGAACTGCCACCGAAGGGCTCCCTCCACGACCCGCCGACGAACGAGCAGAACCTTTCCATCGTTGATCACCACGGCAGCGGCGATGCCTTGCTGGGTATGGCTCATCAGTCAGTCCCTTCGATCGCGCCAATAGCAGGCCCGAAGACCTCTTGAACCGGGATATAGCGGTCCAGTCGATCACGGGGTACCCAGGCGACTGCCATGTTCTCCTCCACATCGTGGTTACCGATCTCACCGCCGAGGAAGTCGCAAGCGAAGTACTGGCACATGACCTTGGTCAGCGGATGCAAGCGCTGGCCGAGATGCCGGCGGACAGCGATGTGGGCCCCTGTTTCGGACAGCGTCTCGCGTACTGCGACACCCTGCGGATCGCCGCCCGGTTTGACGACTCCCGCAGGGAACTGCCAGCGCCCGGTGTGCTCATCCCTCCTGCGCACGAGCAAGACGTCCGCCCCGTTGAGCACAACTGCGATCGCTACGGTCAAGGTTTCGATCGCTCGACTGGCATCGCCACTCGATCGAGGAGGACGACCATCGGTCACTGGATCCAGGTCTGAGTGATCCTCACCTCCGAGCAGGTCTCCAGCGCGGCATTGGTAAATCATCGCCAGGCGGTTGAGGGTCTCCAGGGACGGTGTTCTGCCCCCTGGCGCCGGCCAGATCTCCCAGTAGGAGATCTGCTTGGCTGTTCGGGGGACCGGATCCGGCCACAATTCGTTCCATCGTGCTGCGACGTCGGCCTGGGTCAGCCCGTGCGCAAGGCGCATCGCGACCCGTGGATTGAGAGAATGCTCCGCCTGCCATCGCGCGGCGATCTCGGTGTATGTCCATCCTGCCGCCCGCAGCCTCCCTGCATCCGCGCGCAGACTCCGCGAAGTCCATGACATTCTCGATCAGATCTCCCGTCGAACCGGAGCAGCTTCGCGACGATACCGGATCCGCCGTTCAGCGCGCCGCAGTCAGCTCGCCACCGACACAGTCCCGCCTCCACGTGACCGCATCAACGTGTACCGCAGATCGACAAGCCTCGGCGCGATCGCAACCTCGACCTCCTCTAACGGCCGGATCCAACCAGGCTCGACCACTTCACCGCGATAGACCTTGGTCCGAATGGACGGATAGGCCGGATTGAGTCCGATCTCGCCCTTCGGCATTGCGGCGTTGAACGGGAAGACGACGTCCATGTGGTTCCAGTAGTTCCAGGCCTGCAAAGCCTTGTACTGGTCGAAATAGAAGTAGAAGTCGGGGTAGCGCCCGAACGTACGCAGTTCGCGGTGAATCAGGTGTCCCAGCAGCGGCGCGGCGTACGGCAACAACTCGTTGAACTCCCATCGCAGCTTGCGCCAGTCAACGGACTGCGTCGTCGGACCGAGTAGACGTGCACAGACCAGCAATGAGACCCGATCGGCAACGTACCGAAGCAGATCCACGAGGTCGATGCCGGGTGCTATATCGGCGAGGTATTGCTGCAGTCGCGACGACGACAGGGTGAACTGCGAGAGATCGAACCTTCCAGCCATTCCTGGAAAGGCAGCGAACAGCAGTCGTTTGTACGTCCAGTTGTCGAACTCACCGCGCGCCATCAGTCGCTGAGATACTTCGGATCGCGAGTGCAGCATGAGGTACTCACTGATCGCCTCGAAGTAGATGTACCCAAGGATCGGCACGGCTGGGATCGCTTCGACCAGCTTCTCGTGAAATCCGGCTGTCTTCGCCGGCGTGTCCCCCATCGTCCTGATCAAACAGCTCGTCAGGAACGGCATTGCTCGTCGGGTTCGCTCGACGACCGAATCACGCAGGGCGTACCTCTCGTCGCGGCCGAGGAGGTACTCCAGATGCCGATAGATGCTCAGGTGGATCTCTCCGAGCCTGAGGTAATCGATACCGACCGGCATACGGATTGCGGTCCTCGGGACCTCCACCTCGACGATCAACGGTATCGGCTCGGCCAGAGCCCTGCCTGCACCAGCCGCCATCACAGCCTCTCGCTCAAGAATGTACCGGCCCAGGTTGTGCAGCCGATACGAGCCCGATTCAGGCGTGAGCGGGGTGCCATAGACGCTCCCGACCAGACACCCGCCGCTTGGATAGAGGACTCCGCGCGCGGCGATCTCATCGAAGGCGTGAGTGACATGCAGCAGACTGACCTTGCCGGTCGTCCTTACGAGGTCGAACATCGAGTTCTTCTCAAGCAACGCGCCGTTGGGGGTCTGGTGAACCATACGCCGATTCCACGCCTCGAGACGAGCGCCGATGGCGCCGTCGATACGCGTCCCGCCGGTTAGCCCGTCGTAGAAGACATGCGAGTCGGCCCAGAGGTCGAATGAGTCAGAGAGCTCCATCGCCCTCTCCAACCTGCGATCGCGACACCGGTCCCGCGCTTGCGGCAGAGTCCGAGAGAGCCCCCGCCTCCGTCTCGACGACCAACCGCCAGGCGAACTGATGCATCCAGCTGGGCGGTTGCAGCCTCATCCGGCTGGGGTCCGGCCACCACTTCAGCTTCGGCAAGCGATAGCGATCCAACGCATCAGCAGCCTTGATCACATCGATCACCGCCGGCCATCGTTCGTAACGATCGAGCTGCTCACGAGAGAACTCCGCATAGGGCACGTCGTGCAACTCGACAGCAGCTGCGACCGGTTCGGTGCGGACGGCCGCTTCAGGCGACAACAAACCAACGACTTCGCGACGCTCCTGCTCGAACCAAACTGCTGTCCGCGCTCCATGGTCAGGGTCGTGTTGATCATGATGCCGTCGGCAATCATGAATTGCCCCAGCCAAGACCGACTCTCGACGCTCAATAGCATCCATCCCCAACCAATCGGCCAGATGTGCGGCGTAGACCGCGACACGGGCGTGATGGCGAAGTCCATGGATCGACTCGACCAGCTTTCGCTGTGCAAACCACCGTTCCGGGATCCGGCGCAGTTCTACCGAGACATCTGGCACTGGTACACCGGCATCGCCGAACTCCGGTTGATGCTCTCCGATCCATCCCAGCGTGGCGGCATCCATGTACTGATGTCGTGGCAATCGGCCGAGTCGAGCCAGTTCGACCAGTGGGGCATGTTCGGATCGGCGAGCAAGGTCGTCGAACATCTGACGCCTCCCGCCTTTGAAGGTGGCTACTAGATCGGCTCGCCGGCCGGGCCGGTTCGCCGACGAGCCTCGAACCTGGAGACAAATGCAGTGAGCTCGGCGTCGCTCATCAGCGCCACGTCGAGATCCGCTGCAACCGAGCGAATCAACGACTCCGCCTCGGCAACGTCGCTGGCTGATGATCCATCCGGAAGCAAGACCTCGAACTCCGCGTGGTGAGCCCAGTCCGCGCTCCACTTCAACGCGATCTCTACTCCTCGGAGGCGAAAGTTGTGCCGCTTGTTCGACGCGTGATGCATCGTGCCTGAGAAGCCCAGGAGGTCGAAGATCTGGAGCGCCGCCGACACGTCCTCGACCGGGATCTGGATCTCAGTCTCGGGAAAGACCGAGCCGTTGCCGATCTTGCTTGCCTTCACAACGATCCGGCCGCGTGCTCGGCTCTCATCGTGGACAACCTTCAGTAACTTGTCCGGCAGTACGTAGAACCAGATCTGCTTGTCATCTGGACCGAGATCGTCCGCCTCTGCCTTGAGCCGCCGTTCGACGGCCACGAACCTCGCCTCGGACAGAATCGCCCTGAATTCGACCTCAAGAGGCACGAGGACCATCTGCCTGGTTCGTCGGCAGCAAATGCGCGAGCCGACGGCGTACAACGCCATCGTGGAAGTAGTCCGGAATCGAGATGCCGCCAATGGAGGCTCGAGGCGAAGTCACGTCATCGAGCGTCGCCGAAGGTGCCCGCTCTGCGGCGGCGAGACTTACCGCTGCGAAGAGCTGTGCTTGCCTGGTGGACTCCGCGCGCAGTGCCGCCGCGAATGCTGCCTGGGCTATTGCAAGCGCGTCGCCGGACGTCACGGCGTGCTGGTACTCCTTCAGCAACGGCGGCATCATCGATCCGTCCTCTCTTCTCAGAAGGTGTACGTCTCCGCTGGCAAGTGGTAGTCGAAGCGCTCTCCGGCCTCGAACCAGAGGTCGATCTCCTGCTTGGCCTCTGCGACGTTGCCGGATGCATGCACGAGGTTCGACACCCCCTTGTCCCGCTCGACGCAGTACTCCTTCGACTGATGCGCGAAGTCGCCTCGAATGGTTCCGGGCGGCGCCTCGTTCGGATAAGTTCCGCCGACCAGGCGGCGGACGTTGGCGACCACCTCGACTCCTTCGAGGATCAGCGCAAGGACTGGCCCACGCTGCATCGCCTTCGCATTGGCCTGGTAGACCGCAGCGCCGAACCTCTCCTCGAGGTCGAAGTAGTGCTTGCGGGTCAGGTCGTCGTCCATCTGCGCCATCTTCATGGCCACGACCTTCAGTCCCGCGTCCTCGAATCGCTGCAGGATCCGTCCGACGAGCCCACGCGCCAGCGCATCCGGCTTCAGGACCACCAGTGTTCGTTCCAGATCGGCCAAGACCGTACCCTTCCTCATTTGACTGCAACGGCATAGACACTGCCCCACTTCCGCTCCGGATTCGCCAGTTGCGGATCATGAGGCCACAGGGAGACCTTACGGAATCCGGCGCCTACGCACATTTCCGCCACCTTCTCGTAGTCGTACGCCCAGAGGTGAGGCGTGTACCGGTCGCTGTCGTCCTGGTCCCTGAACACATAGTTGACCAGATCCAGATACGTGCCGAAGTGCTCCTTGCCGGACCGGTTGCCATACCAGTCGTGCAGCATGCGAGTGCGCAACTCCGAGTCACCCTCCAGGTAACCCTTGATCACGAGACCGGCGTCTGGAACTCCGATCACCAACTCCCCGCCGACGTCGAGTACCCGAAAACACTCGCGCACGAGGTGCTTGGCAGACAGCGGATAGTCGAGGTGTTCGAGTACGTGCTCCATGAACACGAGCCCTGCGCAGCCTGTCGGGAACGGGATACCCTCTCGAACGTCGACGATCACGTCGGCCGGTGGCATGACGTCTACATTGACGAAGCCCGGCAGCAATCGATCTCCGCCACCGATCTGGATGCGCCGAAGGTCATCAGGTAGCCCTCGGTCGGCGAGTTCCTCCTGACCGCGGCGATGCCGTCCGTGCAGGTCGAGCTCGGTACGGAGAGCTCGCGCTGCTCTACGCAAACCATGGGTCAGATCCTCCCTCCCGAGAACATCACGTAGGACCGCCTGCAGATCGTTCACAGTCTCTGTCACCGAACACCTCCGACTGGCTGGCTTGTCCCTCAACCCTCGCGGACACGTGCTGCGAAGCCGACCCCCGATTACGTTCAGTGTTGGAACAGGTCCCCGCGATCCGTGGAGTGACGCAGAACGTCTCAGATGCGCATCGCTCATTCCTGCGCCCTCGCACTGGCCGGTCATCACGTTCTGACAAGATCAGTGGGCAGCGCGCAGCCAACCAAGGCCGGATGGAGAGACATATGCTCGCGGAAGTTCGATGCCGGGCCGAGGCTGACATTGCCTCCGTTACGGCGCTCGCGTCAGATCTTGTCCGTGTTCCCTCCAGAGGCGGCATCGACGATTACGAGCCGGTGTTGTCGGTAGCTGAAGAATGGTTGGCGGCAAGGCACCTTCCACACCGCCGTCTGTCCGCGCCCGACGGCACGACGGTCGCCCTGCTCGTCGAGATTCGCGGCGATCGGCCTGGGCCCACTTGGATCCTGGACGCCTGCCTTGATACCGCACCGTTCGGAGACGAAGCTGCATGGTCCTTCTCGCCGACATCGGGTGATGTCTCCCCATCAGGCTTCCTGCTAGGTCGGGGCGCAGCGGACTCCAAGACCGCCGCTGCCGTGTTCTGTCACGTCGCCGCCGCCGTCCACGGGAAGGCGGCAGGTCTTGCGGGCAGCCTAATCGTGCTGCTCGACGTCGATGAGCACACCGGGAGGTTCGGCGGTGCAGTCGCATTGATGCAGACTGTCGATCCGGTCTCGATTGGCGGAGCGATGATCGGTTACCCGGGCATCGACGAGGTGATCGTCGGCGGTCGCGGGGTCTACCGCGCGCGGATACGGGTCGACGGAACCGCCGCGCACTCCGGCTCATCGAAACCCAGCCCACCAAATGCGGCGAGCCGCGCTGCTCGCCTGGTCACAATGCTGGAGGAGACTCCGCTCCCCGTGCCTCGGTCAGGTGGTTTTCCACTCCCGCCGAGATTAACTGTCACCGAAGTCCGGAGCGGCGAGGGATTCACCGCCGTTCCGGATCAGGCTTCCGTATCTGTAGATGTACGCCTAACGGATGTCCTGGACGCCGAAGCTGCCGAGAAATTGGTCAGGCAGGCGGCCGCGGACCTGGACGCCACCTTTCCCGCCAACCGTCCTACCGAGATCGAGAGGGTGCTCTCGTGGCCGCCGTACCAACTGGCCCCAACCACTCAGCCCGCAGCCGCCTTACTCGGCGGAGCGGCCGCCGCTGGGCTCACGGTGCAGTCACGAGTGGCAGGTCCGTCCAACATCGGCAACCTGTTCGCGACCAGCGGCATCGCCACCACCGCTGGCTTCGGCGTCCCCTTCACCGGCCTGCACGGCACTGATGAGCAGGCCGACCTGTCAGCTCTCCCGGCGATACAGACTGCTTATCATCACGCGATCCTCACTCTGATGTCATAAGCCGGCAGGCGGACAAATACGCCGGGCCACGGGCCGGCACTGATGCGGCGGGTAATCTTCCACTGAGCGCCGGAGCCAAGCACAATCCAAGTTCTCTTTGTCTTCAACCAGCCAGAAGTTCTGGAAGCGGCAGCTCGGCCGGCCCTCAGGCGGGCACACGACTACCAGACGAACCGCCAGTTACGCGCTGCGGTCAGCCACCCCCTAAATCTCTTCTCTATTGTCTTTCCTTAATCTCATTGTCTTTCTTCGATCTCTTCTTCCCGACGCTCGCTCCGGACTTCACTACCCCTATACTTTCTCAGCCTGGTGTGCCTTCTTGGCTTCCTCGATGCGGCGGCCGAGGACGATCGCGGCGATCCAGAAGGCCGCGAAGAAGGCGCCGAGGACGAACATCACCGAGACGACGAAGCCGAGTCCGACCGCGCCGACCTGGACCACCGAACCGAGGACGTACCCGGCCTGGAACCGAAGCAGACCGGCCGCGACGATCGCGAGTACGGCGAGGCCGAGGCAGACCGGGACCGCGATCGCGGGACGGATGTCCGCGACCGAGATCATCACCGGTGTGACCAGGGCGAGCACGATCGACTCGAACCCCAGCACGATCGACGCGAGCGACCTCACTGCTCGCCCTTGCCCTTGCGCACCAGCAGCGCCCGCGCCTCTCCGGCGGTGATGACCGAGCCGGTGATCAGTACGCCGCCACTCCCGAGCGCGACCGCGTCCTCCTCGGCGAGCCGGATCGCGTCGTCGATCGCGTCGATCAGCTGCGGGCGGACCAGGACGCGCTCCTCGCCGAACACCTCGGCGGCGAGTTCCCCGAGCTCCTCGGCCGGCATCGACCGCTCGACGAAGCTGTTCCGGGTGCAGACGATCGTTTCCATGATCGGCTCGTACGCCTCGAGGACGCCGTACACGTCCTTGTCCTTCATGCAGCCGAGTACGCCGATCAGCGGCTGGAACTGGAACGCCTCCGACACGGCCGCCGCGGTCGCCTCGGCGCCGTGCGGGTTGTGCGCGGCGTCGACGACGATCGTCGGGCTCTGCCGGACGACCTCCATCCGGCCGGGGCTGGTGACCTGCTCGAAGCCGGCCTGCAGGAGCTCTGTGGTGACCCGGCCCTCGGTCTCCGGGCTGGCGCCGAGCAGCGCCTCGACGGCCGCGACCGCGACGGCGGCATTGTGCGCCTGGTACTCACCGTGCAGTGGGACGAACAGTTCGTCGTACTCCGCGCCGAGGCCCTTGACCGAGACCAGTTGGCCACCGACCGCGAGCGTGCGGCTGACGACGCCGAACTCGATCCCCTCGCGAGCGACCTGTGCGCCGACCTCGGCGGCCTTGCGGAGCAGGACCTCGAAGACTTCCAGGCTCTGCTGCGCCATCACCGTCGTACCGCCGGGCTTGATGATTCCGGCTTTCTCGCCCGCGATGGTGACCGGATCCGCGCCCAGCAGGTGTGCGTGGTCGACCGCGATCGGGGTAATCACCGATACGGTGCCGTCGGCGACGTTGGTGGAGTCCCAGCTCCCGCCGAGGCCGACCTCGATCACCGCGACATCGACCGGAGCGTCCGCGAACACGGCGTACGCCATGCCGGTCATCACCTCGAAGAACGTCAGCGGGTGTTCCTGCTCGGAGTCGACGACGTCGAGGTACGGCGCGATCTCCTCGTACGCCTCGACGAAGCGCTGCTCGCTGATCGGTTCGCCGTCCAGCGTGATCCGTTCCCGCACGGACTCCAGGTGTGGGCTGGTGAACCGGCCGGTGCGGAGCCCCGCCTCGCGCAGCAGGGTGTCGATCATCCGGGCTGTGGACGTCTTGCCGTTGGTGCCCGTCAGGTGCACCACCGGGTAGGCCTTCTGGGGGTCGCCGAGCAGCTCGACGAGCCGCTGCACGCGCTCCAGGGTGGGCTCGATCTTGTGCTCCGGCCAACGCTGCTGGAGCCGTGCCGATACCTCGGCGAAGGAAAGGTCGCTCATCAGAAAGCCCAGTCTATGAGGGGCTGTGGATAAAGCGGTCGGAGCACCCCTTGACAACCACTAACATTGTGCGCATGAGCCAGACGTCCCGTGTTCCAGACAAGCCCAGCCTCGACGGCCTCGAGGAGAAGTGGGCTGCCGTATGGAAGGAGCAGCAGACCTACGCCTTCGACCGCACCGCCGAGCGTGCCGATGTCTACTCCATCGACACGCCGCCGCCGACGGTCTCCGGGTCGCTGCACGTCGGGCACATCTTCAGCTACACCCACACCGACCTCGTCGCGCGGTACCAGCGGATGCGCGGCAAGAAGGTCTTCTACCCGATCGGCTGGGACGACAACGGCCTGCCCACCGAGCGCCGCGTCCAGAACTACTACGGCGTCAAGTGCGACCCCTCCCTGCCGTACCACCCGGATTTCACCCCGCCGGCCAAGCCGGACCCGAAGAAGCAGATCCCGATCTCGCGGCAGAACTTCGTCGACCTGTGCGGTGAGCTCACGCATATCGACGAGCAGGCGTTCGAGGCGATGTGGCGGCAGGTCGGCCTGAGCGTCGACTGGTCCTACCTCTACACCACGATCTCCGAGGACTCCCGGCGTACGTCGCAGCGCGCGTTCCTGCGCAACTTCGCCCGCGGCGAGGCCTACCTGGCCGAGGCGCCGACCGTCTGGGACGTCACGTTCCAGACCGCGGTCGCGCAGGCCGAGATGGAGGCCCGGCCGTATCCGGGCGCCTACCACCGGATCTCCTTCCACGGCGCCGACGGCCCGATCTACATCGAGACCACCCGGCCCGAGCTGATCCCGGCCTGTGTCGCGCTGATCGCACACCCGGACGACGACCGCTACAAGCACCTGTTCGGTACGACGGTGAAGTCGCCGCTGTTCGGTGTTGAGGTCCCTGTTCTCGCGCACCCGGCCGCTGAGATGGACAAGGGCGCCGGCATCGCGATGTGCTGCACCTTCGGCGACCAGACCGACATCCAGTGGTGGCGCGAGCTGCAGCTCCCGGTCCGCACGGTCATCGGCCGCGACGGCCGGCTGCTGCGCGACACCCCGGCGTGGCTGGAGGGTTCCGAGGAGCTGTACGGCGAACTCGCCGGAAAGACCGTCTTCAGCGCACGTGAGCTGATGGTCGGCAAGCTGCGCGAGAGCGGCGACCTGGATGGGGAGCCGAAGAAGACCGAGCGGATGGCGAACTTCTACGAGAACGGCGACAAGCCGCTCGAGATCGTCTCCACCCGGCAGTGGTACATCACCAACGGCGGCCGCGACGCCGGGCTCAAGCAGGAGTTCATCGAGCGCGGCAACGAGCTCGCCTGGGTCCCGGATCACATGCGGCACCGCTACCTGAACTGGGTCGAGGGCCTGAACGGCGACTGGCTGATCTCCCGCCAGCGGTACTTCGGCGTCCCGTTCCCGGTCTGGTATCCGCTGAACCACGACGGCGAACCGGACTACGACCACCCGCTGATGCCGTCCGAGGCCGAGTTGCCGATCGACCCGACCTCGCAGGCCCCGCGCGGGTACGACGAGTCGCAGCGCGGCAAGCCGGGCGGGTTCGAGGCCGACCCCGATGTGATGGACACCTGGGCGACGTCGTCGCTGACGCCGCACATCGTCTGCGGGTGGGAGCGGGACGACGACCTGTTCCGGCGTACCTTCCCGATGGACCTGAACACGCACGCCCACGAGATCATCCGCACCTGGCTGTTCTCGCGCATCGTCCGCGCGCACTTCGAGAACGGCTCGCTGCCGTGGGCGCGGTCGTTGATCTCCGGGTTCGTCGTCGACCCGGACCGCAAGAAGATGTCGAAGTCCAAGGGCAACGCGGTCGTCCCGTCGGAGATCCTGGAGAAGTTCGGCTCGGACGCCGTGCGCTGGCGGGCGGCGATGGCGCGGCCGGGGCTGGACTCGCCGTTCGACGAGTCGCAGATGAAGGTCGGGCGCCGGCTCGCGATCAAGGTCCTGAACGCGTCGAAGTTCGTCCTCGGGTTCGGGGCGACCACGGTCGACCCGTCCGCGGTCACCGAGCCGGTCGACCTCGCGATGCTGCAGCGGCTGCGGTCGGTCGTCGCGGACGCCACGGCGGCCTTCGATCGGTACGACTACACCGCGGCGCTGGAGATCAGTGAGCGGTTCTTCTGGACGTTCTGCGACGACTACGTCGAACTGGTCAAGGAGCGCGCGTACGGCGGTCAGGGTGACGCCGCCGCTGCCTCGGCGAAGGCCGCGCTCGCGGTTGCGTTGTCGGTGCAGCTCCGGCTGCTGGCGCCGTACCTGCCGTTCGCGACCGAAGAGGTCTGGTCGTGGTGGCAGGCGGGTTCGATCCACCTGTCGCAGTGGCCGACCGCGGACGGCGACCTCGCGGTCGCGGAACAGGAGCCCGAGGTGCTGGACGCGGTCTCCGAGGTGCTTGCGGGCATCCGCGGTGCGAAGTCCGAGGAGAAGGTCTCGATGAAGACCGAGGTCTCCAAGGTCGAGGTCACCGGACCGGCCGCACGGCTGGCGCTCGCCGAGCTCGCCGAGCCGGATCTGCGTGCCGCCGGGCGGATCACCGGCAAGATCGTCTGGCACGCGGACGACTCCGACACGATCAAGGTCGTCGCGACGCTCTGATGACACCCCCTGAGCGCCCGTCTCCTGCTGGGGAGGCGGGCGCTTGTGTGTTCGGAGGTTCGACTACGGTTTGTCATGATGTGGAACCATCTGGACGAGCCGACCGCTGCACCCCGTGACCCTGACGTCCGAGGAGCCAATCGATGAGCGACCCCACCAACCCGGCGGGTCCCAAGGACCAGGCCGCCGACGCGGCCGACTCCGGCGCGGACACCACCGAACTGGCCCCCGTGCCCGCCGTCGACCCGAAGCCGGCCGACACCACGAAGGCAGCAACCGCCGAGGGTACTCCGAAGGGTGCCGGGGGAATGGCTGTTGCGGCGAAGGGTGCGGGTGAGCAGCCGAAGAAGAAGGGGCCGCGGCGGTTCAAGGTTCGTGGGCCTTGGGTGACTGTTGGTAGTGCGGTCGTCGTACTGATCGTGCTCGCTGTGCTCGGGTATCTGTGGGGTCTCGGGCCGCTCAGCCGACTGAACGCGGAGCGCGCGATCAACCCGCCCGCCAAGGTCGCGGGCCTGGACCGGATCACCGACCCCGAGATCCGCAGTCAGGCCCAGCTCGATCAGACCCGTGACGCGTTGAGCCGGATCAACGACGGCAAGAAGGTGATGGTCGAGGCGTACGGCAGTCTCGAGGGCGACCGGTTCTACGTCCTGATCGCACTCCGCGGCCGGGTCGACATCGACAAGGTCGTCGCGGACTCCGGCGCGAGCGCGGACAAGGTCAAGAAGATCGGCCGGTCCACCTGCATCCAGGCCGCCGGCAACCTCCCCACCCAGTGCTACCGCGGCTCCAACACCCTCACCGTCATCGCCCAGTCCGCCAACGAAGGCGTAGCAGTAGACCAGGTAGAACCCATAGCCGAAGAAGCCTTCAAAGCCATGCGGTAACGGCCGTACGCCAACTCGTCAGTTCATCCACAGACGGACCGGACCGGCAGATTTGGGCGTGGGCGGTCAGCTTTGGGACTGTGGAGTGTGCCCAGAAGCCGCGGCCGGAAGAAGCCGAACAAGGACAGTCGCAGCAACCAGTCCCGGGGACGCCGCTCGGCGGAACGCGAGCTGGACGCGATGTATCGCGAGATCTTCGACAAGCTCGACGCGGGGCATGACCGTCACGACATCCTGCACGCCATCGGTCACGTGCTCATGCCCGTCACGCACGCCTCTCTCACCCGCCGGGAGCCTTCGACGTCGCCCGCTACCGAGACCAAATCTGGTTGTCTCTTACGGCATGGTCAGGCGAGGAGTCCGGCTATGAGGATCATTACGGGGATTGAGAGGAGGGTGCTGAGGAGGACTGCGCTGCGGGCCAGGGTTCGGCTGGCTCGATAGTGGACGGCGTAGACGTAGACGTTTTGGGCTGTCGGTAGGGCAGCTAGGAGGGTTGGGACCAGTAGGGCCGTGCCGTGTAGGTCCAGGGCCCAGCGGGCGATTGCGTACGCCGCCAGCGGTTGTACGAGGGTCTTCAGTGCAACGGCTAGTACGACGTCTCGGCGTACCGTGATCGAGTCCTTGGTGCCCGCGCTCAGGCTCAGCCCGTACGCCACCAGTGCGACCGGAACTGCTGCTGCCGCGACCAGGTCGATCGGTCGCATCGCCATGTCCGGCAACCGTACGCCGAGCAACGACACCAGCAGCCCGAGCAGCGATGCCACCGTCAACGGGTTGCGCAACGGCCGCAGGACAACTGTCCGCAGCGACACGCGCCGGCCGCTCCCCTGCCGGTCACCGTCCAGTACGGCGAACGCGACCGGCGCCATGATCAGCACCTGGAACAACACGATCGGCGCGACCAACGCGCCGTTCCCCAGCACGTACGCCGCGACCGGTACGCCGAGATTGCCCGCGTTCACGTACGACGACGCGAGCACACCGATCGTCGCCTGGGACCGCGTGCGCCGCCAGATGACCAGGGCGATGAACAGGAACAGCGCCTGCACCACGAACAGACTCGCGAGGTTGGTGACGAGTACGACCGAGAAGATCGTCCGGAGGTCAGCCCGCGCGACGGTCGTGAACAGCAGGGCCGGAGTCGCGACGAAGAACGCCAGCCGGGACAGTACGAGCTCGTCCTGCTTCCGCAGCACCCCGAAAACGCCGACGACGTACCCGAGCACGGCCACAGCGACCAGTGCGCCGAAGGCACCGACGACGGCGGACATTCAGGTACTCAGCGGGGTGGACACGCCTTCGATCGTAGGGGCAAGCGCTGTCCGCGGCGCCCGGATGTTCAGGAGCCGGATGGTGACGTGCGGCACCTCGTGACGATGCCGGCCATGATTGCCCGGAAGTGTTCCCGATCGGTGTCGCTGAGATGTCCGATCAGCTCGTCCAGCCCCTCGCCGACCTCGGCGTGGAAGGCGATCGCGGCGCGGCGGCCGGGGTCGGTCAACGTCACCTGGACGGCGCGCCGATCGCCAGGGACCGGCGAACGCGCGGCCAGGCCGCGCTTCTCGGCGCGATCCATCAGACCGGTGAGCGCGGCCTTCTCGACCCCGAAGCACTGCGCGAGCTGGGCCATGCCCTTGGGCCCGTCGAGCAGGACGCACAGCAGCTTCGCCTGCACCGGCGTCAGGTCGTGCCGCTCGGAGATGCCCGCGTAGAGACCCTGCACCAGTCCGGTGACCTGCACCAATCCGGCAGCGGCATCCAGCTCCGCCGGGTCCATGTCGGCACTGTGGACCTGCGCGAACCCCGCGAAGCGCCGGCCACGGGAGCGGGCCCGTTCGGGGGGCGTCTCCGTCTCGCTCACTCTGTTCACGGTACACGGCCTGTATAGTTAACTCCACATACTATCCATGCCGTTAACTATCGAGCAGAGGAGACCCGATGTCCTTCAGCGAAGCGGTGACGAGCCGATGAGCTTCGACACCCGAGCCGGTTCCCGTGGCGCCCGGCAGCCGAAAGGTCGCGTGCTGCGCTGGATGAACACCCTGATGGCGCGCCGGATCCGGCGCAGCGGCGGCGGCAAGTTCATGGGCTTCGACGCCTTGGTACTGCGGACGATCGGGCGCAAGTCCGGCGCGGAGCGGTTGACGCCGGTCGGCTGGTTCCGCGCAGCCGACGGCAGCCGGCTGATCGTCGCGTCGGCCGCCGGCGCCCCCGGGAATCCCGCCTGGTACTACAACCTGGCCGCGCACCCCGACCAGGTCCGGATCGACGTCGACGGACAGACGATCGACGTCCGCGCGGAGCAGTTACACGGAGCAGAGCGCGACGAGGCGTGGGAGCTGATCACCACGGCAGCTCCGCGATTCGCGGAGTACCAGGTGAAGACCGACCGCGAGTTGCCCGTCATCCGGCTCGTCGAGCGGCACTGAACCGTCACTTGGAAGATGCTGACAAGTCAGAGCGAGGTCTAGAAGGATTCCACCCGGGCGACCCGGTCGGGCTCGGCCTGTTCGACGGGAAGCTGCTCAGCGAGCCGGTCGCCGACCCGACCGAGGCCAACCTCGTGATCGATGCCAAGAGCAACAGAGTGGTGACCGGCCACCTGCGCTGGACCGGTAGCGTCCGCAACCGCTTCACCGGCGTCGAGCGCCGCGGTCGCGCAGGCCCTCGGGCTGTACGACGCCATCAACCTGGACGGCGGCGGCTCCACCGCGATGGCGCTCGGCGACGGCACCGTCGTCAACCACCCGAGCAGCAGCGGCGGCGCCGAACGCGCAGTGGGCGACGCAGTTGTCTTCGTTCCCAATCGCTGATCCGGTAGTACGTTGAAGGCATGCGACTGCTGCTGTGGGTGGCCGTGCTGATGAGCACGGCCGCCTGCAGCGGTGCCGGGTCCGGAAAGGAGCCTGCCGTGACCGCACCCTCGAGCATTACGGTGACCAGTCCCGCATTCCGCGACGGCGAGACGATCCCGCGCAAGTACACCTGCGACGGTGAGAGTGTGCCGCCACCGCTTGCCTGGAAGGACATCCGGCGAACGCCGCAGCCTTGGCTCTGGTCGTCGACGACCCTGACGCACCCCACGGCACGTTCACCCACTGGATCGTGCTCGACATCGAACCGGCCGCCGCCTCGCTGGCCGAAGGCGGCGTGTTGCCGGGCGTGAAGCAGGCGAAGAACTCGGGCGGCAAGACTGGGTACTACGGCCCCTGTCCGCCGAGCGGCACGCATCACTACCGCTTCACCGTCTCTGCGTTGTCCGGCGCGACTGACCTTCTGGACGGCGCCGGCCTCGACGAAGCCCTGAAGGCGATCGACGCCAGAACCATTGCTCGCGGCCGGATCACAGCCCTGTACTCCCGGTGACCTTGTGTGACTCAGGTCACATGGGATGAGCCATTGACGTTCTGACTACGTAGACAGACTCTGACTGCGTAGTCAGAACAGTCAGAAGCAGGGCAGAAGCGTCCCGAGGTGAGGCCCAATGACCGTGGCGAAACCGGGCTCCGAGGACGGTCGGGCGCGCCGTCGTCCCGGGAGTACGGACGTCGCCCGGCTGGCAGGGGTGTCGCAGAAGACCGTGTCCCGGGTCGTCAACGGCGAGCCGTACGTCAAGGAGGAGGTCCGGCTCCGGGTCCAGGCCGCGATGCGGGAGCTCGGGTACCGCCGCAACGACGCCGCGCGAGCGCTGAACTCCGGCCGCACCCAACGGATCGGAGTCGTCTGCCTCGGTACGGCGCTGTTCGGTCCGGCGACGCAGTTGGTGGCGATCGAACGCGCCCTCCGCACCACCGGCTACTCGGTCAGCATCGTCAACACCCTTGAAGGCGACACCGTCGCCGACGCGATCGAGCACCTCCTCGTGCAAGGGGTGGACGGCATCATCCTGTCCGAACCGATCGACGAGGGCGACGACGCGCGGCCGATCGACGTCGACATCCCGGTGCTGAGTTTCGGCCGGCTCCCGGGCCTCACCGCGAAGCCGAGCCTGGACACCGGCGGCGACAACGTCGACGCCGGCCGGACCGCGACCGAACATCTGCTCGGTCTCGGGCATCGGACCGTCTGGCACGTCGCCGGCCCGCAACGCTGGTGGGCCGCCCGGGAACGGCAGGCGGGCTGGCGACAGGCCCTGGCCGACGCCGGCGCCCCGGAACCACCTGTACTGGAAGGCGATTGGCTCCCCGCATCCGGCTACGCAGCCGGTCAGCAGCTGGCCGCCGACGACGACGTCACCGCGATCTTCGTCGCCAACGACGATATGGCTATCGGTGTGCTGCGCGCGCTCACCGAGGCCGGCCGGTCGGTCCCCGGCGACGTCAGCATCGTCGGATTCGACGACATCCCGACGGCGGCGTTCCTGACACCCCCACTGACCACCGTCCCGCAGGATTTCGACCTCCATGTCGCCCGCGGGATCGCGAACCTCGTCAAGGAGATCGAATCGCCCACCGGCGATCGGTCTCCCGCGCCGGAGCGACCACCGCTCCGGCTGGTCATCCGCCACTCCACCGCCGCTCCACCCGAGCGGCAGCGCTGAACGCACACGTCCGCCCTGACGGGCGGTCCGCACCGGCCGGCCGAGGCCGCCCCCGGAGGGCGAAGCCTGCTCAGATCCCAAGGAGTTGTTCCACGTGTCCCGTTCCCAACGCACATCCCTGCGGCGCCGAGTCGCGTTCGCCGCGACGCTCGTCCTGAGCGGCAGTCTCGCCCTGGCCGCCTGCGGCGGTGGCGGTGGCAGCTCCGGCGGCCAGCCCGCGGCGGCCACGACCGTCAGCCAGGCCGACATCGACAAGGCGATGTCCACGCCGACCGAGCTCACCTTCTGGACCTGGGTGCCGAACATCCAGAAGGAAGTCGACCTGTTCCAGAAGAAGTACCCCGCGATCAAGGTGAAGGTGGTCAACGCCGGCCAGGGCGGACCGCAGTACACCAAGCTGCGCACGGCCCTGAAAGCCAAGGCCGGCTTCCCGGACGCCGTTCAGATCGAGTTCCAGTACATCCCGACGTTCTCGCTCACCAAGAGCCTGATGGACCTGCGCCCGTACGGCGGCGAGGCGCTGAAGGACAAGTTCGTCGGGTGGACCTGGCAGCAGGTGGTCGGCTCCAACGGCGAGGTCTGGGCGATCCCGCAGGACAGCGGACCGATGGGGATGCTGTACCGCAAGGACATCTTCGACAAGTACGGCATCGCCGTACCCACGACGTGGGACGAGTTCGCCGCGGCGGCCCGCAAGTTGCACGCCGCGGATCCCAAGGTCTACCTGACGAACCTCGCGCAGAGCCAGGCCGGGGTGTGGTTCGGCCTGCTCTGGCAGGCCGGCGTGAAGCCGTTCGAGAACACCAGTTCCGACTCGGTCAAGGTCGATCTGAACGGTACGGAGTCCAAGAAGGTCGCCGACTACTGGAGCGGCCTGATCAAGGACGGCTCGATCTCGACCGACGCCGACTTCAACGACCAGTGGTACCAGGCGCTGAACCGCGGCAAGTACGCCACCTGGATCACCGCCGCGTGGGGCCCGGTCTTCCTCGAAGGCAGTGCGAAGGCGACCAGCGGCAAATGGCGCGCGGCACCGCTCCCCCAATGGGACGCGGGCAAGAACGTCTCCGGCAACTGGGGCGGCTCCACGACCGCGGTCGTGCAGGGGACGAAGAACCCGATCGCGGCGGCGAAGCTGGCCGAATTCATCAACACCGACCCCGAGTCGACGAAGATGTTCGCGACCCAGCAGTTCCTCTTCCCGGTGACGAAGTCGCTGCTGGCCGACACCTCGTTCGTCGACCGCCCGCTGCCTTTCTACGGCGGCCAGACGGTGAACAAGCTGTTCGCCGGGATCAGCGACAGCGTGGACACGAAGTTCCAATGGCCGCCGTTCCTGGACCAGGCCTACAGCGACTGGGGCGAGACCGTCGGTAAGTCGTTCGCGAACAAGAGTGACACCAGCGCCGCACTCGACCAGTGGCAGGACCGAACCACGACGTACGCGAAGAACCAGGGCTTCAAGGTCGGGCAATGAGCGTCAACACGACGGATCGGCTCGGGGCGCGGGCACCGAGTCGCAGTGAGGTTCGCCGGCGGGGGCGTGGCGTGAGCCACGCCCGCACCGGCTACCTCTTCGTCGCGCCGTTCATGCTGGTGTTCCTGGGCCTGCTGGTGTTGCCGCTCGCGTACGCGGCGTACCTGAGCCTGTTCCAGGAGCGGCTGATCGGCGGCACGGTGTTCGCCGGGCTCGGCAACTACACCCGGGCGCTGACCGATCCGCGGCTGCTGCACGGCGTCGGCCGGGTCGGGCTGTTCTTCCTGATCCAGGTGCCGATCATGCTCGCGATCGCGTTGTTCGCGGCGCTGGCCATCGACAGCGGGCTGCTCCGGGTGGCGAAGGGCTTCCGGCTCGGTATCTTCCTGCCGTACGCCGTCCCGGCCGTGGTCGCCACCCTGATGTGGGGCTACCTCTACGGCCAGGACTTCGGTCCTTTCGCCCAACTGGCCGACAGGCTGAGCCTGTCGCCACCGAAGTTCCTCAGCAGCGACTGGATGCTCGGTTCCATCGCGAACATCGTCACCTGGGAGTTCACCGGCTACAACATGATCATCCTGTACGCCGCACTCCGGGCCGTCCCGCACGACCTGTACGAGGCCGCCGCGGTGGACGGCGCCGGCGCCGTACGAACCGCGTGGAGCATCAAGATCCCGGCGCTCCGACCGGCCCTGCTGGTCTGCCTGATCTTCTCGGTCATCGGCAGTTTCCAGCTGTTCAGCGAGCCACAGCTGATGCAGCGACTGGCGCCGAGCGTGATCGACAGCGGCTACACACCGAACCTCTACGCGTACACCCTGGCCTTCACCGGTCAGGAAGTGAACTACGCCGCGGCGGTCTCGTTCCTGCTCGGCGCCGTCATCGTCGTCGCGTCGTACGCCGTGCTGCTGGTCACGACCCGAAGGAGCCGGTCATGAGAGCGCGACGCAGCAACGTGCTGTCCATCTGCATGGTGGCGGTGCTGATCTACTTCCTGCTCCCGTTGTTCTGGCTGTTCGTCGCCTCGACGAAGACGGTGGGCGATCTGTTCTCGAGCTTCGGCCTGTGGTTCGCCGGCGACTTCTCGCTGTGGTCCAACATCCGCGCGACCGTGACCAACGGCGATTGGGTGTTCTCCCGCTGGATGGCCAACACCGTCTTCTACTCGGTGGTCAGCGCGGGCGGGGCGGCGTTCCTCTGCGCGCTCGCCGGGTACGGCTTCGCCAAGTACCGGTTCCGGGGGAACGCCGCGATGTCCGGGCTCGTGCTCGGCGCGATCATGGTGCCGACGACGGCCCTCGCGATCCCGACGTACCTGCTGTTCAGCAAGGCCGGGCTGGTGAACACGCCGTGGGCGATCATCCTGCCGTCACTGGTCAGTCCGTTCGGCCTGTACCTGATGCGTATCTATGCCCAGGACGCGGTTCCGGACGGGATCATCGAGGCCGCCCGGATCGACGGCGCGGGTGAGTTCCGGATCTTCTTCCAGGTCGCGGTCCGGATGCTTGCCCCGGGCATCGTCACGGTGGTGCTGTTCACGCTGGTCGCGACCTGGAACAACTACTTCCTGCCGCTGATCATGCTCAACAACCCCGATCTCTACCCGGTCACGTTGGGGCTCGCGCAGTGGTCGTCGCAGGCCAGCGCCGGCGGCGGGACGACCGGCGCGGTGCTGTCCCTGGTGATCACCGGGTCGTTCCTGTCGGTGATACCGCTGATCGCGGCGTTCCTGCTGCTGCAGCGGTACTGGCAGTCCGGCCTGTCCGCCGGCGGCGTGAAGGCCTGAATTCCCCTTCTGAATTAGGAGAAACGCGTGCAAGAGCGGGTGCTCTTCGGAGCTGCGTACTACCACGAGTACCAGCCGTACGACCGCCTCGAACGGGATCTCGACCTGATGGCCGCCGCACACTTCTCGGTGATCCGGGTCGGCGAGTCGGTGTGGTCGACGTGGGAGCCGGAGAACGGGCGGTTCGACCTGGATTGGCTGCAGCCCGTTCTCGACGGCGCGCACTCCCGCGGTATCGCGGTACTGCTCGGCACCCCGACGTACGCCGTCCCGCCGTGGCTGGCCCGGCTGTACCCGGAGATCACCGGCGAGCGGAAGACAGGTCAGCGGATCGGATGGGGCGCGCGGCAGGAGGTGGACTTCACCCACCCCGGCTTCCGGTTCCACGCCGAGCGGGTGATCCGCAAGATCGTGGAGCGGTACGCCGATCACCCGGCCGTAATCGGGTTCCAGGTCGACAACGAGCCGGGGAACGAGCTTCTCCACAATCACGGGGTGTTCCAGCGGTTCGTGGACAGCCTGCGTCAGCGGTACGGCGATGTGCAGAAGCTGAATGACGCGTGGGGCCTCGTCTACTGGTCGCACCGTCTCTCGGACTGGGCGGACCTGTGGACACCGGACGGCAACGTGCAGCCGCAGTACGACGTCGCGTGGCGGCAGTTCCAGGCGGATCAGACGACGGAGTTCATCGGCTGGCAGGCCGACATCGTCCGCGAGTACTCGCGACCGGACCAGTTCGTGACCACCTGCATCGCCTACGAGCGCCCTGCCGTCGCCGACGACGAGCTGGTACGACGTCTGGACGTCACCGCCGGCAACGCGTACTACGCCATGCAGGACGGGCTGCTGCACCCCCAGACCGAGGTAGCCGCGCAGGGCTGGACCACCACCAGCACGTGGGCGCTCTACCTCAGCGCGGACCGGATGTACTCGTCCCAGCAGCGCCCCTTTCTCGTCACCGAGACCAACGCACAGTCCATCGGCTACCCCTGGAACAACCGCCCGGCGTACGACGGCCAGTGGCGGCAAGCGGCATGGGCGCTGGTGTCACGTGGCGCCAAGCTGATCGAGTACTGGCACTGGCACACACTGCACTTCGGTGCGGAGACCTATTGGGGTGGAGTCCTCCCCCACAGCGGCCAGCCGGGCCGCGCGTACCGGGAGGTCGCGCAGCTCGGTGCAGAGTTCGAGGCCGCCGGTGCACTCGTGGCCGACCTGACTCCGGACAGCGACGTGACCATGCTGTACTCACTGCCCAGCAAGTGGCTCATGCAGAAGTACCCAGCACTGGCGCACCAGGACGGCAGCCCGGACGAACGCTCGTTCCACGGCTTCTTCGATCCCTTCTACCGTGGGGCTTTCGACGCCGGGCTACAGGTTCGCATCGAACACACGAGCCAGTTCACCGGTGCGGATCCGATCGTCGTCGTACCGGCGCTCTATCTGGCTGATGACGACCTCCTCGACCGGTTGGTCGCGTACGCCGAGGCCGGTGGGCATCTGGTCGTCGGACCGCGCACGGGGTACGCCGACCTCGACGCACGAGTCCGCACCGACGTCCAGCCCGCCAGACTCGCAGCCGCGGCCGGTGTCTGGTACGACGAGTACAGCAACGTCAGCGCGGACGTGCCCGTGCGCGGCGTCGGCTTGCAACTCGGGACCTCCGCCGCGGGCACACGCTGGGTCGACGGGCTCCAGACCGACGGCGCCGAGGTGCTGGCGGGCTACGAGCACCCGCACTTCGGGCAGTGGCCGGCGATCACGACTGTGACCCGCGGCTCCGGCCGGATCACCTACGTGGGCACCGTGCCGAACCCAGAGCTCGCCACAGCGCTGTTCCGATGGCTCAAGCCCGCGTCGTGGACCGACCTGCCGAGCAGCGTGACCGTCACGTCCGCGACCGCCAAGGACGGCCGGCGGCTCCGGTTCGTCCACAACTGGTCGTGGGACAGCGTCGGCATCACGGTGCCCGCGGCGGTGCACGACGTACTCGCCGATCAGCCGGCGAACGGCAAGCTCGAGTTGGGACCGTGGGACGTGCGGATCCTGGTCGAACCTCAGTAACCGTAACCGCCGCCGTTGCCGGAACTGGACGGAGCCTGGGTGGGGGCTGCGGCTGTGGTGGTCGCCGCGTGCCAGGTGAAGTCGACGCCGGAGAAGGCGTCGGCGAAGTTGTTGCCCTTGGCGTCACCGGCGGCGGCGTCGAGTTTGAAGGTGTAGAGCGGCTTGCCCTGGAAGGTGAGTTGTTCCGCGCCGGTATCGGAGCGTTTCATGGTGGCCAGGCCGGTCACCGACTTCGCGTCGGCGGCGGATCCGGTCGCGGGCATCCAGAAGCTCAGGCAGCCGCCGGTGCACTTGATCGCGCCGCCGGCCTCCTGGTCGGCGAAGTACAGCGTTTTCCCGGAGGCGTCGACCAGCGTCCGACCGACACCGCTGACATCCTTCACCGAGACCGCCGCACTCCCGCCGGCGGCCGGCTGGGAGTCGCTACCGCAGGCGGTCAGCGCGCCCAGCGCCGCCACCGTTGCCCCTAGCAACAAGACTGTGGTTTTCATCGAAATCTCCTCTCGCTGGCAGATACGCGAGATCCGGCCCGGCGGTTCAGGTGAACCTTTTACCGCCGTACCGCGTAGTTCCTGGGTGTGGATGACGAGACGGTGATCCGCGCGTTGTACGACAAGTACCGGAGGCCGCTGTTCGGGTACGTCCTGCGTTCCGTGGGCGACCGGCAGTACGCCGAGGACATCGTGCAGGAGACGATGGCGCGGGCCTGGACGCATGCGGCCGACCTGGACCCGGACCGGGCCGGGCGCTGGCTGTTCACGGTCGCCCGCAACCTGGTGATCTCAGGCCGCCGCCGGCAGGGCGCACGGGTGACGGAGGTACCGATCGAGGACCGCGAGTTCCCGGCCCTCACCGACGACATCGACCGCGTGCTGCAGGTCTGGCAGGTGATCGACGTACTGCGGGGTCTGAGCACGGACCATCGGCAGGTGATCGTCGAGCTGTTCTATCGCCGGCGCACCGTCAACGAGGCGGCCGTCGTCCTCGGCGTACCGCCGGGAACGGTGAAGTCGCGCAGCTACTACGCACTGCACGCGTTGCGCGCTGCACTGGAGGAACGAGGGGTGACCGGTTCATGACGTGCCCGGAGACGATGTCGATCGGCGCCTACGTGCTCGGTGCGCTGGAGGCGTCCGAGCGTCGCGCGGTCGAGGAGCACGTCGTGACGTGTACGGCGTGCCGCGAGACATTGCTGCAGTTCGCGCATCTGCCCGGGCTGCTGCACTCCGTATCGGTCGAGGACATCGAGTCTGAACAGCCGGAGCCTGCGCCGCTCCAGCTGAGGAAGAAGAGGCGGCCGCGGTGGGTGCTGGCGGCGGCAGCAGTGGCAGCGATCGGTGGTGTCGCCAGCTGGGCCCTGCTGTCCGCACCGGCGTCAGCAACGTGGACAGCGACGGACGGGGTCGGTGGCCTCGACGCGACAGCCAAGCTGGTCAGCCGTGGCTGGGGTACGGACATTCAGCTCCGGCTGACCGACCTGAAGCCGTACGAGCACTGCATGCTCGTCGTACACGGCCGTGACGGGACCGTTGAGACAGCCGGCTGGTGGGCAGCGAACGGTAACTACCAGGCACAGGTCCCGGCCAGTACGTCGATCCCGCTGCGCGACATCGACCACCTCGAAGTCGTCGACGCAGGGGACACCGTACTGAGCACGGTGTCCCCCACGACGCACTGATCACCAGCTGTTGTTGGAGATTCCCGTGCCCAGGTAGACCTGGTCGTAGGTGTTTCCGTCGTTGTCGTCGGTGTAGGCGACAGCGACCTCGGCGTACGGCGAGACCGCGACTGTCATCTGCTCCTGCCGACCTGTGGCCACGGAGCTCAGCCGCTGCGACGACAGCCGACCTGTGTCGGTGCCGTCGGTACCGAAGCCACGTACCCACACGTCAGGGTCAGTGCCGGCCACTGTCCAGCCCACAACGGTCTGCGACTGGTCGTCGATGCCGATCGACGGAGCGGTGCCGCCGGCTCCGACCTCGACATCCGCGTACCGCGCCGTACCCGTCGAGGTGAAGTTGCGTGTCCAGACGCCGGCCGTACCGGTGTGATCGGACTCCCAGGCGACAGCGAAGTCGCCGTTGAAGTTGGCCGCCACCGACGCATGCAGCTGCTGGCCACCACCCTCGGAGTTCGCGGTCCGGCGGGAGAGCGTGGCTGCACCGTTAGTACGGGCCAGCCGGATCAGCCCGACGTTGTAGAACGCATTGGCGTCGCCGTCCTCGTCCCACACGACGACCGCGTCACCTGATGCCGATACGGCCACATCCGGGTTGTGGTGCTGGCCGGTCGTCTGCGAGGCGGTCACCTCCCAGGCGCGTGTGGTCGGCCCGGTGAAGCCGGCTGCCTTGACCGTTGCCGGCGTACCGGTCTGGATGTCTTCCCACACCACAGTGAATGCGACCGCAGCCCCAGCCGGTGCGCCGTCCGGGTCGACGGCGACTCGTGGGTTGATCTGCTGGCCGGTGGAGCTGCTGTTGGAGTTGCCGGACGCTGTCACGGTGCCGGCGGTGTTCACGACGCGGTACGGGATGTTGTAGTACCCGTTGCCGTCCGGGTCGTCCTGCCACACCACTACGGCGTTGCCGTTGTCGTCCAGGCCGACGTCCGGGTGCAGGTGCCGCCAGGTCGTCACACCGCTGCTTCCGCCGGCGGACAGCTTCGTCTCGTACACAGCAGTGCCGTTGTGGAACAGCCGCAGGTAGATCTCGCTGTGCACGTTGTCGGTCGCGTTGTCGGTGTCGCGGTCGTCCTCCCACGCCACAGCGACGTACCCGTTGCGGTTGGTCGCAATGGAGGGCGTGTCCTGGTCGCCGGTGGACACGCTGTTCGCTGCCACCCAGGTCGGTGCAGCGACGTGCGCTTCCGCAGTGATCGCGGTGAAGGTCATCCCCACAGCCACAGCTGCAGTAATAGCTAAGGTCTTCTTCATAGGAGTCACACCGCCTGCAGTCCGGGCCGACCCTCTTGGACAACGAACGACTTCACCGTCGCGGCAGCGGCCCCGTGCTCGGAAACCATTGCCACGTTGCGGAAATCGGCCTGCAGCTCGGTCGGGCTGAGCGTCGCACGCACATAGCCGCGGCGGTTGTTGTAGAACTGCAGCCACGGGTTGGTGCCGACATCAGGGATCGTGGTCGACCCGTCGCCGTCGCCGCTCGAGGTGACCGAGCTGGTGACCAGTTCGGAGCCGATCGTGGCCGAGTTCGCGTTGTTGTAGTCGGCCTTGAGGTCGCTGGCCCAGGCCCGGTGCACGTCTCCGGTGAGTACGACGGGGTTCCGGACAGCTCGGTCGACCCAGCCCTGCTGGATCCGCGCCCGGGACGCGCGGTACCCGTCCCACGAGTCCATGCTGGCACCGGTGGAGTTGAACCGGCGGGCGAAGAACACCTGCTGGCCGATGATGTCCCACGTACCCAGGTGCTGTCCCAGTCCGTCCAGCAGCCAGCTCTCCTGAGCGTTGCCGGGCAAACTGCGGGTCGCCAGGTCAGCATCGGAGCACACCTTCCAGCCGTCACCACAGGCCTGGTCGTTGCGGTACTGGCGGGTGTCGAGCATGTGGAACGTCGCCAGACTCCCCCACCGCAGCCGCCGGTACAGCTGGATGCTGTTGCCGCTGTTCACTTGAGCAGGCCGCAGCGGCATGTTCTCGTAGTACGCCTGGTACGCCGCCGACCGGCGCGCAGTCCACTCCGTCGCAGTCAGCGCGGGCGTGTTGTTCTCCCGCACCGTGCCGGCGTAGTTGTTCTCCACCTCATGGTCGTCCGGTACGACGATCCACGGCGCGACGGCATGTGCCGCCTGCAGGTCCGGGTCGGTCTTGTACTGCGCGTACCGGCGGCGGTAGTCGGCGATCGACACGATCTCGCTGCCGAGGTGCAACCGCGTGCGGCCGGTGGTCGCGCCGTACTCGTAGATGTAGTCGCCGAGATGCAGGATGACGCCTGGGTTCTCCTCGGCCATCCGACGGTAGACGGTGAAGTAGCCCTCCTCGTAGTGCGAGCAGGAGGTGAAGGCCATCAGCAGGTCGCGGCCGGTGGTGCCGACCGCGGGCGTGGTGCGGGTGCGGCCGACCGGCGACAGGTGGCCCTGGGCGCGGAAGCGGTAGAAGTAGTCGGCGTCGGGGCTGAGACCGCCGGCGACGACATGCACCGAGTGGGCGGAGGCGAACTGCGCTGTCACCGTGCCGGACGCGACCAGCGTGCTGAAGGTGTCGGTGGTCGACACCTGCCAGTCGACGGCGACGTCGGCGTTCGCCATGCCGCCTTGGCCATCGGCGTTCAGCGGCGACGGGGCCAGGCGGGTCCAGAGCACGACGCTGTTCGCGTCCGGCTCACCGGACGCGATGCCGAGCTGGAACGGGTACGGGACGGCGGCGGTAGCGGTGATCACGGACGACTGGGCCGCGGCCGGGAGGGCGCCGGCCCCGGCCGCGGCGAGTCCGCCGAGAACAAGGGTCCTGCGACTGATTGGGCTCATGAGCCTCACCTTCACGGGTACTCAGGGCGGTAGGCCCCCGGTCCGGTCGAACTGCCGGTGACCATTCGGGAACCTTGAGTGTGCGTGGTGCTCTGTGCCCATGATTGCGCAGAATTGGTAATTTTCCTACAGCAGAACGAGCAGCAGCAGTACGGCGGCCGGAACCCCTTCGAGCAAGGTGTTCAACCAGAGTCGCCGCTCCGTTGCGAGCAGGACGAGCGCGAGGAACACGTGCTGTCCGGCGGTGAACGCGACCAGCGCCTCGCCCTGCGGCACGTGCCCGGTCCGCGCGAGGACGACGCCGAGCGCCAGCGCGACCGCGGTGGTGAAGTTGTAGAACCCGAGGTTGACGATCCACAGCTTGACCGCGTCGAAGTCCCGGCGCTCCAGCAGGAACAGCGGGTACAGCCTCGGGTGCCGGTAGAAGAACGACTCCATCAGCCAGACCCAGGCCAGCATCACCGCGATGACCACGGCGAGGATCTGGGCGGCGGCGCTCACAGCGACACCTCGACGCCGTGCCGGCTGGTGATCTCGCCCAGCGCCGCGTAGTCGGCCGGATCAACGCCGGCCAGGTCCGCGAAGAACGCGCTCATCCGGCCGGTCTGGCTGACGGTCAGGAACTTCGCCGAGGGCGTCAGCACCGAGAACGTGTTCATGGTGCCGGCCGGGATGCTGATCGAGGCGCCGGGACCGAGGTCGTAGCCCTGATCCCCTGCCTGGACGAGGATCCGGCCCTGCAGGACGTAGAACGCCTTGCTCCACGACTCGCTGTGCGGCGGCGACGCCTCGGCGCGCGGCGCGTCGATCTCGAACAGCTCGTACTGCCCGCCGGTGTGCTCGGCGCCGATCTTCACGGTCACGGTCGCGTCCGGGGCGGCGTACTCGACACCGCTGCCGGCATTGCTCAGATGCACTGTTTCGTTCATGTCTGCGACGGTAGGAAGCGGCGTACCCCAGAGGTATCCCGTGCGAATGGGCTCGTCGGGAAGGCCGGAATCCCCACATTTCGGGGATAGGCGGCAGCGGTACGTCGGCGCATACTGAGCGCATGTGGGAGGGCCGGGCGCGGGCCGCGCGCCGGGACATCGCGGCACTGGCGACCTCGGGGATGGGCGTCGCCGCACTGCACGCGGCCGCGATCGAGGTGGTCGAACAGGTCGTGGGCAGCGAGCTCACCTGCTGGGCCGGGATGGATCCGGGCACGCTGGTGATCAGCTCGATGACCAGCGGCGCGGCCCGCATTCCGCCGGAGTACGAGCCGCGGCTGGCGGAGACGGAGTACGCCGGAACCGTGCCGAACTCGTTCGCCGAACTGGCCCGCACGTCGCACCAGGTCGCGCGATTGTCGGACCTGCCGCACCGCGAGGTCGTCGGGCACAGGCGATTGAACGAGGTGTGGCGGCCGCTCGGAATCGAACACGAGGTCCGGACGACGTTCGTCGTCGACGGAGACTGCTGGGGCGCGGCCGGGTTCGTTCGCAGCGGGCCGGACTTCAACGATCGGGAGGTGGAGTTCCTCGGGTCGGTGGCGCCGGTCATCGGTGCGGCGACGCGGGTCGCCGTACGCACGGACGCACACGGGTACCGCGGAGGGGTCGGCCCGTCGATCGTCGTCACGGGCCCGACCGGCGAGCCGCGGGCGATCACCGCGGCCGCCCAGACCTGGCAGGAGGAACTGGACGAGATCGCGCCGGGACGCTTCGGCGTACTGCTCCGGGCCGTCGTCACAGGTACCCGCGCCTCCGGCACGTTCCAGGCGCGCGTTCAGACCGCGTCCGGCGAGTGGGTGCTGATGCAGGGCAGCCGGCTGCTGAGCGACACAGACACCGACGACGAGATTGTGGTGACGATCGAGCCTGCCTCGGGTCAACACCTGGTCGGCATGCTGCTCGCGGCGTACGGCTTGACGACGCGGGAGCGGGAGATCTGTCTGGAGATCATCGCCGGGCACACCACCGGCGCGATCGCCGACCGGCTGTCGATCTCGCCGCACACGATCCAGGACCACCTGAAGTCGGCGTTCGCCAAGGTCGGCGTACGCAGTCGCGGCGAACTGGTGGCGACCCTCAGGCCGGGATGACCTGCTTGCGATAGGTCCCGGGCGGTACGCCGAAGTCGCGCTTGAACGCCTTCGCGAACGCGAACTCCGACGTGTAGCCGATCTCCTTCGCCACCGTGGCGAGCGGGCGGTCGTGGTCCCGCAGCAACCGCGCCGCGGTCGTCATCCGCCAACGCGACAGGTACGTCAGCGGCGGCTCCCCCACCGCCTCGGTGAACCGTCGCGCGAACGCGGCCCGCGACAGCCCGACATCAGACGCCAGATCGGCAACCGTCCACGCGGCGCCGGGCCGCTCGTGGATGAGCTCCAGTGACTGCACGACCGCAGGATCGGTCAGCGCCTGCGACCAGCCCCGATCCGCCGGGCAGTCGCTGTTCTCGAACCAGGCCCGCAGGATCAGCACCAGCAACGCATCCACCAGCGCCGGTACGACGGCGGCCGCACCGGGCCGTTGCGCGTCGAGCTCCTCACCCAGGATGCTGATTGCCGTATGCAACGAACGGTGGCGTCCCGGGTTCGCCGGTACGACGACCAGGTCCGGCAGCCTGCTCAGCACCGGATGCGGGCGCTCGCGCTCCAGCCGGTAGGTGCCGCAGAGCAGCAACGACCGCGCACCATGACCCTGTGGCGGCTCCTCGACGGACGGGTCGAAGTCGACCAGCGGCGAATCGGGGTGGTCGGCGATCGAGTGCTCGGCCCCGCGCGGCAGCAGCACCGCGTCACCCGGACCGAGCGGGATCGGGTCTCCCTCCGGCGGCAGCAACCACGCCGTACCTTGCAGGACCAGGTGGAACGTGGCGCCGAACGAGTGCACGAAGCGCAGCCCCCACGGCCCCCGGACGTCGGTGCGCCCGGACGTGGCCGGGCCGGTCTTCATCGCGGCGACGACATCGGCGAGCACATCCATATCGGTCATAATACGCGCACCGGTCAAGACGATCGGATATAAATCCGCGCTCAATGGACATAGATCCGCTCGCGACGGCGGCCTACTGTCGGTGACAGAACATCTACCACGAGGAGCATGAATGAGCATCGTCGTCACCGCCGCCACCGGGCACCTGGGCACGCTCGTCATCGACGAGCTGTTGCAGCGGGTTCCCGCCGATCAGGTCGTCGCGGCCGCACGCAGCGCCGCGAAGGCGGCTCCGATCGCGGACCGCGGCGTCGAGGTCCGGGTCGCCGACTACAACGATCCGGAAGGGCTGGCGAAGGCGTTCGGCGCCGGTGACACGGTGCTGCTGATCTCGGGCCTCGAGCCGAACCGGCGCGAGCAGCACCAGGCAGTCATCACGGCCGCGAAGGACGCCGGGGTCGCGCGGATCGCGTACACCAGTGTGCTCGGCGGATCTGACGCCGACTTCGATCTGGCCGCCGACCACATCGCCACCGAGCAGGCGATCCTCGAGTCCGGTCTGCCGTACACGTTCCTCCGCAACGGCTGGTACAGCGAGGTCTACACGGACCAGATCGCCGTACAGCTGGCGAACGGGGTCGTCGGTGCTGCTGGTGACGGGCGGATCGGGTCCGCGTCGCGGCGCGACTACGCGGCGGCGGCTGCCGTCGTACTGAGCGGTGAAGGTCACGAGAAGAAGGCGTACGAGCTGAACGGCGACTCGGCCTGGACGTTGACCGAGTACGCCGCCGAGCTGGCCAAGCAGTCGGGTCAGGACGTTGCCTACAACAACCTCTCGCCCGAGGACCTCACCCAGGTGCTGACGGCTGCCGGCCTCCCCGCGCCGTTCGTGCCCGTGCTCGTCGACGTCGACAACGCCATCGAACGCGGCCTCCTCGCGGGCCGCGGCACCGACCTCGCCAACCTCATCGGCCGCCCCACCACACCGATCGCGGACACGATCTCCGAAGCGCTGAACAGTTGATCGGACCGCCACGCAGGCAGAACCCCCGATTTGGCGCGGTCCGAACGTCAAACCACCGGGTTGTGCCTGCATGGCGGTACATCAAGCCGCGACAAGCCGGTTCCGTTCGCCCAGGCCGTCTGCCCACACGCGCAGTACGTAGCGGGGTGGCTTCGCCCCCGCGCCTACGCCGGCCGGCGTGCCGGTGCCGATCACGTCGTCCGGGGTAGAGCGTCATGAACTGCGAGATGTAGCGCACCAGGTGCGCGACGCCTCAGCCTGAATCAGTGGGACGTCAGTTGGTTGCTGAGGGCACCGATAGCAGGTTGTTCGCTCACTGGCGGGGTTGTTGCAGGCAGATCGGTCCGACTGGCAGGCGAATCAGAGCGGGAACCGCGCACCGGTGGCGCCGCCAAGCCCCCACCATCGGCTCTGGGGAGCAAAACCCACCCGAATCAGCCCGTAACACTCCCCAATCGGAGCGAATCGACCCGCGGATGCACGAGAAGGAGGCCGGGACCCGTTTGGTGACGGATCCGGCCTCCTTCTGAAGTGTGCAGCTCTTACGCGCTCTTCTCGCGGCGGTCGCGCTTGGTGCGCTCGATCTGGTCGCGCGGGATCAGCGTGGGGTTCACGTTCTCCAGTACGACCTCGCCGGTGACGACGACCTTGGCGACGTCCTCGCGGCTCGGCACCTCGTACATCACGTTGAGGAGAACCTCTTCCATGATCGCCCGGAGCCCTCGGGCGCCGGTGCCGCGGAGCAGCGCCTGGTCGGCGATCGCCTCGACCGCGTCCTCGTCGAACTCGAGCTCGACGTTGTCGATCTCGAACAGCCGCCGATACTGCTTGACCAGCGCGTTCTTCGGCTCGGACAGGATCTTGATCAGCGCGTCACGGTCCAGCGGCGAGACAGTCGTGATGACCGGGAGCCGGCCGATGAACTCGGGGATCAGACCGAACTTGAGCAGGTCCTCCGGCATCACGTCGGCGTACCCGCCCGCCTCCTTCGGCTTCTCCGGCTCACGCGAGGCGTTGAAGCCGAGGGACTTCTTGCCGACCCGCTGCTCGACCATGTGGTCCAGGCCGGCGAACGCGCCGCCGACGATGAACAGCACGTTGGTCGTGTCGATCTGGATGAACTCCTGGTGCGGGTGCTTGCGGCCGCCCTGCGGGGGCACGCTCGCCGTGGTCCCTTCGAGGATCTTCAGCAGCGCCTGCTGCACGCCCTCGCCGGAGACGTCCCGGGTGATCGACGGGTTCTCGCTCTTGCGGGCGATCTTGTCGACCTCGTCGATGTAGATGATCCCGGTCTCGGCCTTCTTGACGTCGTAGTCCGCGGCCTGGATCAGCTTCAGCAGGATGTTCTCGACGTCCTCACCGACGTACCCGGCCTCGGTCAGCGCCGTCGCGTCCGCGATCGCGAACGGAACGTTCAGCATCCGGGCGAGCGTCTGGGCGAGGTAGGTCTTGCCGCAGCCCGTCGGGCCGATCAGCAGGATGTTCGACTTGGCCAGCTCGACAGCCTCGTCCTTCGCGTGCCGGCCGGCGCTCGAGGCGCCCTGACCGTCGCGGACCCGCTTGTAGTGGTTGTACACCGCTACCGCGAGCGCCTTCTTCGCCACGTCCTGTCCGACGACGTACGCGTTGAGGAAGTCGTAGATCTCCCGCGGCTTCGGCAGCTCGGTGAGACCGACCTCGGAGCCCTCGTTCAGCTCCTCCTCGATGATCTCGTTGCAGAGATCGATGCATTCGTCGCAGATGTAGACGCCGGGACCGGCGATGAGCTTCTTGACCTGCTTCTGACTCTTTCCGCAGAACGAGCACTTGAGCAGGTCACCGCCGTCACCAATGCGTGCCACCGGGACAGATCCCTTCTATGCGCAGTCGGACCGATTTCGACGGTACCCCGTCGCGGGCTGAAAAACCGCGCTCACCACCGGGTTGTGACTACGCCGGTGGCGAACGCGTCAGGCTCTTGACAACCGGTCAGACCGGCCTGACCTGAACTGAACTCGTTCAGACCCCGGCCGGGACCGGAGCCTTGAGGGACTCGAACACCTGGTCGATCAGGCCGTACTCGACGGCCTGCTCGGCGGTCAGGAACTTGTCCCGCTCGATGTCGCGGGAAACCTCCGCGATGTCCTTGCCGCTCGCGTCGGCGATCATCTTCTCCAGCAGCGCGCGCAGACGGAGGATCTCGTTGGCCTGGATCTCGATGTCGCTCGACTGGCCGTAGGTGCCCTCGGTGGCCGGCTGGTGAATGATGATCCGGCTGTTCGGCAGCGCGAACCGCTTGCCCGGCGTACCGGCGGCGAGCAGCACCGCGGCGGCCGAGGCGGCCTGGCCGAGGCAGACGGTCGAGACGTCCGGCTTGATGTAGCGGATGGTGTCGTAGATCGCGGTCAGCGCGGTGAACGAGCCGCCCGGGGAGTTGATGTAGATGCTGATGTCGCGGTCGGAGTCCATCGACTGCAGGCACAGCAGCTGCGCCATCACGGCGTTCGCGATCTCGTCGGAGATCGGCGTACCGAGGAAGATGATCCGGTCCTCGAACAGCTTCGTGTACGGGTCGATCCGGCGCATGCCGTACGACGTGCGCTCCTCCCACTGCGGGATGAAGTAGTTCATGGTGCGTCCTTAACTGACGGAGTGGGAGATCAGGAGTTCGGGCTGCCCGAGCTGAGCTGGGCGGCGCTGGTGACCACGTGGTCGATGAAGCCGTACTCCTTCGCCTGGTCGGCGGTGAACCAGCGGTCCCGGTCGGCGTCGTTCTCGACCTGCTCGAGCGCCTGTCCGGTGTGCTCGGAGATCAGCCGGAACAGCAGCGCCTTCAGGTGCAGCGACTGCTCGGCCTGGATCTTGATGTCCGAGGCCGTGCCGCCCATACCGCCGGAGGGCTGGTGCATCATGATCCGCGCGTGCGGCAGCGCGTACCGCTTGTTCTTCGCGCCGGCGCAGAGCAGGAACTGGCCCATCGAGGCGGCCAGACCCATCCCGACCGTCGCGACGTCGTTCGAGATCCACTGCATTGTGTCGTAGATCGCCATACCGGAGTCCACCGAGCCACCCGGCGAGTTGATGTACAACCAGATGTCCGCGTTCGGGTCCTGGGCGTTCAGCAGCAGCATCTGCGCGCAGATCGCGTTCGCGTTGTCGTCGCGAACCTCGGACCCCAGAAAGATGATCCGGTTCTTCCGCAGCTCGCGGTAGATGTCGTTGTCGTCTCCGCCGGATCCGTTGCCGCCCGCGGCGGTGGGGCTGGCTGCAAATGTCTCGTTCACGAACCCGACACTACTGGGCGACGGCGACAGACCTAAGGCTGGGCCGGAGGTGTTCGCTCACGGCGCACCGCTCGTCTGCTCTGAGCGAATTCGTGGGCGTTCACCAGCCGCACAGGACAACGGATCCGGACTCCTCGGCCGCTGCTTCGTCAGGTACTTCGCGGTGGTCCGGTCGCTCCGGTTCCCGCCGTACCTCAGGCTCCTGCAGCAGCGCGGCCACACCGGTCCCCTCGCCTGGAAATCGTTTCACCAGCCACGCTAGGCCAGGTTTCTTACGGTCGCGTCGCAATCGTCCGGCGAACATGCGTACGGCCCGGATCCCCGTGGAAGCGGATCCGGGCCGTACGGCGAGACGTGCTCAGGCCTGCGCAGGCTCCGCGACCGGGGCCTCGGCGGCCTCGTCGGCGGCGGCCTCCGGGTCTGCGTACGAACCGTCCGGAAGCAGCGTCTTCAGCTCGACCGTGTTGCCGGAGGCATCGGTGACCTTGGCGTTCTCCACCAGGTACGCGAGCGCCTTGCCGCGGACGACCTCGGACACCAGGCTCGGGACCAGGTTGTTCTCCACCGCGTGCTGCGCGAACTGGTCCGGGCTGACGCCGGAACGCTGCGCGTGCCGGACGATGTGCTCGCTCAGCTCCTGGTCGTTGACGCTCAGCTCCTGCTGCTCGGCCACCAGGTCGAGCACGAACTGCGCCTTGATCGCGTCCTCGGAACGCTTCTTCAGGTCCTCGTCGAACTCGTCCTGGGTCTGCTCTTCGCCCTCGAGGAACTGCTCCATGGTCATCCCGGAGTACCCGAGCTGCTGCTCAAGGTTCTCCTTACGGGCGGCCAGCTCGTCGGTCAGCAGGCCCTCGGGGACCGGCACGTCGACCAGCGTCAGGATCTTCTCCAGTACGGCGTCGCGCGCCTCGCTGGCCTGCTCGAGCCGCTTGCCGCGCTCCAGCCGGGTCTGTACGTCGGCCTTCAGCTCGTCGGCGGTGTCGAACTCGGACGCGGTCTGCGCGAACTCGTCGTCGAACTCCGGGAGCTCCTGCTCCTTGACAGCGGTCACCGTCACCTCGACGTCCACGTCCTCGCCCTTCAGCGAGCCGCCCACGAGCTGGGTGACGAAGGTCTTCTTCTCGCCGGCGCTCAGGCCGATGACCGCCTCGTCCAGACCGTCGAGCAGCTGACCGCTGCCGACCTGGTACGACAGGCCGGTCGCCTGAGCCTCCTCGACCAACTCGTCGTCCTTGCTCGCCGACAGGTCCAGGGTGATGAAGTCGTTGTCGACGACCGCGCGCTCGACCGGGTTCAGCGAGCCGAACCGCTGCCGCAGCGACTCGATCTGCTCGGTGACCTCGTCGTCGGAGATCGCGATGTCCTCGACCTCGGCCTCCAGACCCTCCAGATCGGGCAGGGTGATCTCCGGGCGGACCTCGACCTCGGCGGAGAACTGCAGGCTCTCCTTGTCGTTGAACTCGGTCACGTCGACCTCGGGCCGGCCGATCGCCTTGACCTGGTTGTCGCTGACCGCCTGCGAGTAGAGCTTCGGGAGCGCGTCGTTGATCGCCTCCTCGAGCACCGGGCCGCGGCCGACGCGCTGGTCGATGACCTGCGGCGGGATCTTGCCCTTGCGGAAGCCCGGCACCACGATCTGCTGGCCGATGCTCTTGTACGCCGCGTCGAGGCTCGGCTTGAGTTCCTCGAACGGCACCTCGACGATGAGCTTGACCTTGGTCGGGCTCAAGGACTCGACGGTGCTCTTCACGGTGGCGGTTCTCCTTGATTCGGTGACATTCACAGCACGCGCGACAGCCCGCGCTGCAGCGGTGCTACAGGGGGTTTGTCGGGGCGACAGGACTCGAACCTGCGGTCTCCTGCTCCCAAAGCAGGCGCGCTAGCCACTACGCTACGCCCCGCAGTGACCGGTCGAGTGTAGTCGACCGGAACCAGTGCTCGCGCCACCGGGGCCTCCGACATACCGTTTTGAGTCCGCCCGGCCGATGTGAAATCATGTCCGAGCACCGCGGGTGTAGCTCAATGGTAGAGCCCCAGTCTTCCAAACTGACTACGCGAGTTCGATTCTCGTCACCCGCTCGGGCGAGAGGGCGAGCTATGCCTGCGGAAAGCGCAGGGTGGCTCGCCCTCTTCTTTTGTGCGCCTTCGCTTCGCTCGGCGCGGGCGGGGGCTTCGCCACCCGCACCCCCGATTGCCTTCGCTTCGCTCGGCTCCTGGCTTGGGTTGGGCGGGCGGGCTCGGGGCTTGGGTTGGGTTAGCGGGCGGGCTCTGGGCTCGGGTCGGGGTCGGGCTCTGGGCTTGGGTTGGGGGGTCGGGCTCTGGGCTCGGGTTGGGCGGTCGGGGCTCTGGGCTTGGGTTGGGTTGGCGGTTGGGCTCTGGGCTTGGGTTGGGGGGCGGGCTCTGGGGTTGGGGTGGCGGGTGGTCAGGGGAAGGCGGGTGGGCCGCCTCGGAGGGCTCGGCAGGTGGCTTCGGGGTCGTTGACGAAGTTGGGGACCTGGTTGTCGGCGTCGTAGTAGCGGTGGAAGACGGGGGTCTGGGAGCCGGACATGGGCGGGACGATCCAGCTCCAGTCGGCGGGGCAGCCGCGGCCGGCGCGTTCTTCCTTCTCCAGGTGGATGAGGAACCGGCGGGACTCGGTGTGATGGTCGGTGACGGTCACGCCGTTCGCGGTGAACGAGTGCAGGACCGCCCGGTTGATCTCGACCAGGGCCTGGTCGCGCCACAGGGTCGCCTCGTGCGAGGTGTCCAGCCCCATCCGCTCCGCGACCTCCGGGACCAGGTCGTAGCGGTCGCTGTCGCCCAGGTTGCGGGCCCCGATCTCGGTGCCCATGTACCAGCCGTTGAAGGGTGCGGCCGGGTAGGAGACGCCGCCGATGACCAGCCGGTTGTTGCTGATCACCGGGACCGCGTGCCAGCGCAGTTCGAGGTCCGCGAACCACTTCAGCTCGGGGTGCTCGAGCGGAACCTCGTGGACCGCTTGCCCGGGCAGCTGGAACATCCGCGGCCCTTCTTCGACGGTCTCCACGACGAGCGGGAGCACGTCGAAGGCTCCTCGCCGTTCGGGCGGCCGCCACCCGCGCTGCATCAGTTTGCTCGTGAACGCGCGGTACCGCGGATCCCCGAGCGCGCGGCCGTCCGGCTGCTCGTATCCGGCGTACCGGATGAGCTGTTCGTTCCAGATCCTGGGAGCGGGCCGGGACGGCGTCTCGGGAGCGAACACGCTGATCATCGGCCGGATCTTGCCGCCGTTGTGCGCCGTCCGCAGATGCTCGAAGCAGTGCGCGGCGACGCTGCCGGCGTCGGAAACCGTCCTCAGGTCGCGCACCTGCAGGCTGCGCCAGTACAGCCGCCCGATGCACCGTTTGTTGTTCCGCCAGGCGACCCGGGCGCCGAAGGTGAGCTCGTCGGGGGTGTGCCAGTAGGTGCCGGTCGTGTCGATCTCGCGCATCACCTCGGCGAGCCGCGGCTCGATCGGGCCGGCCTGTGCGTCCTCGCCGTGGAAGAGCTCGAGGAACTCCTTCGCCGCGGCCTTGACCGTCTCGATGTCGGTCTCCGGCTCGGAACGGCTCACCGGCGGGTGGTCGGGCGGAGGTAGGACCCTCACGGGCCGTCGTGCCGCCGTACGGCGGGAGCGTCGGCCAGTGCCCCATCGCACGCCGGCGACCTGGAGCAACTGTTCCCCGGCAAGCACCGGGACGACATGGCGGACGCAGACTCCCACGGCGAGGAGGAGGCCTGCCAGGCTGAGCGTGATCGCTACTTCGGTCGGGACGCCGATGGGCGCACCGTGGCCGAGTTGGAGCACGCCGAGGGTGGCGCCTGCCACAGCCAGTCCGAGGACTGCGAGTGGCAGGGCCAGTGGCCGGCGGCTTCGTGCCGCCCGCCGGCTGGTCGGGGCTTCCGCGCGGTGTTCCTCCGTCCGGGCGGGGTTCGGAAGAGTATGCACGGGTCAGTCCGAGCCCGGAGACCCCGGACCGCTGCCGTTCGCGCCCCCAGGCCCGTTCCCGTTCGCGTGCCCGTTCTGCAGGCGGACCTGCCAGTCACTCAGGTCGTCGAACCAGGCGTCCTTCTGGTGGGGTGCTGCCGCACCGGACTGCCCGTTGCTGCCGAGCCGCTCGACCTCGGTCGAGAACGAGTCGACGATCGACTGCATCCGGGTCTGCGCGTTCTGAGCGTACGAGCGGACCTGCTGCCCGGCCGTGTCCATGGCCTCCTCGACGATCCGGCGCTCGTGGGCGCGCGCCTGACCGATGCGCTCGCGGGCGTCCCGGCTGACGTCCTGGACCATCTCCTCGGCCACCAGCTGGGCCTGGCTGAACAGCTCGACGATCTGTTCGTTCACGCGCTCGCCGACCTGCTCGTACTCGTCCAGCTCGCCCTGCACCCGCTGGACCTCCGCCCGGGCTCGCCGCAGCTCCGCCTGGAGCCGCTCGTTCTCGGCCCGGCAATCGCTGACCTCTCGCGCGGTCGCGTGCACCTGGTCGGCGAGCAGGTCGATGTACCCGTACACCTGGTCGGAATCGAGGCCCCGGAGCCTGCGCCGGAACGTTTCACCCCGGATCGCATCGGGGGTCTGGTAGTGCGGAGAGCCGTGGCGGTGCTTTCCGTTCGTCACTTGTTGTCTCCTGACCTGGTGAGCGCTGGGTCGCCCGTGTGCTCGTCAACGGGCGCGTAGTAGAAGTGCTCGTACTTGATGTGTTCGGGGTCCATGCCAGCGCCGGCCAGTCGCTCCAGCGTGTGCGCGACCATCTGCGGGCCGCCGCACACCATCGCCGTCCGCCCGTGCAGGTCCTGCCGGGCTGCGACCATGCCGACCTTTCCGCGCGTGCCTGGGTAGGACGCGTCGTCCGACACAACCTCCGTGTAGTCGAACCAGGGCCGCTTCTGAGCCATCTCACGCAGCTGCGGGCGGTCGTAGAGGTGCCAGGGCATCCGGACCCCGTGGAGCAGATGGACCCGTGGGGCGGTCCGTGACCGAGCCCACTCGTTGTCGATCTGTTCGAGGACCGCGAGCAGCGGGGCCAGACCGGTTCCTCCGGCGACCATCAGCAGGTCCCGTACGTCGTCCGTACGCCGGGTCAGCCGTTCACCGACCGGGGCGCCCAGCTTCACGACGTCGCCGACCTTCAGGGACCGCACCACGGCCGGACTCACCTGGCCACCGTCGATCTGCTGTACGTGCAGGTCGATCGAGCCGTCCCGGCGCGGGGCGTTCGCCGGACTGAAGTACCGCCACAGCCGGGGCCGTTGCGGGATCTCCACGGAGACCGACTGGCCCGGGAGGAACTGGAACGCGCGCCGCGGCCGGATGGTCAGCAGCGTGAGGTCCATGGTCCGCCGCTCGACCGCGGTCACGTCGGCGTCCCACCAGTCCGGGCTGGACTCCGAGGAGGTCTCGGCCGCCTCGACCATGATCCGGGCAATCACCTGGTAGGCCGCAGTCCAGTGCCCGGCGAGCTCCTCGTCCCAGTCGGACCCGAGGAAGTGTTTCAGGGTCGCGCACAACGACGCACCGACCGCGTTGTAGTGGTCCGCGACGACGGCGTACTTGCGATGGTCGCGGCCGAGGTGCTCCAGGAACGCCGCGTCGTTCTCGAGCTGATCGGCATGGCTGACGATCCGGCCGAGGGCGCCGACGAGCTTGTCCCGCTGGTTCGACATGGAGAGCGGGAACATCGGCCGTACCTCGGGATAGGACACGAACAAGTGCGAGTAGAAGTACAGCGGTACCTGTTCTCCGTGCTCTGTCACCCGGTCCCAGCTGCGCTGGAGGGCGTTGGCATCCATAGGGATTCGCTATCCGGCTCGAGAAGGCAGCTCCTCGAGTGGGACGTGCGGCCCGCGAGCGGGCATCAGGTACCGCCGATCGCCGGCCGAATCGGCCGACGGACACTGCGTTGACAAGGGTTCCCTCCCAGTCCAGACCCCGAGTCTTTGTGGTCCTCCGTGCTGTCTCCCGCCCGGCAACCTACCCGCCTCCGACGGCTTGAAACCGGGAACCGGACTGATACGTCCCGAAATTCCTACGGAGCCCTGAGAAAGGCGATGCCGTCGATACCGGCCGGGGCCGTGGAAGTGGAGACGATCTTGAGAGCCCCTGTGCGGAAAGGGGTTGTGGGGAGGTAGGTGACCACGCGGCTGGTGGTGGTCGCGGCCAGAGAGACCGTGCCGATCTTGAGGTTCGCGTGGTAGATGTCCACGCGTCCTTGGCCGGGACCGTGAATCGCTACCAGGGCGATGCGCTGGCCGGCTTCGGTCGCCTTGGTCAGGTAGGCGCCGTTGGCTTTGAGGATGGTCGTGGTGCCTTGGAACGCCAGCGTGCTGGTGGAGCGGGTGACCGTGCCGGCTGAGGTCAGGGCGCGATCGTCCTCGGGTACTACCGAGCAGATCGGTGCGGACCAGGCGGACAGGTTCCCCAGGTAGTCGCGGGCACGCACCATGAAGCACTCGTCCCAGCCGAGTCGTGGCGACCAGGTGATCCCCGTGATGCGCGTGTTCTGCCAGACGGCCGGGTAGATCCACTTGCCGAGCGGGGCACCCGGTGCGGCAACCTTGTAGATCACGTCGTACGACGCGATGTCGGTGTCGTCCTTGTAGGCCCAGCGCACTGTCGCGGAACCGCTCAGCTGCACGCGGTCGCCGATGCGCCACGTGACCAGCGCAGGCGCCGTACCGTCCACTTCACTGCAGTACGACGTACTCCAGGCACTCACGTTGCCGGCGTAGTCGCGCGCACGCACCTGCCAGCACGTGTCGGTGCCGATCGGTGCGGTCAAACTCGCCCCGGTGGTCTTGAGCCCCTGCCACTCGGGCACCTGGTTCCAGGCGCTGTACGGCGACGTGCGGTTGGGGCGCTGCTGGATTCGCAGGTCGTAGCTGTTCACACCGGTCGCGGGTGAGTTCGGGTCCTGCGGGTCGTCGTACGCCCACTCGAAGGACAGGCTGGTGTTGTCGCGGACGCGGTCGCCTGCGGACGCACTGGTCAGTACGGGCGCGACGGTGTCCGGGTGCTGCTGCGGGTCGGCGGTCAGCCAGGACAGGGTGATCACCCGGGGCCTGCTGGCCGCGTCGGCGTACACGATCACCGCCAGGCCGGAGCCGTCTGCGCGGAAGCTCGGGGTGGTTGTGCGGATCGGCCCGTAGCGGCGTTGCCCGAGCGCCGGGTCGTTGAGGTCGGTGACCAGCAAGTCGGAGCCGGAGGTCTGCACGGTGAATCCGTTGCCCAGCTGGGCGTCTGCAGCGACAGTGAGGTTCCGCGGCGGCTGCGGCCCGTTGACGTCTACTACCTGGTTGCAGCCGCTCAGCACCGCCCACCGGCCGTTGACGTGGTCCGGGCCGACCGTGCACGCGCTGGCGACCAGCACGGTCTTCACTACACCAGTGGTCAGGTTCTTACCGTCCAGATGCCCTGGCTCGGTCACCTTCCACAACGTGTCGCCGGACATGGCGAACGGCTGGGCGGCGTCGGCGAGTTTGGCCTTGCTGGCGACGTCGTACACCTCAGCGGTCGCAGCAGCCGACGCACGGTGCGAGACGAGCTTGCCGCCCTTCCCGAGCACCACCTCGTCCGCTGCCGGGAACGTGAGCCCACCGACCTTCGCAGTACTGCCGTCGAAGGTCAGTAGCGCAGTCCCTTCGACCTGCAGCGGCTTGCCGTCGTTCGAGCCACCAGAAGCTGTCCAGGTAGTCCCGTTGTTACTCGTCTCGTAGACAGGGTTCGACACGACCACGCGGGCGCCCGACATACCGACGTCGACCGCCGTGCGCCCAGGAACGAGGACGCCCTCCCCCAGGTGCTGGGGTGGATCGGCTGCCATCACCTGCGACGCCGACAACGGCAGCAGCACGACGGCACACACGATCGCCGCCTTCACCCGGAACCCCAGCACGAGAGCAGCGTAGTGGAAAAACCGGGTGACACACCGTGACCTCAAGAGGATCCTGAAAGGCTGACCGGCGACGAAGGGGACTGATGCAGGCAGGAATCACGGTATCGGCGGCCGAACTGCCCGAAGTACTGCTGCACGTGGCAGTGGTACGCCCGGTCTTCCTCTGGGGCGCACCGGGGATCGGGAAGAGCAGCCTGGTACGGGCGTTCGCGGAATCGCTCGGTCTGGAATGCGTCACGCTCCTGGGCACGCAGCTCGCGCCGGAGGACCTCATCGGCGTACCGCAGATCGTCGACGGCCGCAGCCGGTTCGCACCGCCCGTGGCGATCGCCCGCGACGAGCCGTACTGCCTGTTCCTCGACGAACTGAACGCTTCCTCGGCCGAGGTACAGAAGGCGTTCTACTCGCTCATCCTGGACCGCCGCATCGGTGAGTACGAGCTGCCCGAGGGCTCCGTCGTGATCGGCGCCGGCAACCGGGCCACCGACAACGCCCTGGCCCGCCCGATGGCGAGCGCCTTGGTGAACCGCCTCGTGCACGTCCACCTGCGCGCGTCCGCGACCGACTGGCTGCAGTGGGCGGGTACGGCGGGCATCCACCCGTGGGTCGTCGACTACCTGCGCAACCGCCCCGACCACCTGTGGATCGCGCCGCCGAAGACCGAGGAGCCGTTCTCGACGCCGCGCAGCTGGCACATGCTCTCGGACGCCCTGCACTCGTACGGCGACGACGTGTCCGACGAGACGCTCCGGGTCCTTGCCTTCGGCACCTTGTACGCGGCGCACGCGTCGGCGTTCCGCGCGTACGTGAAGACGGTCCGGCACGCTTTCGGGCTGGACGCCGTGCTGAAGGGCGAAACCGGCTGGCCGTCCGCACCGGAGGACCGGGACCTGCTGTACTTCCTGGCCGAGACGTTCCGTGCCCGGCTGATCAAGGAGCTGGCCGCGGACAAGGCGTCGGCGAGCCCTGCGGCCCGTCAGCTCGCGCACCGCGGCAAGGCCCTGCTGGTCGAGCTGGCGGAGATCTCACTCGAGGTGGCGCAGGTGGTGATCGCTGCGGACGACGACGGCCGACCGGTGCTGCCGACGTGGTTCCTGGTCGAAGTCAGTCGCGACCTGCCGCGGCTGGTGGCGGCACGTGCCTAAGCGGAAGAAGCAGCGGGACCCGGCGTGGGAGGCGATCCAGTCCGGCTGGACCACTGTCGTGCACCACCCGTTGTTCGCACCGATGGCCGACTGGGCGCACAGCCCGATTCGCGACGACAGCTGCCCACTGGACGGCTGGGCCACGATTGACTCGAACGGCCAGATCCGCACGCACCGGACGCGCCGCGCGACACCAGACGAGTGGTCCTGGGTCTTCGCGCACCTGCTGATCCACCTGGGCCTTGGCCACACCGAACGGGACCCTGACCAGGCCGCCTCCGCCGCGTACGACGTGGCCGTCAACCGCTACCTCCAGTCGCTCAAACTCGGTACGACGGTCGTCGAACTACCGCAGGACTTCCCCGCGGTGGAGGAGGACGCGCTGGCGCGACTGTGGAGGCGCACCGGCGTACCGGCCGAGTACGAGCGTCTGGGAGTGGCCGGTCATGCCCCTGATGTCCAGAGCGCCCGCTGGAACGGCTGGGGCAAGCCGCCGACCTGGGGCGAACTGTTCGCCGCAGGTCTGTCCGCCGCGGCTGCTGCCGCCGTCGAGGTTGCTGGTGGTGCACGCTCGTCGCTGACCGCAGGCAGCGGCGGCCGGGACCAGTGGGACCTGGCACTCGGCTGGTTCGTCTCGTCGTACCCGCTGCTCGGTGCGATCGCTGCGAGCATGACGATCGTCGCCGAGGCTGAGCTCGCCCGCGCCTGGGACATCCGCGTCGCGGCGGTCAACGCGTCCGCCGGCGAGATCTACGTGAACCCGCTGACCAGCCTGACGCAGAGCGAGTGGCGGTTCGTCATGGCGCACGAGATGCTGCACGCCGCTCTGAGGCACGGCGAGCGCGTCGGAGGCCGCGACCCGTACCTGTGGAACGTCGCCGCCGACCTGGTGATCAACGGCTGGCTCCTGGAGATGGGCGTCGGCACTCTGCCCGACGGTGGGCTGTACGACCCAGCACTGAAGGGCATGTCCGCGGAGGAGGTCTACGACCGCATCACCACGGACCTGCGCCGCTACCGCAAGCTGGCGACGCTACGCGGCGTCGGCCTGGGCGACGTACTCGGCCACCCGCTCCCGCACTCCGGTGAGGCTGCACGCGCTGCTGGCCTGGACGACATCTACCGACGCGCTCTGAGCACCGGACTGGCGTACCACGACCCAGCGCGCGGCACGCTGCCTGCCGGACTGGTCGAGGAGATCCGCGCGCTGGACCACCCGCCGCTCGCCTGGGACGCACAGCTGGCCCGCTGGTTCGAGGAGCACGTCCCAGCGGTCGAGAAGACCCGCACGTACGCACGGGCCTCCCGACGCCAATCCGGTACGCCGGACATCCCACGCCCCGGCTGGATCCGCCCGGTCGAGCTGGAACGACTCCCGACGTACGGCGTCGTCCTGGACACGTCGGGCTCGATGGACCGCGAGCTGCTCGGCAAGGCACTCGGCGCGATCGCGTCGTACTCGCGCGCCCGCGACGTACCGGCCGCGCGAGTGGTGTACTGCGACGCTGCGGCGTACGACGCCGGCTACGTGCCGGTGGATGACATCGCCGGCCGCGTGAAGGTGCACGGTCGCGGCGGGACCGTCCTGCAGCCCGGTGTGGATCTGCTGGAGCGCGCGGACGACTTCCCGGTCCACGGTCCGATCCTGCTCATCACCGACGGCCAGTGCGACGTCGTCCGGGTACGGCGGGAGCACGCGTGGCTGATCCCCCGCGGCGCATCCCTCCCCTTCACCGCAAGAGGTCCCGTGTTTCGCGTCGAGTGAACAGCGTCTGCTCCGGGCGAACAGGCGTAGTCGAGTGACTCTGCGGAGTGACAGGTTCACGGCCATGGCATGGGTCGTGAGGGGCGAGTTCCGGAAGCTGTGGATCGGGCAGCTGGTGTCCGCGTCGGGCAGTGCGGTCACCACTGTCGCGCTGCCGCTGGTGGCTGTGCTGAACCTGCAGGCGTCGGCCGTGGAGATGGGTGCGTTGTCCGCGTTGACGATCGCGCCGCATCTGGTGTTCGGGCTGCTCGCCGGCGTCTGGGTCGACAGGTGGTCGCTGCGGCGCGTGCTGATCTGGACCGACCTCGGGCGGCTCCTCCTGCTCGGCTCAGTACCTGCGGCAGCAGCACTGGGATGGCTGCGCATCGAGCAGCTGTACGCCGTCGCCGTACTGACCGGAGTGCTGACTCTGCTGTCCGACACCGCGTCGCAGACGATGATCCCGTCGCTGGTGCCGCGTGCGGACCTGATGCGGGCGAACAGCGCGGCACTGCTCAATCTCAACCTTGCCTCCACGCTCGGACCGTCCGTAGCGGGCTTCCTCGTACAGGTGCTCACGGCACCGTTCGCGATCGTCATCGACGCCGCGTCGTACGTCGTCTCTACGGTGGTCTCGTGCCTCATCCGCGAGCCGGCGCGCGCACCCGCCCGACCGCGCTCCGAGGTGCGTCTGTCAGCCGGTCTGCGGGTGCTGTTCGGCGACCGGATGCTCAGACCGCTCGTGATCTCGGCAGGGATCGCTGCCATGGCCGGATCGATGTCGGGCCCGCTGGTGGTGCTCTTCCTGATCCGTGAGCTGCACAGATCACCGGCGTTCGTCGGTCTGTCCATGACCACGTTCGGAGCTGCTGCGGTGGCCGGAACATTCATCGCCCCCGCCTGGTGCCGCCGGGTCGGTCTCGGCCGCTCCTACCTGTCCGGTGTGGTCCTCGCATCGCTTAACGGCGTCGCCCTGTTCACCGGTGTGACGCCGGTGATCCTCCTCGGACAGGCACTCGCCGGACTCGGCATGTCCCTGTTCGGCGTCCCGCAACGCACCCTGCGCCAGGGGCTCGCGCCGTCGCATCTCGTGGGGCAGGTAACCGCGTCCTGGCGCACTCTGGTGATCGGCGGCCAGACGGTCGGCGCAGCGGTCTCCGGCGTCCTGGCCACTGCCCTGCACATCCGTCCCACCCTCCTGATCGCGACCGCCGGCATGCTCGCCGGCCTTCTGGTTGCCGCCTTCTCACCGCTCCGCGGGCTGCAGGATCTGCCCGAAGGGGAACTGGTCGAGCGATCGGTGGCGTAGTACTGATTGCGGATCGTGATAGGTGCCGGCGACGTTCCGGCGTACGCACGAGATGGGTTATTGCGTTTCATCGGGAGGGAATGGAATTGGCAGGACAAGCGCTTACCCAGTGGGCGATACTGGAAAGTGCGCCGTTTTCAGGTCGCCAAGGGCAGACACGCCCTCACCCCCTTTGACTCGAAGTAGATGGGAAGTGCGCCCGTCCAGATGCCTTCAGTGCACACTGTCCAAGCGCCGTCGATTGCAGCCCCTACCACCCGTGCCCCAGAACGCAGCCGCAACCTGTGGCGGCTCCGTCCTTACCTGAAGCCACACCGTTGGCGCCTCGCGGTGATGTTCTCCACCGCCATGCTGGGCGTCGGCGTCAGTCTCGCCGTTCCACTGGTCACCCGAGCCATCATCGACGGTCCGGTCACCCGCCGCGAGCTGAGCATGCTGGTCCCGCTCGCACTGCTGGCCCTCGGGCTCAGCATCGCCGAGGTCATCCTGGTCTGGATGCGCCGCTGGGCGCAGTCCCGGACCGTCAGCGACCTCGAGGCCACGCTCCGGCACGACCTGTACGTCCGTCTGCAGTCCCTGCCGATGGAGTTCCACACCCGCTGGCAGAGCGGTCAGCTGCTCTCCCGCGTCACCACCGACCTGTCCACGATCCGCCGGTTCATGGGCTTCGGTCTGCTGTTCCTGGTGATGAACGTCCTGCAGCTGGTCGTGGTCACGATCCTGCTGCTCCAGCTGTACTGGCCGCTCGGCCTCGTGGTCCTGGTGGCCGCCGTGCCGATCGTCATGGTGTCGCTGAAGTTCGAGAAGAAGTACCTGCGGATCTCCCGCAAGGTCCAGGACCAGCAGGGTGACCTGGCCACCCGGATCGAGGAGTCGGCGCTCGGCTTCCGGGTGATCAAGGCGTTCGGCCGGCGGCCGCACGTCCAGGGTCAGTTCGACGACGAGGCGACCAGGCTGTACGACACCGAGGTCGAGAAGGTCCGGCTCGCCTCGCGGTTCTGGAGCTTCCTCGGCGTCATCCCGAACCTGACCCTGGTGATCGTCCTGCTGCTCGGCGCGCTCGCCGTCGGCCGGGAGGCGATCACGCTCGGCACCCTGGTCGCGTTCATCACGCTGATGCTGTCGCTGGTCTGGCCGGTCACCTCGCTCGGCGCGATCCTGGCGATGGCGCAGGAGTCGATGACCGCGGCGGACCGGATCAGCGAGATCCTCGACACCTACACGGTGATCAAGCCCGGCTCGGAGGAACTCACGAACGCGCGGGGTCACCTGCGCTTCGAGCACGTCGGGTTCCGGTTCTCCGACGACTCCACCGAGGTGCTGCACGACATCAACCTCGACCTGGCCCCTGGTACGACGCTCGCACTGGTCGGCGCCACCGGGTCCGGCAAGACCACTCTGACCGCACTGGTCCCCCGGCTGTACGACGTGACCGCCGGACGGATCACCATCGACGGGCACGACATCCGGGACCTGTCCCTGGTGTCGCTGCGGACGGCTGTCGCGTCCGCGTTCGACGACCCGACCCTGTTCTCCATGAGCGTCCGGGAGAACCTGACCCTCGGCCGTCCGGACGCCACCGAGGCAGACGTCCAGCAGGCGCTGGACATCGCTCAGGCGCAGTTCGCCAACGACCTCCCGTGGGGCCTGGAGACACGCGTCGGCGAGCAGGGCATGTCGCTGTCGGGCGGTCAGCGGCAGCGGCTCGCACTGGCTCGTGCAGTGCTCGCCAAGCCCGCCGTACTGGTGCTGGACGACACCCTGTCCGCTCTCGACGTACACACCGAGGCGCTGGTCGAGGAGGCACTGCGGAACGTGCTCTCCGAGACCACCGGCATCGTGGTCGCGCACCGCGCGTCGACGGTGATGCTGGCCGACCAGGTCGCTCTGCTGCAGAACGGCACAGTCACGCACGTAGGAACCCATCAGGAGCTGCTCGCAACGGTCCCGGCGTACCGGCACCTGCTGGCAGCGGAGGAAGAGGAGGTGCACGCATGACGACGACAACCCAGCAGACACCTCCTCCTAGCGAACCGGAGGATGAGCAGCCGGAGGAGCAGAAGTGGCGGGGTCTGTTCGAGGAAGACCCCGACCGGGAGATCTCTCGTGCGACCAGCATCCGGCTGAAGGAGGACTCCCGGAAGCTGCTCGGTGAACTGCTCCGGCCGTACAAGAAGCTCATCTGGCTGCTGGTCGCGATCGTGCTCGTCGAGAACGGCGCCCGGCTCGCCGTGCCGTACCTGGTCCACCTGGGCATCGACAACGGCATCCCCCCGATCCTGGCGGGCGAGGGCTCCCAGCAGCTGGTCACGATCGTCATCGTCGTGCTGGCGGCGGCGTTGATCCAGGCCTTTGCGCGGCAGCTGTTCCTGATGCGCTCGGGCCGGCTCGGTCAGACCATCCTGCTCGGTCTGCGGCGCCGGGTGTTCGACCACTTCCAGCGGCTCAGCCCGGCGTTCCACGACAAGTTCACGTCAGGCCGGGTGATCTCCCGGCTGACGTCCGACGTCGGCGTCATCGACGAGATGCTGGCGAGCGGGTTCGACAGCCTGGTCACCGCAGTGCTGACTCTGGTCGGCACGTCGATCATCCTGCTCACGCTCGACGTGAAGCTCGGTCTGCTCGCGCTGCTGTCGTTCCCGGCGCTGCTGATCCTGACAGCGTGGTTCCGGAAGCGGTCCGCGGCGGTCTACCGGCAGACGCGGGAGGCCGTCGTCCTGGTCATCGTGCACTTCGTCGAGTCGATGACCGGCATCCGCGCGGTGCAGGCGTTCCGCCGGGAGCCGCGCAACGAGGAGATCTTCCACGGCGTCAACGACCGGTACCGGAAGGCGAACCTCGAGGCGTTCCGGCTGAACGCGATCTTCATGCCGGCGATCAAGGGCGTCGGCAACATCACGATCGTCGCGATCCTGGCGTACGGCGGCTACCAGGCGTACCACGGGCACGTGACGGTCGGCGTACTGACCGCGTTCCTGCTCTACCTGCGGCAGTTCTTCGAGCCGCTGCAGGACATCACGCAGTTCTACAACACGTTCCTGTCCGCTTCGGCAGCGTTGGAGAAGCTGTCCGGCGTGCTGAACGAGACACCGGACGTGCCGGAGCCGATCCAGCCGGCCAAGCCAGGCCCGGCGCGCGGTCACCTGGAACTGCGGAACGTGCGCTTCGAGTACGTCGACGGCGTACCGGTGCTGCCCGGTCTGCAGCTGGACGTGCCGGCCGGCCAGACTCTGGCCCTGGTCGGTACGACGGGTGCCGGGAAGACCACGATCGCGAAACTGGTGGCACGGTTCTACGACCCGACGAGCGGGCACCTGCTGCTCGACGGTGTCGACCTCCGGGACCTGGCCGAGGACGACCTGCGCGAGCGGGTCGTGATGGTGACGCAGGAGAACTTCCTGTTCACCGGCTCGGTCGCCGACAACATCCGGTTCGGCAAACCGGACGCGACGATGGAGGAGGTCGTCGAGGCCGCGAAGGTGATCGGCGCGCACGACTTCATCGCGGCGCTGCCCAACGGATACGACACCGCGGTCGAGAAGCGCGGTTCCCGGCTCTCGGCTGGTCAGCGGCAGCTGGTCGCGTTCGCGCGGGCGTTCCTGGCGAACCCCGCCGTACTGATTCTGGACGAGGCGACGTCCAGCCTGGACATCCCCAGCGAACGCCTCATCCAGCGGGCGCTGAAGACGATCCTGGCCGACCGTACGGCGATCGTCATCGCGCACCGCTTGTCCACCGTCGAGACCGCCGACCGCGTCCTGGTCCTGGAATACGGCCAGATCATCGAGGACGGCCGTCCCGACCACCTCATCACCATGGACGACGGCCACTACGCCGGACTCCACCAGGCCTGGGAAGAATCCCTGGCCTGACGGCAACGGGCGCGTGGGTTTCTCCCACGCGCCCGTCCTGTTGTCAGTACGGACTGTCGGCGCGCGTCGGTACCGTGGCTGGCATGTTGACGACGTTGGCGGTGGAGAACTACCGGTCGCTGCGGCGGGTGGTGATGCCGTTGCGTGGTCTGAACGTTGTGACCGGGGCGAACGGGACGGGGAAGTCGAGTCTCTACCGGGCGCTGCGGTTGCTGGCTGATGCTTCGCGCAACGGTGCGGTGGCGGCGCTGGCGCGGGAAGGCGGTCTGCAGTCGACGCTGTGGGCGGGGCCGGAGCATGTCCGGAAGGATCGGCCCACGCAAGGCACGCGGCGGACCGGGCCGGTGACGTTGCGGATGGGGTTCGCGGGAGACGACTACGGCTATCTGATGGATCTCGGGTTGCCGATCCCGAACGGATCGGAGTTCGATCTAGATCCGGAGATCAAGCGCGAAGCGTTGTGGGCGGGGCCGTTCCTGCGGCCGGCTGCGTTGCTGGTCGAGCGAACCAACCGTGAGGTGCGGATCCGGGCGGCGAGTGGTGAATGGCAGCGCGGCGGGCATCAGCTCGAGACGTTCGACAGCATGTTGAGCGAGTTCGCGGACCCGGAACGCGCGCCCGAGCTGCTGCTGGTGCGGGAGCGCCTGCGGGGCTGGCGGTTCTACGACCACTTCCGGACCGACGCGACAGCGCCCGCCCGCCGAGTCCAGGTCGGCACGCGCACCGCCGTACTCTCCGGGGACGGCTCGGACGTGGCTGCTGCTCTGCAGACGGTTCGGGAGCTAGGTCCTCGAGGAGCCTTGGAGGAGGCGATCGAGCTCGCATTTCCCGGGAGCCGCGTCCAGATCACCAACACCGCGGGCCGTTTCGAGATCGCCTTTCAGCAGCACGGGTTGCTGCGCCCGCTCTCCGGTGCCGAGCTGTCCGACGGCACCCTCAGATATCTCCTGTGGGTCGCCGCGTTGCTCACCCCGAGACCGCCGGAACTCCTCGTTCTCAACGAGCCCGAGACCAGCCTCCACCCCGATCTCCTGCCGGCGCTCGCCAACCTGGTGGTCACCGCGGCGAAAGAGACGCAGGTCATCGTCGTCACCCACTCCCGCCCGTTCATCGCCTCGCTGGAGGCCCTCTCCCCCGACCTCCAGACGATCGAACTCGTCAAGGAGAAAGGCGCGACCACCATCACCGGTCAACGCCCATTGGACGAGCCGCCGTGGAAGTGGCCGAGCCGTTAGAACTTCGACCCGGAGTTGCCGGGCGAGGAGACACCTTCTCGGTGCTGCGGACAGGGAATATCAGGTCCCAGCCCACCAGAACCTGTCTCACGGCCCCGCAGTTCACCCACCTATCGGACCGAAGAGCCGTCTTCGGCGAAATTCCGGCGCTATCACAGGAAATCCTCCCACCGGCACCGGCTTCTCGTCGCGCGGCTAGGCCTTGACGCTTTCGAAGCGGACGAGGATGACTGAACCGGCGGCGGACAGGAAGAAGCCGGCGACCGCGGCCGGCCACCATCCGGCGCGTACGGCGTCGTTGAGGACGAAGACGCCGACGGCGGCCGGGGTGATGGTCTGCAACGCGATCATCGGCGTGGTGGCCAGCGTCACCGAACCGCGTTGCAGCGCGAGCGAGTAGAGGATGAACGCGAGCGCGCCGCTGATCGGCAGCGTGTAGAGCGTGGGGCTCCGGACGAGTTCGCTCATCGACCCGTCCTGCAACAGGCGCGCCGAGATCGCAACCCCGGCGTACCCGAGACCGGCAAGCATCCCGAGCAGCGCGGTGGAAACACCGTGCTGCGAACGACTGGCAACAGCACCCAGCGCGGCGATGACGACGAGCCCCACGATGATGCCGATCGTGAGCCCGTGATGCTGCGCACTGGCGCCCGCATCGCCCGCGGCCACCGCGAGGAGACCGAGCCCGACGCAGACGCCGATCACCGCGGACCACTCGAGCGCACTCAACTTGTCCGACATCAACCGGGTCGCGAGCAACGCCGTCACGACCAGACTGACCGCGATCCCCGCCTGCGCCAGGTACAACGGCAGCAGCCGTAGCGCGACGAAATGCAGCCCGAATCCGGCGAGGTTCAGCGCCAATGCACCGAGGAACGCGGGCTGCTTGAGCAGCGCCAGCACGAACCCGCCGAGCCGCCGCGGATCCAGCTCCGACTCGGTCGGCACCTTCCGCGAACCAACGGCCTGCAGGATCGCCCCGACACCGAACAGCACCGCGGCGCCGAGCGCCGCGCCGAGACCGAGAACCACTAGGCCATGCCTCCCAACCTCACATCGTAGCGAGCAGGTGCTCGGTGCGGTGGCTCGGCGTGCGGGAGCGAAGGTCTCGATGCGGAGCATCGTGGCCTTTGCTCACGTGCGGCGAGGTGCCGTGCCGAGTGCCGCGCAGTAGGCGTGAGGTTGGGAGGCATGGCCTACGAAACGACCTTGCGGCGCCAGGTGAGGTAGAGGCTGAGGGCGCCGTAGTAGACCAGGTAGGCCAGCGAGATCGCTACCACGATCGCGTTCGGGTTCGGCATCTGTGCGAGGAGTACGGCGTACGACGCGAGCCAGATCGCGGTCGTCAACAGGTTCAGCGAGCGGAACGCCTTCGTGCGCGACGGGTACACGTACTTCACCGGGATGAAGACGAGCACCGAGCAGACCACCAGGATGATGCCGGTGCTGACCGGGCTGAGGCCGAGCACGACGACGTAGAACGCGACCACGTTCCAGTAGCTCGGGAACCCGAGGAAGAAGTGGTCCTCGGTCTTCGCGTCAACGCGGCAGAACTGGTAGCTGGAGGCAAGCAGCGGGAGCGCGCCGAGGACCGCGCCCCAGGTCCCGGACGGGAGGTAGCCGCCGGTCCACAGCAGCACGATCGGCGCGAACGCGTACGTCAGGTAGTCGACGATGTTGTCCAGCATCGCGCCGTCGAACCACGGGATGGTCTCCTTCACCCGCAGCCGGCGTGCGAGCATCCCGTCGGTGCCGTCGATCACCAGAGCCGCGAGCCCGAGCCAGAGTGCCCGGACGGCGTCGCCGTCGATGGCGGCGATCACGATCAGCAGCGCGAGCACCGTTCCGCTCGCGGTATAGGCATGCAGTGCAAGTCCGGCCAGACGCAGCCGCGTCGACCCGACGAACGGTTCCTGCACCGCGTCGTGTGTGGTCAGGACAACTCCCAGAACTCAAGCGACGCAGCGCGTCGGGCCGGGTCGAGGTGGACCCAGCCGTCGCCAGCGTCTCACAAGCCTGGTCTCGCCCCAGTGACCGACCGTCATCTCCTCCAGATCTTTGCAAGGACTTAGTCAGCCACGGGGCGTTGGAACTACGCGACCGGGTCGAGCAGGAAGAGCGGGATCTTCCGGGTGGTCTTGGTCTGGTACTCGGCGTACGGCGGGTACGCGGCGACGGCCCGCGGCCACCACTCGTCGTACTCCGCGCCCTCGATCTCGCGGGCCACGTACTCCTTGGTGGTCTCGCCGTCCTGCAGGGTGAGCTTCGGGTCGGCCTTCAAGTTGAAATACCAGACGGGGTGCTTGGGAGCGCCGCCGAGCGAGGCGACCGCGGCGTACACGCCGTCGTGCTCGACTCGCATCAGCGGGACCTTCCGGATCTTGCCGGACTTGGCGCCGCGCATGGTCAGCAGCACCACCTTCATACCCTTGATGTCGACCGCCGCGGTGGTCCCGGCCGCGGCGACCTTCTCGACCTGGTCCCGCACCCAGCCGGTCGGGCTCGGGGCGTAGTCGTCACTGTTCGATGTCATATCACCAATCATAATGGTGACACATCAACATGCCACCCCCGGCGCGTCGTCAGTTCTCCTCGAGTGCCGTGCCGCGCAGCCGATCGAGGACCTTCGACCACCAGGTACCCGAGTTCCGGATCGCGTACGGGTCCCGCTCGTGCAGCAGCAAGGCGAGCTCCTCGATCGACAGCCGATCCTCCTCGACCGTAGCCGACCCCTTCGCGGAGTAGACGGCGAACCGCAGTAGGAACTCCGCGAAAACCGAGAGCGAACTGTTGACCACCTCGTACTGCGGATGCTCGTCGACGACACTGCACAGGACGACGACGCCGTTCCGGACGTCCAGGAAGTACCGGAGCTCGGGCAGGTCACGCGGCCCGCCGATGAACAGCGCGAGGTTCTCCTCGCCGTCGGCCGATGTCATCCGCTGCACCGCGAGCATGCCGGGCTCGCCCACCACGTCGATCGTGAACAGCGGTCCGGCCTCGACCGGCAGGCCGACCTCGACCAGCGTCTCGGCATCCGGCGCCGACAGCCCGAGCAACTCCACCTCGCCGGGATCCAGCGTCGCGAGGTTCTCGTCACCCAGAACCTCGATCAACTGCTCAACCGTTTGCACGCAGACCCTCCAGCCTGATCGGGAGCCCGCAAGCTACAAGCCCAGCAGGGTCAGAGCGTCGGGGCCAGGTTGGTCAGGGTGGTGAGGGCGTTGTCCCAAGCCTGGGCGGACTGATCCGCGTCGTGTTCGCTGTCGAGGCGGTCGAAGCCTGATTCGACGACCAACAGGCGGGTGCCTTCACCTTCCGGGGTGAGGGTGAACTCGACCAGGTTCGCGTTGCCCGGCGCCGGTTCCACACCGGGATCGACGGCGTACCGGTACGCGAACCGCCGGCCCGGCTCGAGCTTCTCCACGAACCCGATGAACTCGCCGTGCTCGTCCCATCGCATCACCAGCCGCCCACCCGGGCGCAGGTCGATCTCCGCGCCACCGAACGCGTACCACCGGGCGAACACCTCGGGCTGCGTCACCGCGGCCCACACCGTCTCCGGCCGAGCCTCGACGTACACCTCACGCTCAACGCTGTCCATGCCGCCCATCCTGCCCCTCAAACGGCGCAGGACCGCAGCTGCGTCGCGGTCGCGATCGTCGCCTCGATCCATCGGCGGCGCAGGAAGTGCGCCTTCAGCAGCCGGTGCACGCCGTCCAGCACGACCAGCCGGCCGCGGTACGCGACCAGGTTGATCGGGAAGTCGAGGTCCGCGTCCATCACCCGCTGGTAGTGCGCGCGGAAGTTCATCGGCGTCTCCGCGACCTGATGCGGCGTGACCCTGAACCGCTCGCTCTCGAGCTGCCACAGCGGCAGGTCGAACATCCAGACCAGGTCCGCGATCTCGACCGGCTCTACCTTCAGCTCGAGCTCCCACAGCTTCGCGAGGTTCCAGCGGTACGGCGGGAAGACCTCCCGCAACGGGTCCGGCATCATCGCGACAAGTTCCTCGAACGAGACCTCCGGCGCCGCCCGATCCGCGCGTGCGCCGAACGTGTCGCCCAGCCCATCGATCGTCACGACGGAGCAGGCTACGCCATCGGCAGGGCGACGACGACCACGTTGCTGAGGTAGACCTCGCCGTTCCAGTCCTCGCACGTCACGAGCACGAGCCGCCCACGCACGCTCTGGTCGAACAGCTGCGCCGCACGCTTCGCCAACGTGGCCTTCCGGTACGTCGTCACAGTGGCAACCCGGTACGGCACCTGACCACGCGCCGTCGACACCCGCACCACCGATCCGGGGACCAACTTGCCGAGGTTGTCGAACGCGCCGCCGCCGTTGTGAACCGTGTGGCCAGTGATCACGGCCGAACCGCGCTTGCTCCCGGGCTGCGCTCCCCCGGACCACCAACCGACCTTCGACGCATCGGACGGCGGGGTCAAGGCGGCATGTACGGCGTCGATCGCAAGGACCTGCGCGGTCACGCCCAACTGCGGGATGCTGATGCCCGTAGGCCTTCCGGCGCGCGCTGTCGCCGTACGACTGGTCGACGAACTGGGAACGGCTGCAGTCTTGCCCAAGACTGCTAACGGCGTCGGGGCAGCCGATGGTGTCGGCAGAGTCGACGACGCACCGGCTTGATCGTCACCGCCGAACTGCAGGTACGCGCCGGCCGCGAGTACGCCGGCACCCGCAAGCGCGACCACCCCACTCCACCGAAGTGGAGCAGGGCGGCCGCGCCGACGGGCAGAGCTCATGTCAGGCCTGCTCGACGCTGTGCTTCCCGCGTCGACGAAGCGCGACGACTCCGGCACCGGCGAGCATCGTGCCGCCGGCCACGAGCAGCAGACCACCCGCGAGACCGAACGGACTGTTGCCTCCGGCAACCGAATTGGCGGCCGGTCCGCCGAAGCCGGCGTCGACCTCGGTCGGCACCCCGGCCGTCGGGGTGTCACTCGGTACGTCGGCAGCCGGCGTCGACTCGGTGGCCGTCGGAGGCGTGTCCGACGGGCTGGTCGACGTACCCGGCGAGGTCGGCATCGTGGCCGGCGTGGTGGCCGGCGTCTCCGACGGGCTGACCGGAGGCGTGTCCGTGGTCGTGGGCGGAGTCGTCGGCGGGGTGTCCGTCGTGGTCGGCGGAGTCGTCGGCGGCGTTTCCTTGGTCGTCGGCGGAGTCGTTGGCGGCGTGGTGGGCGGCGTGTCCGTCGACGTCGGCTGCGTGGTCGGCGGGCTCGTCGGCGGGGTGGTGGGAGGCGTCGTGTCGCAACCCTTCACCCAGAACACCTTGTGCTTCTTGTCGGCGCCGATCGAGCCGGGCGCGTTCACGGTCAGCTTCACGTGGTAGCCCTGCTGCGGGTGCGGCTGACCGGTGAACTTCAGCGTGTAGACCACGCGCGCGTCCAGGTCGGTGCCGCCGCCGGCCGGGTCCTCGCCGATGAACGGGTGCAGGTCGCCGGACACGACCTGCAGTCCGGCGTCCGCCGTCGGCGCCTGGTCCTCGAAGGTCACCGCAGCCTTGTACGAGTCGCCCTTGTCGTAGTTGTAGAACTCGACGGCGAACGTGCAGCCCTGGTGCGGGTTGTTGTCGGGCGGGCCGCTCTGGATGTCGGCGTCTTCGATCTTCACGGTGCCGTTGTTACCCGGCGGGTTGTGACCGCCGGTCTGGTCGGCGTTGGCGGAGGGCGCGACGAGCAGTGCCGTTGCGCCGAGAAGCAGGGATAGCGCTCCGGCGCCGGCGAAGATGCCGGCGGCCCGGGAGCGAACGCCCGTGTGGGTCATGTCCGTCCTCGAACGAGTGCAGGGGAAAATCCTCTGAGACGTATTGCGGTTCCGTTACAGCAGCCAATGCCGTTCGGTAACGATTGGCCTCGCGCTCGTCCTGGTTGTCCACAGGCCTTCACGGCAAGGCCTGTGGGCAACGCGCTGCAGTGGTTCACGACGATCGCCGATGTGTGTCAGGTCATCGGGCGTGGCGGCCGTGGCGGCGGAGGGATGCGATCGCACCACCCGCGAGGAGCATGCCGCCGAGTGTCATCAGCAAGCCGCCGGCTTCGCTCGATCCGCCGCCAGTGGTCGCCGCGACCGGACGGGTCGGCGGACCGGGCAGACCAGCATCCACAGCAGTCGGTACGCCGGAACTCGCCGACCTCGTGTGGTGCGTCGGCACCGGCGTCGTGGCACTCGTCGGCGGCGCGCTACTCGGCACCGTGCTCGACGGCGTACCCGGAGGCACCGTCGGCGTAGTCGCAGGCGTCGTAGGCGGCGTACTCGGAGGTGTCGTCGGCGGCGTCGTCGGTGTGGTGGTCGGAGGCGTCGTCGGAGGCGTTGTAGGTGGTGTCGTCGGAGGCGTCGTGGGTGGCGTGGTGGGCGGCGTCGTCGGTGGCGTTGTAGGTGGTGTCGTGGGCGGCGTCGTCGGAGGCGTTGTAGGTGGTGTCGTCGGAGGCGTCGTGGGTGGCGTGGTGGGCGGCGTCGTGGGCGGCGTCGTGGGCGGCGTTGTAGGTGGCGTTGTAGGTGGCGTTGTAGGTGGCGTTGTAGGTGGTGTCGTCGGAGGCGTCGTGGGCGGCGTTGTGGGTGGCGTCGTAGGCGGCGTGGTTGGAGGCGTTGTGGGTGGCGTCGTGGGCGGCGTGGTCGGGGGTGTCGTCGGGGGTGGGGCGTCGCAGCCCTTGACCCAGAAGACCTTGTGTTTGGTGTCGTTGCCCTGGGAGCCGGGGGCGTGGACGGTGACCTTGACGTGGTAGCCCTGGATTGGATGCGGCTGGCCGGTGAACTTCAGCGTGTAGACCACGCGCGCGTCCAGGTCGTTGCCACCACCCGCCGGATCACCGCCGATGAACGGTGTGAGGTCGCCGGACACGACCTGCAGTCCGCCGTCCGCCGTCGGCGCCTGATCCTCGAAGATCACCTGCGCGTTGTACGGCCCCTCGTCGAAGTTGTAGAACTCGACGGTGAACGAGCATCCCTGGTGCGGATTGTTCTCGGGCGGCCGGTCGCCGACCTCCACCCCGTCGATCTTGATGGTCCCGTTGTTCCCCGGCGGCGCAGCCATCGCCGCGCCCGCCATTGCCGCACTGTCCGGCCCGGCATCCCCGCCCGGCCGAACGACCATCGCGGCGGCGCCGATCAGCACCGTGAGCGCTCCAGCGGCAGCCACGATTCCGGCAGCCTGAGCGCGAATCCCCTTGACGACCATCCCCAGTCCCCTTGTCTCACCTGCAGCCATAGCATCGGCGGACATCTCAGCAGCAGTATGCCCATCTCGTTGCCCAAGTCAACAAAACCGGGGATGACAACGAGAGACTTAGTTGCCTCCGGCATGGGCCATGCGGTGGATGATGACGATCGCCGAGTCGTCTCCCGGGCCGCCGGCCGACGCGACCAGTTCCGCGGCCGCCCCGACGAACCCCTGACCCACAAGCCGTTCCGCGAATCCCGCCAGGCGGTCCGTACCGCGGCCGATGTCCTGCCGCGGCGTCTCGACCATCCCGTCGCTGTACAGGAACAACGCGTCGCCGAGCTTCAGCAGCCCGCGGTTCACCGCGAACTCCGGCGCCTCCATCAGCCCGAGCAGCGGCCCGTCCGCGTCGCGCGTCTGCCACCGCCCCGACCACGCGTCGAACTGGATCGCCGGCGGATGCCCGGCCGTCCGTACGTCGAACTCACCGGTCCGCAGGTCCAGCACGACATGCACCACGGTCGCGAAGTCGTCGTCCCAGTCCTGCCGGCGGATGTACCGGTTCGCCGATGGCAGGAACTCCTCTTCCCGTACGACGCCGAGCAGCCCGCCGAACGCCCCGGACAGCAGTAGCGCCCGCGTCCCCGCGTCGATGCCCTTGCCGGAGACATCGACCAGCGCCACCTCGAGTACGTCGTCGTGCATCGTCGACACCACGAAGTCGCCGGAGAACGTCGACCCACCGGCGGACTGGATCGCGACCTCGACGCGCCATCCGGCGGGCAATGCCGGCATCTCCCCCTGCGCGGTGAGGATGTCCCGGAGCTCCATCAGCATCGACTCGCTCCGAGTGCCGGCCACACCGAGCCGGCTGCGCACCTTGGCGCTGGTGATCATGATCCAGCCGACGATCACGAGCACCAGCACGAAGCCGATCCGGGGCAGGGTGATGCCGCGGGACAGGACGACGTACGCACCGAACGCCGTCGTGATCCCGGTCAGCGCCACCAGTTCCCCGAACTGCAGCAGCACGCCGCCGACCACCAGCGGGACGATCAGGAAGGACACCGGCACGAGGGCCATCCAGGCGTCGCTCGCGATCGAGATCAGCAGCTGCACCAGCACCAGGGCGACGAACGCCACCCGGTGCGAACGGCGGGCACGACGACCCAGCGCCTCGACCCGGCGGCCGATGCGTCGTACCAGCGCAAGTCCGCCGCTCTTCCTCATGGTGTGAAGAAGATAACGGTACCGATCGGTCCGCGCATCAATTCGCAACACAACTGATGGGCTTCAGCTCTTGCGAGTGAGTCCGGTTCGCTGGCATTTGGGACACCAGAACAAGTTACGGCCCGCGAGGATCTTCGTGCGAATCACCGAGTGACAGACGTAGCACCGTTGCCCTTGGCGCCGGTACACGTACACCTCACCGCCGTGGTCGTCCCTGCGCGCGTCACGTCCCATCGCCTCCGGAGTGTGGTCGTCGGCAACGGTGTCGATCCGGCCGGTCTCCACGCCGTACTTCATGAGGGCGAGCAGGTCGTCCCACATGCCCTGCCACTCGCGCTTCTTCACGACGTTGCCGGGTGTCATCGGGTTCAGCTTGGCCCGGAACAGCACCTCGGCGCGGTACACGTTGCCGACGCCGCTCAGCACGTCCTGGTTCATCAGGAGCTGACCGATCGGCAGCTTGCTACGGTGGATCCGCTTCCATGCCAGGTCCGGATCCGCGTCGTCCCGCAGCGGGTCCGGACCAAGCCGCCCGAGCAGCTTGTCGCGTTCCTCGTCGGTGATCACCTCGCACACGGTGGCGCCGCGCAGATCGGCGTACGCCGTCGCGTTCTGCAGCCTGAGCCGGACCTGACCGACGGGCTCGGGCACCGGCGCCGGACGGATGTCCATCTTCCCGATCAGCCCAAGGTGGATGTGCAGCCAGCCCGCACCCTCGAAGTCGGCCAGGAAGTGCTTGCCGTGGGCCTCGGTCTGCCGCAGCAAGTGCCCGTCGAGCAACGCCGCCCCCTCGACGAACCGCTCCTGCGGACTCGACGCCCGAACCAGGCGACCACCGAACGCATCCCACACATCGTTCGCCAGGCGGTGCAGCGTATGTCCTTCAGGCATCATTACCTCTTATGGGGACGACAGGTGGTTCCAAGACACCCACGCCGGCCGTGGTTGGCACGGGGCGGAGTATGCGGGCTCGTGACGTGTCCCGTCCGCGGCAGCCCGTCGTACGGCGGCCGGTGGTGCCGAAGACCGACGCGGACGAGCAGGCCGATCAGGGCAGTGGCGGGAGTTCGCCGGTCGACTCGTAGTTCGACAGCATGTCGATCCGGCGGGTGTGCCGCTCCTCGCCGGAGTAGTCGGTCGCCAGGAACGTGTCGACGAACCCGGTGGCCTCCTCCTCGGAGTGCATGCGGGCGCCGACGCTGATCACGTTGGCGTTGTTGTGCTCGCGGCCGAGGCGTGCGGTGTCGGTGCTCCAGGCGAGCACCGCCCGGACCCCCTTCACCTTGTTCGCGGCGATCTGCTCGCCGTTGCCCGAGCCACCGATCACGATGCCCAGACTGCCCGGCTCGTCGACCACTGCCTGTCCGGTGCGCAGGCAGTACGGCGGATAGTCGTCGACGGCGTCGTACACCGCAGGACCGTGGTCCGCGACGTCGTGCCCGGCAGCGGTCAGGTGCTGCACCAGGTGGTTCTTGAGTTCGAAGCCGGCATGGTCGGAGCCGATGTGCACTCGCATGGCCGCAATCTACTTGGCAGCCGTCTGCACGTGTACGCCGCCCGGCACGCTCAGGGCCGCAGTCAGCTCCGTGACAGCGGCATAGGCCTGCTCGTACGGCGTACCGCTCGCGTGGAGCGTGAATACCGCGATGATGACCCGGTCGTCCGGCCCGACGGTGCCCGTGGTGTGCAGGGCGTCGTTGACCAGGTCAACCACGGACTGTGGCTTCTCCTTGTCGGACCGGTACCCGCTGGACCCGTGGAACCCGGACCAGCCCTGTTTGATGCTGTAACCCTCCTCGAAGACCGATGCGATCCCGAAGTACTGGTCGAAGCCGTCAGTGCCGTAGCGGGTCGCCTGGTGCAGCTGTCCCATCACGTACTCGCGTACGGGCAGCGGAGCGTCCTCCAGCAGGTAGCGGTAGATCCGCACCGTGTCGGCGGCAGTGATCGCGACGTACCCCCAGAAGCCCGGGTGACTGGCCGGCGGGCCGGCCGTGTGCGTCAGACCGAGCCGCTCGACCATGCGGTCGACAAGGGCCGCACCGCCGAGCTGCTCCCAGTAGTAGCTCGCTGCGTCGTCGTCACTGCTCCGCAGCATCACCTGGAGCCGCTCCCGGTCCGCGGGCGGTACGTCGTACTCCGGACCGCGGTCCCAGAAGAAGTCGAGCGCGATCAGCAGCTTCACCACCGACGCCGACCGGAACTGCTGATCGGCGTCCTGCTGGTGGACGAACTGCCCTGCCTCGCGGTCGAACACGGCGATGCCTGCGGTCAAGGTCATGCGAAACCTACTCACAACTGGACGGATTCCTGAGTGAGTAACTTTCACCGCCCGGACGGCTCCAGAGCAAGCCCTGAACCGTCAATCGAAGATCGGGCCGCGGTCCCGGGTGCGCTTGATCTCGAAGAAACCCTCGGTGCCGGCCACCAGGCGGACGCCGTCCCAGAGCTTTCCGGCCGCCTCACCCTTGGGCGCCGGCGTCACCACCGGGCCGAAGAACGCGGTGCCTTCCACCGAGATCACCGGCGTACCGACCTCCATGCCGACCTGGTCCATGCCGGCGTGGTGCGACTTCTTCAGCGCGTCGTCGTACCGGTCGGTGTCCGCGGCCTCGATCAGCGAGGCGGGCAGGCCGACCTCCTCGAGTGCCTCCTTGACCACGTCACCCTTGCCGTCGCCGATGCCGCGGCCCTCGACGTGGATCCGCTTGCCCAGCGCCGTGTAGAGCGGCAGCAGGACCTCGTTGCCGTGCGCCTGCTCGGCGGCGATCAGCACGCGGACGGGGCCCCAGGCGTTCACCAGGAAGCTCTTGTACTTCTCGTTCAGCTCGTCGCGGCCGTCGTTCAGGACGGCCAGGCTCATCACGTGCCAGGTCGTCGTCACATCCCGGACCTGCTCGACCTCGAGCATCCAGCGGGACGTCATCCAGGCCCAGGGGCAGGCCGGGTCGAACCAGAAATCGGCAGAGGCAGTCATATTCACCATCATACAAAGTTGAAACAACGGTTATACCGACTCGGTATCCAATACCCAATGTCGGGGGGAAACCCTCGGCGAAGGCGAGATCCAGGTGCATAGGATGCGGACATGCCTGGAACCAACCTGACGCGCGACGAGGCGCGTTCCCGTGCGGGCGTGGTCAGTGACGTGAGCTACGCCATCGAGCTCGATCTGGCCAACGCCCCCAGTGGCGCTCCGACGTACCCGTCGGTGACCACCATCACGTTCGCGGCCACCGCCGGCGCGAGCACCTTCGCCGACCTGATCGCGGACAAGGTCCGCGAGGTGACGCTGAACGGCGTCGCCCTCGACCCGGACGAGGTGTACGACGGCGCCCGCATCCAGCTCGACGGGCTGGCCGAGCGCAACGTGCTCACCGTGGCGGCGGACTGCCTGTACTCGCGGACCGGTGAAGGGCTGCACCGCTCGGTCGACCCGGCCGACAAGGAGACCTACCTCTACACCCAGTTCGAGGTGCCGGACGCCCGCCGGGTGTTCGCCACCTTCGAGCAGCCCGACCTCAAGGCCCCGTTCACGTTCACCGTTTCCGCACCGGCCCGCTGGGTCGTCATCTCGAACGCCCCGACGCCCGAGCCCACGCCGTACGCGGGCGAGAACGGCGAGGAGCTGGCCCGCTGGGAGTTCCCGCCGACCGAGCGGATCTCCACGTACATCACCGCGGTCGTCGCGGGTCCGTACCACGTCGTGACGGATGTGTACGAGGGTCCGCACGGGACGTACCCGTTGTCGCTGCTGTGCCGTCCGTCGCTGAAGGAGGCGCTGGACGTCGAGGACCTGTTCGAGGTCACCAAGCAGGGCTTCGCGCTGTTCGAGGAGGCGTTCGGTACGCCGTACCCGTTCCACAAGTACGACCAGGCCTTCGTGCCGGAGTACAACATGGGCGCGATGGAGAACGCGGGCTGTGTGACGCTGCGGGACGAGTACCTGTTCCGCAGCCGTACGACGCACGCGGAGCTCGAGGCCCGCGCCAACACGGTGCTGCACGAGCTGGCGCACATGTGGTTCGGCGACCTGGTGACGATGACCTGGTGGGACGACCTGTGGCTGAACGAGTCGTTCGCCGAGTGGGCCAGCCATTGGGCGCAGGTGGTCGCGACGACGAAGTACTCCGACGCGTGGACGACGTTCTGCAACGCCCGCAAGAACTGGGCATACCGGCAGGACCAGTTGCCGTCGACGCACCCGATCGCGGCCGACATGATCGACTTCCACGCGGTCGAGGTGAACTTCGACGGCATCACCTACGCCAAGGGCGCGTCGACGCTGCGCCAGTTGGTCGCCTTCGTCGGTGAGGAGACGTTCGTCACCGCACTGAAGGAGTACTTCCACGACCACGCGTTCGGCAACACCGAGCTGACCGACCTGCTGAAGCCGCTGGAGAAGGCGTCCGGGCGCGACCTTGACGACTGGACCGAGCGGTGGTTGCGGACCGCCGGTGTGAACACGCTGCGCGCCGACTTCACCGTCGACTCCGCCGGCGCCTTCACCTCGTTCGCGATCGAGCAGACCGCGACCGAGAAGTTCCCGGTACTGCGTCCGCACCGGCTGGCGGTCGGCCTGTACCGGCGTACTGACGAGGGCCTGGTCCGGACCGAGCGGTTCGAGGTGGACATCGACGGACCGCGGACCGACCTCCCGGAGCTGACCGGCGCGACGCAGCCGGACCTGGTGCTACTGAACGACGACGACCTCACCTACGCCAAGATCCGGCTGGACGAGCGGTCGCGGGCCACGTTGGTGGAGTCGATCGACCAGCTCACCGAGTCGCTGCCGAGGGCGCTCGCCTGGGGCTCGACGTGGGACATGACCCGGGACGCGGAGATGCCGGCCAGCCAGTACGTCGGCATCGTGCTGCGCGGCATCCGGGCCGAGACCGACCTGACCGGCGTCCGCTCCCTGCTCAACCAGGCGAGCAGCGCCATCAACCAGTACGCCGCACCTCAGAACCGGCCCGCTCTGCGCGCGCAGTTCGAGGAGGAGCTGGCTGGTCTGGTGGCCGGCTCCGAGCCGGGCAGCGACCACCAGCTCGCGTTCGTCCGGGCCTACAGCTCGGCGGTCTTCTCGGACGCCGGTGCCGACCGGCTCGCGGGCTGGCTGGAGGGTCGCGACCTGCCGGAGGGCCTGGTCGTCGACACCGACCTGCGGTGGACGCTGATCGTGGCACTGTCCCGGCTCGGCCGCGTCGGCGCGGACGAGATCGACGACGAGCTCACCCGCGACACCACGATCACCGGTCAGGAGCGGGCCGCCCAGGCGCGTGCCGCCCGGCCGACCGTGGAGGCGAAGGAAGAGGCCTGGCGGATCGCCGTCGAGTCCGAGGACACCCCGAACGAGACGCAGTTCCGGACCATCCTCGGCTTCCAGCAGCCGGGCCAGGAGGACCTGCTGCGGCCGTACGTCGACAAGTACCTGAACGCGGCCAAGGACGTGTACACCCGGCTGGGCTCGTCGATGGGCGAGAACGTGCTGGTGTACCTGTCGCCGCGGCACCTGGCCGACCAGGCGGCGCTCGACGCGCTAACCGGCTGGCTGGCCGCGGAGTCGTCGTCCGTGGACGCTCCGACGCTCCGGTACGTCACCGAGGCCCAGGCAGACCTGACCCGCGCCATCGCCGCGCAAGCACAGGACGACGTCGCCTGACCACTCATCCCCCTTACGTCCGAAGAAGTGAGGGTCCTGGACCACAGTTCTTCGGACGTAAGGACCCGGGGTGGTGGAGACTGAGGCGATGCCCGCCTCTGACCCTGCCCTGGCCGGTGCGGCAGCTGTTGCGCTGACCGGACTCGCAGACGCGTACCGACCCCGCCCCGTCACCCCACTGATGCCCTGGCGCTACGCCAACCGCTTGGTGAAGCCGTACGTCGTGACGGCGCGCGGAAGGCAGTGGGACGACCAGATGGTCGAGCTCGCCCGCAGCACGGCCACGCGGCAGCTCGAGTTCGACGACGCGATGGGTGCCGTCGGACTCGGCGTCGTCGTACTGCACCTCGGCGACGACGGCATCTACCTGGTGGTGCAGAGCTGGGCGAAGGACTTCCAGTCCCGTCTCAGCATCTTCAGCGGCCTGGACGTCGACGACCTCCGGCCGGCACCGATCGGCGCTGCCCCGTGCGTGTGGGAGCTGGAGGTCCTCAGCCACGAGCGCACGGCGTACGTGAAACACATCCTCTCCGGTGACGTCGACGTCGACTCCTGGCTCGACGACGCCCTGGACACCCGCCCCGAACCGAACCCCAACGGAATCCCCTCCGGCACCTAGGGTCGACGTCCGACTGCGTTCGGTGAGGGTCAAACGATTGCTCGTCGGCGCATCGTGAGGGGCCGTGCGCGGTGCGCGATTCCCTTGTGGAGAAAGAGATTCTCGCCACCTGAGAGAGGCTCACTTACCGGGTGGTTCGGTTTAAGCTGCACCGGATATATCCATCCAGGGTGTCTGGGGAGGGGCCCTTGCCGTGACACGCGTCGACCACCGCAAGCCACCCGCTCGGGCTGCCCGGAAACAGCAGCGGCCGGCGGCCGGGCGGAGCGCGCCCGAAGTCCGCCCGCGGAAGGCACAGCGTTCGCACAGTGCCATCGGAGCGGCGATCGTGGCCAGCCTGGCGATGGTCGCGGTGTTCGCGTTCATCCTCACCAGAGGTACGGCGTCGGATTCCCCGGCCGACGGGCTGCGGATGGGTTCAGGCACCGACACCGGCGCCGCCGCACCGGCCGAGCCGACTCCCAGTGCCACCGGAGACGCCACGAAGGCGGACCGGAAGCCGCCGGCGTCCGCTGCGGCGCCTAACCCCTCTGCGAAGGCTCAGACGACCACACCGCCGGCGGTGGACACCGGTCCGACCTCACCGAAGTTCAAGCAGGGTCAGTGGATCGCGATGCTGGACAAGTACCCGGCCGACGCGGGTCAGATGGCCAAGGACACCGCAACCAAGATCACGCGGGCCGGTATCCCGGCGAAGGCCATGCTGGTCAACGGCCAGTACCCCGGCATCACCAACAGCTCGCTGGCACCGGTCACCGGCACCTGGGTCGTGTACCTCGGCCCCGGTACGTCCTCGGAGCAGATCCTCAACCTGTGCCTGGACCCGCGCACGCAGGCGGCGTACCAGAGCGCCTGCCCGACCTACGAACCAGCTGGCTGAGGCACTAGGTCAGGTACGGCGTCTGTCGCGAGCCGGGCGTGCAGGTGCGAGTCATGCCGCTGCCCTGTCGGCTCGACGTAGTAGTCGCGCATCACGCCCTCCAGTTGAAACCCGGCGCGCAGTGCGACGTGGCACGACCCCTCGTTGACCAGTGAATGGTCGAGTGAGATGCGGTGCAGCCGCAGGCCGTCGGACGAGAAGCCCCACCGCGCGGCCGCGTCGAGAGCGCGAGCACCCAGCCGACGGCCCCGGGCCAGTGGGCTGACCCAGTACGCCGCGACCGCCTGGTCTGGCACGCGGTGGACGTCTCGGAGCGTGACGGTGCCGATCACCTGATCGGTCTGGCTGTCCGCGACCGCGAAGACGGCGTTGCCGCGCGCCCAGCCGTCGATGCGCGGCTCCAGCCAGCGGCGGGCACGTTTGTCGGCGGGTGAGCTGATCACCGCCGTACCCGCGGTCCAGCGGAGGATCCCGGGGTCTTCCAGGGCCAGCGCCACCGCAGGCTCGTCGGATGCCACGAACGGGCGGAGTACTACGTCGCCCAGGTCGATGCGATGCGGCTGCAGCGCGGCCACGTCAGAGCTTGTGCGCCTCGTCGTTGGCGTGCAGCATCGGCGCCAGATGCGCGTGCGTACCCAGCTGCTGTACGCCGGTGACGAGACCACCGGTGAGGTCGCCGGTCGCGAACGACGTCTGCATCGTCAGCGCGGCCAGGCCCGCGGACGCGTCGGACAGCTGCCGTTTGGCCAGCTCGCCGGTGACGATCTCGAGACGCCGGCCGGCCGGGTCGACGTACACCAGGACCGTGCGGTCCGGGTCGTCCAGCTCGTTCAGCAGCTCGATGGCGAACGGACGGGTCTCCGAGTCCGCGCCACCGACGTACACCGAGAAGTGCAGGCTGGAGGTCTCCTCGGCGTACCGGACCGCGCGCTCGATGTCGTAGAGCTGGTCCGGGGTGAATGCGTCACCAGCTGGCACTTGCGCCTCCGAGCGTGCGGGCGACGCCGGTGGCGGCAGTCGCGGTGGCACCCGGCGCGCTGTTGAGCTCAGGCAGCTCGGGCAGGTTGGCGGGGTCCGGCTTGGTCGCCGTCGGTCCGTTGATCCAGACCGGCGGGGCCCACCAGGACAGGCCGGGACGGTACCGCGGCCCGTTCGCGATCGACGACGCGAACACCAGCAGCGCCAGCACGGCGACGACCAGCACAGGAATCCCGACGAACACCAGCAACGAGTGCCCGGACAATTCGACAATCACGTCCCGAAGCCTAGTACCCCCGGACCGGGAGAGGCCGCCGCCCCTCCCGTCCAGGTCCCCGACACCTCTCACCAGCCGCCGCACCCCTCGTCCTCAGCAGCCACCGCACTCCTCCACCACAGCAGCCGCCGCACTCCTCCACCACAAACCGCGCGAAGCGCGGTTCTTTTCGCGGCAGCCGCCGCAGTCCTCCACCACAACCCGCGCGAAGCGCGGTCCTTTTCGCGGCAGCCGCCGCAGTCCTCCACCACAGCCCGCGCGGAGCGCGGTTCTTTTGTTCTTGTCAGCAGCCACCGCAGTTGTAGTACGTGATGTCCCAGTGGCTGCCCTCGTCCGCGTAAATGTTGCCGGCGCCCGACCGCCACTGGGCCGCGCCATCGCCGCGGTCGGCGATCCGGGTGAACGTGTTGTGGATGTAGTTGCCGACACACGTGTACTTCGAGATGTCGACCTTGTACCCGTTCCGGTGGCTGTACGTGCCGCTGGCGTGACCCACCTCGGTGCCGCCGGTGATGTTCACCGCACACCCGCTCGCCTGCTTCAGCGTCCGTACGCCGTAGACGGTCGAGTCGTTGATGTTCGTGAACGACGTACAGGTCGGGTTGTTCCAGTCGGAGCAGTTGCCGCTGGACGACCAGGTGATCCCGGCGGCGCGGAAGATCGCGGTCGCCTGCGAGTGCGTCAGCTTGGTCAGCGCGGACGCCTGCTCGACTGCCACCACACCGGGCAGCAGGCCGACGATGACGGCGACGAGGGGTACGGCGACGCGACGGAGCAATGACTTCATGGGGACACTCCTTGAAAGATGGGGCGGTTATTTCAAGGAGTGCACTGCCCAAGAAAGATATTGCCGAAACCTCAGGTTGAATCAGAAATTAACATCCGAACACTGGTAGAAGGCGTTGGCTGTGTCGGCGATCGTCCAGACCGCGAGGATCATGTGCCGTCCGGTCCGGCCGGTCGGGATCGTGCCCGGGTGCGACACGTCGCTCGGCGGCCGGGCGCCGTTCATGGCGACGGTGAGGAACGGGTTCAGGTCGAGCGCGGACCGGGTCAGCGGCTGCGTCGGATCCCAGCCCTGCTTGGTCAGGTAGTACTTGAAGTCGGTGGTCGAGTGCGCCGCGGTCAGGTGCCACGAGAACGTGAACCCCTGGCCGCCCTGGAGCTGCGTGGCAGGCCAGCTCCCGCCGCGCTGGTCGTCCAGTTCGGCGAACTGACCGAGCCCTGCCGAGCAGAGCTTCCCGTCCGCGGGACCGCTCTGCGGGAAGCCCTTGGGGCCTTCGACGCTCTGCGGCTCCCATTGGATCTGCCCGCAGTTCGTGACGACCCCGTCCTGACAGTTCTTGGCCCGGCTGGTCGGCCCGGTGGTGTACCCGTGACCGTAGGCGAGCGGAACCGACGTACCCATCGTCAAAGCGAATGCTCCGACAGCAATTCCAGCCATGCTGAGTTTCCGTTTTCGCGGCATGCGAACTCCTGCACTGTTGGGGCGGTGGACAGTGAAGGAAGGGCGCCTCTCCTGCTCAATAGAAAACAACCGTTCGAATCTATTGTCAACGGTTCGTGAGCAGTTGAATACGGAAAGCTAGATATTCAGCGCACCGATCAGGCGGCGCAGACGCTGGTTGTTCGGCAGGTCCTCGATCAACACGGGCTCGCCTTCCGGCCCGCCGAGCGGCACCCGCCAGTTCGGGTACTCGTCCGTGGTGCCGGGCTGGTTCTGGGTACGCCGTTCTCCGACGGCATCCGTCAACGCGACACCGACGAGCTTCGCCGGCGTGTGAGCGACGTACCGGTGCATGGCCTCGACGATCCGCGCTACGTCGCCGTCGGTGTTGCTGAGCAGGTGGCGTTCGCGGAGCGCGTTGAGCCAGGCGTCACGGTCTGCCTCGTCGACAGCGAGCTCCTCGGCCACGGGGCGAGTCAACAGACCAAGGCGGTTCCGAAGCTCCACGTGGTCGCCGGCGAGGTACCCAGCGGTCGGCGGCAGGTCATGGGTGGTGACAGTGGCCAGGCAGAGCTCCCGCCACCGCTCCGGTGCCAGCGGCTTCCCGTCGGCATCCCGCTCGAACCACAGCACCGACGTACCGAGGATGCCGCGTTCTGTCAGGTAGTCGCGCACCCACGGCTCTACGGTCCCCAGGTCCTCGCCGATCACCGTCACCCCGGAACGCTGCGCCTCCAGCACCAGGATCCCGACCAGCGCCTCGTGGTCGTACCGCACGTAGGTGCCCTCGGTAGGCCGCTCCGATGACGTCACCCACCACAGCCGGAACATCCCGAGGATGTGGTCGATCCGCAGCCCGCCGCCGTGCCTCATCACCGCACGCACCAGGTCCCGCCAAGCGGCGTACCCGGTCTCAGCCAGCGCATTGGGCCGCCACGGCGGCTGCGACCAGTCCTGACCCTGCTGGTTGAACGCGTCCGGCGGCGCACCCACGTGGATGTTCTGCGCCAGCACGTTCTGCAGCGCCCATGCGTCCGCACCATCCGGATGCACGCCGACGGCCAGGTCGTGTACGACGCCCAGCGACATGCCGGCCGCCTTCGCGCGAGCCTGGGTCCGCGCCAGCTGCTCGTCGAGCTGCCACTGAAGCCAGCAGTGGAACTCCACCGCATCCGGGTTCTCGTTGCGGAAGGCAACAACCTCCGGTGACGTCGGTTCCTGCAGTTCCTCGGGCCACTTGCTCCACTCCGGTCCGTGGACGTCGGCGATCGCGGCCCACGTGGCGAAGTCGATCAGCCCCTGGCTCTCCCGGTCGCAGTACGCGCCGTACTCCGCGATCCGCCCCACCGACGGCTGCACGCGGAACAGCACCTGCAGTGCCTCACGCTTGGCCGCCCACACCGTGTCCCGGTCGAGCGCGGTCGAGTCCTCACTCAGCGCCCGCGCCTGCAGCGCCAGTGTCCGGACTCGGTCGCGTTCCGCCGGGGCCAGGTCGCCGTACTCGTCGATGTCCTCGATCCGCAGGTAGATCGGGTTCGCGAACCGCCTCGAGGCCGGCAGGTACGGCGAGGGCTCCATGCGGCCCGCCAGCTCAGCAGCGTGCAGTGGGTTCACCAGTACGAAGCCAGCGCCCAGGTCGTGCGCCGACCACGCGGCGAGGTCGGCCAGGTCATGCAGGTCACCGATGCCCCAGGAGCGCCGGGAGCGAACGGAGTACAGCTGCAGCACCCAGCCCCACGTCCGGTGCAGCTTCTCCGGCTCCAGCTTCCGCGGCGTCACGATCAGCGTGCTGACCGAGATCTCCGGGTTGGTGCCGATCCGCGCACACAGCCGGTGGTACCCGAGCGGCAGGTCCCCCGGCAGCTGGAACGTCGCCTCACCGACCTGTACGCCGTCGATCCACTCCGGCTCGACAAGGTGGTCCTGCTGCGGGATGTCCCGTCGCTGACCGCCGTCCTCGAGGTCGACCCACACCTCCGCCGACGACCCGTGCGGCAGGTGTACGGCGAACCACGGGGTCCAGCCCTCCCGCATCACCACGGTGGCGGGCAGCGTACGACGCCAGCGCGCCTGCTGATGCTCTGCCAGCGCCAGGGCCGCCTTCTCAGGTGTCGACGCGTCTACACCGAGTGCCGCGAGTACGTCGGCCACGACCTCACTGGAGACGACCACATGCTCGCCCTGCCAGTTCCAGTACTCCGTCGCCACGCCATGGGCAACCGCTAGCTCGACAAGGGCCGGAGTAGGAGCTGTCACCCCAGCGAGTCTGCCGTATCAACGGCACCAACGGCCAAACGGCGCGCGTTGCGTTATTCGTTCGAGCGACGGCGGCTGAGCATCAGGACAGCCAGCAGGAGGACTGCGCTGGCTACGACGAGGCCGATCGCGACGCCGGCCAGGTTGTCGGTCAGCTGGTACAGGGCGGTCGGCCAGATGACCAGGAGGATCGCGCAGCCCACCATGGCGTACGCCGGACGCCGGGTCCGCCCGTAGGCGACCAGCAACGCCGCGGGTCCCGCCGTACCGACTGCGAGCGCCATGATCTCGCCGCGCTCCTGCACCAGCCAGCAGATCGAGGAGCTGAACATCGCGGCTCCGGCCAGTGACCACGACGTCACTTGATCGCGCACCAGGCCGAGCATCGCGAACACGAACGCGACCAGGATGAAACCGGTCCCGGCGATCCCGGCGCTGTTGGCAGCCGATCCCGTGTCCGGAGTGAGGACGTCTGCCGTGATCACCAACACACCCACGGCCAGGATCCCGAACGTTGCCACGAGCAACGAAGGCTCCTTCAGCCACCACAACCCGCCGGCGGCCAGCGCCAGCGCGACCAACACCCCGACGACCCGTCCGGCCTCTCCCTCGACCGCCACGAACGTCGCGAACCCGGCCACGCAACACCCCAGCGCGGCGAGCGCCGAACTCAGCTGTTCCCGGCGCCGCAGCAGCGCCAGTACGACGGCTGAACCGAGCAGGACGACCGCGGCCGCCGTACCGGTGGTGATCCGCGCGGCGCGGCCCATTTCGCCCCAGTTCGCCAAGGTCAGGAGCGCGACCGCACCGAGCAGCAGCGCGCCGCCGATGTAGCCGAGCACCTCCACCAGCGCGCTGCTGTGGACCGTGGCCGGCGGCGACTTAGGCTTGGCCGGCTCAGGCCCGGCAGGCTCATGCTGCGGACGTGGGCGGCCAGGGTCGGCGAGCGCCGCGTCGATCTCAGCGTCGGCGGCGTCCCGGATCGATTCGGCCTGGTACTGGCGCAGCACGCCAGCACTCACGAGCCTGGAAAGCTCGTCGTCCAGCCGGCTCGACATGCTTTTCCGTCTCCTTGTCTGCCCTACTAACATCAGGCGGCGAGATGCCTATTCTGACCAGCTACCTTGTGTCCTTAGTCAGTCACCCCCTGTTTTCGTCGTTGCAGAGCCTTCCGAACGCCTTTCCGACGTTCTTCCGGACCGGCAACGACGGCAAGCTGGAGCTGACCGACCAGGTCGTGGTCGTGCCTGCCCGGATCGCCGGCCTGATCATCGGTTTCGTCGTGCTCCGCTGGCTGCTGCACAAGCTCATCCGGAAGTTCGCCCGCCGGACCGGGAACGGCGCCGTGGCGGGGGTGCTGTCGAAGTCCAAGATCGGCCAGGACTTCGTCGAGAACACGCTCGCGAGCGAGCGCCGCGCCCAGCGCGCCAAGACGATCGGCTCGCTGCTGAGCAGCATCGTGACGATCGTGCTGACCGCCGTCCTGGTGGTGATGGTGCTCGCCGAGCTCGGCTTCAACATCCTGCCGGTGATCGCGTCCGCGAGCATCATCGGCGTGGCGCTCGGGTTCGGCGCGCAGACGCTGGTGAAGGACTTCCTGGCCGGCGTGTTCATGATCTTCGAGGACCAGTACGGCGTCGGCGACCTGATCGACATGGAGAAGGCGACCGGCGTGGTCGTCGCGGTCGGCCTGCGGATCACCACCCTGCGCGGCGAGGACGGCACCACCTGGTACGTCCGCAACGGCGAGGTGCTCCGGGTCGGCAACCTGACCACCCGCGACCCGGACAGCTCTGCCTCCTCCGGGGTCGGCTCCGCCACCGAGCGAGAAGAAATCAAGGCCGACGAAAATGTGGCGAGCGGTACGCAGGACGAAAGCCAAGGCTGAGGTACAGGCGCTCGGCGTCCGAGCCCTCGACCACCTGCAAGGTGAGCCGCCCGCCGGCCGCGTCCCGGCGCGCCTGCGCGAGCAGCCGCGTCGCCAGACCACGGCCGCGGTACGGCGGTTTGGTCGCGACCGCGTACACACCGGCGACCGACCCGGTCCGCAGTACCAACGTGATCGACGCCGGGTCACCGTCCACACGGAGCAGGTAGAGCGACTGGTCGGGCTCCCGGTAGTTCTGCACGGCTCGCTTGACGAACATCTGCTGCCACCAGTCGTAGTCCGGCTCCCCCACCTCGAGAAACGCCGCACACTGCACGTCAGCGAACCCCAGCGCGTCCACCTCGGAGCTGATCGGCTCCACCGGCTCCCCAACCGCTGACCCAGCCGGAGCCTCCATGTGCACCAGCACCTCGGCCGCCTCGAACCCCGCCGCAACCAGCCGGTCTTCCCAGCCCTCCCCACTCCCGGGCACGAGACGAACTGTCCTGGCCGCCGCCGGAACCTCCACCTCCGACGAGAGCGGGATCCACGCGGAGAACTCCTCCGACTCCCCCACCACCTCGACCACCTCGGCAGACCGTCGCACCGAACCGCGATGAGCGGCAAGGAAGGCGAGGTGATTCTCGAGCAAGGCATCAACCATGCAAACAGTCTGCTCGACCCCACCGACAGATTTCAGCTGTTGACGGGTCGCGACCGGAGGACCATGATCTAGCAGAATCATTAGGAAACCTTCCTATTGATTCGAAGACTCTGACCGCCCCCGATCCAAGGAGAGTCATGAAGATCCTCGTGAGCGCGGTGACCGCCGTGTGCCTGGCGACCGGCTTCGCCGCCGTCGCGCAGGCGAGCACGGAGCACGTGCAGGCCGCCGACCCCGCCGCCATGCCGGCGGCGCCGTACCTCTATCTCGGCTGGGGCAACCCGCAGAAGCCGACCGACGTGATGAAGGCGGCCGGCAACAAGTGGTTCACGCTGGCGTTCGTGCTGTCCGACGGCGGCTGCAACCCGAAGTGGGACGGCGACCGTGCGCTGACCGGCGGTTCCGACCAGTCGGCGATCAACAGCATCCGCGCCGCGGGCGGTGACGTGATCCCGTCGTTCGGCGGCTGGTCCGGCAACAAGCTCGGCGAGAAATGCACCTCGGCCTCTGCACTGGCCGGGGCGTACCAGAAGGTGATCGACGCCTACAAGCTGAAGGCGATCGACATCGACATCGAGGACACCGAGTTCCACAACAACGCCGTACAGCAGCGGGTAGTCGACGCCCTGAAGATCGTGAAGTCCAAGAATGCCGTCCTGAAGACCTACATCACGATGGGCACCGACCAGAGCGGGCCCGACTCGTGGGGCACCGGGCTGATCGACAAGGCGGCCTCCGCCGGGCTCGCGAACGACGGCTGGGTGCTGATGCCGTTCGACTTCGGCGGCGGGTCGACCACCATGGCGACGCTGTCGATCAAGGCGTCCGAGGGGCTGAAGAAGAAGCTCAAGAGCGCGTACGGGTACTCCGACGACGCGGCGTACCGGCGGATGGGCATCTCGTCGATGAACGGCAAGACCGACGACGCGGGCGAGACCGTCCGGCTGCAGGACTTCAAGACGCTGCTGTCGTACGCGCAGCAGCACCACCTGGCCCGGTTCACGTTCTGGTCGGTCAACCGCGACCGGCCGTGCTCGGGCGGCGGCGACGGCGACTCGTGCAGCGGGGTCTCCCAGAAGGCGTACGACTTCACCAAGGTGATCGCGCAGTATCGCGGCTGAAACGCACAGCGTCCGGTGAGCCGCACTGGGCTCGCCGGACGCTGCGGTTCAGGTGTCAGGCGGTGAAGGTGACGTCCAGGGTGATCGGGACGGCGGACAGGGCCTGGGAGACCGGGCAGTTCTTCTTGGCGCCCTCGGCGAACTCGGCGAACTCGTCGGCGGTCAGGCCCGGGACGTTGCCGTTCACGGACAGCTTGATGCCGGTGATGCCCTCACCCGGCTGGAAGGTCACGTCGGCCTGGGTGTCGATCGACGCCGGCGGGTTGCCCGCACCGGCCAGGGCGTGCGACAGGGCCATCGAGAAGCAGGTGGAGTGCGCGGCCGCGATCAGCTCTTCCGGGCTGGTCTTGCCGTTGGCGTCGTTCGCGCGGGAGGCCCAGGTGACGTCATACGTGCCGACACCGGACGACTCCAGGGCGACCTGACCGGCGCCCTCCATCAGCGAGCCTTCCCAGTGCGCCTTCGCCGTACGAGTGGTAGCCATGCTCGTGTTGTCTCCTTAGAAGAGGGGTTCAGCGGCCGGACACGTCGAGTGCGCCCGGGTACTGCGGTTCGTCGGTGTTCACCATGCTGTGCGCGGCCATCACCATGTAACGCCAGATCTCCTCGTCCCGCTCCGGGGACAGGGCAATCTCGTCGAGTGCGGCCCGCATGTGGCCGAGCCACCGGTCCCGTGCGCTCGGGGTGACGGCGAACGGGGCGTGCCGCATCCGCAGCCGGGGGTGCCCGCGCTGCTCGGAGTACGTCTTGGGGCCGCCCCAGTACTGCTCCAGGAACATCCGGAAGCGCACCTCGGCCGGGCCGAGATCCTCCTCCGGGTACAGCGCCCGCAGCTCGGGGTCGGCGGCAACACCGCGGTAGAACGCTGCCACCAATCGGTGGAAGGTGTCCGCCCCACCGACGGCGTCGTAGAAGCTCTGCTGCTCAGTCATGTCCGCTCTAGTCTCTCAAGGCGTCACAACGTGCTTGAGCAGGGCTGCCCGTTCGACGTCGCCTAGGGCTCGTTTCGCGTGCGTCGTACCGTCCACGGCGACGATCACCGACTCCGCCTTCGCGTACACGTCGTCGGACTCACCACTGCGGTCGACTATCCGCGAGCCGAGCGTGTACGACGACGTACCGACGGACGCGATCCACACATCCACGTCGTACGGCGGGTGCCGTAGCAGGATCGGCCGCAGGTAGTCGACGGTCTGGCTGACCAGCACGCACGGGTACTGCGCGAAGAAGTCGCCTGTGGTCTCCATGACCTGCCCGAGGAACGCGATCCGGGCCTCCTGCAGGTAGTCGAAGTACCGCACGTTGTTCACGTGGTCGTACGAGTCGATGTCCGACCACCGGACCAGCACCGGGTGTGTGTACATCAGGCGCCCACCAGCTTCTGCAGGGCCTCGCGCTCGACCGGGCTGATCCGGCGCAGGCGGTTGGCCGCGAAGTCGAACGGGACCAGCTTGGTCTTCGCCTCGACATAGGTACGGCGTTCCGGTTCGGCGTCGAGGATCTCGTAGTCGACCGTGAACGACGCGGCCCGGATCTCGCTGATCCAGAGCTCGATCCGCACCGGTTCGGGCCGGAAGTGCAGCGGCGCGCGGTACTGCACTTCGTGCCGGGCCACCAGCAGGCCGGTGTCGAGGGTGTCGGCGCCGAGCTCCTTGGCGGTCCGGAACAGGAAATCGACGCGGGCGTCCTGGAGATAGTCGACGTACCGGCCGTTGTTGACGTGGCCGAGCGCGTCCATGTCTCCCCAGCGCAGCGGGCAGTGGTAGACGTGGCGGTTGTGATGATCCACACGACGATCATGTCATCCGGGGCACTTCCCCGGTGACTGACCGTGGGTAATGTCATCCCCAGGCAGACCAGTGCATCGATTGGAGTGGTTGATGAGCGAGCAGCAGCGGGTGGCGATCGTGACCGGGGCGGCCCGGGGTATCGGCGCGGCCGTCGCGCAGCGGCTCGCGGCGGACGGCAACGCCGTCGCGGTCATCGACCTCGACGAGGGCGCCTGCGAGGCGACCGTGAAGGCGATCACCGGGGCCGGCGGCAAGGCGATCGGCGTCGGCGCCGACGTCAGCAAGTCCGACCAGGTCGCGGCCGCGGTCGAGCGGGTGGTCGCGGAGCTCGGCGCGCCGACGATCCTGGTCAACAACGCCGGCGTACTGCGGGACAACCTGCTGTTCAAGATGTCCGAGGACGACTGGGACACGGTCATGTCGGTGCACCTCAAGGGCAGCTTCCTGATGTCGAAGGCCTGCCAGGCGCACATGGTCGAGGCCAAGTACGGACGGCTCGTCTTCCTCTCGTCGACCTCGGCGCTCGGTAACCGCGGCCAGGCGAACTACGCGTCCGCGAAGGCCGGTCTGCAGGGTCTGGCGAAGACGCTCGCGATCGAGCTGGGCAAGTTCGGCGTCACCGCGAACGCGATCGCGCCGGGCTTCATCGAGACCGACATGACCGCGGCCACCGCGGCCCGGGTCGGCGTGGACTTCGAGGAGTTCAAGAAGGCGACCGCGGCAACCATCCCGGTGAACAGGACCGGCAAGCCGGAGGACATCGCCGCCGCGGCGTCGTTCTTCTGCAGCGAGGAGGCCGGCTTCGTGTCCGGCCAGGTCCTGTACGTCGCCGGCGGACCACGGAACTGAGGGGGACCCGACATGCCGCAGACGTTCGACGGCGTCGACGAGGTGGTGCACGCGGTCGGTACGCCGCTCGGCGAGACCGAGTGGCTGGAGATCACCCAGGAGCAGGTGAACCAGTTCGCCGAGGCGACCGGTGACCACCAGTGGATCCATGTCGACGTCGAGCGGGCTGCCAAGGGTCCGTACGGCGGGACGATCGCGCACGGCTACCTGACGTTGAGCCTGATTGCGCGCTTCGGCGAGGAACTGTTCAAGGTCGAGGGTGTGACCGCGAAGCTCAACTACGGCGTCAACAAGGTCCGCTTCCCCGCCCCAGTCCCGGTCGGCAGCCGCGTCCGCGCCGGCGCCTCGATCGCCAACGCGGTGCAGACCCCGGCAGGCATCCAGGTGTCCCTCAACTGGGTGATCGAACTCGAGAACTCCACGAAGCCGGCCTGCGTCGCGGAAACCGTCGTACTGCTCGTCCCCTGACCCGTTACGTCCGAAGAAGTCGCGGGACCTCTGCGCAGTTCTTCGGACGTAACGGTGTGTCAGAGGGGGCAGATCAGCACCGCGTGGGTGGCGATGCGGTGGTAGCCGAGCCAATCGTTGACCGCGAGCATCGGCGCGTTGCCGTCGTAGTTGGCGGTGTAAGCGCCCTCCACACCGGCAGCGGCGGCGCGGCGCAGCGCGGCGGTCTTGACCAGCTTGGCGAGGCCTCGGCCGCGGAACTCCGGCAACGTCGACGTCATCCTCGACCAGATCTTGGTGCCGTCGCCGTGGTTACGGGTGAACGCGATGATCCGGCCCTCGTGCTTGACGGCGACGCTCACGGCGCGCAGCAGGTCCGGTGAGTTCCAGATGTCGGCGAGCCATTCGTCGTACGGCTGGGAGGAGATCTTTGCATCGCCCGGTTTGGTGCGCTGGGCAACCTCGTCGGCGGGGTGCAGCAACCGCGGATCGACCTCGGTGAACGGGACCACTTCCACCTCGCTCGGGACCTCGGGAAGGTCCGGCGCCTTGCGCGGGTCGATGCCCGCGTAGTGCACCTGCCGGGTCTGCCGGTAACCGAACCGCGCCGCCCATTCGACACTGCCCGGGTCTGCGAACACGCGCGCCGAGGTTGCCCCGGCCGCCCGCAGGTCCGCGTGCGTTGCCTCCAGCAAGCTCGTGCCGATACCGCGACCGCGGTACTCCGGCCGGACCAGCACCCGCAGCTCGCCGTCCAGCGGGTCCGATCCGCCGATCAGTCCGCTCGACGCCCAGCCCACCAGGCCACCGTCCTCGACCGCCGCGAACGACCCGCGCCCGACGCCGGCCGGCGTCGCCAGCCGGCGGGTCAATGCACTGCGCGTGATCACCAGATACGGAACGAGTGCATCATGCATCGCCACCGCTGCGTCGACATCCCCCGGACCCGCTGCCCTGATCTCCATCCGAACTCCTTGGGAACTCCAACGACGAAGTCCCCCGGAAGGTAACGTCCTTTCAGGTGCATACCGGAAGGAAACGGATTACAGCTCTGTCTCAGAGGGTTCTGAGCAGGCCCATTTCGGTCTGCACCCGCCGGTAGCCGAGCCAGTTGTTGATGGCAAGCATCGGCCCGTTCTCGTCGTCGTTGGACGTGTACGCCGAAGCGATCCCGGCGGCCGCCGCGCGCCGTAGAGCGATCGACTTCACCAGCTTCGCCAGCCCTCTCCCGCGGTACCCGGGAATCGTGCCGGTCATGCCCGACCACATCCGGTCACCGTGCGTCTCGACCGCGGTGAACGCCGCCATCTCGTCGCCGGCCATCGCCGCGACACTGAGCGACTTGTCCAGCGCCGGACCGTTCCAGATCTCCGCCAGCCACTTGTCGTAGTCGACCGCGTCCAGCGGCGAATCGCTCGGCTCGTCCAGCGAGGCGATCGCGTCGGCCGTGTACGCCGCATGCGGATCAACGCTGTCGAACGCGACGAGTTCGATCCCCTCGGGCGTCTCCGGCTGCTCGGGCAACGACGTCAACTCGACGCCGGAGAAGTGCATCTGCCGCGTCCCGTCGTACCCGAGGTTGCGGGCGAACTCGAGACCGTCGGGCTGTACGAACGTCCGCACCCGGATCGCGCCGACCTCGGTGAGGTGCTGGTGCAGTCGCTCGGCGAGCTCGCTCCCGATGCCCTGCTTGCGGTACTCCGGGTGTACGTAGATGCTCAGGTGGGCCTGACCCGGCTCGCTCGTCCAGACGTCCAGGCCAGCTGACGACCAGGCGACGACCTCGCCGTCGCGTTCGGCGACCAGCGGGAGGAACCGCTCCCCCGGCGACTGGACGGTGAGCATGTGCCGCGTCGCCGCCGGCGACATGACCTTGTACGGCGCCACCACCCCTCGTACCGCTGCCACTGCCTCGGCGTCGTCCGCCACCGCCTGCCGCACTACCGCCCGAGTCGTCATGCTCCCGGACCATAGCCAGCGCGCCGTACCTACGCCACGCATTAAGAGAGACGTGATCGCGCGAGTCCCGTGATTCGGATGTGCACCGAACTCGTATTAGAGTGACGCGGTGCTGTCGGACTGAATGCCCCGACCGCCGGAAGTGCCATCGTGGTTCCACGCGACGGGGTCACCGGCGGCGGGGCGTCCGCATTTCAGCCGTACGTCGTCACCGCGGCCTGGGCCAGCTCCAGCATCCGCGCTCGCAGGTCGGCCGGTTCTAGTACCTCCAGGTCGCCGGCGAATCCGAGCAGTACGCCGGACGCCGCCTCTCGGACCCGGAAGTGCAATCGCAGGTGCGGCCACTCGTCGTCCGACGGCACGTGCCGCGCTACCTCCCCCTTGGCGAGCATCGGTGAGGCGATGCGCCGAATCAGCTCCACCTTCTCCGGCCGTACCCGGACCAGCACGTCGACCCCGACGGGTACCTGCCGCTCGAGACCGGACCGCAGCCGCTCCCACTCGGCACGGACGTCCAACCGGTCAGGCCGTTCCGCCACCTCGTCGAGTACGTCGGCCTGCTCGACCCGCGACACCCGGTACATCCGCGCGGCCCCACGATGCGCCGCAACGAGGTACCACCGCCCCGCCTGCTCGACGAGCCCCCACGGGTCCACGGTTCGTTGCTGAACGCCCTCACTCGCCGACGCGTACCGCAGTCGCACCCGTCTGCGCTTGACGACCGCCTGCCGCAGTACGGGCAACGCACCGGTGTCCTCTACCTCCGCGAACCACCGCCGTCGGTCCACGACGATCGCACCGGACAACGCGTCCGCGTCCCCCTGCAGCTCCACCGGCAACGTCGCGGACAGCTTCCCCATCGCCGAGTGCAGCGCATCCTGCAGCCCCAGCTCCTCCGACAACGCAGCCCGTCCCGACCACGCGAACAGCGCCTGCGCCTCCCGCGGCGTCAGCTCACTCACATCGGCGCGGTACCCGGGCAGCAACACACAACCCCCGTTACGCCCCCGCTCGGAATACACGGGTACGCCGGCCGCGGACAACGCCTCCATGTCACGCATGACCGTCCGCGACGACACCTCCAGCCGCTCGGCAAGGTCCCGCGCACTCAACCGCTCATGCCGCTGCAGCAACAGGATGATCTGCAGCAACCGGTCCGCTCGCATGCCATCAACAATATGCGACAGAAGATGTCGTATATAACCCCTGAAGCTGTCTCCATGACCTACGACCCACGTGCACTGTTCGTCCGCGCCCTCGACCAGACCCAGCAGCTCGTCAACACCACCGGACCCGACGACCTCGACCTACCGACACCTTGCGACGAGTACGACGTCCGCACGCTGCTGGGACACCTGCTGACCGTCGTCGCGCGCATCGACCTCGCTCTGAACGGCGGCGACCCGCTGACCATCCCCGTCGTCACCACCGGACTCGACGACATACCGGCCGCCTGGAAGGAACGCCGGGCGGCACTGGACGACACCGTGACCGACGACGCAGTACTCGGCGTCACCTGCAAGCTGCCGTGGGGCACCCTGCCCGGCGCAGCTGCGATCGCTGCGTACACAGGTGAGCTCACCACGCACTCCTGGGACCTGGCGAAGGCCACCGGGCGTCTCGACCAGCTGGAAGACGCTCTGGCGACACAGGTGCTTCCGATGGTGCGCCAGTCGGTCCCGGCCGAGCAGCGCGGCGGGCATGTGCCGTTCGGCCCGGTAGTACAGGTGCCCGCCGACGCGTCGCCGTACGACCAGCTGGCCGGCTGGCTGGGCCGCCAGCCCTAGCCAGCAGCTCTAAGCGATCCCGCCGTTCAGCATCAGGCCGCCGTCGATGGTGATGGTCTGGCCGGTGATCCACGACGCCTCGTCGGACAACAGGAACCACACCAGCGAGGCGACGTCCTCCGGCCGGCCCAGCCGACCCAGCGGGTACGTCGCGGCCACCTTGTCCTCACGCCCTTCGTAGAGCGCTCCGGCGAACTTGGTCTTCACCACCGCCGGAGCCACGGCGTTCACCCGGATCTCCGGAGCCAGCTCGACGGCCAGCTCCTGCGTGACCCGGGACAGCATCGCCTTGGTCGCGCCGTACCACCCGATGCCCGGCGACGGCCCCAGACCGGCCACCGAGGACAGGTTGACGACGGCCCCGCCGTGGGCGCGCATCCACGCGTCCCGGCAGGCCTTCACCCAGGCGATCGCGGCTAGCACGTTGGTGTCCACCATCTTGGCCGCGACCGTCTGGTCGACGTCCAGCAGCTTCCCGTAGATCGGATTGATGCCAGCGTTGTTCACGAGTAAATCCACCGACCCGTACGTCGCCACCGCCGCGGCCACGGTCGCGCCCCGGTGCGTCGGGTCGGCCGCCTTGCCTGCCACAGCCAGCGCGTGCTTCCGGCCGCCCAACGTCTTGACCGCCTCGTCGAGCGTCTCCTGCGTCCGGCCGGTGATGACGACGCGAGCGCCGTCGGCCACCAAGCGCTGCGCGATCGCCAACCCGATACCGCGGGACGCTCCGGTGACGATCGCCGTTCGGCCGTCCAGGCCCATCAGCTGAGGCGCTCGAGAACGATCGCCATCCCCTGACCGCCGCCGACGCACATCGTCTCGAGGCCGAACTGCTTGTCCTCGAACTGCAGACCGTTGACCAGCGTGGTCATGATCCGCGCACCGGTCGAACCGAACGGGTGGCCGAGCGCGATCGCGCCGCCGTGCACGTTCAGCTTGTCCTCGTCGATGCCGAGCTCCCGCGCCGACCCGATCACCTGGACCGCGAACGCCTCGTTGATCTCGACCAGGTCGATGTCGTTGATGCTCATCCCGGCCCGCGCCAGCGCCTGCTTCGACGCCTCGACCGGACCGAGGCCCATGATCTCCGGCGACAACCCGCTGACACCGGTCGACACGATCCGTGCGAGCGGAGTCAGGCCGAGTTCACGAGCCTTGGTGTCGCTCATGATCACGACCGCGGCCGCACCGTCGTTCAGCGGGCAGCAGTTGCCGGCCGTGACCGTGCCGTCAGGACGGAACACCGGCTTCAGCCCACTCACGCCCTCGAGCGTGGTCCCCGCCCGCGGGCCGTCGTCCTTGCTCACGACAGTGCCGTCCGGCAGCGTCACCGGGACGATCTCGCGCTCGAAGAACCCGTTGCCGATCGCCTTCTCCGCCAGGTTCTGCGAACGTACGCCGAACACGTCCTGCTCGGCCCGGGTGATCCCGCGCAGCGTCGCGACGTTCTCCGCGGTCTGCCCCATCGCGATGTAGATGTCCGGGATCTGCCCGTCCGCGCGCGGGTCGTGCCAGGTGTCGTTGGTCTCTGCGTACTTCTCGGTCCGCGCGACCGCGTCGGTGAAGACCTCGTTGAACGAGCTCGGATCGCCGACCCCGGCCGAGCCGAAGTTCTTGTACCGCGAGACGCACTCGACGCCGGCGCTGACGAAGATGTCGCCCTCACCGGACTTGATCGCGTGGTACGCCATCCGCGCGGTCTGCGTCGACGACGCGCAGAACCGGTTGACCGTCGTCGCCGGCGTGTTGTCCCACCCGAGCTGGACCGCGACCCGGCGGGCCATGTTGCCACCGTGCTCGTCGTGCGGCTCCGCGCAGCCGAGCGCGAGGTCCTCGATCTGGTCGCCGGTCAGCCCGACCTTGTCGACGGCCGCCTTGATCATCTGTACGGCGAGGTCGTCCGGCCGGATCGTGGTCAGCGACCCCTTGTGCGCGCGGCCGATCGGCGAGCGGGCCGTGGACACGATGACTGCTTCAGGCATTGTCAGTTCCCTTTCAGAGGCCCAGATCGCGGCCGATGAGTTCCTTCATGATCTCGTTCGACCCGGCCCAGATCTTGGTCACGCGGGCGTCGCGCCAGGCGCGGGCGACCCGGTACTCGTTCATGTAGCCGTACCCGCCGTGCAGCTGGACGCATGCATCCAGTACTTCGTTCTGCACCTGGGCGCTCCACCACTTGGTCTTGGCGGCATCCACCGCGGACAGCCGGTCCTCGTCGTGCGCGACCACGCCGTTGTCGATGTACGCCTGTGTGACCTCGACCTTGGTGACGAGCTCGGCGAGCAGGAACTTGTTGTACTGGAACGAGCCGACGGACTGCCCGAACGCCTTGCGCTGCTTCACGTACTCGATCGTCTCGTCGAGGATCTGGGTCGCGTGGGCGATGTTCGACACGGCCGCGCCGATCCGCTCCTGGGCCAGCCGCTCCATCATGTGGATGAAGCCGCGGTCGAGCTCGCCGAGCACGTTGTCGTCGCTGACGAACAGGTCCTCGAAGAACAGTTCCGACGTACCGGACTCGGTCTGGCCGACCTTGTCGAGCTTCCGGCCGCGGGCGAAACCCTCCATGCCCTCCTCGACCACGAACAGCGTGATGCCCTTCGCGCCCTTCGACGGGTCGGTGCGGGCGGCGACGATGACGAGATCGGCCATGTCGCCGTTCGTGATGAAGGTCTTCGAGCCGTTCAGCACCCAGCCGCCGTCGGCCTTCTTCGCGGTCGTCTTCAGCGCGGCGAGGTCGGAGCCACCCGACGGCTCGGTCATCCCGATCGCGGCGACGTACTCACCGGAGCAGAACTTGGGCAGCCAGCGCTGCTTCTGCTCCTCCGTGCCGAGGTCCACGAAGTACGGCGCGGCGCAGTCGTAGTGGATGCCGAAGCAGCTCGACAGCGATGCGGAGACCTTCGAGAGCTCCTCGGCGAAGACCTGGTTGAACCGGTAGTCGCCGACACTCGAACCGCCGTACTCCTCCGGCACGTCCAGCCCGAGGAAGCCCTGCTTGCCGGCCTCCAGCCAGGCAGCGCGGTCGATCGTCTTCTCTTCGAGGAACTGGTCCATCCGCGGCACCAGCGAGCGCTCGCAGTACTCCTTCGCGCTGGCTCGGAATGCGTGGTGGTCCTCATTGAAGATGACGCGCTCCATCTAGGCCTCCCCAAGGTGTGAGATGCGTGGCTAAGCGCTTGCTTAGCTTCACGCGTTTGGTGCAAGGTGTCAACGTGTCCGCAGTCACCGATCCCCTGGTGTGGGAGCACGTCCAGCCGGCCGCAGCTCGCCGGCTGCTCACCGGCGCCGTCGACGCGTTCGCGGAGCGCGGCTACCAGGCCACGACGACCCGCGACATCGCATCCCGCGCCGGAATGAGTCCCGCCGCCCTGTACGTGCACTACCCGTCCAAGGAACGCCTGCTCTTCGAGATCAGCCTCTACGGCCACAACGCGGCCCTGGACGTACTGCGTTCCGCCGACACCGGCCCGACACCGGCCGAGCGGCTGCGTTCTCTGGTCGCCGCCTTCACCGCCTGGCACGCGGAGCACCACACGATCGCCCGCGTCGTCCAGTACGAGCTGGTGGCGTTGAGCCCCGAACACCTGGCAGAGGTCGCGACGATCCGCCGCGCCATCTCCGCGCAGATCGAGCAGGTGCTGGCAGACGGCGTACAGGACGGTTCCTTCACCGTCCCTGACCTGCCCGGCACGACCCTCGCCGTACTGTCGCTGTCCATCGACGTAGCCCGGTGGTACACGCCACACCGCGGGGACCCGGCAGCTCTCGGGAAGCTCTACGCAGACCTCGCTCACCGCATGGTCCAGGCATAGCAAAACCCCGCACCACCAGGTGCGGGGTTTGCCGAAGATCAGGCCTGCAGCGCAGCCTGGACGTCGAGGTGGATGTCCACCTTGTCGCCGACCAGGAGCTTGCCGCCCTCGAGCGGCACGTTGAAGTCGATGCCCCACTCCTTGCGGCTGATCGAGGCGGAGGCCTCGAAGCCGATGATGGTCTGGCCGTAGGCGTTCTGCTCGACGCCGAGGAACTCGACTCCGAGCTCGATCGGCTTGGTGACGTCCTTGATGGTCAGGTCGCCGGCCAGGACGTAGTCGTCGCCTTCGGCCTTGATCGCGGTGCTGACGAAGGTCATCTTCGGGCTGTTCTCGACGTCGAAGAAGTCGCCGGAGCGCAGGTGCCCGTCGCGCTGCTCGTTGCGGGTGTGGACCGAGCTCAGCTCGATCGAGACGTTGGTGGTGGACTCCTCGAGGGTGTCCTTGACGACGATCTCGCCGCCGAACTCCTGGAAGGTGCCGCGGACCTTGGTCATCAGGTGGCGGACGGTGAAGCCGATCTCGGTGTGCGCGGTGTCGAGGGCGTACGTGCCGGCGACCAGGCCGGGAATGGTGCTGGTCAGGGTGCCGGTGGTGGTGTCGCTCATGAGGTCCTCTCGGGAAGGTGTACGTACTGGTCGGGGGCGACGCAGCCGGGTCTATAGTTAAAGCTTCAACCGATGACTACGACGGTAGGCAGTAACGGTTTAAATGTCAACTACATTCCCGCTACACTGTTCCCGTGACGATGGAGACTGAGATGGACCGGGGGACTCGGTGGCTGAACGCCGAGCAGCAGGTCGCGTGGCGTGCGTACCTGCTGGGCACCGCACGCCTGATGGCCAAACTCGACGACGACCTGCGCCAGTTCGGCCTCGGTATCAACGACTACGAGATCCTGGTCCGGCTCTCCGAGGCGCCCGACCGGCGGCTCCGGATGGCCGACCTGGCCGACCGGCTGCACCAGAGCCGGTCCCGTCTGACACACACCGTAGGCCGCCTCGAGGCCGCCGAGCTGGTCCGCCGTACGTCGTGCACGAGCGACAAGCGCGGCGTCTGGGCCGAGCTGACCGACGCCGGATTCGCCCTGCTCGAGCAGGCCGCGCCGTACCACGTCGACGGAGTCCGGGAGAACCTGGTCGACCTCGCGAGCCCCGAGGACTTCGCCGCCGTCGGCCGCGTGTTCGACTCCGTCTCCGAGCACATCGGCCAGCGTTAGTCACCGCTGCGGGCGGGTGTGATCTCCAGGGTGAGCTCATCGCGGTTGGCGCCGCGGTAGGTCATCATCTGGTCGCGCATCCGCCGCTTGGCCGGCGGCAGGTGGTTGACCGTGCGCATCGCCGTACGCATGCCCGCCAGCGCGAGCCGGCCGATCCCGGGCTTGTGCAGGGGATCGTCGGATGTCATCTGCGCGCGCGACTTGAGCACCGCGTCGAAGCCGTACTGGATCATTCGGGCCTCGTAGTCGTGCACGGCCGGGACGAGTTCCTGCTTGCCGTCCCGGACGTCGATCAGCTTCCGGCAGAGGTTCACGGCGTCACGCAGCGCGGTGTTCGCGCCGACGCCGCGGCCCGGCGTCATGGTGTGGATCGCGTCACCGAGCAGCGTGACGTTGCTGCTCTCCCACGGGTCGAGCGGGACCGAAGTCCAGATGGTGATCGGGAAGCACGTGCCCGGATCGGTGAGTTCGAACAGCCGGCGCAGGTTCGGATGCCACCCGGGCGTCAGCGCCAGCGCCGTGTCGATCAGCTCCTGACCGCGCAACTCCATGATGTTCGCGGGCAACTTGTCCTTGGCCGCCGACAACCCCCAGTTGATGTAGTCGCGGGTGTTGTCGAACTGCAGTCCCGGCCAGCGCCGGATCAGCTCCTCGGTGTTGCCGCCGATCCCCTCCTTGACGTTCCCGTCGTGGTCCCACTGGAACTCCATCACGTGGATGATGCAGCCGAACCCGCGCGGCGCATTGACCAGCGAGATCCCCTCGAACACCTTCGGCGGCACGAGTTTCGCGCTCTCCGCGGTGATCGGGAGCTTGCCGGCGATCGCCACGATCCCGGTCTCCTCGGTCTTCGCCTGCGGCAGGTACTGACGACGTACCCGGGATCCTGAACCGTCGGCAGCGACCAGGAGATCGCCGGTGGCGCTCGTACCGTCGGCGAAGTACGCCGTCACGCAGTCCTCGTGCTGCTCGAAGCGCGTGAACTCCTTGCCGAACTGCACGATGCCGTCGAGGCCGGTCAGCAGCACCTGACGCAAGGTCATCCGGCTGATCGACTTCTCGCTCTCCACCGGATCGGTCGACTCCGGCAGCTCCATCGAGAGCAGTTCCTTCAGATCCTCGGTCAGCATGTTGAAGTACTTCGGGTCGCGCGCCTTCGTGGCCACGAACGTGTCGTACAGCTCCTTCGGAAGTAGCGCATGCAGCGCCCGGCTGCCGTCCGGGTCGATGCCGACCCGATAGCCGTGCAGCCCGTCGGTCCGCAGCGCGTCGCGCTCGAACACCGACACGTCGATGCCGGCCCGCCGCAGACCGTGCGCCAACGCGAGCCCGCCGGTCCCGCCGCCGATTACCAGTACCTTCATAATCTCTCGTCCCTTCAAGTATCTCGATAATCCGAGTATCTTGAACATCCGAGAGAAATGCAAGCCCTATGCTGAGGTGGCCATGACCAGTTCCCGAGAAGAGCTCGCCGGCGAGATCCAGCAGCGGATGGTTCGGTTCATCGCGGGCGTGGTGCTGTTCAACCACGCGGTGTCCGCGAAAGTCGGCCTCGGCGCCAGCGACTCCCAGTTCATGACGCTGTTGCAGACCTACGGCCCGATGACGCCGCGACAACTCGCCGAACACACCGGCCTGACGTCCGGCACGGTGACCGGCGTGATCGACCGGCTGGAAGCGCACGGTTTCGTCACCCGCGAATCCGATCCGCGCGATCGCCGCAAGGTCGTCGTCACGCCGTCGCTGGAGGCGATCCAGGAGAAGCTCGTGCCGTTGTACGCCGAGCAAGGCGCGAGCATGCACGCGGTTCTGGCGAGCCGCTCCGAGGCCGAGCTCCGGACGATCTCGGCCTTCCTCAAGGACGCAGTCGACAACGCTGTAGTCCCCGACTAAACACTTTGGGACCGCAGACGGGTTTGCGGGACGCTTGCGCGATGACGGATTTTCACCTGGACGGCCGTGCCGGCATCGACGCAGAGCTGGTACGGCGGCTCCTCGCGCAGCAGTTCCCGCAGTGGGCCGACCTGCCGGTGACGCCGGTCAAGGTCGACGGCTGGGACAACCGGACGTACCAGCTCGGCTCCGGGCTGACCGCGCGGCTGCCGACGCACTCGAGCTACGTGGCCGCGGTCCACAAGGAACATCAGTGGCTGCCTGTCCTCGGCCCGCAACTGCCGGTCGAGATTCCCGAGGCGGTGGCCAAGGGCGCTCCCGGTGAGGGCTATCCATATCCGTGGGCGATCCGCCGGTGGATCCCGGGCGAGACCGCGTCGGTCGACACCATCGCCGATCTGGACGAGTTCGCACGGTCGATCGCGGCGTTCATCCTGGCCTTGCAGGACGTCGACGCGACCGGTGGACCACTCGCCGGTGCGCACAGCTTCCATCGCGGCGCTCCCCCGGTGTACTACCACGACGAGACGCTCGAGGCCCTCGCCGTACTGAAAGGGCGCATCGACACCGATCTGGCACGTGAGGTCTGGGACGCGGCGCTGGCGACGTCGTGGGATCGACCGCCGGTGTGGTTCCACGGCGACATCGCCAACGGCAACCTGCTGGTCCAGGACGGGCAACTGTCCGCCGTGATCGACTTCGGTACGTCGGGTGTCGGCGACCCCGCCTGCGACCTGGTCATCGCCTACACGTTCTTCTCCGGCTCGTCCCGCGCAGCGTTCCGAGAAGCTGTCGATCACGACCCGGGCACGTGGGCCCGCGCCCGAGGCTGGGCCCTCTGGAAAGCCCTGATCACCGAGGACCTGCGAGTCATCGACAACGTTCTGACCGACCACCAGACCCAAACAGGCTAGAACGCCGGCCGACTCAGAGGTACGCCGTCACGCCCGGCGTCGCCTCCTGCGCCGTCAGTAGCGCATTCCCGAGCCGCGCACTGCACGAAGGACCCCGGCTCCGGTGCGGAGACGGGGTCCTTCGACGGCGCACTCAGACGCTCAGGCGCTCAGAGGCTCAGGCGCTCGGTCGCTCAGTCGCGGGTGAGCTTGCGGTGGGTGACGCGGTGCGGACGGGCCGCCTCCGGGCCGAGGCGCTCGACCTTGTTCGCCTCGTACGACGCGAAGTTGCCCTCGAACCAGAACCACTTGGCCGGCTCGTCGTCGGTGCCCTCCCAGGCGAGGATGTGGGTCGCCACGCGGTCCAGGAACCACCGGTCGTGGGACACGACCACCGCACAGCCCGGGAACTCCAGCAAGGCGTCCTCGAGCGACTGCAGCGTCTCGACGTCCAGGTCGTTGGTCGGCTCGTCGAGGAGCAGCAGGTTGCCGCCCATCTTCAGCGTCAGCGCCAGGTTCAGCCGGTTCCGCTCACCGCCGGACAGGACGCCGGTCGGCTTCTGCTGGTCCGGACCCTTGAACCCGAACGAGGCGACGTACGCCCGGCTCGGCATCTCGAAGTTCGCGACCTTGATGAAGTCGAGCTCGTCGGACACCTGCTGCCAGACCGTCTTCTTCGGGTCCAGGCCGCCGCGCGACTGGTCGACGTACGAGATCTTGACCGTCTCACCGAGCTTCAGGCTGCCCGCGTCGGGCTGCTCCTCGCCGATGATCATCCGGAACAGCGTCGACTTGCCGACGCCGTTCGGACCGACGACGCCGACGATGCCGGCCCGCGGGAGGCTGAAGCTCAGGCCGTCGATCAGCGTGCGGTCCCCGAAGCCCTTCTTCAGCTTGCTGACCTCGAGCACCGTGCTGCCCAGGCGCGGACCCGGCGGGATGTTGATCTCGTCGATGTCCAGCTTCTTGGACCGCTCGGCCTCGGCCGCCAGCTCCTCGTACCGCTGCAGACGGGCCTTGCTCTTGGACTGCCGGCCCTTCGCGTTCGACCGGACCCACTCGAGCTCGCGCTCCAGGATCTTCTGCCGCTTCGCGTCCTTCTGCCCCTCGACCACGAGCCGCTGCTGCTTGGTCTCGAGGTACTTCGAGTAGTTGCCCTCGTAGCCGTACGTCCGGCCGCGGTCGAGCTCGAGAATCCACTCGGCCACGTTGTCCAGGAAGTACCGGTCGTGGGTGATCGCCATGACGGCGCCCGGGTACTTCTGCAGGTGCTGCTCGAGCCACTGCACGGACTCGGCGTCCAGGTGGTTGGTGGGCTCGTCGAGCAGCAGCAGGTCGGGCTGCGCCAGCAGGAGCTTGCACAGCGCGACCCGGCGGCGCTCACCACCGGAAAGGTTGTCCACCAGCACCTCGGGCGGCGGGCAGCGCAGCGCGTCCATCGCCTGCTCCAGCTGAGCGTCGATGTCCCAGGCGTTGCGGTGGTCGAGCTCGGTCTGCAGGTCACCCATCTCGCCCAGCAGCGTGTCGTAGTCCGCGTCCGGATCGGCCAGCTCGGCGGAGATCTCGTTGAAGCGGTCCAGCTTCTGCTTGGTGTCGCCGACCCCTTCCTGCACGTTCTCCAGCACGGTCTTGCCCTCGGTGAGCGGCGGTTCCTGCAGCAGGATCCCGACCGTCGCACCGTCGGCCAGCCGGGCCTCGCCGTTGGAGGGCTGGTCGAGCCCCGCCATGATCTTGAACAGCGAGGACTTACCGGTGCCGTTGGGCCCGACCACGCCGATCTTCGCGCCGGTGAGGAAGTTCAGCGTGACGTTGTCGAGAACGACCTTGTCGCCGTGTGCCTTCCGGACGTTGCGAAGGGTGTAGATGAATTCCGCCATACCCCAGAGCCTATGTGCTGGGGTGGCCCGTTTCCCAACCAGGCCTTGGCGGTTGTCCACAGACCCGAAGTTCGGGCCGCCGATCGGGGCGCGACTGGTGCACCTTCTCCGGGTGACAGCACACGCTGTCCGAACGGAAGGAACCCGTCATGAGCCTCGGCGACACCTACCTCACTGTTCTGGGCTGGATCGGCAGCGAGCCCGATTTCAAGGAGATCCGCCAGACGCCGCAAGCAAGCTTCCGGCTCGGCTCCACGCCCCGCCAGTTCGACAGATCTCTCAACACCTACGTCGACAAGCCCACGACCTGGTACACGGTGCAGTGCTGGCGCAGCCTGGCCCAGAACGCCTTCGAATCGGTCCGGATCGGCCAGCCTGTCATCGTCACCGGCCGGCTCCGCACCCACGAATGGACCGACGACTCCGGCGAACAACACAGCCGCGTCATCCTCGAAGCCTTCTCCCTCGGCCACGATCTCAACCGCGGTACGACGACCTTCGCGAAGAACGCGCCGCGCGCGGAGTCGGTCCGTCCGTCGGCGGAGGCTGCCGAGTCCCTGGAACGCCCTGCCGAGACGACCGCCGCGCCGTACCCGCCCGACGAGTACTCCGTCACGCCCCTCCCGCTGTCCGCGACGGCGGAGGCGGCATGACTATCTCAATCTTGACTTATATAAGTCCTGCCCGGCATTCTGAGGAGCGTCTCAGCAGCCGAGCAGGACAGGGGATCATCCGTGATCGACATCCTCGAGCACATCAACGCGGTCCAGCGCGAGGTCAGCCGCACCGGCGAGACCGTGACGGTGCTGATGCGCCGCTCCTACAAGGCCGAGCCGGCGGAGGTGTGGGACGCACTGACCGACCCGGAGCGGATGCGGCGCTGGTTGATGCCCGTCTCCGGGGACCTCAAGGTCGGCGGCTCGTTCCAACTGGAGGGAAACGCCGGCGGCGACATCCTGGAGTGCGATCCGCCGAAGAGCTTCAAGGTGACCTTCGGCGGGCCGAACAGCCTGCTCGAGGTGCGGCTGCTACCCGGCGCGGGCTCCTCCACCGAGCTCGAGCTCGAACATTCGATGGGCGAGGCCCCGGCTCCCGGTGGCGCCGGCGCACTGTGGGTCGGTCCCGGCTGGGACGGCGCCCTGCTCGGCCTGGCCCTGTCCGTGTCCGGCGAGCTCCCGGCCGACGCCAACCCGGTCGAGATGGCCAACTCCCCCGAGGTGATCGACTACAACGAGCAGTCCGTCCGCGCCTGGATCGAAGCCATCCGGGCGTCCGGCACCACCACCGAGGAGGATCTCCTCAACGCCGCCAAGATCTCCCTGGCGCAGTACGCACCAGACGCCGAGCTCTGACTGCGGGTCGTCTCACCTGGGACGTGCGGCGGTCGAGCGTGGCCTGCCCGCCGGTAGGACTACTGGCGGGCAGTGGCGACGCTGTCGCGGCACTTGGTGTAGGCCGCAAGCTCCTCGCGTGCCGGCTCGACCACGTGACTGTCGGCAACGTTCACGAGCTCAGCTCGCAGCGCCGTCGCCACCTGCCGGGACCGCCGCAGCGCGCCGCTCGTGGCAGCCAGCCGGCAGACGAAGGAGAGAGCCAGCCCCAGTACGCCGCCACCGACCAGCATGATCCAGGCGTAGGGAATGCCGTTCCACTCCGGCAGCGGCGGATCGTTCAGATCGGCGATCCGCGCCACCAGCAAGGCGATCAGCCAGGCGGCACCGCCGAGCGTCACGAGGAACAGCAGCCACTGCACGACCCGGGCGAAGCTCCACCAGCCGGGGTTGCTGGACACACCGAGGTCGGTCCGCGCGACGGCCTGGTCGAGCTCGTCACCGAGCGACTCCTCGCGCCGGCGGATCGCCGAACGCACCGAGTCCGCCCACGGACGCGACAGCCCTTCGGCGGCCTTGTTCGTGATCGTGCGGACTGCGGCGTCCATCCGCGCGCGCTGCACCGGAGTTGCCGCAGGCAACGAAGAGCGAGCGATCGCGACCTCGCTCGCCGCGGACTTGCGCAACGCCTTGCCCTGTTCGCGCGACACCTGGTCGCCGTGCAGCCGCCGCAACGGATCCGGACGGAAGCGCCCCAGCCACTTGGTCAGCGGCCATCCCGTCGCAGCGCGGGCCCGCTGCAGGTACGAGCGCCGTACGGCGTCCGACACCACGGTCAACCCGCTCGCGTCCGCGAGCGAGTCGACGAGTTCGGTGACATCGGCGTCGGCGATCTCCGGTGTCTTGGCGTTGCCGCACTGGCTCGCCATCCGGTCCGCGACCCGATCGACATCGGCCGCGAGCCGCACCCGCGCGGAGCGCTTGTTCCTCACCCGCTTGACCAGCAACGAGCGGACCTCTTCCAGACCGTCGCCGCTGACCGCCGACGTGGCAACGACCGTCGGCGACTTGAGGCCGTCCGACTTGAGCAGCCTGTCCAGGTCCTCGAGGCAACTCTTCCGCTGCACCGGCGTGAGCTTGTCCATGTGGTTCAACGCGAACACCATCACCCCGGAATGCGAGGTGAACGGCTTGATGTACCGGTTGTGCAGTGCCGCATCGGCGTACTTCTGCGGATCCACCACCCACACCAGCATGTCGACGAGCTCCACCAGCCGGTCGACGATCAGGCGGTGCTCCACCTCGGTCGAGTCATGGTCAGGAAGGTCCAGCAGGACCAGCCCGTCCAGGTCCTCGGACCGCGCGTCCTCGAGCGAGCTGCGGTGCTGCACCTGGTGCCGGCGCGGGATGCCCAGCCAGGTCAGCACCTCACCGGCCGGTTCGTCACCCCAGACACAGGCGAGCGGCATCGAGCTGGTCGGCCGCCGCGTTCCGATCGCGGCCAGGTCGAGCCCGGTCAGCGCGTTGAACAGCGACGACTTCCCCGAGCCCGTCGCGCCCGCGAGCGCAACCACCGTCAGGTCACCCGACATCCGCAGACGCTGCCCGGCCCGGTCGACGATCTGCGTGGCCTCGGTGAGCACCACCGGATCCAGCCGGCCGTCGCCGGCCTCCGCGGCCGCCTTGAGCGCATCGATCTTCTTCAGGACATCGGTCTCGGCCCGCGTCGGGGTCTCGACCGTATCCACTGTTTCCGTCACGTGCAGTCCTCCACCGCGCGCGCGGCCTCCGTCAGTTGCCTGGCCGTCTCGGCGTCGACCGGGTGCTGGTCAAGGACAGCCAGATAGCGGGCGAATTCGGCATCCATCAGGGCATGAACCTTACCGTCAAGATCCTCGCGTGCCCTATCGACCATGCCCTGAACTGCCTTGTCGCCGAAAACTGCCTCCAGCAGACGCTTCCCGACCACCGCACTGCCCGCTCCGGCACTGGCCTGAGCACCCTTCGGGATGCCGGTCCCACTGGCGAACACCACCACCATGAGCGAAAGGCCGAGCCCGTTGACGCCGTACTCCAGAATGCGCGCCGTCGCCTTCTTGTCCGCGCCCTCACTGCGGACCAGCTCGAGAACGGCCGTCTGCCATTCCCGCACCGTGCGGCTCGCCGCCGCCGGGAACTCCTCCGACATCGCGCCGAGCGACCGCCCACCGTTGCCCTCGGCACCGTTACCGGCTTGGTCGGCATCTGCGGCGGCGAGGAGCTGGCGACCGGGAGCGGTTGCCTGCCACACCTTCTCGGCGCGCTCCGCGGCAGCTGCCGCGTGCTCACGCAGCAGCGACTCCAAGCCGGACTGGATCGCGTCGCTGACGTCGCGGGTCTCCGCCGGCTTGTTGCCGAGCGAGTTCTTCAACCGGTCCCGCAGCCGGCCCGCGTTGGACTGCAGACCCTTCAGCAGCTCACCGGTCCCGACGAACTCCTGCCACCGCGCCAGCACCTCGCCACGCAGCAGCGTCCCGTCCTGGCATGCCTTCGCGATGTCCTTGACGCCCTGGTCGTACGCCGACTCCGCCGACGTCCGCAGCTCGATGGCGGTCTCGGCCTGCGCCCTGACCGCGGCCGCGAACGGCGCGGCCTTCTTCACCATCGCACTCACCGCGCCCTGCAAGGTCCGGCGGACGACGGACGCTCGCGCCTCGGCGTCAGCAGCCAGGTCGACCAGCCAGTCCTTGATCGAGGCAACCGACTGATGCGGCAACATTCCGTTGCCATCGACAACCGTCTCCTGGATCGAGAACAGCGGCGAGTCGCCGAGCCCGCGCTCGAGGAGCATCTGCGCGAGGTGCCCGGTGATGTCGTCGATCGTTTCGCTCGGCGCCCGGTCGAGCACCACCGCAACCGCCGTACTGCGGTCCGAGGCGCTCTGGAGGAACTCCCACGGCACCGCGTCCGAGTACCTGGCCGCGGTCGTCACGAACAGCCAGAGATCGGCCGCCGCCAGCAGTTGGGTCGCGAGATCACGGTTCGCCTCGACGACGGAGTCGATGTCGGGCGCGTCCAGAATCGCCAGCCCGCGCGGCACGGTGTCGGCCGCAACCAGCCGCAACTGTCCCGGGTCCTCCATCCCACCAGGCTCGTCCGAACTCGTCCGCGCCATCCCGGGCAGCACCCGGTCGCCCACGAACCAGTCGGCATCCGCTGGGTGATGGATCAACACCGGGGACCGCGTCGTCGGGCGCAGTACGCCCGGCTCGCTCACGACCTTGCCGATCACCGTGTTGACCAGCGTCGACTTCCCGGCTCCGGTAGACCCACCGACCACCGCCAGGATTGGTGCCTCCAACTGCACCAGCCGCGGCAACAAATAGTCGTCCAGCTGATCGAGCATCGCCTTCTGCTGCTGCCGGGCCTCGTCAGCCCCCACAACCTCCAATGGCAACTGACTCCCCGCCAACACCCCCCGCAACTTCATCAACGCAGTAATCAAAGCCATAGCAGCCTGCTCAGCCGCCAACCGCTCAGCCAACTGCTCCGCAGTCAGCTCCTCCGCAACACCATCCCCCGCCGAGTCCCCCTCAACATCCCCACCCGCAGCCCTGTCGTCGCCACCCGCCGAGTCGTCGCCCACAGCATCAGCCGCACCTGGGTTCTCCCCAGCATCCGACTCCGCCCCACCCACCGAAGCGTCCCCAGCAGCCAACTCGCCCGCAGCGCCGTCAGCCTGCCCTACAACCCCACCGGCACCCTCAGCCCCGTCAGCAGCGTCACCCGCTCCGCCACCCGCAGCCCCGTCCTCGCCAGCCTCAGCCACAGCGCCGTCAGCCGCCTCCTCGGCTCCAGCACCGGCAGCGTCGCCCGCTCCACCATCCAAAGCGCCGCCTCCGCCAGCCTCAGCGACAGCACCGTCAGCCGCCTGCTCAGTTCCAGCACCTGCAGCGTCGCCCTCGTCCTCGCCCACCGAGTCGTTGCCCACGGCACCAGCCGCAGCCTCCTCCTCGCCGGCCGCGCCTGCGTTCTCGTCGGCATCAGCCGCACCCGAGTTCTTGTCCGTGGCGTCCGCGCCTGCAGCTTCACCCGCGGGCGTATCTGCACCCGCGCCATCCGCATCCGCCGCGACCGCACCAGCGGCGTCGGCATCTGCGTCGGAGGCGATATCCGTCGCCGACTCAGCTACCGACTCACCGGACGCGTCATCCGCGTCTGCAGGATCCGCGTCTGCTGCGTCGTCCTGGGATTGGTCGGCCACCCCAACAGCAGACTCGTCGGACAAGTCAGCTGCTTCGTCGGACGGGTCGGCTGCTTCGTCGGACCGATCAGCTGCTTCGTCGGACGGGTTGGCTGCTTCGTCATCCGTCTGAGCGGCGTCGCTTCCATCGGTCGGGTCCGAGCTGTCGGCCGCATCAGCAGCAACCTCATCGGCATCGTCATCTGCGGCGTCAACTGCAGCACCATCCGCAACGTCAGCTGCGGCGTCATCTGCGGGCTCGTCCGCGGCGACGGGTGCGGCGTCGTGGACGGCCTCGCCGTCGCCGGCAGCTGTCGCGGCGGCGTCCTGCTCTTCCTCGCGCTGGTCGTGGTCACCTGCTGGTTCGTCAGCCTGCACCGTGACCTGCGTATCCCCCGTCGGCTCATCACCCGCCCCACCCGCGTCAGCGGATGCTCCGGACGTTTCCGCCTTGGGGAGACCGACAATGATGTTGCCGTATTCGAGAGGGAAGCCGTCAGGAGACTCGTCAGGTTCGTACACGACACCGACGGCAGACAGTGGCCGACCGCCCGCGTCCTTCGCAGGTACGTCGCCGCCCTCAACCGCCGACGTACCAGTCGAGCCGTCGCCTTCGCCGGCGGCCGACGAACCGGCGTCCACAACCGCCGACTCATCCGACGCCTGGCCTTCTGCCCGCCCCGCATCTTGACCGTCTGCCGCAGCGCCATCGTCAGCTGACCCGCCCGCGCCAGAACGGTCTTCGGTCGAGTCCGCTGCATCAGCGTCTACGGCCACACCGCCGCCAGCCGGCGTGCTGTCCGCCGCGCCGTCGTCAGCGGATGTGCCCACCGCACTGTCGTCAGCGGATGTGCCTGCGGCACTGTCCCCGCTCTGAGCATCTCCCGCGCCATCGCCCGACCCGATCGCCGAGCCGACCCGCGTGTCCGACTCTGCCTCGGCAGCCTGAGTCGCCGAGCCAGCCTGAGCTGCTGAGCCAGCCCCGTCTGCCTGAGTCGCGGACTCGGCCTGAGCTGACGAGTTGGTCTCGTTTGTCTGGGCTGGGTCGGCAGCGGCTGGGTCGGCGGTGGTTGCCTCGGTGGCTGAGGTCGTGTCGTCGGCTGGGCTGTTGGTGGAGTCTGCGGGTTCTGTTGACTCGGTTGAGGCGGAGGTCTGCTTCGCGGTGTCCGGGTCTGATGGCTTGGCTCCATCGGGGGACGCGTCGTTGGCGGCAGATCCCGTGCCTACCGCACCCGTGTCCGCGGAGGGTGTGGGGTCTTCGGGGGTGGACTTGCGGCGTCGGCGGCGCCAGAAGCCTCGGGGTTTGGGGGGTGACTGGGCGATGAGGTTCGCCAGCTCCTGGGCATGCTGATCCTGGTTCGGAACCCGCGGTTCCGAACCTTCACCAGCTGCTGACCTGATGTCAGCCACGGTGTCCGCCCACGAGCACAGAGTGCCCGGTCGGACAGCGCAGAAGCAAAGTCATCGTCATCCCCGTTTGGCGGCGTGGACGGGTGGCAGTCACTGCGGTGGTGGATACGGACCGTATCCTCCCGGCGGTCCTTGTTGACCAGGGGGTCCCGGTGGGTAACTGGGCGGACCTGCTGCGTGACCTGGTTGACCGGAGGGATACCCGGACTGGGCGGGCGGATAACCAGCCTGCGGGCCCGGATACGGCCCCTGGCCACCCGCCCCAGGCACAGCCCCGCCAGGCCCCATCGGCGCACCGGGAGGCATGGGGGCACCGGCGTACTGCGGGGCGGCCTGGGCGAACGCCGGCATCGGGGGGAACGGGACGCTCGGCCGCCGCTCCCGGAGTTCGTCGAGGAGCGCCTTCTCGGTCTCCAGCGCCTCGAGCCCGATCACCTGGCGGACGATCTTGTCTCGCAGGTACGCGAGTTCGGTGGCGTTGTGCTGGAACGCCTTCGCGGCGGCCTCCGCCTGGGATCCGTACCGCCGTGCGTTCTGTCGCAGCGCCTTGCGCCCGCGCAGCGTCGCGATCAGCGGTACGTCCTGCGGCACCAGCCAGCCGAACCGCACGTAGTCGTACAGCCTGGACGCGATCATCTGCCCTTCCCGGGACCGCATCACCAGCGCGAAGACCACGAGGCAGATGAAGAGCGGCACCATCAGGCACAGGTACGCGAGGATGAAGCCCCCACCGCCGGCCCAGCTCGCGGACGCGTTCCACGCCGCATGCGCCAGTACGGCGGCCAGATACCCGACCACCGGCGCCAGATACCGTACGGCGGTACTTCGGTGCCGGATCGCGACACCTATCCCGATCGCGGTGAACGACGTGAAGAGCGGATGCGCGAATGGCGAGATCACGCCGCGGATGATGAACAGCGCGAAGGCACCGCGCAGGCCGGCGTCGCTGCCGGCCTCCTCGGAGAGCGTGTTGAAGACGCGGCCGTAGTACAGGATGTTCTCGGTGAAGGCGAAGCCGACGCCGACCATCCCGGCGTACACCAGGCCGTCGATGATGCCGTCGAACTCCTTGCGCCGGACGAGTGCCAGCAGCAGGATCACGGAGCCCTTGGCGAACTCCTCCACCGGCGGTGCGACGAAGACCGCGGACCGGTCGCCGCCGACGCCGGTCTCGGCCAGCCGGTGCGACACCTCGGTGTTGATGAAGATCGCGGCGAGCGTGGCGATGAACGCGCCCCAGCAGAGCGCGAAGACGATGTACTTCGTCGGCTCGGGCTCGTACCGGTCGAGCCAGAGGTAGAGCGCGATCACCGGGATGACCGGGACGAACGCGAACACCAGACCCCAGGTGAAGCCGCCGGCGCCGGTCGACTTGGCCACGATTCCGAAGATCACCAGGCCCGCGATCGCGAACGCCACCGCGATCACGATGCCGATCAGCACGCCGCGGTTCCGCCGCTGCCCGGGCACCGGATGATTGCCGAGTACGTTGGGCTGCGGGTACGGTCCGCCGGGCGAGTACGCCGACCCCGCCGCGGGTTGCGGCGCGCCGGACTGGCCTGGTGAGGGGTAACTCATGCCCCGCAGCCTAGTTGGGGTCCAGATCCAGCGGCAGGACCACCCACTCAGCGTTACCGGGATGGAACGACAACCCTGTACTTCGCCGGGCCCGGAACCATCACGATCGGGAACCCAGAGGCGAGATCACCCGGCGATCTGAGAGACTCTTCCCTGCTATACGCCCCCGTAGCTCAGCTGGATAGAGCGTCGGACTTCTAATCCGTTGGTCGCAGGTTCGAGTCCTGCCGGGGGCGCTGTCAGCAGCCGGGTTTGTGATTGCGGTCACATGCCTGCGGCTCTCAGGGAGTTCCTAGCGACTTCTCAGTCCGTTCTCGGGGCGATCCGCGCGTGCCGCTCGTCTAACCCACTACGTGTGGGAAGGACGGATCTGATGCATGCAGGAGTCATAGAAGGAGTACTGCGAGGCCGGGAGCTGCGGTACGCCGTTGACGCTGTCGTCGTGCTGGCCGGCATACCCGGTGCGGGCAAGAGCACGTTCCTGCGCCGGATGTTCGCCGGCAACCGCACAGTGCGGGTGCTCGACTCCGCGCACATCCGCGACCGCTGGATGCCCGTCCTCGGCGCACTCCCGTACGGCCTGTGGCGACCGCTCGTCCATCTCGTGTACTACGTGACTCTGCTGAACGCGATGCGCCCGGGTCGTGGCCCTCTGGTGATCCACGACTGCGCGACCCGCCCCTGGGCGCGGCACCTCATCGGCTGGCGCGCCCGGCAAGCGGGCCTCCCGTTGCACTTGATCCTCCTCGACGTACCAGGAGACGTAGCCCGCTCCGGCCAGTGGGCCCGCGGTCGGGTGGTGCGGTCGACCAGTATGGAGACCCACTGCAGACGGTGGCCCGACGTGGTCGCGAGGGCGGCCAGTGACCCGGGCAGCGTGGTGCCGGGAGCCTTGTCGGCGGTCGTCCTGTCACGGCGCGAAGCCGATCAGGTGGAACAGGTCGCGTTCGGTGACCTCCACGCGACGTCTGGTTGCAGCTGACCTCCCGCGGGAACATGTGGGGTGTCGAGGGACCCCGCTCACTCGGTCCCGTGATGCCTCAGGAGGAACCCGTGAGGATCGAACGCGCGCGTCGTACCGCCCAGCTCCTTGCCGTCGTCAGTGTGGTCGCAGCATCGCTGTACGCCGTACCGGCCGAGGCGAAGGCTCCGTCTCCGGCTGCGCAGCTGGCTGCGGCGCAGTCCGCTGTCGAGCAGTCCGCCGTACGAGGGGTCGCGTGGTACACCGACGCGGCTGCGGGCAGGGTTGTCGTGACAGCCGACAGCACCGTGTCCGCCAAGGACCTGGCGTCGCTGCAGCGTGACGGTGTGCAGGTCAACCGGACAAGCGGTGTCTTCAGGCCGCTCCTGGCGGCTGGTGACGCGATCTACGGTGGCCAGTACCGCTGCTCACTCGGCTTCAACGTGCAGAAGGGTGGCACCTACTACTTCCTGACTGCCGGCCACTGCGGCAAGGTCGCCAAGACCTGGTACACCAACTCCAGCCACAGCACCCTGATCGGCCCGACCGCCGGTTACAGCTTCCCTGGCAACGACTACGCGCTGGTGCAGTACACGAACACCTCGCTGAGCCATCCGGGCGGCTTCACGGCGGCGAACGCCTTCGTCGGTGAGACTGTCACCCGCAAGGGCTCGACGACCGGCGTCCACAGCGGCAAGGTGACAGCCCTCAACGTCACCGTGCGGTACTCCGGCGCCGGCAAGGTCGGCGGCCTCATCCAGACCACCGTGTGCGCCGAGCCGGGCGACTCCGGCGGTCCGCTGTACGACGGCTCGAAGGCGCTCGGCATCACGTCCGGCGGCAGCGGCGACTGCAGCAGCGGAGGTACGACGTTCTTCCAGCCCGTCACCGAAGCCGCTTCGGCGTACGGCGTGACTGTCTACTGACTGTCGCTCGTTGACGATCCGGCCGCGCCTGGTGTGCGGCCGGATCCTTCGCGTTCAGAAACTGTCGGTGGGGGCTGATTGAGTAAGGCCTCGCGATGGGGAGGTGCTGGGATGAAGGTTCGGGTCGGGCGTGAAGCACTGGCCGAGGCTGTTGGATGGGTTGCGCGTGGGCTGCCGAGCAGACCGAGCGTGCCGATTCTGGCCGGGATGGTGGTCGACGCGGCGGACGGGCAGGTGACGTTGTCCGGGTTCGACTACGAGAGTTCGGGGCAGGTCAGCGTGCCGGCCGAGGTGGCCGACGAGGGGCGGGTGCTGGTGTCCGGGCGATTGCTGTCGGACATTTGCCGGAGCATGCCTCGGGACTCGGTGGATCTGAGCGCCGAGGCGGCTCGGGTCCAGGTGAGTAGCGGGGCCGCCCGATTCGTCCTTCATACCTTGCCGATCGACGAGTATCCGGCGCTGCCTGAGATGCCCGCGGTGAGTGGCGTGGTCGACGGGGACGTCTTCTCGCACGCGGTCGCGCAGGTGGTGAGCGCGGCCGGCCGGGACGACACGCTGCCGGTCTTCACCGGGATCCGGCTGGAGATCCGCGGGGCGACCATTTCACTACTGGCCACGGACAGGTACCGGCTGGCACTCCGGACGTTCCCGTGGGAGCCGGCCGACGTGAGCGTCGAGGCGAACGTACTGGTTCCGGCGAAGCTGCTCGCGAACGTCGCCAAGGCGATGTCCGGTCACGAGTTGACTCTCGCGCTCGGTTCGACCCGCACTGGGGACGGGTTGCTCGGGTTCGAGGGTGGTGGGCGGCGCGCGACGAGCCGGCTCATCGACGGTGAGTTCCCGAAGGTTCGCGGGCTGATCCCGGCCGAGAACGCGATCACCAGCACCGTCACCGTGGAGACGGCCGCGCTGCTCGAGGTCGTCAAACGGGTGGCGCTGGTGGCGGAGCGGTCGGCGCCGGTGCGACTCACATTCGCGGACGGTACGGCGACGCTCGACGCGGGCAACGGCGAAGAGGCGCAGGCATCGGAGGCCGTCGAGGTCACGCTCACCGGCGAACCAGTCGTGACCGGCTTCAATGCCGGCTACCTGCTCGACGGCCTGGCCTCGCTGGGTACACCGCTCGCGCATTTCGCCTTCACTCAACCCACCAGACCGGCCAACCTGACCGGCCTGCGCTCCCCCGACGACGCGCCGACGACAGACTCCGCCTACATCCTGATGCCAATGCGCCTGCCGACCTGACGTCGAGCTTTCCGGCGAGCGGTGTGTTCCGGTTCCCGGATCAGAACTTGGTGGAGGATCGCCGCAATGGTCGCCGCGATTGCGCAGCCCGCGGTATTGAGCAACATGTCGGTGAGATCGCCTGCGGTTCCGAGTGGGGTGAATGCCTGCAGCACCTCGATCACCGTCGAAATCATGGCGGCACCTGTTATCGCAATCACCACGAGGCGCCGCCAGGTGGCATAGCGCGCGATCCAGGGCAGGAGAAATCCTGCGGGCATGAACAACAAGAAGTTCATGACGATCTCAGACGTGGACGCCGCTGTCTGCGTGGCGAATGGAATCCAGTTGAAGAACACCAGCCCACTGGGGTCGTGAGGCCTGCCTCCGAGGGTCACGAGCAACAGACCGAACCCCCACAACCCGACGCAGGTGATGGCCAGCCGACGAGGACGGACGAAGTCACGTCGCCGCGTCAACCGGACGAGCCGGAGCAGCACCCACGCCAGGAACGCGAGTGCCGCCACGGCTGCCGGAACGACCAGGTTGCTGGGGATCACGAGTAGCTGATAACCACCGTTCCACCCATGAGCTGTCCCTGGACGAAGACGTTCTTCCCCGGATGTAGTAGTTGTGGTTCGTGGTCAGGCCGCCGACGCACGACTTGGGTTGGCTGCTGAGCGTGAATTGGATCGTTCGCCGGACAATCCAGTCACCCGCATAGTGTAAGGAAGTCCGATTGCCGCAGTGGCATCCGGCGCGCGGGTAACTGACGGCTGGACACCGGTGGAAGCATTCGCGGAACCAGCGCCGACGATCAAGACAGCGGCCGCAGCCACCGGTACGGCCACTGCCGACATAAGACTGAACTTCACATTCACTGGCGATACTCCTTAGGGCGGTTAGGAAGAGCTCGAACGATAGGTCTCACGCTCCGCGCAACTCAATGCATTCACCCCTGCAACAACTGCAAAAACCTGCGGCTCTGGGTACCTTGACATCCATGCCGACTACCGGCTTTGGATGAGGTAGTGATCGCGGAGTACCTCGCGCGGCGGGATCCGGTCGGGCGATCAGTGGATCTTGTTGTGTTGATGGGCTCCGCGGTGCTGGAGTCGGTGGAGGTCGCGGCTGAGGCGCCGCACGTGTTCCAGGAGCTGCTGCTCAGGTACGGCGTACCGGCCGATCACCTCACCGTCGAGGACCGGTCGACGAACTGCGGCGAGAACGCGGAGTTCACCCGCCGGACGATCAGCTCGCCGCAGACGCTGCTGCTCATCCAAGATCCGACCATGCAACGTCGTACGCATGCCTGTTTCGAGCGGTCCTTTGCCGACCTTCCCGGTACGACGCTGATCAGCCGCGCCATTGATCCCGTGGATCGGCCCCGACCGGGTCAGCGCCGGCCCGGACGCACCCGAGATCTGGACCCGCTTCCGCTTCCGCTCCCTGCTCCTCGGCGAGATCCACCGCCTGTCACCAGACGTCTACGGCCCCCAAGGCCGCAACTTCATAGACCACGTCGACATCCCCACCGAAGTACTTGCCGCCTACAACGAACTCGCGGCCCGCAATCCTCAGCTCGTACGCGCCGCCGCCAGCTGATCGAAAGCGGTCAGCAACTGCCCCGCCTGCCGCTGGACACACTCGTCCGGATCCTCATCGAAGACCCGCTCCTGATGATCGGCGTGGCGGCCGCCCTGCACTACGGCGTAGAGCGGCCGTTGGCACCACGTCTCAAACACCTCCTCGAGCTGTTCACTCGTTGAGGAAGTAGCCCGACAGCACCCGCGCCAGCGTCTCTGGCGGCAGCGTGTGGAACGTCCCGTCATGTCCTTCCACCGTGCCCTGCGGCAACGCAGCGACCGTCTCCTGCACGGACCGCCGCAGCCACTCCGGACTCGCGTTGCTGTACAGCCCTAGCGTCGGTACGTCGACCGACGCCAGCAGCTCTACCGGTACGGCGCTGTCCCCCAACTGCAGCGCGTCGTACACGAGTGTGTGCGCGATGGCCTCCAGCCCGGCCCACATCGGCGTCTGCCTGATCTGCTCGACCACCTCCTTCGGCTGTCCGACTGCCTCGACCATGAACAGTTCGGCCGCTCCACCCGGGTTTCCGGCGGCGACGAACTCCTGTAGCCGCTCGAGGTAGCGCTCCGGTGCTGGCGGTGCACCGTCGACCCGGAACGGGGGCTCCATGACGGCCTGCTTCTCGAACGGCAGTGCGGCCTGCAGCAGCACCATCGACCCGGACGAGTACGCGCAGGCGAACCGCGCGCCGGTCGCCGAGCGCACGGCGTCGAGGTCTTCCCATTCACGCTCGACCGCGTACGGCAGCGTGTCGCCGGAGTCGCCACGGCCCCGCCGGTCGTAGTTCACGACGGTAAACGCCGCGGACAGTGCCACCGCGTCCTCGACGTACCGCGAGCGGTCGGTGAACCCACCGGCCACGAGCACCAGAACCGGCCCGCTGCCGTAGGTGTCGTACGCGAGCTCGGTGCCGTCCTTCGAGACAACCTTCTCCATCACACACTCCTTTGCCGAACAGGTCCCTGCCCAACCGTCGAGCGAGCTGTCGCCAGAAAGACACAGTGTGATCCACTTCACAGAGTGACGAGCCCTTCCGGGTCGAAGGAAGCGTCACTACAGTTGGATTATGTATACAGGCGACTGCACACCCACCCGGGATCGTTGATGCTGCTCCGGCAACTGGAGTACCTCGTCGCCCTCGCCCGCGAGAAGCACTTCGCCCGGGCGGCGGATGCCTGTTACGTCTCCCAGCCGTCGCTGTCCGCCGCGATCCGCAAGCTCGAGCAGGAGCTCGACGTACCGATCGTGCGCCGCGGCCGCCGCTTCGAGGGCCTGACCCCCGAGGGCGAGCGGGTGCTGCTCTGGGCGCAGCGGATCCTCGCCGAGCAGGACGCGCTCCGCCACGAGCTGTCGATGATGCGCGGCGGCCTGAACGGCACGCTCCGGCTCGGCGCGATCCCGACCGCGATGCCGGTCGTCTCGCTCCTGACCACACCGTTCTGCGAACGCCACCCGAACACGCGCGTCACGCTCGAGTCGCTGTCGTCGCGGGACATCACCCAGAAGCTGGCGGAGTTCGAGCTGGACGTCGCGATGACATACCTCGACGACGACACACTCGGTCAGGTGCGCAAGACGCCGCTGTACGAGGAGCGGTACCTGCTGCTCACCCCGAAGGACACCGAGCTCGCCGACCTGCCGGTGGCGACGTGGGCGCAGGTCGCCGAGTTGCCGCTCTGCCTGCTCTCCCCCGAGATGCGCAACCGCCGGATCATGAACGGCTACTTCACCGACGACGGCGCGACCGCGACACCGGCGATCGAGAGCGACACGGTGTCCGGTCTCTACAGTCACCTGCACGGCAACCACTGGTCGACGGTCATCTCGCACGCGTGGTTGCACATGTTCGGCGTACCGGACGGGATGCGCGTCGTACCGCTCAAGCGCCCGGCGCACGGGCCGCGGGTCGGCCTGGTGATCGCCGCGCGGAGCCCCGAACCCGTACTCGCCCGCGCATTGCTCGATGTCGCCCGGCAGGCCGGCGTCCACAAGGCCCTCGACGGCCTGCTCGACGTGCACTTGATGGGTTCGGGCTATCTCGACATAGCGAGCAAGTCTTTGACCGCCGGTCCTTGACCCGGCGATGGTGGAAATCCCTTCAGAACAAGGAGATTCCATCATGGCGAAGATTGTGTGCGTGCTGTACGACGACCCCGCTGCCGGCTACCCGACGACGTACGCGCGCGACAGCATCCCCTCGATCGAGCGGTACCCGGACGGCCAGACCGCGCCGAGCCCGAAGTCGATCGACTTCACACCAGGCGCGCTGCTCGGCAGCGTGTCCGGTGAACTCGGGCTGCGCGGTTTCCTCGAGAGCCAAGGGCACACGCTCGTCGTCATCTCCGACAAGGAGGCGGCGCTCGACCGCGAGCTTCCCGACGCCGACGTGGTGATCTCGCAACCGTTCTGGCCGGCGTACCTGACGGCCGAGCGGATCGCGAAGGCGCCGAACCTGAAGCTCGCGATCACCGCCGGGATCGGGTCGGACCATGTCGACCTGGACGCGGCGATCGGCGCGGGCATGACGGTTGCCGAGGTCACCTACTCGAACAGCATCAGCGTCGCCGAGCACGTGGTGATGATGATTCTCGGGTTGGTGCGGAACTACCTCCCGTCGTACCAGGTGGTGGTCGACGGCGGATGGAACATCGCGGACTGCGTGGCGCGTTCGTACGACCTCGAGGGCATGCACGTCGGCACCGTCGCGGCCGGCCGGATCGGGACCGCCGTACTGCGGCGGCTGGCGCCGTTCGACGTGAACCTGCACTACACCGACCGACACCGGCTGCCCGAGTCGGTGGAGCGCGAACTCAACCTCACCTTCCACGACAGCGCCGCCGACATGGTGCCGTACTGCGATGTCGTCACCATCAACGCGCCGCTGCACCCGGAGACCGAGGGGCTGTTCGGCGACGAGCTCCTCGCGACCATGAAGCGCGGGACGTATCTGATCAACACCGCGCGGGCGAAGATCGCCGACCGGGACGCGATCGTGCGGGCCCTGGAGAGCGGGCAGTTAGCCGGGTACGCCGGTGACGTCTGGTACCCGCAGCCGGCGCCGGCCGATCACCCGTGGCGGACCATCCCGCACCACGGGATGACGCCGCACATCTCCGGCTCGTCGCTGTCCGCGCAGGCCCGGTACGCCGCGGGCACGCGGGAGATCCTGGAGTCCTGGCTGAGCGGTACGCCGATCCGCGACGAGTACCTGATCGTCGACGGCGGGCGACTGGCCGGCACCGGCGCGCACTCGTACTCCACCACGGTGTAAGCGGGATCACGTGAGATCTGGGCATGACTGGTCCGTGCACCTGGTTGAATGTATACAGAAGCCAGAATTCAAGGAAGGGTAGAAATGATCTTCACACGGAGGTTCGGCGCTCTGGCGGCTCGCCCGCAGTTCCCGGATGCCCCGGAGCTGCTGCAGGAGCTGAACGCCCCGATCGACCTGGACGCGGAGTTCGCCCAGCTGATCGGCGAAGCGGACAGTGCACACGGCGACCCCCGGCGCGCGGACGAGTCGGCCGCCTGATCCGGCGTACGGACTGCTTCGGCGCCGGAGCAATTGGAGGCACGTGGCACTTGGTAGACTGTCTACCAAGTGCCACAGTGGTAGGACCGGAAGGGACCTCATGACGACGATCAGTGCGGGGCCAGGGGCGGGTGCGGAACCGGCCGGTGTGCGGCACGTCAAGCGACCGCAGCCGTTGCGGGAATCGGTGTACGAGGCCCTCACCGAGATGATCATCGACGGCACGCTCGAGCGCGGGCGGCACCTCGTCGAGGTCGAGCTCGCCGGGATCCTGGGCGTCTCGCGGCAGCCGGTGCGCGAGGCCCTGCAGCGGCTGAACAACGAAGGCTGGGTGGATCTGCGGCCCGGGTTCGGCGCGATGGTGCATGTGCCGGCCGAGGACGAGGTCGACCAGTTGCTGGCGGCCCGCGCCGCGCTGGAGTCGGAGTCCGCGAGGCTCGCGGCCCGGCACGCGTCGAAGGACGACGTCGCCACGTTGCGCGAGCTGTGCAAGGTCGGCACGACGTACCAGGAAGCCGGCGACATCGACGGCACCGTGCGGACGAACGCCGAGCTCCACAGCCTGATCACCCAGATGTCCGGCAACCGTTTCCTCGTCGACTTCGCCGCCCAGGTCGACCGCCGCGTCCGCTGGTACTACACCCCGGTCGCCCCCGTCCGCGGGGCTGCGTCCTGGCGCGAGCACAACCGCCTGGTGAAGGCCATCAGCGAAGGCGACGAAGACAAAGCCGCCCAGATCATGCGCGAACACACCGAACACACCCGCAAGGCCTACCACGACCTCCAGGCCACAACGGCCCCTGTCGAAACCCCCGACGCAGACCCAACCCCTCGCCGCCGTCGTCGTACTAGCTGACCGGCAGCCGCTCGACCCGCCAGGTCCGAAGAAAAGCTGACGCCTGGTCAGCACTGAAGTCACGACCCGAAACCACACCGGCCAACTCAGCCAGAAACACCGCGTCGTCGGCAGTCGCAGAACGCCACTTCACCATCATCACCGCCAACCATCCCCCGGCCGAGCAGCGTTGTCCACGACGGCCTCGGGGTCGACGTCACCACAAGACGAGGAGCCCGCCCAGGAGGCGACCTCGGTGGGCTGGCCGGGGCCTGGGGCAGGCTGGGTTTCCGGAACATAATCGTCAAAGAGCGGCAAGAATGTTCCGGAAAGCCGCGGTACAGCCGGCGATGTAGCGCGAGCCGTGCACGAGGCGCGCACCCGCCGAAGGCGGCAGAAAGACAGGGTGTCCTTTCGGTCGCCCGCAACTGGTGGGATTGCGGGCGACTGGTGGGGTTAGCGGTTGCGGCCTGCGGCGGCTTTGCGGGCTGTTAGGGCGGTGGCCAGGTGGGTGTACTGCTCCACGACGCGCCGGGCGTAGATGTTGCGGTCGAGGATGTGGGGCCACCAGAGGCGACCTATTTGTTCTTGCATCCAGAGGAAGCCGATCGCGAATCCCATGCTCACCAGCGCACGGAAGGCGAGGAACTTCCACGGTTCCGGTGGCAGGCCGGGTGAACCGGTGATCACCCAGGCGGTGACCACCGAGTGCACCAGGAGCGCCAGCGGGAACGCGACCACCCAGTAGACCGCCGCCGGCGCGAACACGCCCGCGGGGACTTTGCCGAGCGCAACCAGTACGGCGTACCCGGACCCGAACAGGATCAGGGGTACGCCGAGACCGAGCCCGGTGACGACTGCCCAGCCGGCGGGCTGGCCGACGAATGCGGCCAGTCCACCGGCGATGAGTCCTGCTGCCGCGCCCACCGACGCGGCCGGGACGCAGTACTGCGCCAACTGCTTCAAGTCAGCCATCTCAACCCACAGCCACGCCGAAGCGGAACAGGCAGTAGAACAGCATCCCGAGATAGAACACCGCTCCGAACCCGATGATCACGTTCCGCACCGGGCCGGGACGGATCTTCTTCGGCAGCAGCAGGTTGTTGGTCAGCAGCAACACGATGCAGTACGCGCCCATCGCGAACGTGGACAGGAACGCGAGCGTGTCCAGGATCCCCGCCGGGCCGTCGGCCGGCCCGAACAGCAGGATCAGGATCCCGAACAGGATCACGCCCCACAGGAACCCGGCGTACAGCCTCGACATCGAGAACCGTTTGGCGCCCGGCACGAAGTAGTACGTCATGTCCGCCTGACCGCGGGAGAACGAGTCGAACAGACCGAGGGTCGCGTTCAGCCCGATCAGTGCGATGAAGGCGAAGAACAACGTCCCGAGGATCGGCGAACCGGCCGACGCGAACGCGTCCGACATCGCCTTCAGCGCCGCTTCCCGGTCACCGCCCTCGATCAGCGAGGCGACGTCCGGGTTCTCCCGCGCCGCCGACATCGCCAGCACGGTGAACGAGATCGTCACCAGCATCGTGATGCCCCAGAAGAGCAGGATCGCGTCGAACGTGACCCACTTGCGCCAGCCCTTCCACTTCGCCATCTCGGCCGGGTCCTCGGTGTCGAACATGAACCCGCGCGACGGCATCGACTCCGCCTCGCCCTCGGCCCGCAGGCCGCGGATCTTCGGGATGTGCGCCCCCATGCCGGCGCCGCTGTCCCGCAGTTGCAGCGTGTACCACATCTGCTGCATCCCGGACGGCCCGGCGAACGCGATCGAGCCGACGACGACCGGGAACCACGCCGAGGTCATCGCGTCGTGCGGGAAGTACCCGAACGCGAACATCCCGGACAGGGTGCGGCCGAGGTCGTCCCAGTTGCCGACGATCGCGGCGATCACCGACGTACCGACGACCAGCAGCCCGATCAGCAGGCCGAGCAGCTTCTCGAGGAAGTTGTAGATCACCGACAGCAGACTGAACAGCACACCGACGAACACCAGAGCCACGCACGCGGTGACCTGCCAGGGTATGCCGGTGATCTCCTCGAACGCGGCCGCGCCTGCGGACAGATGGCCCGGCCACATGTAGATCAGGATCGCCGCCGCGTAGAAGAACCACATCAGCGGTTTGAAGATCCGGGCCGCGCCGAAGAAGATGCTCTCCCCGGTGGCCATCGCGTACCGCGCCATCTCCAGCAGCACGAACGCCTGCAGCGTGACACCGACCATGAACAACCAGCGGATGTCCGGCCCGAACACCAGGACGAGCCGGGGCCACATGTACGACTCCCCCATCCCCACACCCAGCGCGACCAGGAAGACGGTCGGACCGAGGATGTGCATGGACGGTGGTGCGTCCGGAAGTTTCCGGATCGGCATCGGTTCGAGCCGGCCGGCCTTCCAGACCTTCTCGGTGACCGCGGCCACCGGCTCTTCGGGAACTTCTGAGGTCTTGCTCGTGACGTCCAAGGCGGACTCCTTAGTTCGACGCCAACTAGCGGATCAACTTCCCCCGCGCGCTCCTTCCTCCAATCAACTGATGCCGAGCGGCCCGGCGTTGCGGGCCCAGCGGTACTTGGCTCCGAGGACCTGGACCGGGGTCTCGGTGGTGTACGGGTAGGCGACCACACCGTGGTCGAACAGGTACTGCGACGCTTCCTCGACCTCGACGTCACCGGACAGCGAGGCGACCACGGGCTTGTCGATGCCCTTGGCCCGGAACTCCTCGACCACCTCGGCGACGAGTTTCGCGAACACCATCGGCGGTGTCACGATCGTGTGCCAGTACCCCAGGATCAGCGCGTGGATCCGTTCGTCGGACAGCCCCAGCGCGACCGTGTTCCGGTACGTCGACGGCGGCTCGCCACCCGTGATGTCCACGGGGTTGCCGGCCGCGCCGAACGGCGGGATGAACGTGCGGAACGCCGCATCCAGGTCTGACGGGATGTCCATCAGCGTGAGGCCGTTGTCCACACAAGCGTCCGAGAGCAGTACGCCGGAACCGCCGGCTCCCGTGATGATGACGACGTTCTCGCCCTTCGGCGTCGGCAGCAGCGGGATCCCGCGGGCGTACTGGAGCATCTCGTTCAGCCCCGGCGCCCGGACCACCCCGCTCTGCCGCAGAATGTCGTCGTACACCTTGTCGTTGCCGGCCAGGGCGCCGGTGTGCGAGCTGGCCGCCCGCGCGCCCAGGGAAGTACGGCCGGCCTTCAGTACGACGACCGGCTTCTTCTTCGACACCCGGGCCGCCGTCTCGGCGAACGCCCGGCCGTCCTTCAAATCCTCAAGGTGCATGGCGATCAGGTTGGTGTTGTCGTCGCTCTCGAAGAACGTCAGGAGGTCATCCTCGTCGATATCGGCCTTGTTGCCTACCCCAACGATCGCGGAGACCCCCATCCGGCTGGACCGGCTGAACCCGAGGATCGCCATCCCGATCCCGCCGGACTGCGACGACAGGGCAACGGACCCGCGGACGTCGTACGGCGTGCAGAAGGTCGCGCACAGGCTCTCCGGCAGGTAGTAGTAGCCGTAGATGTTCGGTCCCAGAATGCGGACGTTGTGTTTGCGGGCGATCGCGACGACCTCGTCCTGCAGCGCCTGCTCACCGGTCTCGGCGAACCCGGACGGGATCAGGATCGCGCCCGCGACGCCCTTCTGACCGCACTGCTCGAGCGCGCCGGAGACGAACTTGGCCGGTACGGCGAACACCGCGACGTCCACCTCACCCGGTACGTCGGTGATGCTGGGGAACGCCTTGAGCCCGAGGACCTCGCCGCCGCGAGGGTTGATCGGGTAGATGTCCCCGGCGTACCCGCCGTTGACCAGGTTCTTCATCACCGAGTTGCCGATCTTGCCGTCCTCGTTGGACGCCCCGATCACGGCCACCGCGCGCGGCTTCATGATCCGGGTCATCGCGGTCAGGATCTCCTCCTGGCTGTACCGCTCGACCGGTTTCCCGGCCTCGGCGTCCACGATGATCCGGAAGTCGACCGCGGTGGCGCCGTCCGGGCCGGCCAGCACCGGGTTCAGGTCGACCTCCGCGAACTGCGGGAAGTCCGTGACCAGGTCCGAGAGCCGTTTGATCAGCTCGCCGACCGCGTCCTTGTCGACCGGCTTCGCGCCGCGAACGCCTTCGAGCATCTCGCGCGCGCCGATCCCGTCGACCATCGCGCGAGCCTCGCCGTCGGACAGCGGAGCGAGCCGGAACGTGACGTCCTTGAGCACCTCGACGAGTACGCCGCCGAGCCCGAACGCGACCACCTTGCCAAAGGTCGGGTCGGTGACCGCACCGACGATGACCTCCTGAACGTCACCGCCGGTGACCAGCATCTTCTGCACCTGTACGCCGGTGATCTCGGCGTCGGCCCGGTACGCACGCGCATTGGCGAGGATCTTGTCGAAGGCGTCCCGGGCCGCGTCGGCACTGTCGACGCCGACCACCACGCCGCCGGCGTCGGTCTTGTGCAGGATGTCCGGCGAGACGATCTTCAGCACGACCGGGAAACCGATCTCGGCCGCGAGGCCGGCGGCTCCGTCGGCAGTCGCGGCCAGCCCCTCGCCCGGCGTCGGGATGCCGTACGCGTCGGCGACCAGCTTGGCCTCCGGCGCGCTCAGCGAGGTGCGGCCGTCCGCCAGAGCCTGGTCGAGGATGGCCCGAACCGCTGCCTTGTCATAAGTCATGCGCTGCAACTCCTCTGTATTCGATGCTTACGTCCGAAGAACCGGTGACCCGTCTCTCGACTTCTTCGGACGTTCAGATCACGCCGGCGGCTTTGAGTTCGGAGAGCTCGGCCGTGTCGATGCCGAGCGCGCCGTAGATGACGGAGTTGTGTTCGCCGAGGCCCGGTGAGGTCTGGACGTCGACCGGGGAGTCGGACAGCTTGATCGGGCAGCCGACGGTCTTGAACGTGCCGCGCTGCGGGTGCTCGACCTCGACCACCGCGCCGAGGTCGGCGAGCGTCTCGTCCGCGATCAGTTCGGCCGTGGACATGATCGGTCCGCACGGCACGTTCAGCGCGTTGAGCTGGTCCATCACCTCGAACTTGGTGTGCTGCTCGGTCCACTGCTCGATCAGCGCGAACATCTTGTCGAGCTTGTCCAGCCGCGCGGCCGGCGTCGCCCAGTCCGGGTCCTCGGCCAGCTCGGGCTTGCCGATCAGGTTGGCGATCGGCGCCCAGCCCGGCGGCTGCACGATCACGTAGATGTAGTCGTTCGGTCCGCCGGGTGCGCAGCGCAGCGCCCAGCCGGGCTGGCCGCCACCGGACGCGTTCCCGGACCGCGGCACCTCGCCGTTGAAGTTGTCGTTCGGGTACTCGCGCAGCGGGCCGTGCGTCAGCCGCTGCTGGTCGCGCAGCTTCACCCGGGTCAGGTTGAGTACTGCTTCCTGCATGGCCACGGTGACCCGCTGGCCCTTGCCGGTGTGCGTCCGCTGGAGCAGCGCGGCGAGGATGCCGGCCACCAGGTGGATGCCGGTGCCCGAGTCACCGATCTGCGCGCCGGTCGCGGTGGGCGGTCCGTCCTCGAACCCCGTCGTACTCATCGCGCCGCCCATCGCCTGGGCGACGACCTCGTACGCCTTGAAGTTCTCGTAGCGGCCGGGCCCGAAGCCCTTGATCGACGCGAAGACCAGCCGCGGGTTGAGTTCCTGCAGCCGCTCCCAGGTGAAGCCCATCCGGTCGATCGCGCCGGGAGCGAAGTTCTCCACCAGCACATCGGAGTTCTTCACCAGGTCGACGAAGATCTCCTTGCCGCGGTCGGACTTCATGTTCAGCGTGATGCTGCGCTTGTTGCAGTTGAGCATCGTGAAGTAGAGGCTGTCGACGTCGGGTACGTCGCGCAGCTGCTGGCGGGTGATGTCGCCGGTCGGTGCCTCGAGCTTGATCACATCGGCGCCGAGCCAGGCGAGGAGCTGGGTACAGGACGGTCCGGACTGCACATGGGTCATGTCGAGAACACGGACACCCTGGAGGGCCTGGGTCATGACGGGTCCCCTTACTTGTACATGGTCTGGTTCATGGTTCCGGGGGCGTAGGCGTCCGGGTCGACCCAGACGTTGATCAGCGACGGCAGCCCCGACTCGCGGGCCCGGAGCAGCGCCGGCCCGATGTCCTTCGGGTCACGGACCTCTTCGCCGTACCCGCCGAGCATCCGGGCGAACTCGTCGTACTTCACGTCGCCGAGGGTGTTGCCGATCCGGCCGCGATCCTTGCCGTACTTCGCTTCCTGGCCGTAGCGGATCTGGTTCATCGACGAGTTGTTGCCGACCACGCCGACGAACGGGAGCTTGTAGCGGACCAGCGTCTCGAAGTCCCAGCCGGTCAGCGAGAACGCGCCGTCGCCGAACAGTGCGACCACTTCCTTGTCCGGTCGCGCGTACTTCGCCGCGAGCACGAACGGGATGCCGACGCCGAGCGTGCCGAGCGGGCCCGGGTCCATCCAGTGGCCGGGTGACTTCGGCTGTACGACGCCACCGGAGAACGTCACGATGTCGCCGCCGTCGCCGATGTAGATCGAGTCCTCGGTGAGGAACTCGTTGATCTCGTGCGCGAGGCGCAGCGGGTGGATCGGGTTCGCGTCGGACAACTGCCGCGGCAGCCGCTTCTGGTACGCCGCGTCCTCCTCGGCCCGCAGCTCCGCGAACCAGGCCTTGCGATCCGTCTTGTGCAGCCGGCCCGACGCCGCTTGCGTGACCGCGGCCAGGATCGCGCCCGGGTCGCCGACCAGACCGAGGTCGATGTCGCGGTTCTTCCCGACGGTGCGGTAGTCGAGGTCGATCTGTACGACGGTGGCGCTCTTCGGGAGCCGGCGCCCGTACCCCATCCGGAAGTCGAACGGCGTGCCGACGATCAGGATCAGGTCGGCGTTGTTGAAGCCGTACCGCCGGGACAGGTGGAAGTGGTGCGGGTCGCCAGGCGGCAGCGTGCCGCGGGCCGAACCGTTCATGAACGCCGGGATGTCGAGCGTCCGGACGAAGTCGATCGCCGCGTCGCTCCCGCGGGAGGTCCACACCTGGCTGCCGAGCAGTACGACGGGCTTCTCGGCCCGCACCAGCAGGTCGGCCAGCGCCTCGACGCTCGCCGGGTCGCCGATGCTCTTCGTCGAGGCCCGGTAATGCCCGGCCTCGGGAACGGTGGCGGAATCGACCGGCACCGAGTTGTCCAGGATGTCGCGCGGGATCTCCAGGAACGACGGGCCGGGCGCGCCGTTGTAGCACTCGCGGAACGCCATCGACACCATGTCCGCGGCCCGCGCGGTGTGCGGCACGGTCGCGGCGAACTTCGTGATCGGCGTCATCATGTCGACGTGCGGCAGGTCCTGCAGGGATCCCATCTTGTGCTGGTTCAGGGCGCCCTGGCCGCCGATCAGCAGCATCGGGCTCTCGGCGCGGAACGCGTTCGCGACCCCGGTGACCGCGTCCGTCGTACCGGGGCCGGCGGTGACGACCGCGCAGCCGGGCTTGCCGGTGACCCGTGCGTACCCGTCGGCGGCGTGGGCCGCGACCTGCTCGTGGCGCACGTCGACCACCGCAATGCCCTCGTCCACGCAGCCGTCGTAGATGTCGATGATGTGACCGCCACAGAGCGTGAAGATCACGTCGATGCCTTCGGCCTTCAAGGCCTTCGCGACGAGGTGACCACCGGAGATCATCTCCGGCTCCTTCACGTGGGCGGCGGGCTGGGTCTCCGACACTGTCTGCGCCATCTGCAGTCATCTCCTCGGAAGGCCGTCGTGCGGCTTGGTGTGTAGATTGCATACCGTATGGTGTAGTCGTAGTCTTATCCCACCCACCAGGCGTTGTCCAGAGCTCGGGGCCAGGAGGCTGTGATGACGATTTCCGAGGACCTCGACCGGACCCGTGCCGCACTCGTCGCGCTGGAGAAGTCCCTTACGGCGTTGAGGAATCGCGTCGGTCCGCATCTCGACGTACTGCGGTTGCTCGACGATCTGGAGCGGTGTACGGCGGACCTCCGGCGCCTCGAGCAGCAGGTCCGCGCACCCCGCCGGCACGAACTCGTGACGATCCCGGACGACGACTACGACCACGATTTCTGGGCGGACGCCGAACACGAGGGCTTGGGCTGAGTCCCTAGGCAGAGCTTCAGCAGGCTGCGCAGGCGTACGTCGCGGTCACCGTTCGCTGTCCGAGCGGTGACCGCGACGGCCTCGGCTGCGTGTTCCGTGGCGATAAACGTGCGGTAGAACGGCTCGCTCCAGCCCAGCCGGTCGAGCGCGGGCAACCACCAGCGTGCCGCTCCCCCGGGATCGTCCTCGGACCCGAGCAGGTGCAGCGCCGTCTGATGGGCGGCCGCCATCCTCCGCCGCTCGTCACCGGTCAGCTCGCCGCTCGCGAGTGCAGTGGAAACGCACAGTGCGACCAGACGGGCCGATGCCTCGAAGCCGACGCGGCTGGTGTTGATGAAGCGCGGCGCGAGCGGCAGCAGGTCCCGCCGACCGGCAGAGCTGCTGTGATCGTGGGCCGCTCGCGCCACCGAGCTCAGGACGGGATGCACGCACGCGGGGCGATCGGTCCACGGCTCCCGCGCGAGGCGGGACACCAGTTCCATCACGCACGGATCGGGTCGCTTGACCTTCCCGTAGCCGTTCACTCGCCCGCCACCGGCGTACCGAGTTGGGGCCGCACGGGCAACGCCGGCCGACCGGGTTGTTTGAGGAGGCGCACACTCAGCGCAGTCAGTACGCCGAGCAGCCCGGCCCCGAGGAACAACGGCCGATACCCGACCACCGCGATCACGGATGCGGCGACACCGATGCCGACCAGGCCGCCGACCGCCTTCGCGGAGTACAGGATCGCCTGGTTCTGCAGCAGGCTGTTCTCGCCGAAGAACTCCAGCACGAGGTTGGCCATGATCGCGTAGAACGCGCCACCACCCAGGCCCGCGAACATCGCGCACACCACGAACGCCCAGCCGGCGTGGACAACCACCAAACCGACGTGCGCGAAACCTTCGATCATCAGTACGGCGGCCAGCACCCGACGGCGACCGAATCCGTCGGACAGGTGACCTGCCAACGACCTGCCAAGACCGTTGACCGCAGCAAGCAATCCGGCAGCCGTCGCCGCTACCGTGAGACCAAGGTCGGCGCTCGCGCCGTAGCTCACCACGAAGCCGATGCCGAGCAGCGACAGCGCCGTGCTGATTGCCAGCAGCAACCACATCAGCGGCAGCGCGCCGGTCCGCATCGCCTCGCCCGGACGGTACTGCCGGACCGCGGGTGCGTTGTGCGGGATGCTGCGGTTCAGCTTCCGGTCGATCGCCCACACCTGCGCGTCGATGTCCGCGGGCCACCAGTGCCGCGGCGGATCCTTCAGTAGACCCCCTGCAACCAGGACGACCAGCACCGCCACCAGAGCGGTCAGGTCGAACACGAGCGCTTGATCCATCCGGGTCAGCAAGAAGATGCTCGGTACGGCGCCGACCGCGAACCCGCCTGTCACGAAGCCGATCGTCGCGGTACGCCGTTCCGGGAACCAGCGCGCCGACGTCGTGATGCAGGCCGCGTACACGAGGCCCGCTCCGGTCCCGCCGAGGAGCGAGTAGCCGACGAGGACCGCGCCGTAGGTGTGTACATGGGCGAGGGTGACGAGGCCGATCGCCGCGAGCGCACCGCCGCCGATGACGAGCTGCGTCGGCGTTGCCCGCCGTACCCGATGGGCCCAGGCGGCTGGGATCGCGACGAGCGCTTGGCAGGCGACGAAGACCGCGAGCAGCCACAGCGTTTGGGCCCCGCTCCAACCGCGGTCCGAGGCTAGGCCGAGCGCTGCGGTGCCGAACGAGTACTGCAACGGACTGATCGCGACCATGCAGGCCCAGGCCGCCCAGAGCTGCCAGCGGCGTGAGTGGCCGGTCAGTTCGCGGGCGTCCTCGCCGATCCGGTACCGCCGGCCATAGACGTCACGTACATCCCGGGGCGTGGGATTCATATCGCCTCCTGACTACTGGATACCGTATGAAGTCTGTGGTACTCCTCTGCGCCGAAGCTGTCCAGACCTGGGGCGTCACTCTTGTGACCGGATTGCATACCGCATACAGTCGGCACTACACATTCAGGGAGGCGACAGTGGACCTCATGGAGTACCAAGCCAAGGAGCTGTTTGCCCGGCACGGCGTTCCGGTGACGCTGGGACGGGTGATCGAGGATCCGGCCGACGCCGCAGACGCGGCCCGTGAGCTCGGCGGGCGCGTGGTGGTGAAGGCGCAGGTGAAGACCGGCGGGCGCGGTAAGGCCGGCGGCGTGAAACTGGCCGCCACCCCGGACGAGGCGCAGGCGAAGGCGGCCGAGATCCTCGGGATGGACATCAAGGGGCACACCGTGCAGCGGGTGCTGCTCGCCCCGGCCGCGGACATCGCCGAGGAGTACTACTTCTCGTTCCTGATCGATCGGGCGAACCGCGAGTACCTCTGTATCGCCAGCACCGAAGGCGGTGTGGAGATCGAGGAGGTCGCGCACACCAACCCGGACGCGATCGCGAAGGTACCGATCGATCCGGCTATCGGCGTCGACGATTCCAAGGCAGCTGAGATTGTCGCGGCGGCCGGGTTCCCAACTGGTGCCGTGGATATCGTCCAGCGGTTGTGGGACGTTTTCGTCGCGGAAGACGCGTCGCTGGTCGAGGTGAATCCGCTGGTGAAGCTCGGCGACGGGTCGCTGGAGGCCCTCGACGGCAAGGTCACGCTCGACGACAACGCGGCGTACCGGCACCCGGATCACAGCGGCTTCGACGACAAGGCGGCCGGCGATCCGCTCGAGGCGGAGGCGCACGCCAAGGGCCTGAACTACGTGAAGCTGGACGGTTCGGTCGGGATCATCGGCAACGGCGCGGGCCTGGTGATGTCGACGCTCGACGTGGTCGCGTACGCGGGTTCGCCGTACGGCGTGAAGCCCGCCAACTTCCTGGACATCGGTGGCGGCGCCTCGGCCGAGGTGATGGCGAACGGGCTCGGGATCATCCTGTCCGACCCGCAGGTACGCAGCGTCTTCGTGAACGTGTTCGGCGGGATCACCGCGTGCGACGCGGTCTCGAACGGCATCGTGCAGGCGCTGGCAGTGCTAGGCAAGAAAGCCGACAAGCCGCTGGTCGTCCGGCTGGACGGCAACAACGTCGAGGAAGGCCGCAAGATCCTTGCCAAGGCCCACCATCCGCTGGTGACCGTGGTCGACACGATGGACGGCGCCGCGGCGCGCGCCGCCGAGCTGGCCGCTTAGAAGGGATTGTTCGAGATGGCGATATTCCTGACCGAGAAGAGCCGGGTCGTCGTGCAGGGCATGACCGGGTCCGAGGGACAGAAGCACACCAGCCGGATGCTTGCCGCCGGCACCAATGTGGTCGGCGGCGTGACACCCGGCAAGGGCGGGCAGTCGGTGGACTTCGCGCGGCGGTCGATCCCGGTGTACGGGTCGTGCGAGAACGCGGTGAAGGCGGCGGACGCGGACGTGTCGGTGGTGTTCGTGCCGCCACGGTTCGCGCGCGGAGCCGTCATCGAGGCCGTCGACGCGGGGATCCCGTTGGTCGTGGTCATCACCGAGGGCGTGCCCGTTCACGACACCGCCGCGTTCTTCGCGCACGCACAGGCCAACGGCACGCGGGTCATCGGGCCCAACTGTCCGGGGATCATCAGTCCCGGGCGGTCGAACGCGGGGATCATCCCCGCGGACATCGCCGGACCCGGGCGGATCGGCCTGGTCAGCAAGTCGGGCACGCTGACGTACCAGATGATGTACGAACTGAGGGACTTCGGGTTCTCGACCGCGATCGGGATCGGCGGCGACCCGATCATCGGGACCACGCACATCGACGCGCTGCAGGCGTTCCAGGACGACCCGGACACCGACGCGATCGTGATGATCGGTGAGATCGGTGGTGACGCCGAGGAGCGGGCGGCCGCGTTCATCAAGGAGAACGTGACCAAGCCGGTCGTCGGGTACGTCGCGGGCTTCACTGCGCCGGAGGGCAAGACGATGGGCCACGCCGGCGCGATCGTCTCCGGCTCGTCCGGTACGGCGGCCGCGAAGCAGGAGGCCCTGGAAGCAGCCGGCGTACGCGTCGGCAAAACCCCCACCGAATCCGCGGCCTTGATGCGGGCGGTCCTCGCCGCAGGCGCGATCGCGGTCTAACCGCTCTGTCTGAGGGATCGGGGCCGGGAGGCTGGTGGGGCGGTGCTGCGGCGGAGGATCAGTTCGGTAGGGACTGCTAATGGGGCATGGTGGTTGGTGGCGTGGATCTCGGCGAGGAGGGTGTCGACGCTGCGGTGGCCGATGTCGGCGAAGGCCTGACGGACTGTGGTGAGAGGCGGCCAGAACTGGGCCGCCTCTTCCATGTCGTCGAAGCCGACCACGCTCACGTCGTCCGGCACCTTCCGCCCGTGCTCGTGCAGGGCGCGGAGCACGCCGAGCGCCATCTGGTCGTTGGCGGCGAAGACCGCCGTCACCGATTCGTCGACGGCCAGCCGGCAGCCGGCGTCGTACCCGGCCGCCGAGGACCAGTCGCCGATGAGCAGCGGCGGTACGTCGCAACCGTGGTCGCGGAGCGTCTGCTCCCATGACCGGCGGCGCTGGGCTGCGGCGAACGACGAGGGCGGGCCGCCCAGGTGCCACACCGTCTTGTGCCCCAGCCCGAGCAGGTGCTCGGTCGCCAGCCGGGCACCCTGCATCTGGTCGGTGTCGACCACCGGGTGGTCGTAATGGTCTCCCGCGTGCACGACCACGACCAGCAGACCGACGGGCAGGTGTACCTCGTCGAGAACGTGCGCCTCGATCATCATGATGACGCCGTCCACGGCCTGCTCGCCCAGCCTGGTGAACGCGTCCAGCACGGCCTGGCGGCTGATCGAGAGCACCGGCATCAGGTTGACCGAGTACCCGCGCGCTGTGGCGATCGCGTCGAGCGTCCGCGTCGTACCGAAGGTGGAGAGCTCGTAGACGATCACGCCGATGCTGCGGAACTCGCCACTGCGCAGGGCGCGGGCCGCACCGTTGGGGCGGTAGCCGAGTTGGCGCATCGCGTCCTGGACCCTGGCCCGGGTGAGCGCGTCCACGTTCTGCCGGCCGTTCGCGACGCGGGACACGGTCTGTCCGGACACCCCGGCCAGTCGCGCGACATCGGCCATCGACGGACCTCGCCGCCGCCTCCCCAAGGTTCCTGCCACCCCGGCACCTCCCGTGTGGCAGGAGTCTAGACATGTTTGCGTCAACACATCCGCCGCACGGCGAGCCGGAACCTCACTCACCTCGCCTGTAGTAACCGGAACCTCACTCACCTAGCCTGTAGTAACAGGTGGGTCCGGCGTCGCTGTTGGCCGGACCCACCCGGCTTAGACGCCGACCTTGCTGGCTAGGAGATCGGCGACGGCGTGGACGGCGCGGAGGGTGGGGGCCTTGACGCCGGTGAGGTCGGCGAGTTCGACGACCGCGGCGAGGATGACGTCGAGTTCGAGCGGCTTGTCCTTCTCCAGGTCCTGCAGCATCGAGGTCTTGTGCTCGCCGACGCGTTCGGCGCCGTCGAGCCGTTTGTCCACGGAGATGTCCGGGTGACAGCCGAGCGCGCCGGCGATCTCCAGCGACTCCTCCATCATCAGCCGGACCATCTGCCGGGTGCCCTGATGCGTCGCGATCTCCACCATCGTCGCCCGGGCCAGTGCGCTGATCGGGTTGAACGCCGCGTTCCCGAGGAGCTTGATCCAGATGTCGTTGCGGATGTCGTCCTCGACCGGGCACTTCAGTCCGCCGGCGATCATCGCCGTACTGAACGCCGTGCACCGCTCCGACTGCCCGCCACCGGGTTCGCCGATCGAGAAGCGGGTGCCTTCCAGGTGCCGTACGACGCCTGGTCCTTCGAGCTCGGTCGAGCAGTAGACGACGCAGCCGATCGCGCGGTCGAGGTCGAGCACCTGGGTGACGGCGCCACCGGGGTCGACCGATTCGATCCGGCGGCCCTCGTACGGACCTTTCAGCCCGTGGAAGTACCACCAGGGGATGCCGTTCTGCGCCGCCACCACGACCGTGCGGTCGTGCAGCAGCGGCTCGACCAACGGGCCGGCGTTCGCGTACGAGTTCGCTTTGAGGCCGAGAAAGACGTAGTCGACCGGGCCGATCGTTGCCGGGTCGTCTGTGGCCGGAGTGCGGGCCGTGAAGTCACCGCGTGGGCTGAGGACCGTGACGCCGTCCGACCGGATCGCTTCCAGATGCGCGCCGCGGGCGACCAGATGGACCTCTGTCCCACCACGGTGCAGCGCCGCGCCGACGTACGCACCGATCGCACCGGCGCCGAGAACCGCAACTCTCATCAAGGATTCCGCCTTCCGGGAGGCTTTGTATACGGCATACAGTAGGCTGGAGGCTGAATGCGGTCAAGATCACACTCCCCGGCAAGCGCTCGCCAAAAAAGTTCGGTACGCAGCGATGAATCGGGGCCGGCCCGGCGGTATGTACATGTGTGAATCACTCGACGCAAGGAGCAGGAACCATGGGCCACGTCATCGTCACCGGATTCGTCAGCCTCGACGGCATCGTCACCGACCCGGACGGCTCCGGTGGTACGTCGGCGGGCGGCTGGGCGTTCCGCCACGGCCCCGAGACCGTCGGCGGCGACAAGTTCCGCCTCGGAGACCTGATGGACAGCGGCGTACTGCTGCTCGGCCGGACCACCTGGGAGCTGTTCAGCCGGCTCTGGCCGAACCGCACCGACGACTTCTCGACCCGGATGAACAAGATGGCCAAGATGGTCGCGTCGCACTCACTGACCGACCTGTCGGCCTTCCCCAACTCGACCCTGATGGAGGGCAGCCTGACGGACTACGTACAGACCGAGTCGCGGACCGTAGCGGTCACTGGCAGCCTCAGCGTGATCCGGGCGTTGCAGGCAGCCGATCTGGTCGACGAGTACCGGCTGATGACCTTCCCGTCGATCGTCGGCACCGGCGAGAAGCTGTTCGGTCCGTCCGACACACCCGTCCACCTCCAGCTCGCCTCGGTCGTCCAGACCGGCGCGGCATCGCTGGCGACGTACGTGCGGCCCTAGCTGCCACACCCGTTCGCGGGGCTCCGGCTGCGCGGTCACCTGAGCCGGCACGCCGGGCGAGTACGGCGCACGGCGTGGCGAGGGGTGGCTGACGGCTCATCCAGCGTGCTAGGGTTTTGGCTCGATAGCAGTTTTGCAGTTCCACGTTCGTGTCGAAGCGCCCGCGGATTTGTAATCCGCCGGGCGTTTTGTCGTATCAGGAGAAAATCATGGCTTTGGGAACAGTGAAGTGGTTCAACGGCGAGAAGGGCTTCGGCTTCATCTCCCAGGAGGACGGCGGCGCCGACGTATTCGTGCACTACTCGGCGATTCAGACGCAGGGCTTCCGCTCCCTGGACGAGAACCAGCGGGTCGAGTTCGAGATCGCGCAGGGCCCGAAGGGCCTGCAGGCGGAGAACGTCCGCCCGGTCTGATGCTGTAGACGGCAGACCCGGTTCACGCCGGGTCTGCCGTGTTCCACAGGTACTCGCCGTCCTCCAGTACGTCGGTGCGCGCGAGACCTATCGCGGCTGCGACAGCGGCTGACGCAGTGTGGTCCGGAAGTACGTGTGCGATGATCCGGCCGATTCTCTGAGCCCGTAGCCAGGTGACCAGTCCCTGGGCGGCCTCCTTCGCGAAACCGCGGCCCTGCCAGGCGGTGCCGATCACCCACGCGATCTCCGCCGTACCGGCAATGACGGTCGCTTGGACGTAGCCGATCAGCGCGTCGTCGTACTTGATCACCCAGTTGAGCCACTGCTCGTCCGGACGTCCCGGACCGGCCAGTTGACGGCGGTAGCGTGCCTCCAGAGCCGCTACGGACGGCGGTTCACCACCCGTGAAGGCGTAGAGGGCTGGGTCGGACAGTACCTGTGCCATCGGTTCGGCGTACTCGACCTCGAGCGGCAGCAGCGTCAGGCGGTCCGTGGCGATCACCCGCGCAACGGTAACGCCACTTGCCGGACCGGCAACATCAGGTGGGCTTGGTCCGCGGCGGGTACCAGACTGTCGTCATGATCGAGATCGATTGGGCTGGAGAGGCCGGACGGCTGCGCGCATCGGCCGAAGGCGAGGCCGACTGGAACGCGGCAGTGGCTCGCAGTCTGGTGCGGGACGGCGACAAGGTCCTCGTGGACGTCGGCTGCGGCGGTGGCGGCATGGCGAAGGCGCTCGCCGAGGCGTTGCCCGGTGCGTCGGTGGTGGCGATCGACGCGGATCCCGACGTACTGGAGCAGGCTCGGGAGCACACCGCGGGCCTCGTACGGTGCGAGGTGGCGTCGATGGACGACGGGGCAGAACCGTTGCGTCGGGCAATCGACGCTCCGGCCGACCTGATCTGGGCATCGGCCTCCGTCCACCACGCTGCCGACCAGCAGGCCGCCGTGGACGCGCTGGCCTCGCTACTCGCGCCCGGTGGGCGACTGGCGCTGGCCGAAGGTGGACTGCCGGCACGGCATCTGCCGTGGGACCTCGGAGTCGGCGAGCCCGGGCTGGAGCTGCGGCTCGACCTGGCGCAGGACCAGTGGTTCAAGGTGATGCGGGACTCGCTGCCAGGGTCGGTGCCGATGCCGTACGGGTGGACGGAGGCGCTGACCCGGGCCGGGCTGACCGGGGCGACCACGCGGAGCGTGCTGACCGAGACACCGGCGCCGTTGCCGCCGGAGCGGCTGGAAAGCGTCGTACGCGTCTTCCGGACCAGGATCGAGCGGCTCACGGGCTCCGAGCAGGGACATGGACACGGTCACGGGCACGTTGTTCCCGACCAGGACTGGCTGACTCCGGAGGATCTCGACACCTGGCAGCAGTTACTGGACCCGGAAGGACCGTATTACCTCGGACGGCGCTCCGACCTCGCCGTACTGTCCGTCCGCAGCGTCCACCTGGGCCACGCGCCGCGCTGACAAGGCAGGCCGTCACCGCGCTGTCGGCCCGCCACCGTAAGGTGGGTGCCCATGAACGACCGGCTGGTGTGGATCGACTGCGAGATGACCGGCCTCGACCTGGCGAACGACGCCCTGATCGAGGTAGCGGTCCTGGTCACCGACTACGAACTGAACGTGCTCGGCGACGGGATCGACCTGGTGATCGCGCCCCCACCGGCCGCGCTCGAACAGATGGGTGACTTCGTCCGCGACATGCACACCGCCTCCGGGCTGCTCGAAGAACTCCCCAACGGCATCCCGCTCGCCGACGCCGAACAACAGGTGCTCGACTTCATCACGTCGTACGTCAAAGAACCCCGCAAGGCCGCCCTCGCCGGCAACTCCGTCGGCACCGACCGCACCTTCCTCGTCCGCGACATGCCCCGCGTCGAATCACACCTGCACTACCGCAACGTCGACGTCAGCTCCATCAAAGAACTCGTACGGCGCTGGTACCCGCGCGTGTACTACGCGACCCCGGCCAAAACCGGCAACCACCGCGCCCTCGCCGACATCACCGAAAGCATCTCCGAACTCCGGTACTACCGCGAAACCGTCTTCGTGCCGCAACCCGGCCCCGACTCCAGCACCGCCCGGGCCGCCGCCAACCTCGTCGCAGCACCCACCGAAGACAGCACAACCGGCGCCTGACCTGCGGATCCGGCCTCGATTTCAGCTCCGGACAGTTCGTCGCTATGATTGCTCAGCCGTCGCGGTTCGGACGGCAATGGTGGGTGTAGCTCAGCTGGTAGAGCACCTGGTTGTGGTCCAGGTGGTCGCGGGTTCGAGTCCCGTCACTCACCCGATGGCCGACCCTTGCCTGCGTTGAGCGCAGGCCGGGGTCGGCTTCGTCATTTTGTGCGGCTGCGCTTCGCTTGCCGCCGGCGGGGGCTCCGCCACCCGCACCCCCATGCGCCTTCGCTTCGCTCGGCTATCGGTGGTCCGGTTTGCTGGTTCGCTCGGCTTCCGTGGTTGGGTTGCTGGTTCGCTCGGGTTCGGTGGTTCGGTTTGCTGGTTCGCTTGGCTTCGGGTTATCGCTTGGCTACCTTCCAGCCGTATCTGAGGCCGCCTAAGAGGTTGATGATGGCTCTTCCGGTTGCATCTTTTCTGCCGGTGTCCTGGGCTAGGAAGGTCTCCGCTACGAAGCGGTCGGCCAGTGTGAGATTGCCTTCGGCCATGCCCTGGGGGATGTCGTGGAAGTTGAATACCTCGGCTCCGTTCACAGAGGTGAGGCCGCCGTACAGGTAGAACGGGTTGGCGCGGCCGAAGTTGTCCACGACGCTGTCCGGGGGCACTGCGGGGCTGACCAAGTTCACGACCTGGATCCAGCGCAGGTTCTCGTCGGCTGCCGGGTCGCCACGACGCCGGTCCGGTCGATAGACGACGTACAGGCCGCCACCGAAACTCGTCCCCGGCGAGGTCTCGGACGGCCCCTGGGCGAAGACGCTGTACGACTGCACCTCGAACTCGCTGTGGCCGGCAAAACCGCCCTGGTACTGGAACGAGTAGTGCGCGCCGAAAGCCGTGGCGAGGGTGGCCTTGAAGTTGACCTCTGGATCGGCCGGAGTGTTCTCGTACAGCGGGTCGAAGTTCTGCCCGGTCCCGTCGGAGGGGAGGAGGCTGATGCGGTACGGCTTGTCGTTGAAGGTGAAGTCCTTGGCCACGGTGTGTCCGCCGAGTGTCTCGCTGAAGCTGGCTCCTGGAGTTCCCGGCCAGCCGGTCGGCTGCGTCGGTCGATACCTGAGGGTCAGATGAGATGCCCCGGCCGATCGCGCGCCCCACGCGGGTCCGGTCAGTGCGGACAGGCCCAGGACGGTGCTGCCGGCCAGCAGCGATCGTCGTGAAAGGCCGCGGTGGTCACACATCGCCGACCTCCCATCCGTACGTGATCCCGTTGAAAACATGGATGATCTCCTTTCCGGCCGCGTCCGGGCGCCGGGTGTCCTGTACGAGAAACGCCTCGGCCGTGAATCGTTCGTTCGGTACGGCGCGATCGGCCGACACGGTCATGGCGGCGCCGTACGCGAGGTTCTGGACCCGCGTGCCGTAGATCGACGTCGCGCCACCGAACAGATAGAAGGGATTCGCGCGGTTCATGCTGTCCACGAACCATTCACCGTCGGTCTTGGCCAGCTGGATCCACCGCAGATTCGTTCCGGCGGTGACGACGTACAGATCGGCCCCATAACTGAGTGGTGCGCCGTCGGCCTGCTCACGTGCATAGACGCTGTACGACTGAACATCCAGCCGCCGCTGTCCGGCCAGGTAGCGGAAGGCATAGTGGTCGCCGTACGCCGCCTGGACGGTCTTGGTGAAATCCGCGCCGGGCATCCGTCGATGGATCGGATCGTCCGGGAGCAGCCGGATCCGGTGCGATCGGCCGCCGTGGCTGAAGTCCTTCGAGGTGACGTGGCCGCCGATCGTCGTACCGATCGGTTGATCTGCAACCTGGGCCGGCCAGCCGTGCGGTTGGCTTGGGCGATAACTCATGGAACTACCTCACTCTCGATCGTCAGGAACTGGAAAGTGCCTCGGTCGGTGGTGTCCGGCCGGCCCGGACAGCCGGGTACAGTCCTGCGACCGCGCCGATCAGGATGGTGGCGATGACGCCGCCACCCGTGGCCCAGACAGGTACGACAACCGGCCAGGACTGGGTGCCCGCATAGATGGTGGTGACCGCGACGCCGAGGAAGACGCCGCCGATTCCGCCGAGCGCGGCCAGCAGGAGCGCCTCGGCCAGGAACTGAAGGAGGATCTGGCCACGGGTCGCACCGAGCGCGCGGCGAAGTCCGATCTCGGCGCGGCGTTCGAGCACGGAGATCACCATCGTGTTGGCCACTCCGACGCCGCCGACCACCAGCGCCACGGCGCCGAGCCCGAGCAGCAGACCAGTGAAGGCACGGTTGGTCGCCTGTCGCGCGGCCAGGGCGTCGGACGGCCGGGACACGGCCACCTCGTTGGGCGCCTCCGGGTTCGCCGTCGCCGCCAGAACCCCGCGGACCGCGCCGACCGCCGCGTCGTGCGACCGGGTGTAGATGGTCGTGGGGTGACCGTCGAAGCCGAGGTACGACGTCGCGGCCGGCCAGCCGATCAAGGCCGCGGAGTCCAGCTCGGGAGCGAGCGGGACCGGGTCGAGGATGCCGATCACGGTGAACCACCGGCCACCGAGGTAGATCTGGGTTCCCGGTTCGGCGGCTCCGATGCCCAACCGGCTCGCGGCCGCCGATCCCAGCACCACCACTGGGTACCGACCGGTCGCGGGATTGAGCCAGGTGCCACTGGCGAGGGCAGCGCCGACCGTGGCCGGCAGGTCCTGCTCGGCGGCACGAACCGAGATGCCGCCACTCTGGGCTGCCGGGACCTGGTCGGTGCGATAGACCAAGGCACCCGGCACCTTGCCGGTCGCGGCGACCTTCTCCACAGGCCCGATCCGGGCGATCATCGCCACCGACTCCGGTGGCAGGCTCGCCGCTTCGCCGGCCAGCGTGTTGCCGGGCTCGACAGTCAGCAGGTTCGTGCCAAGGGCGGCCAGTTGCCGGTCCAGGTCAGCACCGGAGGACGACGAGATGCCGACGACAGCGGTCATCGCGGCGATACCGATGGCGATGCCCAGCGCGGACAAGAAGACCCGGAGCGGCCGCGTCCGAAGGCCGGTTCCACCGACCCGCAAGACCTCCCGCGGGCTCAGTCGGGCCGGAGACAACAGAGTGTCCATTCAGACCACTCCCCCATCCCGTACGGCGATCTGCCGAGGCAGGCCGGCCGCGATCTCCCGGTCGTGGGTGATGATCAGGACTGTCGTCCCTGCCGTATGAAGCTCATGCAGCAGCGTCATCACCTCGGCACCGGCGGCCGAGTCCAGGTTGCCGGTCGGTTCGTCGGCCAGGAGCAGGGCCGGCTCGCCGACCACCGCACGCGCGACGGCGACTCGCTGCTGCTCGCCGCCGGACAGTTCTCTCGGCCGATGATCGAGCCGGTCACCAAGACCGACCCGCACCAGCGTCTCGGCCGCCCGGAGGCGGCGCTCCTTCAGCGGGACCCCCGCGTAGAGCAGCCCGTCGGCGACGTTGTCGAGCGCAGACTGTCCGGCGCCGAGGTGGAACTGCTGGAACACGAACCCGATCAAGCCGGCCCGCAGCGCGGACAGTCGGCGGTCCGACAGCGTCGACACGTCGTGTCCGCCGATCCGGACGACGCCGGACGAGGGCCGGTCGAGCGTCCCGATCAGTTGCAGCAGGGTGGACTTGCCCGAGCCGGACGGGCCCACGATCGCGACGAGCTCACCGCGCTCGACGGTCAGGCTGATCCCGCGCAACGCGGCCACGCCGCCGGGATAGGTCTTGACGACCTCCGTCAACTCCACTACGCCAGTCATGACGGGATCCCGACCTGCTGGCCGGCCGCGATTCCCGGGCCGGACACCTCGACCCGGCCTTCGGCGAACAGGCCGGTACGCACCGGCACGATCCGGCTGCCGCTGTCGCCCACCACCTGGATGCCGTACCCACCCTCGGAGACGGCGAGTAACGCCACCACCGGGACGCTCAGCACGTTCTTGCGCGTGGACACGGTGAATCTGACGTTGACCTGGGCACCGTCGTCCAGGCCGGCCAGGGCCTGTTGCCGATCGATGCTAATGGCAACAACCGTCTTGCCGGTCTCTTCCTGGCCGGACTCCGCGGCCGCCGGCTGGACCTTGACTACCTTCCCGGTCACCTGTTTCCCGCCTGGCAGCAGGACGCTGACGGCGACACCTCGGCCGGCGAGCCGCTTGTCGGCCTTGTCCAACGTGACCACGGCAATCCGGGTCGTGGTGGTATAGGTCAGCAACGCGGCACCTGGCTGAACCGCGTCGCCTGGAGTTGCCTTGTGTTCCTCCACCCGGATCGGACCAGCCGCATAGACCACGCGGCCCAGTTCGACCACGCCAGTACGTGGGAGGCCGAGGTCGCGTTGCCAGGCCTTGACCGCCTTCGCCGTTGCCGCGGAGTAGTACCCGTCGGCGGTGAAGCCCCGATAACCCAGCGTGTACAGGTTCCGCTCGAACTGTTCGACATCGGCGCCGCGGGAACCTGTCGACAGGGCGCGGTACGCCGGCAATGCGCCGTACAGAAGGACGATCGGGGCATTGTCGATCCGTCCGAGGGTGCCGCCGCGGCCTATCGTCGAGCCAACAGCGGACACGGCCGTTACGGTCCCGGCCAGCCTGCCTGTCAGAGGTGTCGCATCCCCATAGTCCAGCTCACCGGTCTCGGTCTGGGTATCGACCAGCGTCTGCCGGGTGAGCGCTGCAGTCGCAGGCGGCTTGGCGGAGGTGCTCGGGGCTTCCTGGTGGCCACCCAGGTCCACACCCGCGGCCGCCGCCCCGACGCCGCCGGCCGCGACCACAAGCACCGCCGCAGTCACCGCCCTGCCGGCTCGCCGCCGTCTCACCGCCATCAGCCGTTGCTCCCGTTCTGCGGCCCTGTCGACGCTCCGGCCGGCTGACACTTCTTCTGCGCTGCCTGGAACTCGGGGCTCATCGGGTCGATGCCCAGCGTCGTGGGGTCGACCTGCTGACCGTCGGCCGACGGGTCCGGGAACTTCGATACCCCGTTGGCTCGCATGCACTGTGCGAGCTTGCGCAGCTCCTCCAGCCCCTTCGCATCGGGCTTCTTCACCTCTCCCCCTCCAGGCAGGAAGGACTTGCATTTCGCCGTCGCAGCCTCGACGGCTTTGGGATCGGTCCCCTCCGGCACGCTCAGATCGACGCCGCCGTTGGCCCCTTCCTTCGGGTCCGGGTAGTTGGGGACTCCGTTCGCCCGCATGCACTGGGAAAACTTCACCAACGGCTCGTCGCCACCGGACGCGGCGGTGCTGCTCGCGGTCGGCGACCCGCCGGCAGTCGCCACCTGCGGGTCGTCCTTCGCCGCGCCACACCCGGTCAAGGACAAGGCCACCACCGTGACTGCTGCTCCGGTCCAGATACGCATCTGTCGTCTCCTCTCGGCGATCGATCGAGGGCCGATCGCTACTCCCAGTGCACCGAACGCGGTGTCATCCGGCCGTTTCCACAAACGTTGACGCTGAGGTGACACGACGGTCAGTCACACTGAGTGCATGCGAGTGCTGGTGGTCGAGGACGAGGAACTGCTCGCCGATGCGATCGCGGCCGGGCTGCGGCGGCAGGCGCACGCGGTGGACGTTGTCTACGACGGCGGCTCAGCGTTGGAGAACCTCGACGTACACGACTACGACGTCGTCGTGCTGGACCGGGATCTGCCCGTCGTCCACGGGGACGACGTCTGCCGCACGATCCGGGCCGCCGACTCATCGGCCCGGGTGCTGATGCTGACCGCGGCGGCCGATATCGACGACCGGGTCGCCGGCCTCGCGCTCGGCGCCGACGACTATCTGCCGAAACCCTTCGCGCTCCGCGAGCTCGCTGCCCGGGTCGACGCACTGGGCCGGCGCGCCCGGCCCGCCACACCGCCGGTCCTGGAGCGGGCCGGAATCCGGCTCGACCTGCACCACCGAGAGGTGTACCGCAACGGCCGGTACGTCGCCTTGTCGCGCAAGGAATTCGCTGTACTCGCGGAGCTGCTGAGGGCTGACGGCGCCGCGGTGTCGGCCGAATACCTGATGGAGAAGGCGTGGGACGAGAACGCCGACCCGTTCAGTCACGCCGTCCGGATGACGATCCTCAAGCTACGGCGCAAGCTGGGCGATCCACCCGTGGTGACGACCGACCCAGGAGTGGGGTACCGAATCCCGTGACCGGCAGGCGGTTCTTCCGGCTCACTATCCGCGCCAGGTTCACGCTGGTCTGCGGCGGCCTGCTGCTGGCCTCCGGAATCGCGATCCTGGGCATGACTTACGTCCTGCTGGCCAACCAGCCCCCCAGCACACACCGCGAGCAAGCGGGTCCAGCGACCAATCCGCCCACGACCGCCGTACCAGCGCCGACAGCCACCTTTGACGCGGCCGACGACGCCCAGCGGGCTGTGCTCGACGGTCTCATCACCCGCGGCGCCGTCGCGATCGCCGTCGTCGTCGCGGCGGCGAGCGCCTCAGGCTGGCTCCTCGCCGGACGGCTGCTGAAACCCCTGCACAGGATCACAGCCACCGCACGACGCGTCGCCGACGCCCCAGCGGCCGACCGCGAGCTGCACGAACGCATCGCTCTGGACGGCCCTGCCGACGAGGTCAGGCAACTGGCCGACACGTTCGACGTGATGCTCGAACGACTTGATCACTCACTCGCCGGACAGCGGCGGTTCATCGCCAATGCGTCACACGAGCTCCGTACTCCACTCACCCTGAACCGCACGCTGCTCGAGGTCGCCACCGACTCGGTCGACGCGTCGCCCGAGCTCCGGCAGCTGAGCGCCACCCTGCTCACGATCAATGCACGCCATGAGCAACTGATCGACGGCCTGCTCCTGCTCGCCCGCTCCGAGAACGAACTGACCGAACGCTCGTACGTCGACCTTGCCGACATCGTCGAACACGTCGTCGAACAACTGCCGGACGATCAGAACGTCACCGTCGACGCCGACGCACAGGAGGCGCCGGTCGACGGGAGCCCGGTGCTCCTCGAGCGGCTTGTGCAGAACCTGGTGGAGAACGCCGTGCGGTACAACACCCCCGGCGGATGGGTCCGGATCACCAGCGGCACCGGCCCGGACGGAGGCTCGGGGATGACCGTCAGCAACACCGGTCCGGTCGTTCCGCCGTACGAGATCCCGAGCCTGTTCGAACCGTTCCGCCGGCTCGATCCGACCCGCCCGTCCACCACCACATCGTCAGGCGCCGGCCTCGGACTGTCCATCGTTCGAGCCATCGCCCTCGCCCACGCCGGCGACGTCCAGGCCGAACCCCGCGACGACGGCGGCCTGATCGTCACCGTTCACCTGCCGCGCGCGTCTGACTAGGCCGTCTGCACCGACGGCTGCGACCGGTGGGAGGATGTGCTGGTGAAGTTGAGTGGGAGCACTTGGTTCGGGTATGGCGTCGTGGTGCTTGTGACGTTTGTGGTGGGGTTCTTGGCGTTCTCGATTTGGGTGCTTTCTAAGGTTTTCTGATCAGGTACTTCTCCAAGGGGCCTAGTAGTTGGAGGAGCTGGTCTTGTTCTTCTGGGGTGCAGGGGCCAGTGGTGGGGACGCGTGAAGCGGGCAGAGGCCTCGGGCGTGGAGGATGGCTTTTACGGTGGGTACGGATCCCACCGCGCGACTGCACGCAGAGTCACGCCCAGACCTGCTCGACGGCGTGACCACCCTCCACACCACAGGCAAGCGGTAACAGCAAGCAACACCCCCTACGCCCTGTACGACTACCAGCAGGCTCCAGGCAGGCCGGTCCCCATCACATTCATCCCCTACTACGCCTGGGCGAACCGCGGCCGGCACGCGATGAGAGTGTGGATCCCAACGGCCTAGAGATCTTTCCGGCCAGATGTGACCTGATCGCGCGTCTGGTGCGTCTCTATCAGCAGACGCATCGACGAGAGGTTGCGGATGAGAAGTGTTGAGGACTTCGAGGAGTTCGCACGGGCGCGGTTACCGCACCTGTACCGGACTGCCTGGTTGCTGACCGGGGACCGGCATCACGCCGAGGATCTCGCGCAGGACACGCTCGCGGGGATGCTGCGGACCTGGCATCGAATCGAGAACCCGGCGGCGTACGCGCGGACCGCACTGGTGCGGACGTACATCTCGCAGCGGCGGCGGAAGAGCTGGTCCGAGCGGCCTACTGCGGAGCTCCCGGAGAGTGCGGAGCGGGTCGGGGATCCAGAACTGCGGCTGGCTCTGCAGAGCGCTCTGGCGGAGCTGGCCCCGTTGGATCGCGCCGTGTTGGTGCTGCGGTTCTTCGAAGATCGCAGCGTCGAGCAGGTGGCGCTCGATCTTGGCAAGAAGACCAGTGCGATCACCACTCGCACCGCCCGCGCCCTGGACCGCCTGCGGGCGGTTCTCGGTGACGGCGCCGACCAGTTGATCGCGCTCTGACGCTGAGGAGAACCATGAACACCCAACTCACCGATTTGATGCACCGGGCCACCGAGAACCTCGAGCCGGTCACACCTGACCTGCTGGAACGCAGCGTTGCGCAGGGGCTGCGGCTGCGCCGTCGGCGTACGGCGATGCTGGCTGCGTCCGGCACCGGGGCCGTCCTGGCTACCGCGGGGCTGATCGCCGGCGGGATCCATCTGGCCGGCTCGCCCACGAACGCCGCGGTCGCCGGTTCGCCGGTGCCGAGTGCCAAGCCCTCGACCAAGCCATCGGCTAAGGCCACACCGAGTGCCAAGCCTGCTGGGGTGAACCCGAAGCAGACGCTGGCGACGTTGAAGTCGCTGGTCGCGGCGCCTGGCCGAACCTTCTCGAGCCCGGAGACGTGGGGCGGTGGCGACTACACCGGTGCGGCGTACGTCGTGAACGACGGTCACGGCGCCGCGCGGGTCGACGTACTGATCTCCGGCGGAGGCGAGCAGAACCCGTGCGTCCCCAAGCGCGCAGGGTGCAGCACGCTGCCTGACGGGTCGGTCCTGTACGTCTCCAAGGAGTCGCCTGAGTACTCCGACAGCCGGCAGGCGAAGAATGGCGTCATCAGCAACTACGTGGTCCTGTTCCGTCGCGACGGCCGCAACATCAACCTCACCAGCTACAACGGGCCGGCGGAGAAGGACAAGCAGCACACCCGCCCCAAGCCCCTCCTCTCGGTTGAGGACCTCACGACCCTCGCAAAGAGCAAGGCCTGGAAGCTGCCTTCGGTCAAGGGCACCAAGTAGAGGCGGGGTGAGCCCATCGCGTCGCGATGGGCTCTCTACTTTGCTGCGAGTACGCCGTGGGTTACCAGCTCGACGCCGATCGCCAGGGTGAGGAAGCCGATCACGCGGTCAGACCTGCGAAGGTGGCCAACGCGCCGATCGGGTTCATGATCGGCAACAATGCAGCCAACGCCGAAACCGCAACGTGTACGGGCTCCGCGGTCGGGAGCGTACACGGCTCAGAGAGGACCCGCCGTGCGCCACGAGGTGACCGCCGCCGACACCGCACTCGCCGTGGGCAGCGGCGACGTCGAGGTCCTCGCGACCCCGCGCCTGATCACCTGGCTGGAGTACACCACCGCCCAGCTCGCCCTGAGCGCGCTCGGCCCCGGTCAGACCTCGGTCGGTACGTCGGTCCGCATCCGCCACCGGCTACCGACCCGGGTCGGCGACACCGTGGACATCGCCGCGGACGGCCCCGAGGTGGACGGCCGCCACCTGCGCTTCCAGGTCCGCGCCACCAACTCAGCCGGCCAACTGATCGCGGACGGCGAACTCGAACGCGTCGTCGTCGACCGCGAACGGTTCCTCGCCAACGTTCCCTAGATGGGCCGCTCAACGTACCAGTCAGGCAGCTCTCCAGGCTGGAGATCGGTCGGGTCGCCGGGACGGGAGAGGGTGAGGATCGCCTGCTGGATCTCCGGGCGGGCGTTCAGCGCGTCCTCGATCGCGTAGAGGCGGACGGCGACCTCGGACTCGACGTCGTTGCCGACGACGTCGACCGCGGCGACCAGGAAGATCCGGTCGGCGCCGACCCACTCCATGTGCAGGAAGCTGATCCGCTCGATGTCCTGGTGCGCGAGCAGCGCGCGGAGCACCCGGTTCCGGGCCAGCGGCGTGACCGCCTCACCGGTCAGGAAGTCCATGTTCCGGCTGATCAGGAACAGCGCGACCCCGCCGAGCAGGAACCCGACCACGATCGACCCGAGCGCGTCCCAGACCGCGTTGCCGGTCAGTTGATGCAGCAGGATCGCGAGCGCCGCGATCAGGATGCCGATCAACGCGGACAGATCCTCGACGAACACCGCCCGGAGCACCGGGTTCGATGTCAGCCGCACGTACCGCCACGGGCGCAGCATCCGCTCCAGCGCACCGGCCTTGGTCTGCCGCAGCGCCTGCGTGAACGAGATCCCCTCGAGCACGAACGAGACGCCGAGTACGGCGTACGCCCAGCCGTACGACGTACCCTCCGCCTCACCCTGCTGCAGCGACTGGATGCCGTGCCACACCGAGACCGCGGCGCCGACCGTGAACAGCCCGAACGCGGCGAACATCGACCAGATGTACCCGACCCGCCCGTACCCGAGCGGATGCGACCGGTCGGCCGGTTTGCGCCCGCGCCGCTCCCCCACCAGCAGGAACACCTCGTTGCCGGTGTCGGCCCAGGAGTGCGCCGCCTCCGCTGTCATCGAGGCGGATCCGGTGATCACCGCGACCACCGTCTTGGCGAGTGCGATCAACAGGTTCGCGGCGAGCGCGACCAGCACTGTCAGGAGGCTCTCGCCACCCGGCCCTTCGTCCTCCGAGCTGCTCACAGTCAGACCATACTCAGCTCACCGGCCGGATGATGCGCTGTTCGATCGCGCGCGCCACGGCCGCTGCTCTGGTGTCCACCTCCAGCTTCGTGTAGATGTGCGCCAGGTGCGACTTGATCGTCGCCTCGCTGACATACAGCTTCTTGGCCAGGTCGCGGTTCGACTTGCCGGTGGCGAGCAGGCCGAGGATCTCCACCTCGCGCTCGGTGAGCGTCGGGCCGGAGCGCCGTACCAGCCGTGCGGCGACGGCCGGGGCGAGCACCGTCTCGCCACGGGCGGTGCCGCGGATCGCGCGGAAGAGGTCCTCCGGCGGCGCGTCCTTCAGCAGGTAGCCGGAGGCCCCCGCGTCGATCGCGCTCATGATGTCGGCCTCGGTGTCGTACGTCGTCAGCACCAGCACGTACGGCGGCTCGGCCAGGGAACGCAGGCGCGCGGTGACCTCTGCCCCGCCGGCGCCCGGGCCGAGGTTGAGATCCATCAGGACGACATCCGGGTGCAGGGCCGCGACCAGCTGCTCGGCACTGTGCGCGTCCGACGCCTCGCCGACGACGGTCAGGTCTTCCTGTCCCTCGAGCAGCGCCCGCACTCCCGCGCGCACCACGGGATGGTCGTCGACCAGGGCAACCCGGATCATGGGCCCTCCGGCATCGCCCGCAGCGGGATCGATGCGGCCAGCGCCGTACCGTCTCCCGGTTCACTCTCCAGCACCAGCGTTCCTCCCAGTTGTCTCAGCCGTTCTCGGATTCCGGCCAGTCCGTGGCCGCGGTCGGAATCGATCTTGACATGAGATCGCGGAAGGCCTCGGCCGTTATCCACAACGTCGAGGACCACCGCGTCCGGGTGGTAGGTGAGCGTCACGACGGCCGCTTTCGCGTGCGCGTGTTCGAGGACATTCGCGAGCGCTCCACGGGCTGTGCGGAGTAGTGCTGTCTCCACCTCCGAGTCGAGCGTCACCGGCGTACCGTGCACCTGTACGCGCACGTTGACGTCGCTGTGGGCGGCTAAACGCTCACAGGACTTGCGGAGTGCCTCCGGTAGCCCAGCAGCGAGCTCAGCCGGTGCCAGGTCGCGGACAACTCTCCTGGCCTCGTCCAGTCCGTCGCGTGCAGTGGCTGCGGCCTGAGCTGCATGCTCGCGTGCGGCGGCCGGTCTGTCGTCCCACTCGCGTTCTGCCGCCTGCAGCAGCAGGTTGATGCTCGACAGGCCTTGCGCCACGCTGTCGTGGATCTCGCGCGACAGCCGCGCTCGCTCCGCTATGACGCCGGCCTGGTGCTGTGCGTCGACCAGGTCACCCTGTGCTGCGTGCAGCTCGTCCAGCAGGGCTTGTCTGGCCAGGGCATCCCGCTCCAGCGCCCGATAGGCGCCTACAGCAAGCACTGCGATGCAGACCGGGCCCAGCACGATCGTCGGATCCAGCCGGTCGGTCATCCGGGTCCACTGCACCACGGTGACCACCACCATGCCCGCAACGACCAGACAGGCCGGGCGAAACGACAGGATGCGCAGGGCAACAAAAGACAGCGGCACCGCGCACCAGGCGAACGACGGCGCCAGAAACACCAGCACGCACCACTCCGCGACCAGCAACGCCAGCCAGACCTGGCTGGGCAGCAACCGGTACGCGGCGTACGTCGCCAGCAGCACCACCGCCCCGACCAGCACCCACGGTCCGCGGTCGTCGAACCCGTGACCGGTCAGGTACCGGATCGCCGACGCCAGCACGAGAACCACCAGTGCCGCGTGCAGTGCGGTCACCAGCCGGGTCGCGTGACTCAGGATCGACGGGGTGTGTGCAGTAGACATGTTCAGTTGATCGTAGGCGGCGCGGACCCGGTTCCGAATCATCCGTTCGGCTATCGATTGGTGGCCGAACACCCGTCGTCCGGAAGGGCGTTGCCGACGGAGGCTGGAGGCAGCTCGAAATCCACCGACCGTTTTAGGGGTTCAGATGTCTGTCCGTTCGCTGTCCGCCACCCTCGCGCTGTCCGCCACCCTGCTCGGCGCCGGTGCCTCGACGGCCTTCGCCGCACGGCCCGCTACTTACGAGCTGCCCGGTGACGCTGGTGGCTCGAAGTTCGAGGGCATCGGGTACGACGCGCGTACCAAGAACTACTACGTGTCCGAGACCACCGGCGGTGAGATCCACCGCGGCCAGCTCCGCTCCGGCGACGCTGCCGAGTGGCTGAAGGGCGACGGCACCGACGGCCGCTGGACCGCTCGCGGCGTGAACGTCGACGCCCAGGGCCGGGTGTACGTCGCCGGCGGGCCGAACGGGATCGATCACCCGGGCGCGCCGGACCTCTGGGTCTACGACCGCGACGGGCAGCTGCTCGCCGCGCTGCGGACCGGCGTACCGAACGCGTTCCTGAACGACCTGGTGATCGGGCCGGACGGCGCGGCGTACTTCACGAACTCGAACGCGCCGCAGATCTTCCGGGTCGCCGAGGAGCACGGCCGGTGGACCGTCTCGACCTGGGCCGACGCGACCGGGACCATCGCGACGACGACCGGCTTCAACCTCGGCGGCATCGTGCTGTCACCGGACCGCACGTCGCTGGTCGTGGCCCAGGGCAACGTCGGCAAGCTGTGGCGGTTCGACCTGCGGACCGCGAAGGCCACCGCGATCGACACCGCCGGCGCGGACCTCGTGAACGCCGACGGCCTCGTCCAGCAGGGCAACAGCCTCTGGGTCGTGCGCAACTTCTCCAAGGTGCTGAGCACGCTGCGGCTGTCGGCCGACGGCCAGGCCGCGCGGCTGCTGTCCGCGACGCCGACCGACCCCGACCGGGTGCTGACGACGGCGAAGCTCGCCCAGGGCCGGCTCCTGGTGGTCGACAGCAAGTTCGATGAGGCGACCGCGGTCCCGCCGTACCAGGTCATCACCCTGAACCCGCGCCGATGAAGCGCCGTCCGATTGCTGTGGTCGCCGTCCTGCTGATGGCGGCGACCACCGCGTGTTCCACTGAGACCAGCGGCACGCCTGCTGCATCACCTACTAGCTCGTCCTCTAGGAGCGCGGCTGTGCCGTCCACCCTCGACAGTCAGCTGATCGCCGCCGCCTGGAAGAACGACGTAGCTGAAGCCAAGCGCCTGATCGCCGCGGGCGCGAACGTCAACACGGTCGACGACACCGTCCAGAGCGCGTTCCTGATCGCCGCGAGCGAGGGCTACCTCGAGCTCCTCGACCTGACCCTCGCACACGGCGCCGACGTCGGCAGCCTCGACAGCTATCACGGTACGGCGCTGATCCGGGCCGCCGAGCGCGGTCACGCTGCCGTGGTCGGTCGGCTGATCAAGGCCGGCGTGGCGGTCAATCACGTCAACAACCTCGGCTGGACCGCCCTGCACGAGGCAGTCATCCTGGGCAAGGGCACACCGGAGTACGTCGACACCGTCCGGCTGCTGATCGCCGGCGGAGCCGACCGCACGAAGCCCGCTGTCAACGACGGCACCACACCGGTGCAGGCCGCGAAGGACCGCGGCCAGACAGCGGTCAGCGCCGCACTCGACACCGCCGGTGACCTCCGGGACAGCCGCGCCGCAGCCGCAGCACTGCTGGCTGCCGCGGCATCGGGCGACGTCAACAAGGTCGCCGCGGCCCTGGCTGCCGGTGCACCGATCGAGTCGCGCGACGACCACCGACGTACGGCGCTGCTGCTCGCCTCGCTCAACGACCGGGTCGAGGTAGCCAGGCTGCTCGTCGCGCTCGGTGCCGACCCTGACACACAGGACGACCGGCAGGACTCCGCCTGGCTGGTCACCGGCGTCACCGGGAGCGTGGCGATGCTCGAGACGCTCCTGCCCGCGAACCCGGACCTAACGCTGCGGAACCGCTTCGGCGGCATCTCGGTCATCCCGGCCAGCGAACGCAGCCACGTCGACTACGTCCGGCGGGTCGTCAAGACGAAGATCAACGTCAACCACGTGAACAACCTCGGCTGGACGGCTCTGCTCGAGGCGATCATCCTCGGCAAGGGCACGCAGCCGTGGCAGGACATCGTCAAGATCCTCGTCGACGCCGGCGCCAACCCCAACCTCGCTGACGCGGAGGGCGTCAGCCCACTCCAGCACGCCGAATCCAGCGGGTACGACGAGATCGCAAAGACCCTCCGCACCGCCGGAGCACGCTAGACGTCGCGCTCTCTTCAGTCGCGGGCGAGGCAGCGGGAAGGAAGTTCGAACCAGCGGAGGTGGTCGAAATCGGTGTTCACCCGGCCGTCGGGGTCAGTGCTGTCCTGCTGACAGGTCGACAGCAGGTCGCGCGCCTCGGCGAGGTAGTCGTCAAGAGCGGACTCGGGAGCCGTGTGGTCGTGGCGCGGATACCTGAGCTTGCCGTCGGCGTCGTACCCGACCTGCGCGAGCCGCATCGGCGGCTCGACCGGGCCCCGGTGATGCCGCCACAGGCCGTTGGCCGGATCGAAACGGTAGTCGCCGAGCAGCCGCCAGCCGTCGCGAGCGACGAGCTTCACGGCCTCGACGACGTACGTGAAAACCGCATCGGAGATGAAGTAGTTGAAGTTGACCCGCACCCAGCCGGGCTTGATCCCCTCGCAGCCGTGCAGGATCTCCTCCTCGAACTCGTGCGACCGGTCGAGGTCGATCCCGAGCAGAGTGTGACCGTACGGTCCCGCACACGAGCAGCCACCGCGGGACTGGATGCCGAACAAGTCGTTCAGCAACGCGACCACGAAGTTGTGGTGCAGGTACCGCCCCGAAGGCGCCTTCACCACGAACGACACGATCGACAGCCGCTCGGCGTCCAGGTTGCCGAGGATCTGCAGGTTCGGCTCCGCCTTCCACGCCTCGACCGCACGCCGCAGGTAGGCGTCCTCGTGCGCGCGGATCACGTCGATTCCGACCGCCTGCTTCAACTGGAACGCCAGCCCCGCGCGAATCGACCCGATGATCGCCGGCGTCCCGCCCTCCTCGCGGTGCACCGGGTCGTCCAGGTACCGGTGCTCGAGCGGGTTCACATACGCGACGGTGCCTCCACCCGGTACGTCGGGCACCCGGTTGCGGAGCAGCTCGCGACGCGCGACGAGTACGCCGGGCGTCCCCGGTCCGCCGATCAGCTTGTGCGGGCTGAGGAAGATCGCGTCCTTGTACGACAACGGGTCCTGGTCGCGTCCGCCGTACATGTCGATCTCGACGTACGGCGCGGCCGCGGCGCAGTCCCAGAACGACAGCGCGCCGTACCGATGCAGCAGGGCGGAGACGCGCTGCGTGTTGCTGACGATGCCGGTGACGTTGCTCGCCGCCGAGAACGAGCCGATCTTCAGCGGGCGGTCGACGTACTCACGCAGTCTCGCCTCGAGCTGGTCGATGTCGATATGACCGTCCGTGTCCTGGGAAATCACCACCACGTCGGCGATCGACTCGCGCCAGGGCAGTTCGTTCGAGTGGTGCTCGTACGGGCCGATGAAGACGACCGGTCGCTGCTCCCGCGGAATCTGGTCGGTCAGGTGATACGTGTCGTCGAGCTCGGCCGGGATCCGCAGACCCATGATCCCGATCAGCTTGTCGATCGCCCCGGTCGCGCCGGAGCCGCAGAAGATCACCGCGGTCTCGTCGTCCCCGCCGACACTGTTGTGGATGATGCGCCGGGCGTCCTCACGCAGCCGGGTCGTCTGCAGGCCGGTCCCGCTCGACTCGGTGTGAGTATTCGCGTACCGCGGGAGAACCTCCTCGCGGATGAAGTCCTCCAGGAACGTCAGGGCCCGCCCGGACGCGGTGTAGTCGGCGTACGTGACCCGGCGCGGACCGTACGGCCCCGGCATCACCTGGTCGTCACCGATCACCGACGCCCGAATCCGCCGCAACAACGGCGACTCCGGCGGCATCCCCGCCGGTTCCCCCTGGATCTTCATGTCTCAGAGTATGGCCGGGACGTGACCTGCGTCTCCTCCTGCCTGCGTGCCCTCTCGATAGGGTCGGTGCAGTCGACGGCGAGGAGTGGGGATGACGTTTTCCAGCGAGCTGTGGGACCGCGGGGCTGCCTCCGTGTACGACGAGATCGTCCGGCACCCGTTCATCACCGGGCTCACCGACGGCACCCTCGACCACGACGCGTTCCGGTACTTCATCGTCCAGGACAGCCACTACCTCCGCGCGTACTCGCGGGCGCTCAGCCTGATCGCCGGCCGCGCACTCGACGAGGACGCGGTCAGCATGTTCGCGCTGCACGCCGCCAACGCGATCGCGGTCGAGCGGGAGCTGCACACCTCGTTGCTGGCGTCACTGGGGCTGTCCGCGGAGGACGTGGACGCAGCCGGATCCGGTCCGACCACCACGGCGTACATGTCCTATCTGACGGCCGTGTGCGCCACAGGTACGTACGCCGAGGCGGTAGCCGCCGTACTGCCCTGCTACTGGATCTACCGGGACGTGGGGCGGGAGTTGCTGAAGCGGTCGTCACCGGACCCGGCGTACCGGAAGTGGATCGAGACGTACGGCTCCGAGGAGTTCGACGCGGTGGTCGAATCGGTCCTCGCCGTCACGGACGGACTGGACGTGGGAGCCGCGGAGCGAGAACGTTGTCACCGGCACTTCGCGATGACGTGCCGCTACGAATGGATGTTCTGGGACGCCGCGTACCACAAGCTCGATTGGCCGGTGGGATGAAGGACTTCTACGACGTCGTCATAGTCGGCGGTGGCCACAACGGCCTCGTCGCTGCCGCGTACCTGGCCCAGTCCGGGCTCTCCACACTGATCCTGGAGCAGCAGTCGCACACCGGCGGCGCTGCAGTCAGTGAGCGTGTGTTCCCGGGTGTGGACGCGCGGCTGTCGCGCTACTCGTACCTGGTCAGTTTGCTGCCCGACAAGGTCGCCGCAGACCTGGGACTCAACCTGGAACTCCGGTCCCGCGCGGTCGCGTCGTACACGCCCGTGCGCCGCTCTGGACGCGACGTCGGCCTCATGGTCGAGCGGCCGGAAGGCACTGCCACCAGGGACTCGTTCCGCGCACTCACCGGGAGCGACGCGGAGTACGAGGCGTGGACGGACTTCTACGGCTCTGTCGGCTCGCTGGCCGCTGCCATCGCCCCCACTCTGCTTGAGCCGCTCCAGCCGGCAGCTGACCTCCGCTCCCGGGTCGACGGCGCACTGTGGGATGAACTGATCGAGCGGCCGCTCGGCGAGACCATCGAACGCCGCTTCGCCGACGACACCGTCCGTGGGGTCGTCGCGACGGACGGCGTTATCGGGACGTTCGCCGGGCTGCACGACGAGTCCCTGATCCAGAACAGGTGCTTCCTATACCACCTGATCGGCAACGGCACCGGCGAGTGGCGCGTGCCTGTCGGCGGCATGGGTGCGGTCACTGACGCACTGGCCGCTGCTGCGCGGCGTGCTGGTGCCGCACTGGTCACCGACGCAGCAGTCACAGCCGTAGAAGCAGACGGGACCCGCGGTTCGGTCACCTGGCTCGGTGGCGACGGCGAGCGATCCGTCGACTGCTCCTGGGTGCTGTCCAACGTCGCACCGTCGACACTGGCTGCGCTGCGTGGTCAGACCGATGTCGAGAAGCCCGAAGGGTCGCAACTGAAGGTCAACCTGCTGCTGCGTCACCTGCCGGCGTTGAAGTCCGGTGACGACCCGGCACGGGCGTTCGCCGGCACGTTCCACATCGACGAGGACTACACCCAGCTCGAGACGGCGTACCGATCCGCCGCGAGCGGCCAACTGCCCGCCGTACCGCCGTCCGAGGTGTACTGCCACTCGCTGACCGACCCGTCGATCCTCTCCCCCGACCTGGTTGCCTCCGGCCACCACACCCTGACTGTCTTCGGCGTGCACTTCCCCGCCCGTTTATTTGCCTCCGACAACGATTCGGCGCGGACCGAATCCACCCGGCGGGTGCTGGCCGGACTGGAGTCGTACCTCGCCGAGCCGCTCGAGGACTGCATCGCCCGCGACGCCGACGGCAACCTGTGCATCGAGGCGAAGACGCCGTACGACATCGAGGAATCCGTCGGCATGCCCGGCGGCCACATCTTCCACGGCGACCTCCAATGGCCCTGGGCCACCGACCCCTCCGACGCCGGCCGCTGGGGCACCGAAACCGACGTCCCCAACCTCCTGATCTGCGGCTCCGGCGCCCGCCGCGGCGGCGCCGTATCCGGCCTCGGCGGCCACAACGCCGCGATGACCATCCTCACCCGCTAACCGATTTCGCATCTCCCCGATCCCCCTGCTACGATCCTCTTCGTTCGAAAGCAACACCAAGCGCCGCTAGCTCAATTGGCAGAGCAGCTGACTCTTAATCAGCGGGTTCGGGGTTCGAGTCCCTGGCGGCGCACAAAAGCCCAGGTCACCAAGGTGCCCTGGGCTTCGTCGTGTCTGGAACAAACCACAAACTGACCACTTTGCCGGTCTGACTCACCATCGCGTGCGTCCGGCAACTGGCTCAGCTGACCTCTGCGACCCTCACCTGATCGTGACTATGCGTCACATCACACCTGATTCCTCGCCCTCGCCAGCGTTGAGCCTCCAAACCTCAAACAGGTTGGAGGCTTGATATGTCAAGGCCACCGCTGCCCATCGGAACCTGGGGACGCATCTCCACCCGGGTCGAGAAGACCGACGCCAAGGGCAAGCCCATCACCTACCTGGCAAAGGCCAGGATCCGCGACCACGACGGTCACGTTCGCCCGGTGACCGCCGTCGGCCGCAGCAAGACCGGCGCCGAGACCGCGCTGAAGCAGAAACTCCAGGACCGCGCCAGAACCAACCAGTCCGGCGGGCTCACCGCGATGCACAAGATCTCCCACCTCATCGACCTGTGGGAACACAAGTTCGAAGAGCGGATCAGGGACGGCAAGCGATCCCCCACCTCCCTCGAGACCTATCGACGCGTCATCAAGAACCACATCCGCCCCGCTTTCGCCGAACTCCGCATCGGCGAAGCCACCACCCAACGCATCGACACAGCCATCACCAACATCAAGAACCGCACCGGCGCCCCCACCGCCAAAACCTGCCGCGCAGTCCTGTCCGGAATGATGAAAATCGCCGTCCGCTACGGAGCCATCTCCGTCAACCCGGTCCGCGAAATCGAGACCATCGAAGCCGAACCCAAGACCCCGCCCCGCGCGCTAACCGGCGAGGAAGTCACCCTCCTCAGAAGACACCTCGCCGGCAACGACTACGCCGCCCGCGCCGACCTCCCCGACCTCGTCACCTTCATGCTCGCCACCGGCGTACGCATCGGCGAAGCCCTCGCCGTCCTCTGGCACCAGGTCGACCTCGAAGCCGGCACCGTCGAATTCACCCACACCATCGCCCGCATCAGGGGCGAAGGCCTGATCCGCAAGGCCACCAAGTCGAAGGCCGGCGAACGCCTCCTCCACCTCCCCAACTGGGCCGCTGCCGCACTCCGCGCCCGCCACGCCGCAGGCATCCGCCTCGACGAACCGATCTTCGCCGACACCCACGGCGGCCACCGAGACCCCTCCAACACCCGCCGAGCCCTCCGCGCCGCCCTCTCCCCCGTCGGCAGCACCGCCCGCCGCGACCTAGGCCTCACCCTCCGAACCCTCCGCCGCGACACCGGCATGACCCGCAAACAGGTCGCCGATCTACTCACCTGGCCGAAAACCAGAATCGAACTCATCGAAACCGGCCGCATCAAGGCCGGCCACCAACTGGTCGCAGAACTCGTCAAGACTTACAAAATCACCCTCGCCCACGACCCAGAACTACTCGCCCAGGTCAACGACGCCACCCAACCAACCGAGTCCGACAAACTCGCCTGGATCAAATCCCACGCCCTCCGCAAAACCACCGCCACCGCCCTCGACGAAGCAGGCCACACCGCCCGCCAAATAGCCGACCAACTAGGCCAAGCCAAAGTCTCCATAACCCAAGACATCTACATGGGCCGCCAAGCCGCCAACCCAGCCGCCGCAGAAGCCCTCGAGCGCGTCTTCGGAGATCCAGACCTCCTGTGACGCCACCGACGCACAACCATGCTCGTGCCACTGGGAACCGTCAGCCGCCGAGGCCGAACCGTTCAGCTGAGGCGACCTCGATGTCCTAATCCTCGCTTTACCGGGCCATGCGTGTCGTCATACCGCACCACTACCCGGAAGTTGCCGTTGGCGGCTCCCCCCGGGGCCACTCGGCAGTGCACCCTTCGGGAGTCCAGGCCATTGAACCGTTATCCGTTCACCGACGTATCAAAAGCAGGCGCACCCAGCGCCGGCGGTGATCGGGGGCAGCGTGGAACCGATGCGACAGGCCAAGCGGCCAGTGATCAGGCTCGCCGGGCCGTACGGTCACCCGCTCCACCCGGCCGCGGTGGCGATCCCGATCGGGTGCTGGACCGCCAGCCTGGTCTTCGACCTGGCTTCCCGGCTCGTCTCCGACGGCGCGTTCCTGGCGCGCGGGTCCCGCTGGCTGATCGCGCTCGGCGTCCTGGGTGCTCTCGCAGCGGCAACGCTCGGCTTCCTGGACTACTTCGCGATCCCGCCCCGAACGCCGGCCTTCCGCACCGCCACAGTGCACATGTCGCTGAACCTGGCCGTGACGACGTCGTACGCCGTCAACTACCTGCGCCGGCACGGCGCCACACCGCGGACCGGTTGGAGACTGATCTTGCTATCAGTGGTCAGCCTGGCAGCGCTGGCGGCGTCGGGCTACCTCGGCGGCAAGCTCGCCTACAGGTACGGCGTCCGTGTCGCTGACGAGACGACCCAGCTCGAGGGATATCAAGAGTCACCAGCCACCAAAAAGGAGGAGACCTGATGGCCATTGCCGCTCTGGTGACCTGGCTGGTCACCGCTGGACTCGGATTCAGCATGCTCTACCTGTGGATCTCCAAGGGCGGCGTCCAAGCAGCCCGAGGCGATACCGAGCCCACCACCCGATTCGCACCCGGGCTGATCCTCGGCCACTTCGCGCTCGCAACCACCGGCCTGATCCTCTGGATCATCTACGTGATCACCGACACCGAGGCGTTGACCTGGGTGGCGTTCGTGTTCCTGATTACCATCGCTGTCCTGGGCGATCTGCTGTTCCTACGCTGGCGCCGCGGCCCAAGATCCGGCACGGTCGAGTCCAGCCTGCGTAAGCCCGTCGTGTACACCCACGGCCTGTTCGCCGCGACGACCATCGTGCTGGTCCTACTCACCGCGCTCGGCGTCGGCGAGAGCTGAACAAATCGACCGGACCAGCGCTCGCTGGACACGGACGACGGATCCGCGGCACCGCAGCCATCCTCGGCGCAATGGGCCTGCTGACTGGCAACGAGCGAATATTCGAAGTGTGCAGTATTCAGTCCTGGCTGCGACCGGGCTGTGCTACGAGTCCCCTTAGGGTGCGCCTTCCGCCGGCTGAGTCTCTGACTGCCGACGAGATCTTGCGCACCGAATCGAGTACTCCATCACGTCAACCAGTGCGTACGACACGGGGTCGCCGAACTGGCGCACAGCCGGGGCAGCAGGAACCGCGCTCGCATTGCCTGCAGGCAATCGGGGGTGTCCGTGCGCTGCCGAGACCACCGTGAATCAGACTCGCCGTCGCAGCCAGTACTGGCGAGCCTGCTCGATGGTTGCTACACGGATCCTGGGATGTGCTGCCATCCGCATCAGTGTCGGGCCGACCACCTGAGAGCTCGCTGAGACCGGGACCATGCGCTTGAGACCCCACCTGACAGGGCATCGCAATTGGCCCGTAGGTCATGTCTGATGCCAGCGTACGACGCTACAGCAGCCAGGTAGCCAGAACCGCGACACCGAGCCGGATCAAGGTGCCATGGCACGGCACCACATCACGACACCCCTTCGCCGCCAGCTTCCAAGCCGGCGATCCGCAAGTGCGGCCGGCCGGAGTCGTCCGCGCCGGTATCGGCGGCCAACGCGGCGGCCTCGAACGCGGCGAACGCCGACCTGCACTTGTCGACCGCTTTCCTAGCGGCCTGTCCGCCCGCCGCGGCGAAGTAGTCACGAGCCTCGATCGAGGCCATCCAGCGCTCGAACCGTTCCAGGTCTGCCTCGGACTCCTCCACCTCGGCGTACGTCGCTCGCTTGCGCTCGGTTTCCTTGGCGATCTCGCTAAGGAAGGCGGGTACGCGTTCGAGCACCTCGCCGTACTCGACGTCCCGGTCCGCGCGTTGCTCGGCGATCACCAGCGCCTCCTCGGCCGGGTCGACCAGCTCGGTGTGCAGCACCCGCGCCTTGCCGCCCGAGCTGTTCACCCGGGCGACGAGCCGGTGCACCGTCTGCGGAACCTGACCGACCTCGGGAAGCAGACACACCGAGTTGTGCAGATACACAGCACCCAGCTTGCGCAGTTGGCGCCACACGTGGACCCGCAAAGACGCGTCCGAACCTGTCGTGACGCTGATGAGCAACCAGCGGGCCGTTTGATCCCGAGACGACATGTTACGAGCGTAACACTCATCTGGTACGGTCAGCGTGCATGAGGGGTCGAGGCGGGCATCGTGCGGATGCCGGCCGCCGCGATGTTCGTGCGGCGCATTCGGGCCAGGACCAGAGCGATCTGGATCACCGACTGTGGCCCCTTGGTATTGCTGTCACGCTGGGATTCGTCCTGTTCGCGGGGACCCTGCTGGACCTGGTGACCCGGGGGATGCTGCGCGACTGGGACCACCGCGTCATCCCTGCGGCGCGCGCAGTCGGAGCGCCGGAACCAGTGTTCTGGCGAGCCCTCGTCGACGTCGGCGGCGTGGGCTTCCTGTCCGCCGTTCTCATCGCCGCCGTCCTGACCCACGTGTTGAGACGGCGCCGGCTCGTGGAGCTGGTCCGGGCCGGCGCGTGGATCCTCGGCATCGAGATCGTCATCTGGCTGGCCAAGGTCAGCGTCGGACGAACCGCACCGCGTTCTCAACTCGACGAGCTCGCGGCAGGTGATCTGTCGTGGCCGTCAGGCCACGCGGCCGACGCCTTGGCGATCCTCCTCATTGCTGCCACGCTGCTCACCCGACCCGGAACGATCCTCGACCGAATCAGCTTCTGGGCCATCCCGGTCATCGCCGCCGGAGTCGCCATCGCCACCGTCCGGCTCCACAACCATTGGCCCACCGACGCGATCGGCGGCTGGGGCCTTGGCCTCTGCCTCGGCAGCCTCGCCAGGCGTTCGCTGCGCCGCAACGCCACGAGTCATCACAAGTCCTCGACCCAGAACCGAACCGCAACCGCTGGCCGCAAGGCGCCACCCAACTAACCGCACTCCGCCCGGCCGGTCGCATGCGGTACTCCGGAACTCGTTCGTCAGGCCCTACCTGCACCAAACGGTCCGCCGACCGCCGCGCCCGGACCAGCTCACGTCCCACGGATCGTGGCTTTGGACGGTCCCGCCCGCAGGCGATCAGGTGTCGGGGAAGTCGTGCGCCACGATGACCCGCAGCGCTTCGGGATCGACGCGGATGTCGACCGGGGTCGTTCTGAGCAGTTCGCCGTCGATGTCGACCGGCAGCGGCGGGTCGGTTTCGAGCCGGAGCTGGTCGGTGACCAGGAACGGCGTTTCCGTCAGGGTTCGGCGCCGGCCGGTGGCCAGGTGGCGCAGGGCGGCGGCGAGCAGCCGGCGGCGAGCTTGATCGCCGAGCACGTACGCGATCAGCAGCCGGTCGTCAGCGCTCGCATCGCGGGTGATGGGGGTCCCGGCGTGGAAGGCGCCGTTGGCGACGTTCACCTGACGAGTGCGCACGACCTGCTCGCGTCTGTCAGGGGTGGCGATGCGCGCTGTGAACGGGCGGTTTCCGCGCAGGTGGGCCAGCGCAGTCAGCGGATAGGCGGAGCGGCCGGCCAGGCGCTTGAGCTGATGCGGCACGTGCGCCCGGGGAGGCTGTCTCGCTGATGGTGCCGCGGTGAGCAGTTGGGTGACCCTGACTTGGTTGCGCCGACCCCGACGGGAGCGCGTGTTGACAAGCAGAACGGCCCGGCGCCGCTGCCGGATCGCCGCAGTGTGCTCGGCCTTGGTGCGCAGCCGGCCATCCACCGCGTCCGGGTCGGTGGGGAGTCGGGGTTGGTCGAGGTGCTTCACCCGTGCCAGCCTTGAAGTCGAAGGACGTCGCACACCGGGCCGGCGTCATGGCCCATGCCAGCGATCCCGGCGACCATGAGCGCCCGGTCGAGCAGACTCACTCCGACCTCCAGTGTCGGACGAGCAGGAGAGGTCACGACGGCGTTTCGGCTTCTCGGGGGCGGCCCGCTCCATCCTCGCCTGTTCCTGCCCCCGGCGGGCCGGACCGCAGCGACGGCCTGCGTCGGCCCGCCTGGGTACCGGTCGTGGCCGCCAACAGTACGGTGACGAGCCAGCCGGTGCCCAGGGCCCAGCCACCCAGGACGTCGGACAGGTAGTGCACGCCTAGATACAACCGGGACACGCCGACCGCGGTCGCCATAATCACAGCCACAGCCCAGACCGCGGCTCGAGCGGCTCGGCGAGTCAGGAGCAGGGTGGTGGTCAGCCAGGCCAGCAACCCGAACGCCACCACAGAGCTCGTGGCGTGGCCGGACGGAAAGGAGTACCCGTCAGCACGGGCGGCGGCGATCGCGACGTCGGGCCGGGGCCGTTCAACCAGCAGCTTGATGGCAAACACGAACAACTCAGTACCGCCGAGCGCGAGGGCGCCGACCCAGACCGGCCACCAAGCACGCATCCGCCAGGCCACCAGAGCGAGCACCACCACGACCAGCCAGCTGAGCGCCATCGCCCCGCCGACGTTGGTGACGGCTGTGAAGATGACCGTAGCCGCCCGTGTGCGGTGTGCAGTCAGGAATACGTTGAAGGGTTTGTCGATCCCCGCCACGCCCTCGCCGTCGAGCACCCCGTCGAGCAACTCGGCGAACGCTGCTCCGAGTACGGTCACGGCGACGAAGCCGGCAACGACCACGACCATGCGTGCTCCCTCGAGCCGCCCAGCCAGCCAACCAGGCCACCAAACCCCCCAGCGGCCAACAGACTCCTTCGGCCTCACGAGCTGCCCCTTTCGTCGCTAGCCCTGCCCAACGCCGCCCTCGGCGCGCGCCGCGTCACGTTGCTCCGCTTCGTTGCTGGTTGGTCCACCCAGAACTGCTGCGATCGTCAGTGGCGCGGCGAGAAGCAGTACGGACGCGGCGACGATCGCCCCCGAATCATTGACCAGCGCCCCGACGAGCCCAACGGTCACGGCACCCGCCAACCCGCTCCGCAGCCCAGGCACCGACCGCACCCCTTTCCAGGCAGCCGCGAGCCGCTCCGGCCCGGCAAGCCGCACCGCGAGCCAGATCGCGGCCAGGACAACCGGGATGAACACGAGCGTCGGCAGCATCGCGTCGACCTTGCGGCCGAGGACAGGCGTGGCCTGGCCGGACACGAGCTGGCCCGCGAATCTGCCCAGATGCGTCTCGTGCGCTGCGCCGCGTGCGTGGTCTGCGAACGCCATACCGAGAACCACGCAGGCTCCGGCGACACCGAGCACGACCAGCCGTCGCACCGAGACGTTGCGTTCAGCCACCAGCAACGCCGTGACGCCGACTCCGCAGACCAACGCGATCACACCGCCGAAATCGCTGCCCCACCCCGGAACGCCGTCGATCGCAATCCCTGCCAGGCCAGCCGCCACCACGAACGACACGGCCGCCGAGCGAGGCCAGCTCCCGCGACTGGTCCCCCAGCTGCTGACTGTGGCCGCGAGGATCAGCAGCGCCGTCGCGAACACAGCGAAGACAACGTTGCCCATCCCGTAGTACCGGGCACCCTCCACTGCGGTATATCCGAACGGATTGTCCATCTGCAGCGACAGTCCCGCGACCAGGTCCGCGGCGACCACCACGACGGTCGTCCCCGTGAGCACAATGATCGGCCTCAGGACGTCTGGCCGCTGTCGGCGCCCGACAGCGAGGGCTGCAACAATTCCTGCCCAGAGCAGCGTAACCGCGAGCATCGACAGCACCGGATGCGACGAACCCGGCCACGGCAACAGGCCGGCAAGGAGCGTCGACACCGGAATTGCGGCACAGGCCGCAGCCGCCGCGCACGTGAGCCGCCGGGCACGGGCACCCCAGCGCGACGCGGATCCTCGAACCAAGATCATGGCCGCGGCCGCGGCCGAGACTATGACGAGGACCGCAGCGACGCCGACGACAAAGAACGTCCTGACGGCTTCCGTCGCAGCGGCGGCCACATCATGGCGGGCCAGCTCAGCGACCACGGCAGCGAACGATGCCGGACGGCGACGGTCAGTCACCCAGCCTGGCTCGGCATCGGGGCCGGGCACTGGTCCAGAACTACCGATGAGAGCATCGACGGTCCCAGCGAGTTCGGGCAGCAGCACGAGGTCGTGACGTCGTGTCGAGCTCGAACCGAGGTAGCCGCCACCAGCCCCACCGTCGAGGAGAGCGACATGCAGGTGTGCCGGGCCGCCATCGTCCGACAGTCCTGCCAAGATGATGTTGCTCCCGGCAGGCACCCGGGCGAGCACGGAACCGACCACCTGGTCCGCTTCTCGCACCGCCGCTCGACGCTCCTCACCAGTTGTCGGCACCTGCGACGGCTGGTGCACGGACCGGACGATCGCATCGACGTCCACGGCTGTCACCGGGCAGCGCGTCCACGTGGCGGCCGAACTCGTCCGCACATCCGGCGCGTAGTAGTCGACAACACCGTTGCCGTCGGCAAGACCGAGTACAGCACCCGGTCCGACCGCACTGGTGCAGCCACCATTCGCGTGGACGGCGTCACCCAGTGCGCCGATCCGGCCCCACCGCGGACCGGCCGACTCCGCCGGCGTTTCCTCCACGCTCGCGCCGGGCAGGTCCGGGATCTTCGCACCGTTCGCCGTACGCCGTGGCGAGGTGACCGGGCCGCAGCCGACACCTGCGTCCGCGCGGCTGCCGGCCGACACCATCAGCCACCCGTCGGCGGGACACGTCCGGGAACTCAACCCACGCACGACCAGCGATCCGACGGCCGCGTGGTCAGCGAGATCCCAGATCGCTGGGGTCCCGGCCTGGCTCAGGTCGCTCCAACGCAGGTCGGGCACCCCGATCAGTATCACGGGGCGGCTGCCGATGGGCTGCCCAACATCCACAGCCGCCGCAGTCGAGCCTTGAACGGACAGCAGGACGCTTACCAGCAAGACTGCCGCCGTCCGCATCAGCCACCTCCGGCGCGGCGCCATGTACGACATCCCTCCGGCCCGATCGCCGGGGACGAACGCACCGTCTCACGCCCGAGCTGAGATGAAGCTGAGGACAGCCGCTACACGTACGAACTTACGGTGAAGTGTGATCCTGCGTGTCCGTCATGGGATCGTGACGCCCTCACCCGAGCCGGACCCCGAGGCTGCCCGGACCCGCCGCGGCTGTGACTGGGCCGCCGCCCGGCACGCAGCGTGCGGCCGCCCAGCCCGCAAACAGGACTGCAAGGAGTGCGCCTGCAACCTGCCCGCCGTTCTCAGCGGCCTGATCGCGCTGCTCAGTATCGCTGGGCGAACCAGCCGGGTCCGGACCGCTCCGCGCACCCGCACGACAGTCCCGGCCCGGGCTGCGGTCACGGCCATCCGCGCCTACCAGCGCTGGCTGTCACCACGTCTGGGTTTCCGCTGCCGCTACCAGCCCAGCTGCAGCCAGTACGGTCTCGCCGCGATCGCAAGGTACGGACTGGGTCTCGGCGCCGACCTCACCGCGAGCCCGATCCGCCGATGCACCGACGAGATCGCGCTCGGCACGCCCGACCCGGTGCCCGACGACGATGAGGCCAAGGGCCTGGCGCGTGGCCTCAACTCCGTCAGAGGCGCGCTTGCCGAACCTCACGCGGATCGTGAGAACGAACGTAACTCTCGCCTGTTACGCTCATAACAGCGCGGTTCCGCGTGCACCTGCTCCTTGCCCGCAACGGCCCGACCCGGAGAAGATCTCGATGACGTCCGAGCCCGTCGTGCCCACGATCACCGAAGCCGCGGCCGATATCGAATGGCACGCGCTGCCGGCCGACGAAAGTCTGCACCGCCTCGACGCCCGGCGAGACGGCCTGTCGACCGCCGAGGCAGCCGATCGCCTGAACCGGTTCGGGGGCAACTCGCTCGCCAAACGCAAGCAGGAGTCCTGGCTGGAGGAGTTCGCGGAGTCGTTCCTCGAGCCGCTGCAGTTGCTGCTGGTCGCGGTTGCCGTGCTGTCGTTCGTGTTCGGCGAACGTGGGGACGCCTTCGCGATCCTTGGCGTGATCCTGCTCAGCGCCGCCGTCGAGACGACGTCCGAGGTACGTTCGGCCCGGGCGATCGACGCCCTGGACGAATTGTCCGCTCCGCACGCCCGCGTGTGGCGATCCGGTACGGCGACAACCGTTCCGGCGGCGGACGTCGTACCCGGTGACGTGCTGCTGCTCGAAGCTGGTGACGTGATCGCCGCCGACGGCAGGCTGCTGTCCGCCGAGGGGCTGAGAGTCGACGAATCGGCTCTGACCGGGGAAGCACTCTCGGCAGGCAAGAGTTCGAGTGTGCTGACCGAAGGCACCGACCTCGCCGACCGGGCGAACATGGTCTACACCGGGACCGCCGTCGTCGACGGCCAAGCCCGCGCGCTCGTCGTGGCGACCGGACAACAGACCGAACTCGGCAAGCTGGGCGCGGCCGTGACGTCGCAGGACGAACCCCTGAGTGGCCTGCAACGGGCGACGCGAGAACTGGCTCGGCTCGTCCTGATCCTCGCGATCGTCGTATCGGTCGGGGTGCCGGTGGTCGGCGTGGTCCTGGGCCAACCCTTGAAGGACATGCTGCTCACCGGGCTGACGCTCGCGTTCGCCACCGTCCCGGAGGAACTGCCCATCCTGGTCACGATGCTGCTCGCCATCGGCGGCCTGCAGCTGGCGAGGCGCGGGGCCTTGTTGCGTCGACTCGAAGTGGGCGAGACGCTCGGCTCGGTCACCTACCTGCTCACGGACAAGACCGGCACTCTGACCCAGAACCGGATGCAGCTGACCGACGTACACGGCGAGCGGCTACTGGTGCTGACGATCGCCGCCGCGGCACAAGGGGCAGGAACCGGAAGCGCCGATCCGATGGACCTCGCCGTCGCGGACGCTGCCAAGGAGGCGGGCGTCATCAGCGAGCCGGGCGACATCATCGCCGCGTGGCCGTTCGATTCCGACCGCAAGCGCGTGTCTCGTCTCCTGCACACCGATCAGCGGACCTGGGTCGCGGTTGCCGGAGCACCCGAGGCGGTCCTCGCCGCGGCCGGACCGGGCGACGTGACCTCCTGGGAACAGATCGTCCACAACGTCGCGACCGGCGGGCAGCGGACGATCGCCGTCGCCTGGCGCGAAGCGCCCGAGCTCGCCGGCCAACCGAAAGACGAGATCACGGTGAACCAGGTCGAATCCGGCCTGACCGTCGCCGGACTACTCGTCTTCGACGATCCGGTTCGCGCCGACGTCCCGGCAGCCGTCGCTGAACTCGGTACGGCGGGCGTCGCCACGATCGTCGTCACCGGCGACCACCCACTGACCGGCCGATCCGTCGCCACCCGGGCCGGACTCCCCGACGGTCCGACGTTGCGCGGAGGTACGCAACTCGCAACCGTCGACGACTCGGCGCTGCTCAGCGAGGTCCACGACGGCACGGTCATCGGCCGTGCCACACCGCGTGACAAGCAACGCCTCGTGTCGCTGCTCCAGAGCCAAGGCGAGGTTGTCGCTGTGACAGGGGACGGTGTCAACGACGCACCGGCGCTGGCCACCGCGAACGCCGGCATCGCGATGGGTGCCCGCGGCACCGATCTGGCCCGCCAAGCGGCCGGTCTGGTACTCACCGACGACTCGTACGCGACTGTCGTCCGCGCGATCGAGAAGGGCCGGTCGATCGCCTCCCAGTTGCGTCGCGCGGTCGCGTTCTACCTCGGCGCCAAGGTTGCGCTCGTCGCCGCAGTACTCGCCGCTCTGATCGCCGGCCACCCCGCACCGTTCGCACCCGTTCAGATCGTGCTGCTCGAACTGTTCATGGACATCGGCGCCTCGATCGCCTTCGTCTCCGAGCCCGAGGCACCAGCAGCGATGACACGGCCGCCACGCTCACCGCGAGCGAAATTCGTCGACAGCACGTTCCTGCAGGCTCTGCTGGCCTGTGCGCTCACCCTCGCGCTCGCCGTGGCACCGGCGTACCTGCTGCTGCTCAATGCGGGCGCAACGACCGAGCAGGCACGCAACGGAGCTGTGTTCGCCTGGCTCGTGGCCCATACTTTCATCGCCTGGTCGCTGCGCGCTCGGCCAGGGCTGTCCTGGCGACGCAACCCTGCCTTCCCCATCTGGACACTCAGCGCCCTCGTCGTCGCGGCCCTCGCCGCCACCACACCAGCCGCCGCGCTGCTCCGCCTCGAACCGCTCACGCCCGGCCAACTCGCCACCACTGCCACCACTGCCACCACGACACTCTGCGGCGTCGCCCTCGCCTGGATCATCCGGCCGCTGACCAACACGAGCCGGCACCTCTGACCAGCTATGACCAGCAACGGCACTCCTCGCGCCAAGCCAGCCGACGATGGCGACGCTTGCCTGGACTGGCAGCCTCCCAGCGTGGCATCGACTGCCCACGCAGCGACCGAACGCAGCGATGAACGGTTCGCAAGCGCGATGGCGGCCACGACCCGCCGGCTCCCCTGGGGTCTGTCCAGGATTGTGCCGCCCAACCTGCTCGGATTCGCCCTCATCAACGGATTCACCTTTGGCGTCGACCTAGCCCTCCTCACGCTCCTGCGCTCGTGGCTCCAGCTCCCACTCTGGCTGGCAATCACCATCGCCTACTGCTGCGCCTTCGCCCTGAGCTACGTCCTCAACCGGACCCTGAACTTCCGCTCGCACGCCCCGGTCGGCGCCCAGCTCGCCCGCTACGCAGGCGTCGTCGCACTCAACTACCTCGTCTGGATCCTCGGCGTCGGCACCGGCCTGACCGCCCTCGGTGTCGAGTACCACCTCTCCCGGCTCACCGCCGGCCTCTGCGAGGGCCTCTACATGTACTGCGCCATGCGCTGGATCGTCTTCCGGAAACGCTGACGCCCTCGCACCTGCCCACCCACGTTGACTCACTGCACGCTCCCGGGGTCTTCCTAGATAGGAACAGGTCACGGTGAACTGGTTTCAGGTCGCCGTACTCGCCGTCGTGCAGGGCTTGACCGAGTTCCTGCCGGTGTCGTCCAGCGCCCACCTACGCGTCGTGTCCGCGCTCATGGACTGGCCAGACCCCGGGGTGCCGCGTTCACCGCCGTCACCCAACTGGGGACCGAAGCCTCCGTACTGACCTCTTTCCGCCGCGAGATCGCCGCGGTCGTCGCGGCCTGGACGACGTCGCTGTTCCGGCCGGAGCGGCGCAAGGACCCGCTGGTCAGGCTGGGATGGTTCATCATTCTCGGCAGCGTGCCGATCCCCAAGATCGGCGACGGCATCACACCCGCCTGAGGACCCGCCATCGTTGCCTTCGGCATCGAATACCCCGTCATCGCCTGGTTCCTGCGCTTCATCACAACCCACACCTTCCTGCCCTTCGTCGGGTACCGCGTCGCCGTCGGGACCCTCCTCATCGCCCTCGTCGCCACCGGTGCCATCGCCCCCACAGCAGGCGGCTGACAACACTCCCACCAGAAGCCGAACCGAGCCTCCGACAGCGCGCGGGTCACCACCACCGGCGAGCGCCACACCGATACTGCGGCGGTGGCCAGATCCGGGTCGCACAAGAGCCTGGTACGGGGATCGGAGCCGGACGGCTTGGATGCCCAGGACATCTCATCGCGGAGTGCCGACTTGCCCAGCCTCGAAGACCTCCCCCGATTCCGGTCTTCCCGACGAATTCCTTGAGCGTCGCCATGTCGCTGGTCACCACCGGCAGCCCCGCGAACACGTACTTGAACACCTTGTTCGGCAGGCCAACTCGCGAGTCGGGTACCGGAGGATCGGAATCAGGCCCACGCCCGCCGTGCGCAGAAACGACACGACGTCACTCGGCGGCACCGGCTCGACGAACTGCACACGCTCGTCCACATCGAGCGACCCCCAGGATGCGAAGCTCAACCGCCGGTTTGGTCGCGGTCGCGTGCACCCACACCACCGCCAGCTGCACCCCGGGCAACTGTGGCAGCGCGGCAATCGCGGTCCCGACCCCGCTCAATCCGATCCGGGGAGCGGACGGCGGGACTACCTGGCTTGATGTCCGCCAAGGGTGGGCTGGTGATCACGACACCTGCACGCCTTCGCCGAGCGTCCGACGCTGAGTCTGCTGCTCGCCCTCCTGATCGCCGCGGTCATCGCCGTCGCCGGGCCCCAGTGGATACGAGCCACCGGGGTCGTAGCCACCCACAGCACCGAGCCTGCCCTCCGGCCGTACCTGGCCACCTGCCTGGTCACCGCCGTCATCGGGCTCGCCGTCAACGATTCCGGCATCATCATCCCCGCCGTAGCCCTCGCGGTCGCTTTGCCGCCGGTCTCGGGCGTCTGGGCAGCCACGCCGCCGCCCACCCACACTCGGCACCGTTGCGCGCTAGCCGGTTGCTCCCTCGTGCTGTCCGGCGCCGAGCCGCCTGGCATGGCGTTCTGGCGACCAGGCAGCGATCCGCTCCAGCGGTGCGAAGGCCAGCCAGCAGACCACCGTCGGTAGGAAATGAATCCCGAGGATCACCGTGTTCGCCACGTGGAATCCCAGGAAGAACAGGGCCCCAGACAGCTGCCAGCGGCCACGCATCCACAAGATCGCCGGCGAGAGGAACTCGCCGATGATCCCGACCCATTGCATGACGTGCAGGAGCCACGGGTAGTGCAGCAGCCACTGCCCGACCGGGTTCGGCCTGCGCACGATCGCCCAGGTCAGGACCGCGCTGTCCGGCCACGCCAGCGTCCAGCCCGCGCCGCGCAGCTTGGCGATCGCGGACAGGAAGTAGGTCGCGATCACGGCGATCTGGACGCAGCGGATCGCCCAGCCCGCAGCCTCGGACCGGGTCTGGTCCGCGTACGGCGACACCTCGCGCAGCCAGCGCCTGTTCTGAGTCGGAGCCACCGTCGGCAGGACCCACAGCGCCACCACAAGGGCCAGGTGGTCGTGGTCCACCTTTCCGTCGCTCATCCCGATCAGCACCCACCAGGTGAACGCCGGCGCAACCACCCAGCCGGCCAGCCGCGGTAACCGGTTCGAGGCGCCGATCAGGCACCCGGCGATCAACACGACATAGAGCGTCGTCGTATTCGCCACCGACGGCCTGGGCAAGTCCAGCAGCCGCGCCAGGAACAGTGGTTGGTAGAAACCCGGCGACTCACCCTTCAGCCGGGTGTCTCGAACGAAGGCGTGCATGTCGAGAATGACGAACAGGTACAGGATCGTGCGCAGCCAGGCGATCCGCGCCAGCGCGATCTTGGGGGTGAACCAGTTCACGGCTGACCTCATCGGCGTACCCGCCAGGTCGCCAGGATCTCGGACTTGGGCGGCCCGTCGACATGGCCATCGACCAACTGGGTGGTGTCCCGGATCAGCTCCAGCCTCAAATACCCGGGCCGGTCCGGGTGCTTTCGCGCCCAGCCGTCCGCGACTGCCTGCAGCAAGGACGGATCCGCCACGATCGCGCCGGTCCGCGCCTCGATCTCGGCGCGGGCGATGCCTGCTCCCCCGATCTCCAGCGGTACGTCGACCGTCGTGCCGGCGTTCGTCTGCGCGCTGATCCGGATGGAGGTGATCGAGGCATCGTCGGCCACCGAGCCGGCGTACTGCGACATCGGCCCAAACGGCCACGCGTCGTCGGTGGCCCGCACTGTCCCATTCACCAGCAACGCGATGAAGGACCAGACCACCACGACCCGCACAATCCTGCCGAGCCGAATCACCGCGCCCGCTCCCGCCGAAGTGTCACGCCAGTCATTACACACCAGCGAAGACCTTCGGCCCCCGATGCCAGACGCCGGCAGCGGCGACGGCCCGGCTGACCATGAGCAAGAAGGACCACCTTGCGCAACGGCGGCGGGAGAACCGCCGGCTGCTCGAAGACGCCCACATCCCGGAGTGCGCATCGGTGAGTAGTACATGTACGACGTGGAGTCACCCGTAGCCGGGTATGCGACTGCGCCGGTCGTTTCCACCGTCGCGGGCGCGTTCGGCGGCCGGTTCCAGGTCAGCGAGCGCCAGCCCGGCATTCCGCACACTTGCCAAGTCGAAGCCCGTCGCGCGAAGGCTGTCGACCGACCGGGATCGCCGCCAGGCGCGTAGCCGATCGACCAGTTCGAGCCCTGGGTCCAGCGCCTCGAGTACGCCACCACGCTTGAGATAGTCCTTGGCTCAGCCTTCTTGCCCCGAGCAACTGTCGTCGGAAGAACATCGTTGCGGGCTGATTCACCGCGATCAGCCGCCGCTGGACCGCGATGGTCGGCACGATGTGCGGGTTCACGATGTATCCGCGGGAGTCGAGTCAGCTTCGGTTCGACAATCGCCTCGGCGTCACTGCATCGGAACCTGGCTTGGTAGATCCTCACAAGCCCAGGCGGAATTCTCGATCCTCCTCGTCGACACAGGTCGATGTCGTCGGTGCCATGCTGCGCAGCCCTTCCTGCGTCGGCACGTGTCGCTCCGTGACCTCGATCAGGCGCCCTGCAGCAGCAACGACTCGACCGCCCAACGTCTCGACAAGCCGGACCGCGGGCGACCTTCCGAGTGTCCCCGTCGCACTGGCAATCAGATCCGCGGACGCTCCGGCCGGCACGACACCGAACCTCGCGAGCAATGTGTACGCAACCGACGTCGCCTCCAATCTGGCCAAACCATGGCATCCCGAGTCACGAGACAGTTTGTGCATACGCAAGCAGCATCCACAACTGACTGCCTCGAAGCTCACCCCGGCCACACGACCAACAGAACCTGGAACCCAGGATCAAGGACACCGCCGCCGAACGACGTATCACAAAGGACCGACGCCGTTGTCCCTGTCTGGCTCCTCCAGCAACGACCGCGCCGACAGCGAGCCAGACCGCCGGCGCACCGCCAGCCGATCAGGCGCGTCGGCCCGACCAGGCGACTCCGCCCACAGCCCAGCCGAACGAGCCAACTGGTCCCCCGCCGAATCGATCGCCTCGTCGATCAACTCGATGAGCTTGCGGATACTCCACGCAACGTTGCTCTGCCCAACCTCACGGTGCAGCTGATCTCGCGGGGCATCATTCACAACTTCCAATTTCCGAGGATCCATGGCCTCGAAGATCGCGTTCCCGGCACCTCCCCAGAACCAGGATCACACAATCCAGGATCCGGCCGATGTGATCGGCTTGCCGACGCAAAGCCGGGCGATCCCGCAACCCGATCGAGAGAGGCAGAGCCGCCGGCGCTCTTGCTCAGACCGTCCGGAACCGAGTACGCGGAGTCCGGCTGGAGCCGAGGCGCAGACGGCGAAAGCGGCCAGCAGTATGCGGCGCTGGACAACACCGCATCTCGTTGTCCTCGCAGGTCGCCTCATTTTCTGCTCGGCGTGAACCCGTCCAGCTAATGACCGAGCGGGAGGGCGCGGTAGAGGTCGGCTTCGAAGCGGTAGGCGTCGCCGCGGTAGGTGTTGTAGCCGAGGAGGATCGGCGTACCGGCGCGGTCGTAGGCGACCTCGCGGCCGATCAGGACCGGGTTGCCGGTGGGGATGGTGAGCAGTGCGGCGGTCTCGGCGGAGGCCGCGTCGGCCTGGACCGAGTAGGCACTGCGGTAGACCGACACCGAGCACAGTTGCTCGAGCGCGTCGTACAGGGATCGGTCGGTCAGGTCCACGCCCATCAGCGGTGCACCGATCGTCATCGGGATGATGTTGGTGTCGACGCAGATCGGGGTCGAGTTCATGCCGCGCAGGCGGACGAGGACCAGGACCTCGCCGCCCGGCGGGATGCCGAGGCGCTCGGCCTCGTCGATGGTCGCCGAGCGCAGGGTCCGCTCGAGGACCTTCGCCGTCGCGTTCAGCCCGCGGAGCCGCGCCATCTCGGTGAAGCTCTGCAGGGTGCTCGGCGGCTCCCCGACCGTCGGGCTCGGCACGAACCAGCCGCGCTGCGGCGAGCGGGCGATCCGGCCTCCGTTCTCGAGTTCGCCCAAGGCGCTGCGCAGGGTGCTCCGGCTGACATGGAACTGCTCTGCCAGCTGCCGCTCGCCGGGCAGCCGCGAACCAGGTGGGTAGACGCCCCGGTTGATGGCATCGCTCAGCTCGCGAACCACACCCGCGGCCACTGTCGGAGTCCTCATCGTCATAACCGTACCAGTTCTGGCTTTGGCTCAAAACTGGTCGCGTTCTGGCATGACTGGTCTGGTTATGGCTACGGTTGACGGCATCCGCTCGGAACGGGGCATCCGATGAATCGAAGGAGACCGGCATGAAGAGACGACGCCTGATGGGCGCGGCTGCCACTGTTCTCGCCGCAGCCACTGTGCTGGCGGCGTGCGCCCCAGGCGGCTCGAGCCCCGGAGCGGCGAGCTCGCCCAGCGGAGTCTCGACGAACGTCTCTGGTGAGGCCGTCACGTTGAAGATGCTCGACTTCTGGCAGGGCGCCGAAGGCAAGTGGATGGACTCCGTCGTCGCCGGTTTCGAGAAGGAACATCCGAACATCACGATCAAGCGGACCACGCAGGACTGGGGTCAGGTGATGAACACCGTGAACCTGCGTCTCGCGGACCCGAACGGGCCGGACATCGCACTGGTCAACAACGGCTGGCAGTCGATGGGCACGCTGGCCAAGGGCGGCCGGATCCTCAACCTCGACGCGTACGCCACGGCGTACGGATGGAACAAGGAGATCCCGACCACGATCCTGCGCCAACTGCAGTTCACCTCGGACGGCAAGCAGATGGGCACCGGCTCGCTCTACGCGACCCCGGCAGCCCGGTCGTCGCTGATCGGGCTGTATTACAACAAGGCCATCCTCGACAAGCTCGGGCTGCAGGTGCCGAAGACGCTTGAGGAGTTCGAGAAGGCGTGCGCGGCGGTCAAGGCGGCCGGCCAGGTTCCGATCGCGTACGGGTCGCAGGACAAGGGGTCTGCGACGGCGATCCTGTTCGCGCTGCAGGATCTCTACGGGTCGGCCAAGGACATCGGTGACTTCGTCTACTCCAGCGGGTCGACCCCGATCACGTCGACGGGCATCGTGCAGGCGGCCACCGCGGTCAAGAAGTGGGCTGATGCCGGCTGGTTCACGCCGAGCTACCCGGGTGTTCAGTACGCAGACGCTGTGAACAATTTCCTGGCCGGTAAGGGCGCCTTCCGCTTCGAGTACACCGGCTCGCTCGGGTTCTCCACCGCTCAGAAGCAGACCTATGGGTACGTCCAGCTCCCGCAAGCGTCCGGCGACAAAGTGGTTGGCACCGGCTCTACGGCAGGGAATCTCGCCATCTCCGCGAAGTCGAAGCACCCGGACGCGGCGGCGGCCTTCCTCGACTACATGGCGAGCAAGGCGACAGCGCAGCTCGCGGTGGACAACGGCTATCTCCCGCTCCTGCACAACGATGTGACGGCTCCGACCAACAACCCGGAGTTCGTCAGCGAGGTCTCCGGGCAGCAGAAACTCGACGAGGGCGACGGATACGTGCCGTACTTCGACTGGTCGACACCGACGATGCTCGACACGCTCGGTGGTCAGTTGCAGCTGCTGCTGGCCGGCAAGACGACGCCCGAACAACTATCCGATGCCGGCCAGAAGGATTACGACACCTTCCAGGCGCAGCGGGCAAAGGGCTGACCGGATGAGTTCCCGTCAACTGCTGCAGCGGCAGGCCAGACCTGCCACTGCAGGCGGGACGGCCCCCGCGTCGGATCGCGCTCGAACTGGCCGACCGAAGATGTCGGGGCGGGCACGCAAACGGCGCTGGCTCGGCCTCGCGTTCGCCGCGCCCGCGCTCATCTTCTACGGCTTCGTGGTGATAGTCCCGATCCTGCAGAGCGTGAGCTACTCGTTCTACAGCTGGGACGGTGTGACGACCGCGCGGTTCGTTGGGCTGAGCAACTACACCGCCTTCTTCACCGATCCTGAACTGACTCAGTCGCTGCAGCACGTACTCGTACTGGTGCTGTTCTTCGCCGCCCTGCCGATCGTGCTCGGGCTGGTGTCGGCTGCGCTCCTCGGGCGCGGTCGGGTGCGCGGCGGTGGTCTCTACCGGTGGCTACTGTTTCTGCCGCAAGTGCTGACGAGCGTCGTGGTGGCCGTGATCTGGAAACGGATCTACGGACCGGACGGACCGCTGAACAGCGCACTGCGAGCCGTCGGTCTCGACGGCCTCGCCCACAACTGGCTCGGCGATTTCACCTGGGCGCTGCCGGCGCTCGGTGTGATCGGCACCTGGACCGCGCTCGGCCTGTGCATGGTCCTCTTTGTCGCCGGGGTCTCGGCGATTCCCGTCGAGCTGTTCGAACAGGCCCGGATGGACGGCGCCGGCCCGGTCCGCGAGTTCTTCGCGATCACGCTGCCCGCTTTACGCGGACAACTCGCGGTCGGGCTGACGCTCACCGTCACCGGCGCGCTGCGTGCCTTCGACCTGGTGTGGGTCACCACTCAGGGCGGACCCGGCAGCTCCACCACCACACCAGCCTTACTGCTCTACCGGAAAGCGTTCCTCAACCCGGACGTGGGCATGGCGGCCGCCATCGGCATCGTGCTGGCGATCATCTGCCTGCTGGTGGCGCTGGTCATCACCAGACTGTCCGAGGAGAAGGCATGATCTCCCGCACCGAACGCGTCCTCAACCACACGGTCCTGGCGTTCGTCTCGATTCTCGTCCTGTTCCCCGTAGTCTGGTTCCTGTTCACTGCGCTGAGCCCGAACCGCGGTGGTCAGATCGACCTGACGAACCTCCACTGGGAGAACTTCAGCACCGCGTGGCAGCTCGGCGGTTTCGGGCGCGCGATGCTCGCCTCCGCGGTGATCACGATCGGCGCGGTGACCGGACAGACCATCCTGGCCGTCCTTTCCGGCTTCGCCTTCGGCGTCCTCGGCGTGGCCGGGCAGAAGGTCATCTTCCCACTGGTCCTGCTCGGCCTGATGATCTCCGCCGAGGTCTTCATCGTCCCGCTGTACTACACGTTCCAGTCCCTCGGGCTGACGAATTCCTGGCTGGGCCTGATCATCATCCAGATCGGCATGGGCGTGCCCTTCGGGGCGTTCTGGATGCGGGCAACGTTCCGCGCGGTCCCCGGATCCCTGATCGAGGCAGCGGAGATCGACGGCGCGCGGACCTGGCGCATCCTGTGGCAGATCCTGCTGCCGATCTCGCGGCCCGCCGTACTGACCCTCGTGCTGCTGTCGTTCATGTGGACCTGGAACGACTTCTTCCTGTCGCTGATCTTCATCGCCGACCCGGCGATTCAGCCGGCCACGCTGGCGCTCGGCGTGTTCCAGGGACAGCACAGCGTCGACGTGAACCTGCTCGCCGCCGGTTCCCTCATCGTCGCTCTCCCGGTGCTCGTGCTCTACGCCTTCTTCCAGCGGCATTTCATCCGCGGCGTGCTGAACGGCGCCCTCAAGGAATGACCACCTCCTCCTTCGTCAAAGGACTTCATATGCACGTGCCGCCCGAGATCCACGAGAGCCCCGACGACGTCGGCCGTCTCGCGGCAGCGGAGATCGCCAACGGCATCCAGTCGGCCGCGGACGCGGGCCGCCCGTTCGTCCTCGGCTGTCCCACCGGCCGCAGCCCGCTGCCGACGTACTCGCACCTGGCCGAACTCGTTGCCGAACGCAACCTCGACCTGCGGCACGTGATCATCGCCCTGATGGACGAGTACGTCGTCCGTCACGCAGGCGCGTACCACTTGATCGATGCCGATCTGCCGCACAGCTGCATCGGTTTCGGGCGGCGCCAGATCGTCGGTCCGCTGAACGCGGCCGCCGGTCCCGGGCGTGGCATCCCCGAGCAGAACCTGTGGTACCCCGACCCGGCGGCGGAACGAGGCGAGTACGACCGCGCCCTGGCGGCCGTCGGCGGCATCGACGTCTTCCTGCTCGCCTCCGGCGCTTCCGACGGCCACATCGCCCTGAACCCGGCCGGAACCGCGCCCGACAGCCGCACCCGGGTCGTCGAGCTCGGCGACAGCACACGGCGCGACAACCTCGAGACGTTCCCCTCGTTCCGGCGCCTGGACGACGTTCCGCGGTACGGCGTGACCGTTGGTGTGGCCACCATTCGGGACCTGTCCCGCGCCGTCGTCATGGTCGTCACCGGCGCCCACAAACAGGTCACCGTCCAGCGGGTCGCCGCCGCTGGCTCCTACGAGGCGGACTGGCCGGCCACCGTCCTCAGCGACTGCTCGTCCCCACGATTCCTGGCAGACCGGGCAGCCGCCGCGCTGCTTCCGGCCGCCTCCTGACCCATCCGCTACGAAAGGCACACTGTTTCTCATGGCACGCATCAAGCTCGCTTACCTCGGCGGCGGCTCCTCCAGGGCGGCCGGGACGATGGCATCACTGCTGTGGCACAGCAAGGAGTTCGCGGGCTCCGAGATCGTCCTGATCGATCTCGACCCCGATCACTTGGAAGTGGTCCGCTCGATCAGCGAGCGGATGATCAAGGCACAGGGCCTGGACATCACCGTCTCCGCCACCACCGACCGGCGGGCCGGGCTGACCGATGTCGACGCCGTACTGTCCAGCTTCCGCCCCGGCGGGTTCGCCGCCCGGGCCCTCGACGAGCGCATCCCGATCAAGCACGGCATCATCGGCCAGGAGACCCAGGGCCCCGGCGGCTTCTTCATGTCGCTGCGCTCGGTGAACGTCCTCAAGGGCGTCGTCGAGGACCTCAACGCGGTCGCCCCGAACGCGAAGATCTTCAACTACACCAACCCGGTCAACATCGTCTCCCAGGCCGTCTCGCAGTACAGCGACGTACCGATCGTGTCGATGTGCGAGGGACCGATCGTTTTCCCGCCGGTCGTGATCAAGGCCGCCGGCCTCGACCCGGAGCGCGCGCAGGTGACGATGGCCGGCGTCAACCACAACTGCTGGAGCACCGAGGCCCTGTACGACGGCAAAGACATCATGCCGCTCCTCGAGCAGGGGTGGGAGGAGCGCAAGGACCAGCTGGACGCCAACTCCCGCCGGGCGCTGCACCTCGCGGTGACCATGGGATCGATCCCGTCCGACTACTTCAACTACTACTACTTCCGCGAGGAACTGCTGCGTGAGCAGCAAGGCGCCGCGAAGACGCGTTCCGAGATCATCATGGACTCCGTGCCGGGTTACTGGGACCACTACCGCGAGCAGGCGACCGCCGACGCACCTGAGCTCGACCCGAAGCGTTCCCGCGGCGGTATCCACGAGCTAGAGCTCGCGATCGACGTGATGAGCGCGCACTACAACGACACCGGGGCTCGGCTCCCGGTCAACCTTCCGAACGCCGGCGGAGCGCTCCCCGGGTTCGACGAGCGCACTGTCGTCGAGGTCTGGTGCAACGTCGACAAGAAGGGCTTCCACATCGAGCCGCAGAAGCCGCTGCCGCACTCCGTCCTGGGCATCACCCAGGAGCTCGCCGAGTACCAGATCCTCGCCGCCAAGACCGGGTGGGACGGGACCCGCAAGGACGGCATCCAGGCACTGCTCGCCAACCCGCTCGTCAACAACCTCAGGGTCGCCGAGGAGCTGTACGACGAGATGGCGGCGGCGCACGCGGCGTACCTCCCGGAGCGACTCCTGCCGTGACCGATCTCTTCCTCGGCGTCGACGCCGGTAACACCAAGACCATCGCCGCCGTCGCGGACCGGCGCGGGAACATCCTCGGCCAGGCCCGCGGCGGACTCGGCGACATCTACGGCGTCAACGACCCTGGGGAGGCAGTAGCCGCCGTTCTCCGACTCGTCGACGAAGCACTCGCCGCCGCGCAGAACGCAGTACCCGGTGCCCATCTTGTATCGGCCGCGTTCCGCCTGGCAGGCGTCGACTGGCCGGAGGACACCGCACTCTGGACCGAGGTGCTCGCGGGGCACCTCGGTCCGGACGTGCCGTTCTCGGTCAAGAACGACGGCTTCGCCCTGCTCCGCTGTGGCGACCCGGACGGGGTGGGTGTCGCCGTCTCTCTCGGTACCGGGGCCGCGATCGCCGGCCGCGGACCGACCGGCACCGAGTTCGCCCTGTCGTTCTGGCTATCGCACCCCCTCGGCGCCGCCGGTCTCGTCGACGACGCCTTGCACGCGATCTTCCGAGCGCAGATCGGGATGGCGCCCGCCACCTCGCTGTCGCAGGCGGTCCCGCAGTACTACGAAGCCGCCTCGGTCGAGGATCTACTGCACAGATTCACCCGCCGCGAGAGCACCGAAGGCACCCATCACGACAAGGCGAGGGCAGCTCGCGTCGTACTCCGCGAAGCCGAACGCGGAGATCTCGTTGCCATCAGCATCGTCGACCAGCACGCCGAGCGAGTCACCGCCTACGTCGAGGCGTGCGCCAACCAGGTCGGCCTCGAGGAACCCTTCACTCTCACCCTCGGCGGCTCGGTAGCAGCGGACAACACCCTGCGCAAAGCCATCCTGCGAGAACTCGGCCGCCAACTCCCCCACGTCGACATCGCCGCACCAGACGCGGAGCCCGTCCTCGGTACCGTCCTCGACGCTCTGGCCGAAGGGGGCGTCCCACCCACACCCGCCGTACGCGCGACCGTCCTCAGACAGTCACGCGCTATGACCTGAGGCGCCCCCGTCGGGCATCACCCAGACTCACACCGACGCGTCCGGAAAGGCGATCACCGACAGGAAGCGGATCGGGAGTTCGATCAGGTTTGTGGGGCCGTGGGCTCCTTCGCCGTCCAACTGGAGTGAGTCTCCCGGTGTGAGCTGGTAGGTCTGGCGGGAGTGCCCGTACTCCATCGTTCCCTCGAGCATGTAGATGAACTCTGTACCTGGGTGCTGGAAGAGTGGATAGACCTCGCTCTTCTCGTTGAGGGTCACGAGCAGGCATTCGAGGCGCTTGTGCTCGCCGCGCAACGAGCCGAGCAACTCGTACTCATGCCCGACCTGCGTGCCGTTCCGCACGATCGGCGCCCCCTGTCCCGCCTTGACGAAGGCTGCCGGTCGCTCCTCGTCGGCTCCGCGGAACAGGGAGGTGACCGGAACGTCCAAGCCTCGGGCGAGCAGGGCGACCGTGCCGAGCGAACAGGACGTCTGGGCGTTCTCGACCTTGGACAGCATCGCCTTGGAGATGCCGACCTTGGCGGCCATGTCGGCGACCGACAGACCGGACAGCCGGCGCAACTCGCGCACGTTCCGGGCGATCGCGGCTTCCAGCTCGAGGGTCTCGACCGACTCGTCCTGGTGACGGTCGCGCGTCGTTCCCGCATTCCGCAGCAGTACGTCGTCGTTCATGCGTCAACCCTAGCGCGCCGCCGTCCACTGACAGTGAACAAGTCAGGCAACCCGAAGCTTGGCCGGTACCGGGGTACCCAGAGCGGTGTCAGCAATGATCCGGCCGAGCAGCGGCGCGAACTTCGCCCCGTGGCCCGAGCACGGCGACGCGACGACGAGGCCATCGACACCGTCGATCACGAAGTCCGCATCCGGGGTATTGGTGAAGATGCAGGTGGTTTCGGCGTACGGCTCGGGGACGAGTCCGGGCAGCGTACGACGGACGTAGTCGACGACCCTCGCGCGGTTCTCCGCCGACGTACCCCGCACCGGCTCGCTCCACCGAGTCCACCGGCCGTCCGTACTCGACCCACGCGCCTCCCGCCCGCGCACGATCGAGCATCGCGTCGACCGAGGTCTCCGCGTCGATGACACCGGCGCCGGGGTGCCACACGACGTCGGTGTCGAAGGTGATCTGCGGCCAGCGGACCGCAGCCTCCCGAGCGGTCACGAACTCGTGCTCGACTCCGACTTGGTCCAGAATCCGCGCGAGGCGCTGCGGTTCCCGGGCACGGCCGAAGTCGAGGCATCCCGTCCGCCGGATCAATTCGAGGCCGGTCGCCGCTTCCAGCTCATCCCACTCGGCGCGAGCCTCCTGGACCAGGGCGGCGTAGAAGGTGTCCGGATAGGCGTAGCGGAAGATCCGGGCGGACCCGTGCGAGCTTCCTTCGCGGTTGGCCGGCGTCGTGCGCTCGAGCACCGTCACCTCATAACCGCGCCGGGCGAGCTGCCAAGCGGTCGCGGCGCCGGTGAGGCCGGCGCCGACGACAACGAAGCGGGACGTCGTACTCACGAAGCTCCTGATGTCCGAATCCGAATTTGAGCAACGCAGTCACCGAGATCAACGATGTGATCGGTGTCGACACAGAGACCGTCCGCGGTCGGATGCAGCGTGACGCCGGCGGTGCACCGCCCGCGTCGAGTCATCACGTTGAGGGCGCTTGTGCGGGATGGCAGCGAGCGAAGAACGACCTCCTCCTCACCGGCGAAGCGGGCCTGGTCCCCCTTCTCGAACCACTTCCGCTCCCCACCGATCGTCAGCTCCAGCCGACCAAGGGCAGTGAAGCTGCGGTCCAGCCCAGGCAACGAGGAGAAGTGCGTGGCAACAGCCAGTTCGGCGACGCTGATCCGCCACAGCATCCGCCCATCGTCGTCATGGGCAACCGCAAGCTCCCGCGTGGTGCCTGCCCCGTTCTTCCACGGCATAGGTGGCACGTCGGCGGGAGTCAGGATCATCATCGGCTCAGCGCATCTCTCCCGCGCCCCCGTACGGGTGGAGGCTGGACAGCGGCTTGCCCTCGGCGAACCGCTCCAGGCGGAAATCCGACGCCGGAACATCCGGGTCGGTGCTGCCGCCGTCGATCAGCAGGTCGGCCACCAGGTCACCCACTGCGGGGCTGATCTTGAAGCCGTGCCCGGCGAAGCCGGCCGCGAGCACGAGCCCGTCGGGACCGACCGGCGCGATGACCGGGTTCCAGTCCGGCGGTACGTCGTACACGCCGGCGTAGGTGTGTGTGACCGCCGGATCGGGGAATCCCGGGAACCGGTGCATCACCTTCTCGGCGTACTTCTCGATGCTCGCCTCCGCCGCGATGTTCGAGTAGTTGTCGGGGTCAACGAATTTGTGCCGGAAGTCGGCGTGGTCGCTGTTTCCGACGAGGAACTGGCCGGCGCCCTCGACACGGCAGTACTGCAGGCTCACCAGGTCGGAGACGACGGGCAGGTCGGGCAGCTTCACGCCGGCGTCGACGATGAGCAGCTCCGAGCGGTACGCCTCGATCGGCAGGTCGACACCGACCGGCGCGAGCAGCGCTTTGGACCACCAGCCGGCAGCCACGATGACCGTGTCCGCCTCGACGACCTCGCCATTGTCGAGCTCGACTCCGGTGACCTTGTCGCCGTCGGTGAGGATCCGGGCGACGGCGGAGTTCTGCCGGATCTTCGCGCCCTTGTCACGCGCCTTCTGCCCGAAGTACAACGCGAGCTGGGTCGCATCGGCGAAGCCGCCGCGTGGCTCGTACGACGCCGACGCGACGTCGTCCACGTTGAGCATCGGCCACAGCTGTTGCAGCTTGTCCACATCGATCAGGTCGACGTCGGCACCGAGACCCTGGTGCATTGCGGTGTTGGCCTTCAGCGGTTCGACGTTCTCCTCTCCGACGAGGACGACGTACCCGGTCTGGCGGAAGCCGACGTCGGCACCGAGCTCCTCGAACAGCGGCAGGCTTCGCCAAGCCATCGCAGCGATCGACGGTACGCCGTAATGGACCCGAACAATGCCCGACGACTTGCCGGTGCCGCCGCTGGCAAGCTGATGGCGTTCGAGTACGAGTACGTCGCTGATGCCCCGGTCGGTCACTGCCCGGGCAACGGACAGACCGATCAGGCCTCCGCCGATGATCACGACCTTCTGCGCCATCTCAGAGTCCCTGCCCCGGGATCCAACTGGTGCCTGCGAGCGGTACGCCGGCCATCGCGGCCGACTCGATAGTGAGGGCGACGAGGTCCTCGGGTTCCAGATGGGTGACATGCGCCTTTCCGCAGGCCCGGGCGATCGTCTGGGTCTCCATCGTCAGCACGCGCAGGTAGTTGGCCAGCCGCGTGCCGCCCTCGACCGGGTCGAGGTTCTTCTGCAGTTCGGGGTCCTGCGTAGTGATGCCGGCGGGGTCCTGCCCGTCCTGGAAGTCGTCGTAGAAGCCGGCGGCGCTCCCCAGTTCTTCGTACGCCGCGGCGTACTTCGGATGGTTGTCGCCGAGCGCGATGAGCGCGGCCGTGCCGATCGCGACGGCATCCGCGCCCAACGCGAGGGCCTTCGCAACGTCGGCACCGGTACGGATACCACCGGAGATGATGAGCTGAACGCCGTCCGGCTTCTTGTGCACGCCGAGCTCCTGGAGAGCCCGGACGGCAGGGCCGATCGCGGCGAGGGTCGGGATGCCGACGTGCTCGATGAAGACGTCCTGAGTGGCGGCGGTGCCGCCCTGCATGCCGTCGACCACGACGACGTCAGCCCCGGCGTGCACGGCCAGCTTCACGTCGTAGTACGGCCTCGAGGCACCGACCTTGACGTAGATCGGCTTCTCCCAGTCGGTGATCTCGCGGAGCTCGTTGATCTTGATCGTCAGGTCGTCGGGCCCGGTCCAGTCGGGGTGCCGCGAGGCGGAGCGCTGATCGATGCCGGCCGGCAGGTCACGCATACCGGCGACCCGCTCGGAGACCTTCTGCCCCAGCAGCATGCCACCACCGCCCGGTTTGGCGCCCTGGCCCAGGACGATCTCGATCGCGTCGGCGCGGCGCAGGTCATCCGGGTTCATGCCGTAGCGGTTCGGGAGGTACTGGTAGACGAGCGTCTTCGAGTGGCCGCGCTCCTCGGGCGTCATCCCGCCGTCGCCCGTCGTGGTGGTGGTGCCGGTCGCCGAGGCGCCTCGCCCCAAGGCCTCTTTCGCGTTGGCTCCCAGGGCGCCGAAGCTCATGCCGGCGATGGTGACGGGGATGTCGAGGTGCACGGGGTACTTCGCGTTGCGCGCGCCCAGGACCACATCGGTGCCGCACTTCTCGCGGTAGCCCTCGAGCGGGTAGCGCGACATCGAGGCACCGAGGAACAGCAGGTCGTCGAAGTGCGGGACGTGCCGCTTGGCTCCCCAGCCGCGGATGTCGTAGATGCCCGTCTCGGCGGCCCGGTGGATAGCGGCGACGGTGGCACGATCGAAGGTGGCGGACTCGCGCAGGCCCATCCGCGCGCGGTCGTCAGCGGAGACAGTCATGACGGGCGCCTTTCAGTACTGGTTTTCGTGGGTGAAGTGGTAGAGCGCGCGGGCCGATCCGTAGCGCTTGTACGCCGTCAGGTCATCGTCCTCATGGCCGGCCGCCTTGAGCAGCCCGGCGAGCTCCTCGAGGTGCTCGGCCTCCATCGGCTTCTCCACACAGTCGGCGCCCAGCGACTTGGCGGTGCCGCGAAGATAGATCCTGGCCTCGTAGATCGAGTCGCCCAGGGCGTCGCCGGCATCGCCCCGCACCACCAGACACCCACGCTGCGCCATAAACGCACTCATATGGCCAATGTTGCCGCCGACAACGATGTCGACACCCTTCATCGAAATGCCGCAGCGCGCACCGGCGTCGCCGTCGATGATGAGCAGGCCGCCTCGTCCGGTGGCCCCCGCCGACTGCGAGACAGAGCCGGTGACATGAACAACGCCGCTCATCATGTTCTCCGCGACGCCCTGGCCGGCGTTGCCGTCGATGGTCACCTCCGCCTGCTGGTTCATGCCGGCGGCGAAGTATCCGACGTGCCCCGAGATCGTCACCTTCACGGGCGCATCGAGGCCGACGGCGACGTTGTGAGCGCCGGCCACGTTGGTGATCTCGAAGTCGCCGGACAGACCCTCCCGCGGCAGAGCGTGCAGCGCGGCGTTGACTTCGCGGAGCCTGGTCGCCGCCAGGTCGTAAATAGTGGTCGTCATCAAGCGAGAGCCTTCTCGAGGTCGCGGTTCCAGACGTAGATGGCCTCGGGTTCGGGTTCCCAGATCCGCGCGGTCTCGACACCGGGCAGGTGCGCGAGGGCGCGGTACTCCGAAGCCATCGCGACCCAGTCGTCCGTCTCGGCGATGACGGCGGGTTTGCAGGCAATCGCGTCGCGCACGACCGCGAAGGAGTCGCGATTGGAGACCAGCAAGGTGTAGAAGCCGTCGAACGTCTTGGTCAGATTAGTCAGCGCTGTCTCGACGTCCGCGCCGCCGGCGAGCTCGTACGCCACGAAGCGCGCGCCGACCTCGGTGTCGTTCTCCGAGTCGAACTCCACGCCGGCAGCCATCAGGTCGCGGCGGATCGTCGCGTGGTTGCTGAAGGAGCCGTTGTGTACAAGACATTCGCCGGGGCCGACCGTATACGGGTGCGCGCCGGACGGTGTCACCGCCGACTCGGTCGCCATCCGGGTGTGGCCGACGCCCTGCCAGCCTCGCACACCCGGTAGGCCCCACTCCTCGACGAGATCCTGCGGCCGGCCGACGCCTTTGAGTACTGCAAGGTCCTCGCCGAAGCCGCCGACAAGCACCTGCGGATAGACCTTCCGGGCCGCCGCAAGCAGCTCCTCGGAGGCGACGTCCGCGTTCACGAGGTACGTCGTACCGCGAGCGATGACCGAGACGTCGATACCGACCTCGGCCGCCAGGGCCGAGGCGACCTCGTCGGCGCCGGCGTCGACATCGATGATGGAGATGACACCCCTGCCGGACGGGGACCAGGTCGGGTCGCCGTACACGGCAATGCCTGCGGAGTCCGCGCCCCGGTTCTCCATCTCACAGAGCATGCCGGTGAGGAGCTCACCGAGTCGGGGAAAGAGCTCGGCGTTGCGCAGGTGCAACCCGACGATTCCACACATCCAAAGCGTCCCTTCTCGAAGCAGCGTGGTCAGAATGCTGTGAGGTAGCGGTCGATCTCCCACTGGGCGACGGCGGCGTGGTACGCGTAGAACTCGTCCCTCTTGAGCTTCGCGAAGTACTCCGCCACTCCTGGGCCGGCGACGTCGAGCGTGGCCATGACCGTCTTGTCGGCCTCGAACGCATCGACCGCGTGGACGAGGGTGGAGGGGAACGGAGTATCGGGACCGGTACCGATCGGACCGAGCTCGAGACCGCGCTCGATCCCGTCGAGGCCGGCGCCGACGGCCGCGGCGATCGCCAGGTAGGGGTTGGCCGATCCGTCGCCGCCCCGCAACTCGATCCGTTGACTGTCGGGCACACGCACATAGTGCGTGCGGTCGTTGCCGCCGTACGTCGGGAGCCGCGGCGCCCAGGTGGCACCGGAGGCCGAATAGGCCGCGGCGCCGGTGCGCTTGTAGGAGTTCACCGTCGGAGCAATGACCGCCTGCAGCGCTGCCGCGTGCTCGAGGATGCCGGCGACGAATGAGTAGGCAGTCTCGGAGAGGCCCAGACCGACCTTGTCTTCGGCCTCGCCGCCCGGGAAGACCGCCGTCTCCCCCGCGGCGTCCCGCAGCGAGAGGTGGAGGTGCAGGCCCGATCCCGTGCGGTTCGCGAACGGCTTGGGCATGAAGGTCGCGATCATGCCCCGTTCCGCAGCCAGCACGCTCAGCAAATAGCGCAGCGTCACAACGCGATCCGCAGTGGTCAGGGCGTCGGCATAGGTGAAGTTCTGCTCGAACTGGCCGTTGCCGTCCTCGTGGTCGTTGGCGTAGTTGGACCAGCCGAGGTCGTTCATCGCCCGCGAGATCGACGTGAGGTGGTCGTACATCCGCGTGACACCACGAGCGTCGTAACAGGGCTGGTCGGCCTCGTCGGCGGAGTCGGCCGTGACGAGCCTGCCGTCCGCGAGCTTCTTGACCAGGAAGTACTCCACCTCGGCTCCGGCGTAGACACTGAATCCGGTCTCGGCGGCGTTCGCGAGGATCGACTTGAGGATCACTCGCGGCGCGAACGGCCATGGCTTGCCGTCCACATGCGGATCACAGTGCACGAGCGCGAGGCCCTCTTTCACGAACGGAATCGGGGTGAACGACGCCGGATCCGGCACAGCGATCAGGTCGGGATCGTGCGGCGCCTGACCGATCGCGCCGACGGCGTACCCGGCAAAGCCGGCACCGTCCTCGATCAACTGCTCGATGGCTTCGACCGGGACGAGCTTCGCGCACGGCTTGCCGTTGAGATCGACGAACAGCGCCAGGATGAACTGCGTCCCGGCGGCCTCGGCAAGGACCTTCAGGTCAGGCAGGGAGGGCATCGAGATTCTCCTCGGCGTCTACTGTCATGAATCATGATCTACGGTCAGTAGACAGTCAAGGCGCTGGACGTTTCCTCGGCATTTCCGGTCGGTGAGCTTCTCGTGACGGCGACCAGAGGCGCCGCAGTTCACAGCGCCGTTACACATCCGCCGTGTCCACGCAAAGGAAACAGTGTCCACTCTTGCGAGACGGCGCGAAGCGGCGCCCTATCCCCTCAGGAGACGAGATGGACACTGGAACCACAGCCTTCATGCTGTGCTGCATCATCGGGCTGACGATCATGATCCCGGGCCTGGCGCTCTTCTACGGCGGCATGGTCAGCGTGAAGAGCTCGATCAACATGATCATGATGACCTTCGGAGCTGTCGCGATCGTCGGTGTGCTGTGGGTGCTGTTCGGCTTCTCGATGACCTTCGGTACCAGCCACGGCGGCTTCGTCGGCAGCCTCAGCGAGTTCGCCGGCATGAAATCGATGCTCGACCCGATGACCACCATCAAGGGCCTGCCGCTGAGCCTGTTCAGCCTCTTCCAGGCACTCTTCGCCGCGCTGACGGTGGCCATCGTGTCCGGTGCCGCGGCCGACCGGATGAAGTTCTCCGCCTGGATGGTGTTCGCCGCCGTCTGGGCCGTCGCCGTCTACTTCCCGGTCGCCCACTGGGTCTTCGCCTTCGACGGTGTCTCGACGCCCGATGCCACGGGCGGCTGGATCGCCAACAAACTCAAGGCGATCGACTTCGCCGGCGGTACGGCGGTGCACATCAACGCCGGCGCAGCCGCCTTCGCACTCGCAATCGTGCTCGGCAAGTCCAAGGACTGGAGCGCCCGCAAGCCGCACAACGTGCCGCTCACGATCCTCGGCGCCGGCCTGCTCTGGGCAGGCTGGTACGCCTTCAACGGCGGCTCCGCCCTCTCGGCCGGCAAGCCCGCCGCAATCGTCATGGTCACCACCTTCACCGCGACCTGCGCCGCCACTCTGGCCTGGCTCGGCGTGGAGAAACTGAAGGACGGCCACGTCACCGGCATCGGCGCCGCGACCGGCGCCATCACCGGCCTCGTCGCCATCACCCCCGCCTGCGGCGCGGTCACACCGATCGGCGCGATCTTCGTCGGCGCCATCCCCGCCCTCATCTGTCCGTTCGCCGTCGGCCTCAAGCACCGCTTCGGGTACGACGACTCCACCGACGTCGTGGGCGTCCACCTGGTCGGCGGCATCATCGGCACCCTGCTGATCGGCTTCTTCGCCAACTCCACGATGCCCAACGGCCAGAACGGCATCCTCTACGGCGGCGGCATCGGGCTGCTTGGGAAGCAAGCCGCAGCAGCAGGCTCAGTACTCGTCTATTCGTTCGCATTGGCATTCGTCATCGCCTTGGCCATCAAGAAGACCATCGGCATCCGCATCTCCGCCGAGGACGAGGAGATCGGCATCGACACCAAACTCCACCGCGACCCAGCCTACGAACTCGTCTGAGGAGCACCGTTCGGACAACAACCAGTGCTTGGGTGCCCGGGTCAGCAAGCAGTTCCGCCAGGCTGCTGAACACCCGGGCACCGACGGCTGCAAGCGTCGTACGGTCGTGTTCCTCCTGCGCAGGCAGCCACAAGCTGCGGGGCATGGAGCGACAGCCATCCCATGAGATCGCCGAGCCCCTTCGCCCAGCGCGGTGACCGCATACGTCACCCGCGGAGGCACCGTCTCGGTCGCGGTCCGCGCCACGAGGCCGTCGCGCGTCAGACTCCGCAGGGTCTGCGCAAGCATCTTGTCGCTCACCCCACCGACCCGCGATGTGATCCGGCACCAGCCGCCCCGGACAGGCATCCCGGAGGTACTCCGCGTCAACCCGCTTCATCCTGCTCACTCCACCACGATACGAATCACGGCTCTGTCGCAGATCCGCTCTCACACTCCGGAGGTTTCAGAGTGGGCGGGCGAGGGCCGTGGCGACGGCGATCGCTGCCGCCATGACGGTGATCTCGAGCGTCGCGAAGGTCAGGAATGCCGTTCGCTCGCCGCGGGCAACGACTGGGAGGATCCGCCACCGGGTGTACCCGCCCAGGCCGGCCAGGGCGACAACGCACGCCAGCTTCGCGAGGACGAGCCAGCCCGCAGGAGTGCCGGTCAGCGCTCCGAGCACTTGCGGGACTCGTGGCAATGCCTGGCGGGTGAGGCGAGACGGCGTGAGGAGCAGGCCGGTGATCAGGACCGTGATGATCGAGAGCTCGGCGACCCTCGAGAACCGCGGTAATACCTCTGCGAGCACGACGCGATCTGACGTCACGACAACGGCGACCGCGCCGAGGCCACCGACCCAGGCCGCCACTGCGACGACGTGAAGCCCGATCGCCGTCATCGTGAGCCACGGCTGCGAGCCTTGCGAGGCGTGACCGGACAGCGGTACCGCGATCACTCCGACAGCGGCCGGCACCAGCCCGGCGACCTGCTGCCACCGCCGAGTCCCCTGTGAACAGACCATGACCACCACGGCCGCGGCGATACTCGACAACAGCCCTCGCCCGCCGCAGATCTCCAACCCATAGGACCATTCGTCTCCGATCGCCGCCACTCGCTCGGCCGGCGAGAGCTCCGACGCCTGCAGCCACAAGGTAATGGCCAGCGTCAGCACCCAGCCGACGGCGGAGGCGAGCACGGCCCGCCTGCTGACCGAGTCGAGTTCGGACGCGTTCGGTAACAGCAGCCTCAACAGTCCGAGGCCGAACGTTGCCACCGCCAACGAGGTCGCCATCAGCCGAACGACAGGGACCGCGGTTCGGATCACCACCCCTGCCTCCGGCAGGCCGATGACCGAGGGTGGCCACGTCAACGCGACACCCGTCGCGAGTGCCGCGACGGCCACACAACTGGCCGTTGCCCCCAGCAACGCCGCCTGCCGAGTCACCTCGCGATCATGCGACGGCGTGCGCCCCACAACGCGGCCCCCAGTGCTGTCAGCACCAGCACAGACAGAACCCAGCCCAAGCTCCGCGACGGCTTCGTTCGGGCGAGCAGCGCCACGCCATCCTGTGTGTACGACACGGTCACGGCGATCCGGCCGGCGACCGGATGACTGTCGGCGGCAACTACCCGATAGCTGAACACGTAGCGCCCGTGAGGCCCCAGTTCCCCCACGGCCGCGCTGATGCTGTGCCCTTCGATCTGCACCGGCCCGATCGGCCAGCTCGACCCATCGGGTCCGGTCACGAGGATCGTCGTGTAGCCATGGAACTGCTGCAACTGCTGGTCGAACGTGAACGACACCCGCGGTGGACCAACGGCAAGCACCACACCGTCTCGCGGCACGCTCGCGATCAGCCTCGTGTGCGCGGCGGCCGGAGCAGGAAACGCGGCCAGCGACGTCAAAGCCACAGCAACCGCAGCCAGCAGAACCCGTCGCAACCTGATCACCACCTTCGTCCGACCGACGGCGTTCCCGCCGGGCATACCATCCCAGCGGGAACGCTTGACGGGCCTCAGTGCTGGTGGCTGCCGTCGCCGCCCTTGGCGTCATGGCCGGTGACCGCCAGCGCGGCGGTGTCCAGAACGAACGGTGTCAGGTGGCCGGTCGTCCAGGCCCATGGGTCCTTGAGCGTCGGGCCGAAACCGAGCAGTGGCTGATCGAGGTGCTCGTACTGCAGGTGGTCGGTGTCGTACTTGATCGCGGCGCCGACGTTCGCCACCGGCGTCGGGTGATCATGTGCCGACGCGGTCGGTGCCGTCAGCAACGCCGCACCACCGACCAGCGCGATCGCGGCCGGAACGCTGAGCAACCGGGCTTTGTATTTGGACATGGCAATCTCCTGTCATCAAAAGGGAACGAATCCATGCCGAAACCACCTGAGATATCGGCATGGAGAGACCGGGCAGCAAACAGCCGCCCGAAGTGAGCCGGGATCGGCTCACGGAAGGATCAACCGGACAACGAATCCGTCAACACGCAGCACTCGACACTCGACCGAAGTCGATGTGCCGGCGGCGTACGAGGTTGATCACGCTAAGTACTGTACAGATGACACAACGAAAGTCTAGTAATTCAGTCTTATAAGTTGAGATAGAGCTTCCTGCCGCACACTCGTCGCTTACCGTCAGTGCCCGTGAGGAAGACATCTCCGACGCGGCGTCGTCGCGGCGACAGCCTGGCAGGCTACGCGTTGCTTGCCCCGAGCATCTTCGGCATCTCCGTCTTCCTGTTGCTGCCGGTCCTCGTCGTCGTGTGGCTGAGCTTCCAGAAGTGGGACCTGGTCGGCCCGATCACCTTCGCCGGACTCTCGAACTGGCAGGCGGTTCTGACCGATCCGACGTTCGTCCACTCCCTGCTGGTGACGCTGCTCTTCGTCCTGCTGGTCATCCCCGTCCAGACCGGACTCGGTCTGCTGGTCGCGGTCCTGCTGAGCCGGAGGCTGCCGGGATCCGGAGTGTTCCGGGTCATCTTCGTCATTCCCTGGGTATGCGCGCCGCTGGCGCTCGGCGTCGTTTGGAGCTGGATCTTCCAGCCGTCCAACGGAGCGCTCAACGCAGTGCTCGGCACGCACGTCGCCTGGCTGACCGAGTCGGCGCTCGCGCTGCCCGCCGTTGCCCTCGTCAGCATCTGGTCGCAGGTCGGGTACGTCGCACTCTTCTTCATGGCGGGTCTGTCGGTGATCCCGGACGATATCGTCGAGGCCGCCCGTGTCGACGGCGCCGGCGCGCGCCGGATCTTCTGGAGCATCAAGCTACCGCTACTCCGGCCGACGCTGTTCTTCGTCCTGGTCACCTCGATCATCTCGTCCTTCCAGGCCTTCGACACGATCTACTCCCTGACCCAAGGCGGGCCGCTCGACGCCACCGATGTCATTGCCTACCGCATCTACAAGCAGGCGTTCGTGAACTTCGACATCGGCCAGGCAGCTGTCACCGCGGTCGTACTCTTCGTGGCCGTCGTCGCGGTCACGATCGGCCAGAACCTCTACTTCCGCCGAAAGATCACCTATGACCTCGGTTGACACCCGCGGTACCGCCGGTACAGCAACGACGTACGCCATACTTCTCGCCGGTACGGTCGTCACCCTGGCACCGTTCGTCCTCAGCGTGATGACTTCGGTCAAGACACCGGGGCAGTTCGCGACGGAGTCGTCCCTCGCGCCGCCGAGCCCGTTCACCGGCCGGAACTACGTCGATCTGTTCAGCGGGAACTTCGTGGACTTCGGCCGGGCGGTCGGCGTTACGGCCGGCTACGTGGTCGTCGTACTGGCCGGACAGCTCCTGTTCTCGATCCTGGCCGCGTATGCGTTCGCGCGGCTTCGCTTCCCGGGCCGCGACGTCGTGTTCTGGCTCTACCTGTCGACGCTCATGATTCCGCCGATCGCCACCATCGTGCCGCTGTACCTGATGATGTCGGAAGCCGGACTGCGCAACACGTTCTGGGGACTCGTACTGCCGTACCTCTTCGGGTCGCCGTACGCGATCTTCCTGCTCCGCGAGTACTTCCGCGGCATCCCGCAGGACATCGTCGACGCCGCCCGGATCGACGGCGCCGGGACCTGGCAGATCCTGACCCGGATCATGGTTCCGCTGTCCCGCCCGATCATCGTGACGCTGGCGGTCGTCACGATCGTCTCGCACTGGAACAACTTCCTCTGGCCACTGATCATCACCAGCGGAAACCAGTGGAGCGTGATCACCGTCGCGACCGCCTCCATGCAGAGCCAGTACAACGGCAACTGGACGCTCGTCACGGCGGCCACCACTTTCGCCCTGACACCGCTGATCATCATCTTCCTCGCGTTCAACCGGCAGATCATCCGATCGATCGCCATCACCAGCTTCCGCTGAAAGGAATCCTTCATGAGACGACCACGTCTCGCCGCCGGCATCGCCATCGTGGTAGCCGCGACGCTTACCCTCGCCGGATGCTCAGGCAGTGAGAAGAACGCGTCCGGTCCGGTCACCCTCACGTTCCGGACCTGGGACACCGGCGCCGCGGCCGCGTACGAACAGTCCTTCGCGGCGTTCCACGAGAAGAACCCGGACATCACCGTCAAGGTGAACGTCGTTCCGTGGGCGAACTACTTCACCAAGCTGCGTACGGACATCGCCGGCTCGAGCGCGGACGACGTCTACTGGCTCAACGCGCAGAACCTCAGCAACTACCCCGAGGCCGGCAAGCTCGTCAACGTCAACGACCTGTACGGCGCCGACGCCGACGCGACGAAGAAGACCTGGGCCAAGTCGGTGGTCGACCAGTACACGCGCAACGGAACGCTCTGGGGCGTTCCGCAACTGTCCGACGGCGGCATCGGCGTGTTCTACAACAAGAAGCTCCTGGCCGACGCCGGACTGACCGAAGCCGACATCAAGCAGCTCACCTGGAACCCAACCGGCGGCACTTTGCTGTCCGTCGCGCAGAAACTGACCAAGGACTCCGCAGGGAAGACTGCCGATCAACCCGGGTTCAACGCCGACAAGATCACGCAGTACGGCTACAACGCCGCGCAGGATCTGCAAGCGATCTACATCAACTACATCGGCTCGAACGGCGGCACGTACCAGAACAGCGACGGCACGTTCACTCTGACCAATCCGAAGACGGTCGAGGCCTTCCAGTACGTCGTCGACCTGATCAACAAGTACCACGTGGCTCCGAGCGCGGCTGACACCAACACCAACGGTAACTTCGCACTGGACGCCTTTACCCAGGGCAAGGAAGCACTGTTCCAGTCCGGTCTCTACAACCTCCAGAACGTGTCGAAGGCGAAGTTCGACTGGGGCGTCGTGAACCTGCCCAAGGGCCCCGCCGGATCGATCAGCGTCACGAACGGCATCGTTGCGGTCGGCAACGCTCAGTCGAAACACCTCGACGCCACCAAGAAGCTCCTCGAGTGGCTGGGCACCGCAGAAGGCAACAGCGCAATCGGCAAGACCGGCGCGAATCTCCCGGCGGTGCTCGCCGCCCAGCAGTCGTACTTCGACTATTGGAAGAGCAAGGGTGTGGACGTCACCCCCTTCTTCGACGTGGTGAAGAACAATCCGATCATCCCCGCACCGGTCGGTGAGAAGTACGGCGCCGCGTCGACTGCCGCCCAGCCGACCTTGAACGAGGTGTTCCTCGGCCGTCTCCCGGTCGCGGAAGGTCTCCAGAAAGCGAACGACGCCGCGAACGCCGCGCTGCACTGACAGCCGGTAGGCAAGATTGTCGAGCTGGACCGGTCGATCCCGGAACCGCGAGCCCTGGCGCCGGTTTACGACCCCAGGATCGGCCACCCTCTCGGCGACCGCACTCCGGTTTGTCAACCGGTGCCAGGGTGTGGACGAGACCCGGTCGGTGTAGCACAGGCCTCGATACTGAGCCTGTGACGAGGCGGAGCCGGTGATGGGCTGGTCGACCAGCTTGGCGGGGTTCGCGGTCGGCCTACTGATCGCAACCGTCACGGCGCCCGTGGGTGTTTCCGGCGCGGTGTTCTTGTTGCCGGTCCAGCTCAGCGTCCTGGATGTTCCCAGCCCGGCGGTAACGCCGACGAACCTGTTGTTCAACGTCGTGGCGGGTCCCGGCGCGCTGCTGCGGCATCGCCGGGGCGGGACGCTCGGCGGTCCGTTGACCAGGAGGCTTGTTCTGGGGACGCTGCCGGGCGTGGTGCTCGGCGCGGTGATCAAGGTGTTTGCGATCCCTGGCGCCGGGGTCTTCCGTCTGCTCGTCGCAGCGCTGCTCTTGCCGCTGGGCGGGTGGCTGTGCGCACGAACTCTCCGTCCGGTGCTCGCGCGGCCGGCGGCCGAGCCGTCGCCGCGATCGGTGACCGCGTTGGCGCTGGTCGTGGGAGTGGTCGGTGGGATCTATGGCATCGGTGGAGGTTCGCTGCTCGGGCCGATCCTGGTCGGGCGCGGGATGCCGGTCGCCAAGGTCGCGCCGGCCGCGCTCGCGTCGACGTTCCTGACCTCGGTTGTCGGCGCCGTCACGTACTCGTTGCTGGCGCTGACAAGCCCAGGCAGTATCGCGCCGGTCTGGTCCCTCGGGCTGGCCTGCGGACTGGGCGGCCTGATCGGCGGGTACGTCGGTGCTCATCTGCAACCGCGGCTGCCGGAGAGTGTGCTGCGGCTGCTCCTCGGCGGGCTCGCGGTTGGCATCGGCGGCTTGTACGCCGTGCAGCTGTTCGGCTGAGATCTTCAGCAACCGCAGCCAGGAGGGTTCGGGTAACTGCATGGCGCGGTCTCCGATCAGCCTGGGAGGGTGCTGACGTCGCCGCCGTCGGCCGTGAGGATGGCGCCGTTGATGTAGCCGCTGCCCGGCCCGGCCAGGAACAGCACGATCTGCGCGATCTCCTCCGGGGCGCCGACCTTGCCGCGGGCGTTGACCAGTGTGCCCATCGCCTCGACGTTCTCGCCGAAGATCGGGCTAGTGCCCTCGCTCAGTACGGGGCCCGGCGAGACCGCATTGGCCCGAACACCCCAGGCCACCGAACTCCGTCGCCCAATAGCGGGTCAGGACCTCGACACCGGCCTTGGACGCTCCGCACGCCGCTCCGATCGCCGCCGTACTCCGGGCCGCGCTCGAACTGATCGTGACGATCGATCCATGACCACGGCGGGCCATACCGGGCGCCAGCGCTCCGACCAGCAGGAAGGGTGCTCGAGTGTTGACCGCGAAGTGTTTGTCGAAGTCCGCTACGTCGGTGTCCGGCGTGCTCGCGAACTCGTAGACGCCCGCGTTGTTCACCAGCAGGTCGATCTCGCCCGCCGCGGCGCCGAGCGGGCGGACTTCCTCCGGGTCGGCGAGATCGGCTGCCTCGAACCGCGCCCGGCCACGTCGCTCGACGATCTCCTTCACCAGGCTCGCACCGCGCTCCGTGTCCCGCCCGTGCAGAACGAGCTCCGCGCTTGCTGCAGCTCCAGCGCGATCCCGCGGCCGATACCCGACGTCGCGCCGGTCACCAGGGCGGCGCTTCCCCCGCAGGCTGTCTTCGCAGCTCAAGTCCCTCACTCCAATACGATTCTCTCAACACCGTCGCAGTGCTCGAGCGTCCGAGAGATGGGATGCTTAAATATAGTTAGTTGATAGAATTACTCTTATATCTTGTGAACCATCAACAGGCTTTGGTCGAACGTGCCCGCTTCGTTGAGTTCGGATGACCGCAGCCTGCCTGCCCGCGGCGGAGCTCGTCCCGGAGATCAATCCGCGACGTCTGACACTTGTCTTCGCGCTGACGCAGACAGTCGGCTACGGCGCGCTCGTCCAGGCGTTCCCGGTCCTGCTGATCCCGATGGCGCAGGATCTCGGCGTGTCCCGTACGGCGATCACGGGCGCCTCGACCATCTCCACCCTCATCGGGGCGTTGGCGGCCGTGCCGATCGGCCACCTGCTCGACCGCTTCGGTGGCCGGCTCATGATGACGACGGGATCGGTGCTGGGCGTGCTCGCGGTCGTCCTGTGGTCGACGGCCGGCAACCTCGTATCGCTCTACCTCGCCTTCGTGCTCGTCGGACTGGCGGTCGCGATGTCGACCTACGAAGCCGCCTTCGCCGTACTCGTCGTCGCTGCCGGCGCTGACCGCCGAGATCAGGCGATCCTCGCGGTCACCATGGTCACCGGCCTGGCGACGAGCCTCTACTACCCGTTGACCGGCTGGCTCGAGCTGGAACTCGGTTGGCGTTCAAGTTTGCTGGTGCTGGCCGCCGTCCTCGCGGCGGCCGCCGTACCGGCACATCTGTGGGGCGTTCCCGCCCGGGCCACGCACCGGCTCAGCCTGCAGAGCCGCGCCGGCACACAGACCGGCCGGGCAGTGCGATCGATCCGGTTCTGGTTGCTCGCCCTGGCCTTCGTCGGCCAGTCGGCAGCGGTGTCCGCGTTCCTTCTCCAGGTCGTCGCCTACCTGCGCGACATCGGACACTCCCCGGAAACAGCCTCGACGATGCCGACAGTGGTCGGCATCCTCATGATCGTGTCGAGACTCGCCGTAACCAGGCTGTCGCGCCGCTACGGCATGACACGCCTGACCGCACTGTCCTTCGCCATCCAAGGCATCGGGCTCCTACTCATGCCCTTGGCCGGGGCGTCGTTACCGTTGATCATCCTCTCAGTAGCAGCAGTGGGTCTCGGACAAGGCGTCGGCGTGATCGCGCGCCCGTCGATCGTCGCCGATGCCTTCGGAGCTCTGCGATTCGCCAGCATCGTCGCCGTCATGACCGTCCCGATGGCTCTGTCGCGCGCAGCCGCACCGCTCGTCGCCTCGTGGCTGCCCCAGGGCCGGTTCCTGATTCTCGGCGGCGCTACCTCCCTCGTCGCGGCCGCAGCACTGGCGACGGTCCTCCGATTGCCACCGCTCAACGAGGTCCTGCACTTCGACGGCTCGTCACCACCTGGGAATCGGTAGATCGAGATGGTCGCGCAGCGTCGTTCCGGCGTAGCTGCGGCGGAACAGGCCGCGTTCCTGCAGGATCGGTACGACCTCGTCGACGAACAGCGGCAGGCCTTCCTCGATGACGTCGAACATCAGGTTGAAGCCGTCGACCGCGCCGCGGGCGAACCAGTCCTCGAACAGCTCGGCCACCGTCTTCGGCGATCCGACCACCTGCAGGTGCCCGGCGCCACCGCGGAGGATCTCACGGACTGTACGGCCCGTACGCGCCGCAGCGACCATGCTGTCCACGAATCCCTCGGAATCCTGGCTCCGCCGCATCGCGAGATCGACCTCGCCCAACGGGATCGGCGCGTCCAGCTCGAGCCTTCCGGCCGGCAGGCCGAGGCGTGTCGCGAGATGCGCCACACTCGCCGCCGCGCCGTCCGCGTCGACACCGGCTGCCCACCGCCGCTCGGCCTCGTCATCCGTCGACCCCAGCACAAGCGTTGCCCCCGGCAACGCCAACACCCTCGCACGTCCCGCTTCCCGTACGACGGACGCCGCATCGAGCCGTTGCCGATAAGCGACCGCAGCCTCCAGCGTGGTCGCGGCGACGAACGTGGCATCGGCCTGGCGAGCCGCCAACCCGAGCCCCGCCTCCGACGCGCCGGCCTGGAAGATCACCGGCGACCCCTGCTCGGACGACGGCACGGTCGACCCGCCCGCGACGGAGAAGTGCGCACCGCGATGCCGCACCAACCGGATCCGCTCCGGATCGGCCCACTGGCCGGTACCCCGGTCCGCGACGATCGCATCCGGCGCCCAGGTCTGCCACAACTGCCGCACCACATCGACGAACTCACCGGCCCGCGCGTACCGCTCCTCCTTCGGCGGCAGGACGTCGAGCCCGAAGTTGGCGGCGATCAGCGGGTTGTAGCTGGTCACCACGTTCCATCCGGCGCGACCGTGCGAGGCCCGGTCGAGACTTCCGATCGCACGCGCCAGGTTGTACGGGTGATTCCAGCTCGTCGACACAGTCGCGACCAGACCGATCCGCTCGGTATGCTGCGCGACCGACGCCAGCGCCACGACCGGATCCAACCGCGCCTGCGGCGTCGTCTCCCACCCCGGGTGCAGCGTCGGCTGATCGTTCAGGAAGAACGCGTCGAACAACCCGCGCTCGGCCTCGCGCGCGATCCGCACGTAGTACTCGGCGTTCGCCGTGCCCAGCGCATCCACGCCGTCCCGCCGCCACGCCGATCGCTGAAACCCCGGCGCGTTCAACCCCAGATGCAACTCCCGCCGCCCCATCAACCCTCCAGATCCGCCCGCGCCGAAGCCGCGCCGTCGTCCGCGCCCGGCGTGCGGGCCCTGGGTGCACGCCAGACGCGGACAGCCTGTGAAGAGCGATCGTCGTTTGGTGCAGCCCGCCGGGTACGAACGGGCTGCACTTCTAAAGTCTAGTGGATCGCTAGACTTTACGGGCGGCGTCCACATACTGGATGGGCCCGGCGATCCTCGACTCGGTGCGGCTTGATTGACGTAAGTCCAGTGATCTTGTCGAGTTAGCCGGAGGTCCTCGTGCCTTCCCATCCAGCCCCTGACCGGCACCTGTCCGCGTCGAGGCGGTCGACGCGGCGCGTCGACCTGCCTGAGCGCCCGGTCCGAGGTGTCTCGGGCAGCGCCGGCGCCGTACTGCGGGCTGTGCTCGACAGTGGTCCGGTCGCTCGCAGCTCAGTGGCCCGGCTGACCGGCCTCTCGAACGCATCGATCACCGGGATCTCGGCGCAACTGATCGCGCGCGGCCTGCTCCGGGAGGCACCCGAAGCGGCCGGACCGCCGGGGATCGGCAGGCCGCACGTCCCCCTCGACATCGACACCGGCCGAACGGTCGTGGTCGGTGCGCATATCGCCGTACCTCGGCTGACCGTCTCGCTGCTCGATCTGCGCGGCCGTGTGCTCACCCAGCGCCGGGTCGAGCACGACGACCTCTCGGCCGCCGCCGTCCTTCCCCGGCTTGCCGCGCTGGTGAACCGCTTGGTCGACGACGAGGCCGGCGACCGGGATGTACTGGGGCTCGGCGTGACCACCGGGGGCTGGGTCGACGCGTCAGCGGGCCTCGTGGTCGAGCACCAGTTGCTGGGATGGCGCGATGTCCGGGTGCGTGAGTTTCTCGCGCCCACGGGTCTTCCGGTCCAGGTCGACGGGCATTCCCGTGCTCTGGTCCGTGCCGAGCAACTGTTCGGTAGGCACGCCCGGCGAGCTCGGTCCAGTACGGCGAACCTGTTCGTCGGCAATGTCGTCGATGTCGCGTTCGCAACTGGAGGAACACTGCATCAAGGGCCGCGCTCGGCGGCGGGCGCGATCGCGCACCTCCCCGTCGACGACAGCCGCGAACCCTGCAGGTGCGGGCGTACCGGCTGCCTCCAGGCCGCCGTCTCGGAGCAGACCCTGGTACGTCGCGCGCTGAGCGCCGGTTTGATCGACCGCCCCGTCTTCCGTGACCTGGTAGCGCTGGCCGAGGCGGATGACGCCGATGCCATCTCGATGTTCCACGAACGCGCACGCACCGTCGGGCGAGCGGCTGCGATGCTTCTGGACCTGCTGAACCCCGAGGTGCTCACCGTGGTCGAGGCAGGTGTGAGCCGGATCCATGGCTGCCTCGATCTGTTGCGTTCCGAGGTCGCCGCGCGATCGTCGGTCTGCGACAACCCCACCCGGACCGTCTTCGCCAGCAGCTTCCCGCGGCAGGCCCTCTCCGTGGCCGGCGGGGCGGCGGCCCTCGACCGTGTCTATGCATCACCACTCGCACGAGGACACGAGTTCCCCGCCGCACCGGCAGTGTGAACCAGCTTCTTTAATTCATTCCGCTGCATTGTTTTCCATCTATGTCTACTAACTTACTATAGTTTGTATGACGTCTTCTTTCGCCTGTGCCACCGCCGTCAGCTCGGAGCTCTTCAGGCGCGCGTTTCGCGGTCACCCGGCCGGCGTCGTCGTCGTGACGCTCGACTCCGGCGGCGGTCCCGTCGGCTTCACCGCCTCGTCGCTGGCGTCCCTCTCGAGTGAGCCGCCGCTGATCAGCTTCGGGATCAACACCGCCTCGTCGAGCTGGCCGCATCTCAAGGTGGCGCACACCGTCGTCATCCATTTCCTTGCCGCCTGCCATGTGCCACTGGCCCGTCGGTTCGCCACCAGCGGCATCGACCGGTTCGCCGGCACCCGCTGGGAGCGGCTCGCGACCGGCGAGCCGGTTCTCAGTGAGGCTCCCGACCGGCTGCGGGTCAGCCTTGTCGACCGAATCCCGGCAGGCGACTCCCAGCTCGTGGTCGGCCGGGTCGAGGAGGTAAGCCTCGGCGCTCCCACCACTGCCCCGCTGCTCTACCGCGACCGCGCGTACCACGCGTTCCGATCAGACCCGTCCAGCACGACGCGTTGAGCCACAACGACACGTGCCTACCCCGAGAGAAGTGACTTCGATGTCTCACCAGCCCGTCACATCGCTGAGCCGCCGCGGCTTCCTCCTACTGTCCGGCGGTGCCGTCCTCGGTACCACGGCCTTGAGCGCCTGCGCCTCGGCCGACGCCAACGGTGCCTCCGAGGCACTCGCCGGAGCGCTTCCCACCGGTGCCCCGAAGAGTGGGACGACGCTCAAGATCGCCGGCAGCAGCACTCAGCTCCAGCTCAAGGCGGCGGGCCCGGCCATCAAGCCGCTCGACTTCACCGTTGGCGAGTGGGTGAATGCCTCCGGAGGGCCCGAGGTGATCCAGGCGTTCCGAGCGAATGCCGTCGACGTGGCGAGCAACGCTCTGATCCCGCCGATCCAGGCCCACGACATCAACCTCGACACCAAGGTCGTCGCGGTGGCCGAGAAGCCGAAGCCGACGTACGTGTTCGCGACCGCACCAGGCACCGACATCAAGGACTTCTCGCAGTTCAAGGGCAAGAAGATCGCCTTCTCCCAGGGCCAGGCGCAGGGCGTCGTCGTGCTGCGCACTCTGGACACCGCGGGCATCCGGTACGACGAGGTCAAGCTCGTCGCCCTGCCCAGCTCGGCGTTCCTCACCGCCCTGCAGAGCAAACAGGTCGACATCGCGCCACTGAGCGAGCCGTCGGTGACCAAGTACGTCGGCCAGTACGAGCGGGACGGCGCGCGAGCGATCCGGGCCGAGGAGGTCGACCTGCTCTCGATTCTCTGGACGCCCACGAAGAACCTCGCCGACGAGGACAAGGTGCGCGCGATCCAGGACTACATCCGCGTCTGGGCCCAGGGGCAGGTCTGGGCCTGGGAGAACGCCGAGAAGTGGAAGAAGTTCTACTACGTCGACGACCAGGGCGTCAGCCCCGCGGATGCCGACCGGATCTGGAAGTACACCAACAAGCCGCTGTTCCCGAAGAAGTGGGACGACGCGGCCGTCTGGGGCCAGAAGACCATCGACCTGATCGCCGAGGGCGGGTTCATCAAGAAGTTCGACGTCAAGGAGCTCTTCGACTCCCGCTTCGAGGGCCTTGCCGCCACCTTCGTCGACGCGCAGTACACGAAGTGAGGAACCCGCATGTCCGAAACCGCCTTGGCCCGAAGTTCCGCCGCCCCGGCGGCTGAATCAGGCCTGGATCATCGATCGAGATTTCCCGGCCTGGTCCAGGTCAAGGACCGGGCCCGCACCTCTCGCCTCGGCCGCAGGAAGTCCGTCTGGGGCGCCCGCCTGCTGGGCCCGCTGACCGTCGTCGTCATCTGGCAGGCAGCAGCCTCGGCGGGCCTGCTCGACCCTCGCCTGCTGACCGGTCCCGACGTCGCGCTGCGGACCGCCTGGACGCTGATCGAGCAGGGCCGGCTCCAGGAGAACGTCGCCACCTCCCTGCACCGCGCCATGCTCGGTCTTCTCCTCGGTACGACGGCCGGCGTCGTACTCGCGGTGGTCGGTGGCCTGACCCGCATCGGCGAGGCGTTCGTCGACGGGACGATGCAGGTGAAGCGGGCGATTCCCAACCTGGCGCTGATCCCGCTGCTCATCCTCTGGCTCGGGATCGGCGAGGACTTCAAGGTCACCGTCGTCGCTTTGGGGGTGCTGATCCCGATCTACATCAACACGTACGGCGCACTGGTGGGCATCGACCAGCGCTTCGTCGAACTGGCCGAGGCTGTGCACCTCACCAAGGTGCAGTACGTCCGCGACGTGTTGCTGCCCGGGGCGTTGCCCGGTTTCTTCATCGGGTTCCGGCTCGCCGTCGTCGGCTCCTGGATGGCGCTGATCGTTGTGGAGACCATCAATGCCACCTCCGGAGTCGGCTATATGATGTCGCAGGCCCAGCTCTACGCGCAGTCCGACATCATCCTGGTCGGTCTGGTGGTCTACGGCATCTTCGGTTTCGTCTCCGACGCGCTGGTGCGTCTCCTCGAGCGAAGGGTGCTGTCATGGCGTCGCACGCTGCAGAAGTGACCGTCGACCTCGCGGTCCACCTCGAGAACGTCACCCGATCCTTCGGCGACCGGACTGTCCTCGACCACGTCGACCTGACGATCGCCCGCGGGGAGTTCGTCGCACTCATCGGCCGCAGCGGCTCCGGCAAGTCCACGCTCCTGCGGGCCGTGGCCGGTCTCGACCACGAGGTCGCCGGCTCCGGCGACCTGTGGACGCCGCAGAGCATCTCGCTGGTCTTCCAGGACTCCCGGCTCCTGCCGTGGAAGCGCATCCTGGACAACGTCACGCTCGGGCAACGCGGCTCGGCGATCCGCGAGCGTGGCCGCCAGATGATCGCCGAAGTCGGCCTCGCAGGCCGCGAGCGATCCTGGCCGCATGAGCTCTCCGGTGGGGAGCAGCAGCGAGCAGCGCTAGCGCGGTCGCTGGTCGGCGAGCCCGATCTGTTGCTGGCCGACGAGCCCTTCGGCGCGCTCGACGCGCTCACCCGGATCAAGATGCACGGGCTGCTGCGTGAGCTGCTCAGGAGGCGCAACCCCGCCGTACTGCTGGTGACCCATGACGTCGACGAGGCCGTGCACCTCGCCGACCGGGTGCTGGTCATCGACGAGGGCCGCTTCGTCCTCGACCTGCGCATCGACCTGCCCGACGGCCACGCGCCGAGCCATCCCCGCTTCCAGGAGTACCGAGCCCAACTGCTGTCCGCCCTTGGCGTCGCAGAGGAGAACCCAGCATGACCAAGAAGCTCCACCTGAACGCCTTCATCATGGATGTCGGCCACCACGAGGCCGCCTGGCGGCTGCCCGAGTCCGACCCGTACGCGATCTGGGACGTCGGGTACTACCAGAAGGTCGCCCGCATCGCCGAGCGCGGCAAGCTGGACTCGATCTTCTTCGCCGACAGCCCCGTCCAGGGCCAGGACCCGTCGCGCCGTCCACCGGGCAAGCTCGAACCGACGGTCCTGCTGACGGCGATCGCCGGCGCGACCGAGCACATCGGCCTGATCGCGACGGCGTCGACGTCGTACAACGAGCCGTTCAACCTGGCTCGCCGCTTCGCGTCGGTCGACATCGCCTCACGCGGCCGGGCCGGGTGGAACATCGTCACGACCGCCGGCGCGGACGCGGCCCGCAACTTCGGCCTCGACGACGTGCCGCTGCACAAGGACCGGTACGAGCGCGCGAACGAGTTCGTCGACGTGGTCACCAAACTGTGGGACAGCTGGGACGACGACGCCACGGTCGCCGACAAGGAGGCCGGCGTACACACCCGCAAGGACCGCGTCCGGCCGATCAACCACCGCGGCCAGTTCTTCCGCGTCGACGGACCGCTCAACTCGCCCCGGCCGCCGCAGGGCTGGCCGCTGCTGGTCCAGGCCGGGTCGAGCGAGGACGGCAAGGAGTTCGCCGCGGCGTGGGCCGAGGCGGTCTTCACCGCCCAGCAGACTCTGGAGGACTCGCAGGCGTTCTACGCCGACCTCAAAGCGCGTACGGCGGCGCACGGCCGCGACCCGGACGGTATCAAGATCCTGCCCGGGATCGTCCCGGTCATCGGCGACACCGAGGCCGAGGCCCGCGAACTCGAGGACCAGCTCGAGCGGCTGATCAACCCCGAGCACCAGAAGCGCAACCTGGCGCAGCGCTTCAAGCTCGACCCCGACGCGCTCGACCTCGACCAGCCGCTCCCGCTCGACCTACTGCCGAAGGAGGACGAGATCGAGGGCGCCAAGAGCCGCTACACGCTCATCCTGGACCTGGCCCGCCGTGAGAACCTCACGCTGCGCCAGCTCATCGCCCGCCTCGGCGGCGGGCGCGGCCACCGCACCTTCACCGGTACGCCGGTCCAGGTTGCCGACACCATCCAGCACTTCTTCGCGAACGGCGCCGCCGACGGCTTCAACATCATGCCCGCAGTGCTCCCGTCAGGCCTGGAGGCGTTCGTGGACAAGGTCGTGCCGATCCTGCAGGAGCGCGGCTTGTTCCGCACCGAGTACGAGGGCTCGACGCTGCGCGACCGCTACGGTCTCGCGCGGCCGACCAACCGGATCCACCAGGCCGCCGAGGTGAGCGCGTGATGAGCGAACGTCAGCTGCACTTCAACCTGTTCCTCCACGACACCGGCCATCACGAGGCCTCGTGGCGACTGCCGGAGTCCGACCCGCACTCCAACCTCTCGCTCGCCGCGCACCAGCATCTGGCGAAGGTCGCCGAGGACGCGAAGTTCGACTCGGTCTTCCTCGCCGACGGCCCGTCGCTCTTCGGAGATCCCGGCCGCCGGCCGAGCGGCAAACTCGAGCCCACCGTGCTGCTGGCGGCGCTGGCCGTGACGACCTCGCGCATCGGCCTGATCGCGACCGCGTCGACGTCGTACAACGAGCCGTACAACCTGGCCCGCCGCTTCGCGTCCCTCGACCACCTCTCCGGTGGCAGAGCAGGGTGGAACATCGTCACTACCGCAGGCGACGCCGCCGCCCGCAACTTCGGTCTCGAGGACCAGCCGCTGCACCACACCCGCTACGCCCGTGCCGACGAGTTCCTCGAGGTCGCCACGAAGCTGTGGGACAGCTGGTCCGACGACGCCGTCGTCGCCGACAAGGACACCGGCGTACACACCAGCCGGGAGCGCGTACGGCCGATCGACCATCGCGACCAGTTCTTCCGCGTCGACGGCCCGCTGAACGTACCGCGCTCACCGCAGGCCTACCCACTCCTGGTGCAGGCCGGCTCGAGCGAGGACGGCAAGGAGTTCGCGGCCAAATGGGCCGAGGCGATCTTCACCGCCCAGCCGACGCTCGCGGAGTCACGGGCCTTCTACGCCGACATCAAACGCCGCGCGATCGCCGCCGGCCGCGACCCAAACCACGTGACCGTCTTGCCGGGCATCGTGCCGGTCATCGGCGACACCGAGGCCGAGGCGCAGGAGCTCGACGCGGAGCTCGAGCGCCTGATCGCACCGCAGTACGCCGTCCTGCAGATCGCGCGCACGCTCGGCGTCGAGCCCGAGCGGCTCCGGCTGGACGAGCCGCTGCCTGCCGACCTGCCCAGCGAGGACGAGATCGAGGGCGCCAAGAGCCGACGTACCCTTATCGTCGACTGGGCCCGCCGCGACAACCTCACCGTGCGCGAGCTCATCGGCAAACTGGGCGGCGGCCGCGGCCACCGCACCTTCACCGGTACGCCGGTACAGGTTGCCGACACCATCCAGCACTACTTCGAGAACGGTGCCGCCGACGGCTTCAACATCATGCCCGCGGTGCTGCCGTCAGGTCTCGAAGCGTTCGCCGAAAAGGTAGTACCGATCCTGCAGCAGCGGGGACTCTTCCGGACCGACTACACCGGCAGCACCCTGCGCGAGCACTACGGACTACCCCGCCCGAAGAATCGCCTGGAGACGTTCGTCGCGCAGAGTTCACGCTCTTGAGCGACACTTGGCGCCGCGGCTCGGCCGCGCCAACCTGAACCGCATCCACCTGGCGATCGTTCCGACCGCGCTCAGCCAGCTGGCGCCGGTCCGATTCCTCTCCAGCATCCTCCCCACCAGCCGGCCTACGTCCTGATTCGGCGCCGCCGTTCTGGCCGCGGCGCTTCATCCTGGCTTGACGCCCAACGCCTTACCATGAGGTAATGCATTACCGGATGGTAAGACGTTAGGAGAAGTTCATGCCTCAGGTGACACGTCGGATCGCGATTCCCCGGGCGCCGAGCGTGGTCTGGCGGCAGTTCGCTTCGCAGCAGGTGCTGCGGCGCTGGCTCGCGCCGACGCTGACGATCGATCTCGAGGAGGGCGGTCGGTACCGGATGCTCGGGGCCGACGACGTCACCTGGATCAGCGGCGTCGTACTCGAACTCGTTCCGGAGGGGCGCCTGGTGCTGTCCTGGCTGGAAGAGGACTCCGGTTGGGAGCACCCCGGACGGCTGGTGATCGCGCTTCATGCAACGGACGCCGGTACGGAGGTGACGCTGACTCACGACGGTTTCGCCGGGATCGGTACGTCGGCCTGGCGGCAGACCCGGGATGCGTACGAGCGGGGCGCGGATCGTCACCTGGTGCTCGAGCGACTCGCGGAACTGGTGGCCGACGGTGGGTGAGGATCCCGATCCGTTCCGCGCGATCGCGGATCCGACGCGGCGGCGCATTCTGGAGCTGTTGATGGATCGCGGCAGTCTCACCGTGAGCGAACTCGCCGCAGAGTTTCCCGAGCTGGTGACATCGGGTATTTCCAAGCATTTGATGACGCTTCGGGCCGCCGGGTTGGTGGTGGCCGAGAAAGCAGGCCGGCATCAGCACTACCGGATCGACCGTGCCGGACTCGGTACGGCGTTCGGGCCGTGGGTTTCCCAGTACGAGGCGTACTGGACGAATGCGCTGCACAAACTGCACGATCTGGCGATCGACGAGGACTGAAGGGTTACATCATGTTCGAGAACGGCTTCGTGAACATCTACACCGCCGACATGCCGCGCAGTCTGAGGTTCTACAAGGACGTGCTCGGATTCACCGAGACCTTCAGGACTCCCACGGAATCGCCGAACCACGTCGAGCTGACCCTGAACGCAACCGCGATCGCGCTGAGCACCGTCGAGGCCGCCAAATCTCATCAAGGCATCGACGCGGCACCGGGCGCGCCGGCGATGTGCCTGGTGCTGTGGACCACAGATCTCGACCGTGCCTACGCGCACCTCACCGAGTCCGGCGCACCGACGGTCACCACACCCCACGACTCCGGAAACGGCAACCGAACCGCCTCACTACGCGACCCAGACGGCAACCTCCTCGACCTGGTCACCAAAATCACCTCATGAGCGGCGCGATGCCGGAATTCCTGCGCCTGGTGGGTTATCCGTTACGCGCCACCCTCGCGCACGCAATCCCCTACCTGTCGGTTGCACGGAGCCTGCCATGATCATCCGTCCGTCAGCTGTCGGGTCACCTGCAGGCCAAGCCTGCCGCCGGCAGCAGCGGGGATCCTTCACATATTCGTGTGATGGAACCTGGTGCTCCCCCCGCGATCTACTGGTCCTACGCTCAGCCTGACCAAACCAGGCACAACCGAGGACAGGACCCGCAGCCATGCCCATGATCGACGTGTACGCCACCTCCGCTACCGCCGCCGCCAACCACCGACTGCCTGTCGATCGAGCAGCTCACACGGGTCGTCGCAGCCAGCCCCCTCCTGATGGAGAACCGCGATGAGCCGCGATGACGTGATCCTCGGTAGCGACGGCAGATCACGCTGCGCCTGGGCAGGCGACGCCGGCACACCGCTCGGCCGATATCACGACGACGTCTGGGGCCACCGCACAGACGACCAGCAAGCGATGTACGAGGCACTCACCCTCGGTGTCTTCCAGGTCGGACTGAGCTGGTCGATCGTATTCAACAAGCGCGACACCTTCCGCGCCGCCTTCCACGGCTTCGACATCGCCAAGGTCGCGGCCATGAACGACAATGACGTCGAACGGTTGACGCAGGACGCCTCGATCATCCGCAACCGGGCCAAGATCCAGGCCACCATCGACAACGCTCGCGCAGTACTGTCGGCCTCGCCGACCCTTGCCGAACTGGCGAAATCCTACGAGCCCACGGGCCACCGGTCACCGCGATCCCTTGCCGCCTTACCGACCTCCAGCCCAGAATCCGAAGCGTTCGCACACCAGCTCAAAGCGCAGGGATACCGCTTCGTCGGCCCGACCAGTGTGTACGCCTTCATGCAAAACGTCGGCATCGTCAACGACCACCTCCACGGCTGCTTCCGAGCCGACGACGCCTGACCCACCGCAGGACATCTCAGACATAACCTCACAGATCACGCCGGCCAGTCCGAAGGAGACAGCCGCCGCATCCACTCGCTGTGATCCGAGTCCTGGCTCGGCGCTGCTCGTCACGGCGCAGTCGACGACGGGCGTGTGTCGAGGTCGAAGAGCCGGCGAAGTGCTTCGAGATTGTCAGGCCGGTTCGGGCCGGCGGAGAGCTCTTTGGCGCGGACTGTCGGCCGGTGCAGGATTTTGCGGGGGATGCGGTGGACGGTGGCGGCCGTCTCGGCTCGCTGTTGTTCGGTGAGGTCCGGGAGCCGGTTGTGCAGCCGGACCAGTTCGGCGTCCGCGAGTTGCTTGATCGCCTGGGACAGATCCCCGGTGTGGTAGTCGCTGTCCGACCCGGCCAGGGCGTCTGCCTCGGCCTGTGTCAGGCACTCGATGCCCTGGTCGCTGATGAAGTGGTACTTCACCCAGCACTTCTCGCCGTCAGCGTTGACCCACATGTAGGTGTGACTGGAGTACCCGTTCATGTGCCTCCAGGTGCGCGGAATGCCCCGGTCCCCCATCAGCCAAGTCACCTGGTGCGCCGACTCCGGCGACAAGGTCCAGAAGTCCCACTGCATGTCATGGTCGCGCAGATTGTTGTCCGCGCGGCGTTTCTGCGAGCGGATGAAGTGCTGGAACTTCACGGGATCGCGCAGAAAGAACACCGGGGTGTCGTTCCCGACCATGTCGTAGTTGCCCTCGGACGTGTAGAACTTCAACGCGAAGCCGCGCGGGTCACGCCAGGTGTCCGGGCTGCCGTGCTCCCCCGCCACGGTGGAGAACCTGGCCACCAACTCGGTCGTCGTCGGGCTCAGCTCTCTACGAGGGCCTGGGTGAGGTGGCGGTGGCCTACTGTTTCGAAGCCTATGACTGTTACGGCGGGGGCGAGCATGATGACTACGAGGCACCAGGACATGCTTGCGCCCAGCGCTGCGCAGGCGACTGCGAGTGCGATCACGGCTGCTGTGCCGGCGAGGAGTAGCGGGTGCAGGAGGTCGTGCTGGCGGACGAATGCCCAGTAGATCGCATAGAGCGTCAGGATGAAGATCGCCACCGGGATCGCGACGGTCAGCACGGTCGTGGTGGCGCCGATCGTGGCGGTGCCTTCGAGGAAGTACGCCGCCACGTGCAGCCCGGCACCCGTCGCAGCGACCGATCCGAAGAGCAGGAAGTGTCCGAGGCCCCAGGGACGCGAGCGGTCGCGGTGACGGTCTAGTACATCGCCCCAGGGAACAGCGAAGTACATCCACCACAGTCCGAAGGTCAGGCCGAGGCCGGCGACCGCGAGCAGCGCGGCCTCGAAGGTCCAGCCGTGGTCGCCGTGCACGAGTGCGTTCAGCGCGGCGACCGTGCCCAGCACGCCCTCGCCCAGGGTGATCAGGAGCAGCAACCCGTGGCGTTCGGCGATGTGGTGTGCATGCCAGGGCGTCTCGCGCCGGCGCTCGGCGAGGACCGGACCGGCCAGCTCCAGGACGAAGAGCGGGATGCCCAGCACGAAGAACAGCCATACCGGAAGGTTCAGGAGCGCGAGCACCACCCATCCCACCTGCGCGACGCCGATCGCGGAGATGTACTTGCGGGCCGCAGGCGCCCGATCGGGATCGTTGCGTCCGGCAAGCATCCAGAGGAACAGCATGGACAGCCGCAGTACGACGTACCCGAAGACCATCATCCGTACGTCGATATGCCCGCCGTGGTCGAGCGACGCGAACATGTTCGGCAGACCCAGCGCCAGGACGACCACCCCGACCATCTGAACCAGGGTGGCGACCCGGAACACCCAGTCGTCGTTGTCGTACGCCGACGCGAACCACGAGTAGTTCATCCAGCACCACGCCACCGCGAACACCGCCAGGCAGAACCCACCGACTGCCGCGACCGCGTGCCCCTCGGCCAGGTAGTGCGCCAGTTCGTCCGCGGCCGTGCCGAACGCAACGACGAACGTCAGGTCGTACAACAACTCCAACGGCGTCGCCGCCCGGTGCCGCTCCCCCGGGTCCCGCCCCACCAACGGCCGATGCCGATGATCCGCGGCGCTCATGACAGCCTCCCTCCCCGAAATCGGCGTGACCCCAGGATGACTCAATCGCCGCACGCCGCCTCGCTCGTAGGCGCGTTTTGTCGAAGGTTAGAACGCCTCCACCGTTGTTGCGTAAGCATTTCCTTACGCGTAAGCTCCGACTTACACGTTGAGAGGCGGGTATGACGATCGAGGTGGGCGCCGTACTAGCAGCGCTAGCGGACGGATCGCGGCGGCGGATCGTCGGGCGGCTGGCGCAGGGACCGGCGACGACCGGACAGTTGGCCGAGCTGTTCCCGATCAGTCGGCCCGCCGTCTCGCAGCATCTGAAGATCCTGCAAACCGCCGAGGTGGTGCATACCACCCTGGTCGGCCGGCACCGCTGGCACGAACTGAGCCCCGACGCGCTCCACGCGCTGGCACATTGGGCCATCGACGTGGCCGCCCGTCACGAAAAGGCACCCGCGCTGCGGCGCCACACTCCTGGAGATCGATCATGAGTCAACCCGTCAGTTACGTCGAGCTCAACAGCCCCGATCTCGAGGTGACGAACACCTTCCTGAGCGAGGTGTTCGGCTGGCAGTTCCAGCCGTTCGCAGCACCCGACTACCTGGTCGCGCCGCACGGCACCGACCATGGCGTCGACACCGGCCTGATGCCGTCGCGCGACGGCCAGCCACGGACGATTCCGGTGATCCGTGTCGACGACCTGGAGGCTGCGCTCGAGCTCGTCAGCAAGCACGGCGGCACCGTGGCGGTCGAGCCCTTCACCATCCCGGAGGTCGGCCGGGGTTGTTACATCCTGGACCCGACCGGCCTGCTGATCGGACTGCACGCCTATGACGTGTAGGCGCGATCAGGAGATGATTTCCACCAGGCGAAGGACTTCGCGTGGTCCCTTGACCGATCCTTCGAAGACCTCGCCGATACCGGCGACGTAGTACTTGTTGTCGAGTACGCCGGGTTCGAGCGCGGTCTTCTCCTCGGTCCGCAGCGCGTGCCGGAAACTGCCGTACGGCACCCGGATCCGGGCCGATCGGTCGACGACGCGGAAGACATCCTCGGCCTCACCCGCGAACCATTCCTGCCGGAACCACCGGCCGAGCTGCGGATGCGCCTGCATGACGACTCCCGGCTGGGCACCGCGAACTCCTGCGTGGAAGCTGCCTTCGGTGCTGACCACCCGGCCGCGGGCATCAAGGGTGGCGGTGTCCTCGCCGAAGTACCAGACGTTCCCGCACCGGTCCTGCGCGTAGTAGTCGCTCGTTCGCTCCTCAAGCACATTGCCCAGGTACAGGCGGTCCTCGACCACACGGGTCCGCACCCCGGCGATGATCCGGGTACGAGAGGTGGTCGTCATGATGTTCAACGCCGGCTTGCCGTCCTTCACGCCGGTGTAGACGAGCGTCCGCCCGACCTTCAGCGGGAAGAACCGGTTGGTCACATGCGCGGTGAACTTGCCAGGTTCGAAGCGCGGCCGGTACGTCGCACCCGGACCGAACACCGGCAGCGGACAGCGCCGTACGGCAACAGCCGCCTCCGCGGACGTCGCCACCACCGTCCCGCCGGACATGATCGTCACGGCCGTCAGAACTCCAGCAAGCCATCTCGTAAACCTCATCATGCCTCCCTGCTTCGTGTGCTCCTCGAACTCTCTCAGCGCGCTACTGAACCAGGGCTGAATACGCGCGCCACAGCTCACCCTCAGCAAGGGCTCCGTCGGTGGGACGGGACGGGTAGCGACCGCGGGAAGGCGTGGCGGGAATCCGCTTGGCGGGTGCCCCCGCTGTCCGATGACGTTTCCGTGCCTTCCTGGCCCGTCGGGCCGTCTTGTTGTACGGGCGTTGCGGCTGTCTGCAACGCCCGTACAACAAGGTCTCATTTCTCGATCGGGGCTCCGATCAGGGAGCCGTACTCGACCCATGAACCGTCGTAGTTCCGCACCGACGGCTGGTGGAGCAGCTCGTGCAGGACGAACCAGCTGTGCGCGCTGCGCTCGCCGATCCGGCAGTACACGACGATGTCACCGCCCGGCCTGTCGAGGTCGAGGCCGGCATCGGCGTACAACGCACGCAGCCGTACGTCGGTCAGGAACGTGCCGTCGTCCGCGACGGCCTTGGACCATGGCACATTGACCGCTCCGGGAATATGACCCGGAACCTGCGGCTGCTCCTGCGGGAAGTGCGCCGGCGCGAGGATCTCGCCGGAGAACTCCGCCGGCGACCGGACGTCCAGGATGCTGTCCCGGCCGATCGCGGCGATGACGCCATCCCGGTACGCGCGCAGACTTCCGTCGGCCGGCTGCGCGCGGTACGCACCCGGTCGCGGCAGGCGTTCGCGCAGGGTCGGGGTACCGGTCAGGGGCCGGCCGTCGAGCTCCCAGCGCTTGGTCCCGCCGTCCAGCAGACGTACGTCGTGGTGCCCGTACAGCTTGAAATACCAATAGGCGTACGCCGCGAACCAGTTGTTGTCCCCGCCGTACAGGATCACCGTGTCGTCGGGGGTCACCTGGTGCGTGGTCAGCAGCGCCTCGAACGCGTCCTGGCCGATCAGGTCGCGGCGCAACGGGTCCTGCAAATCGGCCCGCCAGTCGAGAGCGAGCGCGCCCGGGATGTGCCGCTCCGCGTGCGCCCCACTGTTCTCGTCCACTTCGAAGACCACCACGGCCGGGTCGTCCAGCTTCTTCTCGAGCCAGTCACCGTCGACCAGCACCTGCTCTCGTGCCATCACGTCTCCTCATTAGTTAGGTCGCTAACTATTAGGGTACGTAATGTTGCTACACTAACTTTGTGACCGCAGCGAAAATGAGACAGGGCCGGCCGGAGAACCCCTTGGCGCTCGAGCATCAGGTGTGTTTCGCGCTGGCGATCGCGTCGCGCAGCGTCATCGCGCTCTACCGGCCGGTCCTCGAACCGATGGGGCTGACGCATCCGCAGTATCTGGTCATGCTGGCGCTCTGGGAGTTCGAACCGGTCTCGGTCAAGGACCTGTCGAGCATGCTCCAGCTCGAGCCCGCGACGCTGTCGCCGCTCCTCAAACGGCTCGAGAGCTCAGGCCTGCTGCGCCGTGACCGCGACGCCAGGGACGAACGCTCACTCGCGGTCGCGCTCACCGAGAAGGGGCGCGAACTCCGCAAGCAGGCGCTCAAGGTCCCCCCGGCAATCGTTACCCGTCTCGGAATGGACATCGATGAACTCATGCAACTGCACGAACGCCTGACCCGCGTCATCGCCGCGGCGAAGAACCAGTCGGAGGATTGATGGACCAGGTGCGCCGCGCCCCGGTACGACGCCGCCGGACACCTCGGCCGATGAACATCGAGACGGTCCAGCGCTGGGTCGTGTCAGCCGTTCTCTTCCACGTCGGGACTGTCCCGGCCGTGACCTTGGCCGTCTACAGCATCGGCATCTCGCACGACGACTTCGGCCGCGGGGTCGGCCTGTGGATCATGTCCGGCGTCATCGGCGTCCTCACCGCCGCCGGCATCCTCGCGATCTTCCACCGGCTCCCGTCCCCCTGGCTCCTGCTGGGCACCATCCCGACCGCAGTCACAGGTTTCTTCATCTTCTGAACGGCGAGCCCGCGGATGCCGTACGGCCGCGATTCACGGTGTCGTCACCGAGGTGACGGTGGATCCGGTGACGTACGTCGGCCAGACGCCGACCGACAGGACCACCTTCCCGTTCGCGTCCGGGGTGTAGGTCGCCGAGACTCCGTAGAGGTTGGTGACCTGGATCGGTCCGGTCGCGGTGACGGTGATGGTGGTGCCGGTGCCGCCGGCTGCCCAGATCGCGCGCAGTGGTGTGCCGTCGTTGGTGGCGAAGACCTGGTCGATCAGCCCGTTGCCCGGGAACTCCTTGCCGAGGAACGTCGCGCCGCGGAGCTGGCGAGCGCCGGTGGCGTAGGCGACGTACGACGGTTTGGGGGTGTACGGACCGAGCGCATCGGCGGGGTTGTGTACGAGACCGAAGTTGTCCTCCTGATCCGCCGCGACGATGCCGTCGTTCATGAAGTCGTAGAGGTAGTACCGGTCGACGCCGTGGCCGAGGACGGCGAGCTGGGCGCGGGCGACGTACATGGCCTGGGTCGGCTCGCTGACGTTGCTCACGTGCGTCCCCGTGAACCAGCCGGACTCGGTGACCCAGATCGGCTTGTCCACGCCGCCGTTGTACTGCCGGATCAGCGCGCGGACCTGGTCGACCGCGGCGCCGAGTCCCTCGGGAGCGTTCAGGTAGTTGTACGGGTGGATGGACACCACGTCGAGGTACTTGAGCCCGCCGAGCTGACAGAACGCCTCGAACCAGGCCACCTGGTTCACGTCGGTGTCACCGCCGCCGACGACGGTCAGGCTCGGGTGGTCGGCCTTCAGCTTCGGGTACGTTGCCTTGAGCAACGCGAGATAGCTCTCCGGTGTCATGTTGGACGGGCCGGCCGCGTTGACGTCCCATTCGTTCCAGATCGCCAGGTTCTTGATCTGCGGGAACTGCGTGGCGAGGGCGTCGGCGTAGTTGGCGAACGCGGCTCGGCCGGCGTCGGTGAACGGTGCGTTGAAGGCGTTGTCCGGTACGTCGTCGTACAACGCGTTGCCGTAGTCGGCGATCAGCAGCGGGTCGATGCCGTTGGTCTGGAAGGCCTGGAGATAGTTGGTGACCTTCGCTGGGAAGGCATACGTGCCGCGGGTCGTCTCGGCCTGGTCCCAGAGCGCTTCGTCGCGCGCACCGCGGGCGCCGGACTGGGCGAGCAACGGCACCGGGGTCGTGCTCCACGACTGGCCGAAATGAGTACCTGCACCGAGCAACGACGCGGCCGTGGTCGCCGCGACCGCGTCCAAGTTGACCGTTGCCGTCGTACCGCCGCCGATGATCGAGCTGCGGTCCAGTGTGACCATGATCGATTTCGCCGGACCGTGCCAGATGCCGTCGTCAGCGCCACCGAAGTGCAGGTAGCCAGAGCCACCGTCGAACCGCGTCACGGTCAGCTGCTGCCAAGCGGTCGAGCCGGACAGCGTCAGTCGTTGCTGGTGGACCTGTCCGGTGGCGTCGGTCAGCCGCAGCCCGAGGGCCGACAGTTGGCTGGTTCTGACGGACAGGCTGATGGCGGTCAGATCGACGGGGACCGTGGTTCGCTGGACGGCCACGTAGTTGCCGCCGCCGGAGAAGTCCCCCGAGAGCTTGGCCGACTGGGTCCCGGCTGCAGCCGAGGTAGCGTCGAGCGCCAGGCTGCCCGTCGCGCCGGGGAACTCGCTGCCGGGATAGAACGACCAGCCCTCGGCCGCGCTTTCGTAGTCGCCGAGCGGTGTGGTCGGCTCGCCGGCCGGCGCGTTCAGTGCAAGGTCGTCGAGGTTCAGGGTCGTGGTCGTCGCGCCGGAGATCGCCGCCTTGTCCAGCACGACCTCGACCGCCTTGGCCGGGCCGTGCCAGACACCGTCGTTGGCGCCACCGAAGTGCACGTACTGCTTGCCGCCGTCGAACCTCGTGACGGCCAGCGGCTGCCAATCGGTTGCCCCCGACAACGTCAGGCGCTGTTGATGGACCTGGCCGGTGGAATCGGTCAGGCGGAACGTGAGGAACGACAGGTTCGGCGACTTCACCCAGAAGCTGACGCTGGTGGCGTCGACCGCCGGCAACGACCGGTTGACGCTGACGTAGGCGCCGCCGGCACCGAAGTCGGCCGACAGCTTTCCCGAGCTCGCGCCGGAGTGGTTGCCGGTGCTGTCGAGCCCGAAACTGCCGGTGGCTCCGGGAAATTCGCTGCCGGGATAGAACGTCCAGCCCTCGGCGGTGTTCTCGAAGTCGCCGATCCGGTGCGACGTGAGTCCGGCGATCGGCGACGTGCTGACCGGACTGACGATGGCGAACGTGGTCTGAGCGGTCGTCGTACCGGCTTGCACCGTGAGCTTGTACCAGCCGCGCGTGGTGACCGGGAGCTGCAAGGTGCCGGCCGCGGCCTGGCTGCCGCTGGCGACAACGGTGCCGTTGACGTCGGCCGCCGACCAGCCGACCGAGGCCGCGTCCGTGCTGAGGCCGAACTTCACCGGCTGGCCGTCGGTGAAGACGTTGCCGAGGGTGATCGGCGTGAGCGTCAGTACGGCGGCCTGTGCGGTGGCGACCGTGCCGAAGGCGAGAAGGCAGACTGCGAGGACGACAGCAAGTAGGCGTCTCATGGCGTCAGTGGGTCGCGGGGTCGAGGACGACGGGGTTGAATCCGGCCGGGTTCTTGGTCTCCGCCACACCCTTGCCCCAGGTCAGCCAGCCGCGCCGCCCGGTGCCGTCGTTCTCGTTGACCACCACGGTTGCCGACAGCAACCGATCGCCGGGCGCGAACCCGAGCGTGCTCCACGGGACAGCGATCTCGTACGTCGTGGTGTGCGCGGCCTCGTCCCGCACGACCTTGGCCTGCACGCCAGGCGGCGTACCGGTCTGGCTGGTCGGTGTCCAGCGCCACGTGTCGACCGGACCGGCATCTGTCAGCGCGACACCGATCTCCTGGGTAGTGGTCGCCTCGCCGGGCGCGCCGGCCGTCATACCGAGCTGGATCCCGTCACCGCCCCAGATGTTGCCGGCCCGGTTCGGCTGGGAGAACACGTCGTCGGTGATCTTGGCGGACAGGTACAGGTTCTGGTCGTCGTGGGTGAGCCAGAGCGATCCCGACAGGTCGCTCGGACCACCCCAGCCGGTCACTGGCGGTGTGCCGGTGCCTTCGAGTGCGATCGCGGGCTGCCCAGCAACAGCTGGGTCGATCGCGCCGTCCAGTGTCACGGTGTGCCGCTTCGCCACGGTCGGCCCGCTGACCGGCGTGAGCTTGCCGGAGGCCTTGATATCGACCAGTCCGGTACGACGGAGGCTCGCGGACCACGTGGACGCTGCGGTGAGACTCAGCGGTACGTCAGCCTGCTTGGTCGAGTGCGCGGCAATCGTGCAACCCGCGAACAGGGTCCCCGACGCTGTGCCGGTCGCCCAGTCGAGGCCCGCGACCGGCAGATCATGTGACGAAGCATTGGCCACGCGGAAGCGGAGCAGGTCCTTGCCACTGCCGTTGACCACGTGCGAGGCGGTCACGGACAACGGTGGCGTCGCGGTACCCGTGGCAGAGACAAGGGCAACCGCTCGGCCGTCGACCGTGACCGTTGCGGAGTAGGTCCGCGGCCCGGTCGAGTCCTGCGCCGGGTAGCCGACGGGTGCGGTGGTCGTAGCACCTGGAGCGACCGAACCACTGGTCTCGGCGCCCCCTGCAGAGACGGTGAACGCGTGGGTGACGGTGTCCGGGTTCGTGAAGGTGAGCGTGCCCGTGGCCGGGTCTCCGGCGATCTCCGGGCCGACCGACAGCGCGAAGCGACTGGACGGGAGCATCGGTCCGGTGATCGCGCCCTTCAGGTAGACAGGGTTCGGTCCGGCAGTCACCCAGACATGTCCGCCCGCGTCCGCGGTCAGTGTGGTCTCTGCGCCGTACAGGTCCGTGACCTGGACAGTCGAGCCGGGCGGGGCGGTTGCCGCCACCACTCCGGGTGTGGTCGACCAGACCGCGTGGACGCTTTGCCCTGCACCGGCGTCGAACGAAACGTCGTACCCGTTGGTGCCGAAGCGGGTCTGGCCGATCAGCGGGAGCTCGTCGATCTGGCGGGCCAGGACGGCGGTGGCGACGTACGACGGCTTGGGTACGAGCGCACCACGCGAGTCGAGCCGGTTGCGCACCAGGCCGAACCGGTGCTCGACGTTCGACGGGTCCGTACCCGAGTCCATGAAGTTGTAGGAGCTGTACCGCGCCACACCGTTGCCGTAGGCCAGCAGGTTGCCGCGCACCAGGTCACGCGCTTGCGCCGGCTCGGAGACCGCACTGGGGTTCGTCCCGGTCGCCCAGCCCTGTTCGGAGATGTAGATCGGCTTGGTCGAGCCGTGCGCCGCCATGATGTTGCGGATCGTGTTGACGTAGGTGACCGACGCTTCCGGGTCCAGCGGCTGCACGTACGGGTGGATGGTCACGGCGTCGACGTAGTCCAGCCCACCGAGATCGGCGAACTTGGTGAACCAGCCCTGCCAGTCGTTGATGACCGCCAGCGACGGGCCTGTCAGCTTCACGTCCGGGTGCTTCGCCCGTACCGCGGCGCTCACCGTCTTCAGCAGCGCGACGTAGTTCTCCGGGCTGGCTTTCGCGGCACCGTTCGGGTCACGGAGGTTCCACTCGTTCCACAGCTCGTACGTCGTGTGCTCGGTACCCCACTGGTCGACGGCTGCGACGGCGTACCGCGTGAACGCCTCGCGCTGCTCGTCCGTCGCGGGCGCCTCGTCCGGGTAGTACAGCGTGTTCCCGTAGTCGAGGATGTTGAGGAAGTCGACGTTGTTGGCGTCCAGCGCCGCCATGTAGTCCTTGTACCGCTGCGGGAACTGGATGACGCCCTTCGTGGTCTCCGCCGCGGCCCAGAACGCCTCGTCGCGGTCGGTAGAGATACCGCCGTTCGCCATCAGCGGCACGGCTTCCAGACCGGGGTTGGCACTGCCGCCGAAGCCCAGTGCGCCCGCGACTCCGATCCGGGTATCCGTGGACGTCGAGAAGTCGTGTGGAGTCAGTACGGCGAAATCGGTGCCGCCGAGCGTCGTCGTACCGTCGGACCCCACCGCTGTGAGGTCGGTCTGGTACCAGCCGGGCGTGCTGACCGGCAGAGCGAGCTGTCCGTCGAGTGTGGCGGCCGGTGCGGAGCCTTTCGCCACCTCGGTCCCACCGGCGTCACGGACCGTCCAGTTGACGGTGGCGGCGTCGGTGCTGAAGCCCAGCTTCACCTGCTGCCCAACGGTGAAGGTGTTGCCCACAGTGGTCGGTGTGATCGTCAGAGTCGGCGCAGCGGTGACAGCTGCGCGAGCGGGCGACTGGAGTACGGCGGCCAGCAGCAGACCGGCCATGAGAAGACTGACTGCGCCGGAGCGGCGACGGGCCATGGAATTTCCTCCCAGGAAGCGAAAGCGGTTTCGCAAATCACACCTTGATACTGCGGGAGCCCGCTGTCAACGGCTCGTTGCTGACTACGATGTGCACATGGCCGATTCAGTGATCACGCTGTCCGATGTCGCCGCTGCGGCCGGAGTGTCGCTGTCGACCGCTTCCAAGGCGCTGAACGGCACCGATCGGATCTCGGAGGCGACCCGGCAGCACGTCCGCGTGACAGCGGACCGGCTCGGGTTCCGGCACAACGCCCTGGCCCGGTCGTTCGCCCGCGGCCGCAGCCAGACCATCGGCGTGCTCACCCACCGCGCGTCGAACCCCTTCACCCGCGTGGTGCTGGCCACTGCCGCCACCGAGCTGGGCGCCAAGGAGCAGGCGATCCTGCTGTACGACGCGCGGATCGACGAACACGACGTCACCGAGAGCATCCTGCAGCTCCGGGCCCGCCGGATCGACGGCGTGATCGTGATCGGGACCGGTACGTCGTATCCGACGCCGTCGCTGACCAGCCGCTTCGACGTCCCGGTGATCTACGCGTTCACGTTCACCGAGGACCCCGACGACGTCACGATCACGTCGGACGACGACGAGATCGGCCGGCTCGCCGTACGGCACCTGTTGTCGAAGGGGCGCCGGCGCATCGCCCACATCACCGCGGAGCCGCACGACAACGCCGCCCAGCGCCGGGTGGCCGGAGCCGAGCAGGTGCTGGCCGATGCCGGGCTCGAGTGGGCGGCCCCGCCGCGCTTCGGCCGCTGGCGTGAGGGCTGGGGCGCCGAGGCGGCCGCCGAGGTCCTGGCCGAGGCACCTGACGTCGACGCGATCTTCTGTGGCAGCGACGCGATCGCCCGCGGCGCCGAACGCATCGTCCGCGCATCCGGGCGGGACGTGCCCGGTGACGTCGCACTGATCGGCGTCGACAACTGGGAGCAGCTGATGCACGATCAGCGGGTCTCCCGCCACCTGACCACGATCGACGTCGGCCTCGAGGAGATCGGCCGGCAGGTGGCGGCCCACCTCCTCGAGCCCGACCCCCAGCCCGGCATCCGGTACGTCGCTCCTCAGGTCGTGACCGCGGAGACCACCTGATCCTCGTCGTGGATCGAGTACCGCGGCCTGAAGCCCAGCAGCTCCCGCGCCCGGGTCGTGTCGACCAACGATCCACGTCCCGCGACCTCCGACCGCAGCGGCACCGTTGGCGCGTACTCGCGCAACAGCTCAGCGGTCTGCCGGTCAATCAGGATGTCATCGGCCGCCAGACCGACCACGTGGGCCCCGGCGGCCGGTGACTCGAGTGCGGCGATGATCGCCCGGACGCCGTCGCGCAGGTCGAGGTAGGCCCAGCCTTCCCGCGCCATGACCGACGGGTCGCGTTCGGTCATGGCCGCGAACTTGAACAGTTCCTCGCGAGTCTTCACCAGCGGGAACCGCAGCGCGATCACGGTGGTTCCCCAGCGCCGCCACGCCATCCGTGCACTCTGCTCGTCCACGCTTTTGGACAACGAGTACGCATCCGCGATGTCGGCCTCGACCGCCTCGTCCAGCGGGTAGTACGCCGGCTGTACCTCGTTCACATTCATCGGTACGCCGAACGCGTTGATACTGCTGGCGATCACCACCCGGCCGATCCCCCGCTGCCCGGCCTGTGCCAGCACGTTGAACGTCGCCGCGACGTTGTTCTCGAACACCTCCTCCGGCGTGCCCAGACTCGGATGCGGAATCGCCGCGAGATGCAGTACGGCGTCCACACCGTCGAGTGCGGCCGCCACATCCTTCGCCGATCGCGCATCGCCGACCAGCGGGCGGTCCGCCGTGCTGGTGTGGTCGTAGCGCAGCGACAGGCCGGTGACGTCGTACCCGCTCTTCTGCAGGCCGAGGACGGCAGCCCGGCCGATCGAGCCGTCCGCACCCGTCACGAGAACCCGCCTCACGCCTTGATTCCCCCAGACAGGCCCACGCCACGCAGAAATGCTCGCTGGAAGACCAGGAACAGCAGTACCGGGATCAGCAGGGCCAGGAACAGGCCCGCCAACTGGATGTTGAGCTCCGTCACCTTGGCGATCTTCGGCAACGCCACCGAGACCGGCTGCAGATCCGGATTCGTCAGCACCAGCAGGGGCCACAGGTAGTCCTTCCAGGAAGAGATGATGCTGAGCAGCACGACCACACCGAGGATCGGCCGCGACAGCGGGAGCACGAGCGAGGTGAAGACGCGGATCGAACCGGCACCGTCGATTCGGGCCGCTTCAAAGTACTCGCGGGGGATGCTGTCGAAGAACCGCTTCACGATCAGCACGTTGAACGCACTGGCCGCAGGTGGCAGCCAGACCGCCCAGAACGTGTTGGTCAGGTTGGCGTGCACTACAGGTACTTTCAGCACGGTCAGGTACAGCGGGACGAGCGAAACGATGTGCGGCACGAACAGCGTGGCCAGGATCGCTCCGGACAGCACGGTCCCCCACCGCGGCCGTAGCACGCTGAGCACGTAGCCGGCCGTCGTACAGACGATCAGCGACGCAACCGCCGTACCTGCCGCGATCATGGCGGTGTTGCCGAGGTAGTAGCCGATGTGGCCCTGTTGCCAGGCTATCGCGAGGTTGCCCCACTGCACCTGGCCGGACGGGAACCAGGCGAGCGGCGACCGGATGCTGTCCTGCGTCGGCGAGATCGCTGCCTTGAGCAACCACAGCAGCGGACCGAGCCCGGCGACGAGCAGTCCGATCAGTACGACGACCTGTCCGATGACGAACGGCACTCGGATGCGGGTGAGCTTGCGGTCCGCGTCCGACAGCACACTCACTCGGTACTCCAGCCACGCGTGGCCAACTGGAAGACAGCCGACAGTACGGCGAGAGCCAGCGCCAGGAGCACGCTCAGCGCGGTAGCTGCGCCGTAGTCACCGTTGACGAAGGCGTAGTTGTAGATGAGCAGCAGAATCGTCATCGTCGACCCCTGTGGTCCGCCGCCGGTGAAGAGCAGCGGCTCGGTGAACAGTTGCATCGTCCCGATCACCTGCAGGAGCAGCATCAGCAACAGGACACTGCGTAGGTGCGGCAACATGACATGCCACACCCGACGTACCACTCCGGCGCCGTCCAGCTCGGCTGCCTCGTAGAGGTCCGCGCGTACGGACGTCAGAGCGGCCAGGTAGATGATCACCGCATTGCCGGCACCCGCCCACGTCGCTTCCAGCACGATCGATGGCATCGCAGACGACGGACTGTCCAGCCAGAGGAACGGTCCGAGTCCGACACTGCCGAGGATCGAGTTGAACATCCCACTGGGCGACGGATCGTAGAAGAACCGCCAGAGCAGGATCGCGACCACGGGCGGCGTGATCACCGGCAGGTAGGCCAGCATGGTGTACAGCCAAGACCTGCCGCGCAGCTCGGACAGGAACATCGCCAGCAGCACCGGCACCGGGAAGCCGAACAGCAAAGCGAGCAAGGTGAACCACAGGGTGTTCAGCGACGCCTGGCCGACCGCAGGGTCGGTCAGCACGTACCGGAAGTTCTCCAGCCCGACCCACTTGACCGGATCGATCAGGTTGGTCTGCTGAACGCTCATCACCAGGCCCTTGACGATGGGGCCCCAGGAGAAGACCAGGAAGATGAGGAGCACCGGCAGCGCGAACAGCACTGCCGGTACCCCGTTGCGCAGGCGGCGGAGCAAGTCAGCGCCCGAGCTTGGCATTCACGGTGCCGGCCGCCTTGGTCAGCAGTGCCGGGATGTCGGCCTTCGCGTTACCCAGTACGGATTGCACTACCGGGTCCAGAGCGGCGTACACCTCCTGAGCCTTCACCGGCGGCTCAGCGATGATCTTCTGGTCGGCCGCCACCTTCGTGTACGGCGCGAAGTTCGCCAACGGCACGTTGACGTACGGCTTGATCCAGGACTGGTACGTCGACCACTGGTCCGCCGCGACGACCGGGAGACCGGGCACGCCGACCGGCAGCTTCGCCGCCACACCGTTCTTGGCGCTCGTCACCGCGGCGTCCTGGTTCACGTACTTGTTCAGGTAGGCGAACTTGATCCACTTGATCGCAGCCGCCTTCTCGGCGTCCGTCGCACTCGGGCTGACGATCTGGACGCTGCCACCGCTGAGCGTGCCGTGGTCACCGCCCTGCTGCGGCATCGGGCCGATCCCGAACGCCGACGCCTTCAGGCCGTTGGTGTTGACCAGCGTGCGGTACGCGTCCGGCGCGGACATGAACATGCCGATCTTGCCGGCCGCGAACGCCTTGGAGATGCCGTCGATGTCGTAGAGCACGGCCTGGCCCATGGACTTGTCGGTCCACTTCAGGTCGTGCAGCAGCTGCAGCGCGGCCCGCGACGGCGCGTCGTCGAACGTCGCCTTGCTGCCGTCCTCGTTCTCGATCGACCCGCCGAACGCGTAGCTCTGGGTGGTGAACATCCAGCCGCCGGTGTTGTTCGTGGTCATCTGGGCGTAGCCGGCCTGCCCGGTCTTCTGCGCGATCTGCTTCGCGTCCGCCCGCAGCTCGTCCCAGGTCGCCGGCGGCTTGTCCGGGTCCAGACCTGCCTTGGTGAACAGGTCGCGGTTGTAGACGAGGCCAACCGAGTAGGCGGCGGTCGGTACGGCGTACACGTTGCCGGACCGGTCCTGGGCGATCTTCAGCACGTTCGGGTTCAGTTCGCCCAGCAGACCGTCGTCCTTGAGCACCTTCGTCAGGTCGGCGACCTGCTTGCGGGCGATCAGGCCCTGCGGCTCGGTGAACGGCACATTGAGTACGTCGGGGAGCTGACCGCCGGCCGCCTGCGCCTGGAACGTCGTCGCATCCCAGATCGTCTCGACCGGGTCCAGCTTGATGTCCGGATTGGCCTTCTGGAAGTCGGCCACCTTCTTGTCGAACGTCGCCCGGTTGGCCGGGTCGGAGCTGGACGGACGGTCACCGACAGTGAGCGTCACCTGTCCGGACCCATCGGGCGCGGCGGAGGAGGACGAGGGGGCGCTGGAGCAGGCCACCAGTCCTGCCAGCAGGATCAGGGAGGTCGTGAGCGCTGCGGTGGAGCGGATCGGGGGTCGGTACATGCGAACTCCTCAGCGGGGATGGGGCGCGAGCGGCCGTTTCCGCAGAGTAGCGCAAGCGCTTTCGCAAATACCAGACCCCAAATGCAGCCGGCCCCCGATGCGACGCCGTCAGACCCGGCTGAGGTCGCGGTACTGGGAGGGCGATCGGCCCGTGTGTTTGCTGAACACGCGGCTGAGGTAGAAGGCGCTGCGGTACCCGCAGTGCTCGGCGACGACCTGCAGCGTGTCGTCGGTCCCGGCGAGGAGCTCGCGCGCCTTCCGGATCCGGAGGCGGCGAAGGTACAGGACCGGTGTGACGCCGTGAACCGCTTTGAATCTGCGGGACAGTTGTGCGGGACTGATGCCGAGAGCGGTGGCCAGGGCGCCGAGCGAGAGGTCCGGTGCGGTGAAGTGCTCGTGGACGTACGCCGTCGCACGCTCCACCAGGTCGTCCCCGGGTGCGTCGTGGTGCGCGCGCAAAGTCATCAGTACGAGGTCTGTGACGACGTGAGCGGCCACCAGGTCCGCGTGACCGTCTGTTGCCTCGAGCATCGTCAGGTCCGCGCGGAGACGGTCGAGATCCTGCACTCGCCGGCAGCCGGCCGGCGGCTCCAGATCGGTACTGAAGCGCGCGTGGAAGAAGGACACGGGTGTCCGCATCGTGCGTCGAAGCGTCCCGCCTGGCGGGCAGATGACAATATCCCCGAACCTCGCCACCCCAGGCGACGCCCCCGAGACCTCGAAGGCGAACGCTCCGCTCCGGGGCAGCAGCAGACTCCAGGTCTCGTAGGTGTCGGACGTGAGGCTGAAGCGGTCCCGGCGCGGCGCGAGTAGGTAGCCATCGAGCGTCAGCACGGCAAGAAAGTACATGTGCATGCCCAGAATCGCTATGTTCGCGATGGTTTGTCCGACGCCACAGTGCATGTCATGGTCGATATCTGTATCTACGGAGGTACGCCCGCGGGGTGCGTCGCCGCGATGACCGCCCATCAGGAAGGCGCATCCGTCGTCCTGATCGAGCCGAGCCGATGGCTCGGCGGCATGCTCGGCGCCGGTATCAAGCCGGCCCAGGACTGCCCGATCCCCGCGGCCGTCGGCGGCCTCACCAGCACCGCGGTCTTCGGGTTCGGCACCAACCCCCACGACGTCCAGCGCGCATTCCAGGACTGGATCGCGACGGCCGGCATCGAGGTGATCTTCGAGCGCCGCGCCCGTTCCGTCACCCGCTCCTCCAACCGCATTACCGCCATCCAGCTGGAGACCTCGTCACCTGACAAGTGGGGCGTTCCACTCCCGGCCTCGGAATCGCTCCCTGACGGCGAGGTACGAGCGGCAGTCTTCGTCGACGCGTCGTACGAAGGCGATCTGATGGCGCTCGCCGGCGTCCCCTACTGCACCGGCCGCGAGGCGCGCGATGCCTACGGCGAGGACCTGGCCGGCGTCCAGCCGGTCACCAACTGGATGCCGATCGACCCGTACGTCGTGCCCGGAGACAGCACCAGCGGACTGCTCCCCCTGCTCGAGCCGGACCATGGTCTGCCCGTCGGCGCCGCAGACGACTACACGCAGGCCTACAACTACCGCTTCTACGTCACGACCGATCCAGCTCGCCGCGCGGACCTCACTCCGCCCGACGGCTACTCCCCTGCCGACTACGAGCTGGTACGCCGCTACGTCGAGCACCTCGGCCCGAACCTCGAAGCCCTCCGCGGGATCTTCCCCGGATGGATGAACTCGGGCGAGTACAACTACCAGCGCGCATCCCTGGTCACCAACGCTCCGCTCGGAGTGAGCCGTGCGTACCAGAACGGCAACTGGGACGACCGGTCCCGGATCTGGCGCCATCACATCGACTACCTGCGCGGACTCCACCACTTCCTGTCGACCGATCCCGCCGTACCGGATGAGTTCCGGGCCGAGACAGCGGCGTACGGACTCGATGCGAGCGTCTTTCCGGAGACCGAAGGCTGGCCGCCGCAGCTCTACGTGCGGGCGGCGCGACGCCTCGACGGTGCCTGCACCGTCACCCACGCCGACGTGACCAACCAGGTCCACCCCGGCGACAGTATCGGCCTCGCACTCTTCGGCGTGGACGTCTATCCGGTACGACGGATCCCGCACCGCGACCAGCGAACCGGGCAACTCGGAGTCGCGACGGAAGGCGACATGTTCATCGGTGGCCACCTGGGCACCGGCCGTCCGTACCCCATTCCCTACCGGGCCATCACGCCGCGACAGGCAGACTGCGGCAACCTTCTGGTTCCGGTCTGCCTGTCGGCCTCCCACATCGGCTATGCCGCGACCCGGATGGAGCCCGTCTTCTGCGTCCTGGCCGAATCCGCAGCACTCGCCGCGGTGCAGTCGCTCCGCGCGCAGACCGACGTACAAGAGATCGACATCACCGAACTCCAGAACCGGCTCGTCGCCAGAGGCCAAGTCATTACGTGGGACACCTTGTACGAGGCGCGATGATGACCCCGGACCGGCCGGCGTTCGGGGTCAACTATGTACCGCGCGAACAGTGGTGGAGCACCTGGCTGGACTTCGACGAGAACTCGATCGCCGACGATCTGACCGCGATCGCCGCCCTCGGCTGCGACCACATTCGGATCCAGTGCCTGTGGCCGGTCTTCCAGCCCTTTCCGACCTCCGTATCGGCCACCGCCATGGCCCGGCTGTCCAATGTGCTCGACCGCGCGCACGACGTCGGGCTCGACGTCTGGGTCACCGTCCTGAACGGTTTCCTCTCCGGCTGGGTCTTCCGCCCTCCGTGGCTGACGCGGAACAACCTCTTCACCGACCCATTGGCTGTCTCCGCCGCCGGACTCCTGCTCCGATCAGTCGCCGAGCTTGTCTCCACACACCCCGCCGGCGCAGGCATCGACCTCGGCAACGAACCGAACATGCTGGTCGGCTACGAGCAACAGACCGTCACCCAAGAAGACCTGGACAGCTGGGCGCGCGCCCTGATCGGAACCGTACGAGCCGCGGTACCGGACCTGCCCGTCGTCCTCGGCGCGGACCACCAGGCATGGACCACCGAACAGGTCGGCTTCAGCCCGGCCATGCTCGCCAACGAACCCGACATCACCACCGTCCACGCCTGGCCCTACTTCAGCGGCTTCCTCGGCCAGTTCGGCGAAAACAACGACCTGGCCTGGTCGATCGGCGCCTACCTCGCCCAGGTCGCAGCCGCACATCAAACCACTCCGCGGCCGATCTGGGTGCAGGAAATCGGCGTCGCCCCGCAATGGATCTCCACCATCAGCGTCGAGGATGCCGTTGAACAACTGATCCGTCATGCCATGTCGGTTCCCGGAGTCTCCGGACTGTCCTGGTGGGCATCGCACGACATCCGGCCCGATCACGGCGGCTTCGCATCCCTCGAGTACGGGCTCGGTCTGCTCGACATACACAACCGGGTCAAACCCACCGGACACCGCTTCGCCGACGTCACCGCCGAACTCCGGAAGACAGCAGACCGGCAGCGCAACCTCGCCCCGGCATCGATCCTGCTACCTCGCGACGGCCCCGCAGACCTCGAATTCGCAACCTGGTGGGCTCAAAACTGGTCGAACGGACGACCACCACAAGTTCTCCTGCCACCCGAACCCGCCTGAGAAAGCCGACTCCGAGGCTGAGCGGTCGCGCTCGCCGCGCGATGCAGAACGCGTTCGGCGAGCAGACGGAGCTGTTCGCCCGCGACTTCTCGGTCGAACAGACCCGTGCGCTCAACCCAGCCCTGCAAAGAAAGCTTCACCGCCTGGCTAGCCACCAACAAGCACCGGATTCCCCGCGTACATCGGATCAGCCGACCTGAACGGCGAGGCAGTTTGCGGTCTCGAGTGGAGGGGTCTCGGGTAGTTCTACGACCAGGACACCCTGGGCCTGGGCGAAGGGTACGGGTCCGTGGCCGAGGAGGCGTACGGCGGTCACGGATTCGCCGGTCAGGCTGCGGATCACGGCGCGCCGGTCGTCCGGCCAGGAGAGTTGGAACGCGTAGACCGTGTTCTCGCGGCGGGTGAACCGGTAGTCGGAACTCGTCCAGCTCACCCGGTCTTCCGTGAAGCCGTCGATGATGACGCTCGACGGTCCCTCACCGAACACGTCGAAGGGTCGGGTGGCGTAGATGCCCTCGCCGCAGACCTTCGTCCAGGCGCCGAGGTCCTCGAGGAGCTGCGTGCATTCGAGGTCGAGGCTGCCGTCCGGCAGTTGCGGCACGTTGAGGAGGAGGTTCCCGTTCTTCGACACGATGTCGACCAGGAGCTCGATCACGTGGCCGGCGGTCTTGTAGACATCGCGCACGTTGTAGAACCAGTCGCCGACCGACGTGTCGGTCTGCCAGGGCCGCGACTGGATGCCTGGGGTCTGACTCCGTTCGATGTCCATCACCCCGACCGCGCTCACCTCGGGACTCCGGTCCTTCTGCTGGTAGACGGCCCGGTTCGTCCCGTGGGTCCGCGCGCTGGTGTTGTACAGGTGGCTGACCGCCTGCAGACCCGGTGCGTACGTCGCTTCGCCGAACGGCAGCGGACCGTCGGAGTAGAGCAGATCCGGCTGGTACCGGTCGATCATCTCCGTGACGGCCTCGAGCCAGTGCGCGTGCCAGCCGGCATCGTTCAGGTACCACGGGTCCTGGACGACAACGTCCACGGCCGGCAGGTAGCGGGCATTGTCGAGGTACAGGTCGCGGTAGCGCGGATCCGTCCCGTCGTACGGCGTTCCCGCGAACGGGCCGTGCTTGTCGCTGCCTTTGCTGACCGCCAACCACCCGAGAGCGGCGCCCAGATGCTCTGTGATTCCGAACGGCAGCCCACGGTTGTCGGCGGCCGCCTTCCAGAGGCCGACGATGTCCTTGCCCGGACCGACCTTCACCGAGTTCCAGGCGTGCACGGCCGAGTCGTAGTTGAAGAAGTTGTCGTGGTGCACCGCCTGCGCCACGAAGTACCGGGCGCCCGCGGCAACGAACCGGTCCATCAGGTCCTCCGGATCGAACCGCTCCGCCTTCCACTGCGGTACGACGTCCTTCCAGCCGACCTGCGACGGGTGGCCGTACGTCCGCAGATGGTGCCGGTACTGGTCGCTGCCTTCCCGGTACAGGTTGCGGGCGTACCAATCGCCGTACCGCGGCACCGACTGCGGGCCCCAGTGCGACCAGATACCGAGCTTTGCATCCCGGAACCAGTCCGGGCATTCGAACGTGCTGAGTGACTCGAAAGTTGCGTCGAACGGCACTGGTCGCTCCTCGTCGGGGTTGCAGGGACTACTTGTTGGGTGCCTTGTCGTAGGCGGTCTGCTGAATCTCGAGGTACCGCTTCAGCCCGAGGCTGTCGAGGCCCTTGAGGTAGGACTCCCAGTCGCTGTCGAGGTTCTTCGAACCGGTGATGAACTGCAGCGCGTTCTGCTGCACGTAGTTCTCGATGTTGGTCTGCAACGTCGAGACCTCGTTGGCCAGGGTCGGTTCGATCCACACCTTCCAGAACGGGTAGACCTGTGCCTTGTCCTCGTGACCGGCGTACAGCTTGGTCGCCTCGTACAGCCGGCGCTCGTAGCCTGCCTGGGAATACAGGTCGGTGCTGATCGCCTCGGAGTTCCGGAAGGTCGCCGTGTTGTTGTACTGCGCGAGTGCGCCCCAGCCGGAGTTCGGCGGCTTCGCGCCGACCTTCTGCGGGATCTGCTTGAACACCGGCTTCAGCGACTTGTCCAGTGCGACGTCGCTCCCTCCCGGCTTGGTCCAGGTCTTGCCTTCGGTGCCGAACTGGCCGTTGATCTGGCCCTGGTCGGTGAACATGTAGTCGAGCAGCTTGATCGCCTGGATCTGCTCCTCCTGCGTCGCCTTGCTGGTCAGCACGAACGTTGCCCCGGGCACGCTCGGGAAGGTGTAGCCGGTGAAGTTCGCGCCGTCCGGTCCGGTCAGCGGCGGTACGGCGTCGTACTGCTTGTCCCGTCCGTCGGCGGATCCGGTCGTGACGAAGATGCCCGGGTGCAGCACGGTTGCCGAGCCAAGGACCACCGCACCGGCGTGGTTGCCCTGCTGCTGGAGGGCACCGGGGTTCTGCGTGAAGGCGCCCTTGTCGATCAGGCCGTCCTTGTACAGCGAGTTCAGGTAGGCGAGGCCCTGTTTCCAGCCGTCCTTGTTCGCCTGGACGTCGACCTTGCCGTCCTTCAGCACCAGCGTGGAGTTGTTGTTGCCGCTGGTGCCTTGCGGGTCGTAGATGAAGGCGTTCATGAAGTACGGGATCAGCACGTCCCGCACGTCCGCGCTCAGCGGGATCTCGTCGGCCTTGCCGTTCCCGTTGGGGTCCTGGGTCTTGAACGCCTCCAGCACTTTGCGCATGTCATCGGTGGTCTTCGGCTGCTGCAGGCCGAGCTTCTTCAGCCAGGCCGAGTTCATCCAGAGCTTGTCCTGGTACGAGCAGTGGAAACAGTCCACCCACTGCGGCATACCGTAGATCTTGCCGTCCGGCGCGGTGGCCATCGCCTTCCACTCCGGCGTGGAATCCAGCGCCTTCTTGATGTTCGGCGCGTATTGATCGATCAACTGGTTCAGCGGTACGACGACACCCTGGTTCGACAGCTTGAGCAGATCGGCCTGCGTGAACTGGTCGACCCAAGGGATCAGCAGGTACAGGTCGGGGTAGTCACCGCTGGCCAGCGAGATCTGCCGCTTCTCCTTGGCCGGCCCACCGTCGAACGTCGTGTTCTGCCACTTGATGGCCAGGTTGAACTTGTCCTTCACCGCCTTGGTGAAGTCGTTCGTGGCCAGGTTCCAGTCGGCCGACTGCGGCGCGAAGACGTCCAGGGTGAGCGCGGGATTCCCGGTGATCGTGGGCAACGGCTTGCCCTGCGTGTCGTCGGAGCCACTACCTCCCGAGCAGGCCGCCAGGGCGAGTGCCAGGAGACCGACGCCGGCGATCGCGGCGCGCCTCCTCCTTCTGAGCTGTACAGACATAGGTCCCTCACAGGGTCGAGGTGGTGGAGAAGATCAGCCCTTGACGGCGCCGATCAGGATTCCCTTGGTGAAATAGCGCGCGACGAACGGATAGATGAGCAGCACCGGAACGCTGGCGACCACGATCAGCGAGTACTTGAGCAGGTCGGCCAGTTGCTGGCGCTGGATGACGACAGATGCGTCGACGGCGCCGCCACCGGTGGTGTTGAGGATCAGGATGTTCCGCAGTACCAACTGCAACGGGAACAGATCCGGGTTCTTCAGGTAGATCAGCGCGTCGAAGTACGAGTTCCACTGCATGATCGCGTACATCAACGCGACCACCGCGATCATCGGTTTGGCCAGCGGGATCACCACCGACCACAGGAACCGCAGGTCACCGCAGCCGTCCAGTTCGGCGGCCTCGACCAGCTCGTCAGGGATCGCCGTACGGAAGTAGGTACGGGCGATGATGACCTGCCAGACACCGATCGCCTGCGGAATGATCAGCGCCCACCGGGTATCCAGCAGCCCGGCCGACTGAACCACCAGGTACGTCGGAATCAGCCCGCCGGTGAACAGCATCGTGAACAGGATCGCCGTCATCACGACATTGCGGCCGACCAAGGTACGGCGCGACATCGGGTAGGCGATCGCGACCGTCATCGTGACGCTGACGATCGTGCCGACGACCGTGTAGAACAACGAGTTCAGGTACCCCTGGATGATCTGCGGGTTCTCGAAGACCGCCTGGTAGCCGCGCAAGGAGAACTCCACCGGCCAGAACAGCACCCGCCCGGACGACACCGCATCGGGGCTGCTGAACGAGCTGGCCACGATGTACAGCAGCGGCGCCAGCACCACCGCGAGGAAGACTGCGAGCAGCAGATACACGCAGAACAAGAACATCCGGTCGGTCCGCGACTCACGGATCCGGCGCGCCCGCGCGGCCCGGCGCTCGGTCCGCTTGGTCGGCCCCGTGGATCCAGTCGGCTCGGTCGGCACCGTCGGCACTTCGGTTCGGGTACTCATGACCACAGTCCGTTTCCGGTGATCCGCTTGGCGATCGTGTTGACCATCAGCAGCAGCGCCAGGTTGATGACCGAGTTGAACAGGCCGACCGCGGTCGCACCGCTGAAGTCGGCGTTCAGCAGGCCGGTCTTGTAGACGTAGGTGGCGATGATCTCGGACTCGCTCAGGTTGAGCGGGTTCTGCAGCAGGAACGCCTTCTCGAAACCGATCGCCATGATGTTGCCGACAGCAAGGACCAGGATGATCACCGCGGTCGGCATGATGCCCGGCAGGTCCACATGCAGGATCCGCCGCAGCCGGCCCGCGCCGTCCACCTTGGCCGCCTCGTGCAGCGCCGGGTCGATCCCGGCCAGCGCCGCGAGGTAGATGACCGCGGAGTACCCGGTGGTTTGCCAGATGTCCGACCAGACGTAGATGTGCCGGAAGTAGTCCGGGTTACCGAGGAAGTCGATGGACGGTACGCCGAAGAACCCCAGCCCCTCGTTGACGATCCCGAGTCGCGGCGACAGCACCAGGATCGTCATCGACACGACCACCACGGTGGAGATGAAGTACGGCGCGTACGTGACCAGCTGGACGGTCCGCTTGAAGATGCCGTTGCGGACCTCGTTCAAGGCGAGCGCCAGGATGATCGCGATCGGGAAGCTGGCCGCGACGGTGTAGAGCGACAGCACGAAGGTGTTCTTCACCAGGGTCCAGAACACCGGGTTGTGGAAGAACAGGTCGAAGTTCTGCCAGCCCACCCACGGGCTCCCCCAGATGCCCTTGATCACGTTGTAGCTCTTGAACGCCAGCACCGCGTTCGACATCGGGATGTACTTGAACACGACGAACCAGACCAGCGGCACGACCATCAACAAGTAGAGGGTCCAATGCCGGCGAAGGCTTCGGCGCAACCCCTCGAGCCCGGGACGATCCCGTCGCCGGCGACGGCCGGGCCGTGCTGGTATCTGGCCGTCCGGTGGCCGGATGGATGTCAGGCTTGCCATGAAACCTCCGTCGGGAAGACGAGGTATTAGTCCTATGAATTTCCGGGATCGTAGCGCCGCTGCACCGCTTGGTCCATACTGAACGCCATCGAACTGGAATAAAGATCCCATCTCTGTGCAACGGATGTGAGGGCCGCCATGCCACGGATCACCTCGGTGGAGGTTGTCGACGTCCGCTTCCCGACCTCCCTGACCCGCGACGGTTCGGACGCGATGAACAAGGACGGCGACTACTCGGCGGCGTACGTCGTCCTGCACACCGACGCTCCCGGACTGTCCGGGCACGGCTTCACGTTCACCATCGGACGAGGCAACGACCTCTGCGTCGAGGCGGCCCGCCAGCGCGCCCAGCCACTGGTCGGTCGCGACGTCGACGAACTCTGCGACGACCTCGGCGGCGTCTACCGCGAACTGCAGTCGGACACCCAACTGCGCTGGCTCGGCCCGGACAAAGGAGTCGTCCATCTCGCGTTGGCCGCGGTGATGAACGCGGTCTGGGACCTCGCCGCCCGACGCGCCGGCGTACCGCTGTGGCGACTGCTGTCGGAGATGTCACCCGAGGAACTCGTCGAAGCCGCCGACCTGCGCTACCTGAGCGACGTCCTGACGGCCGATCAGGCAGTCGCCCTGCTGAACCGGCAAAAAGAGGGCCGAAAGCAACGAACCGAGCAGCTCGAGGCCTCCGGCTACCCGTGCTACACGACCTCGGCCGGATGGCTCGGGTACTCCGATGCCAAGCTGCGCAGGCTCTGCGAGGAAGCCGTTGCCTCCGGCTACAAACACGTCAAGCTCAAGGTCGGCGCCGACCTTGACGACGACATCCGGCGCTGCGGCATCGCCCGCGAGGTGCTCGGTTCGGACGGACACCTGATGATCGACGCGAACCAGGTCTGGGAGGTCCCGCAGGCGATCGAATGGATCCAGGCGCTGGCCGAGTTCGACCCGCTCTGGATCGAGGAGCCGACCAGTCCCGACGACATCCTCGGCCATGCCGCGATCCGCAAGGCGGTCGCCCCGATCGGCGTCGCCACCGGCGAGCACGGTATGAACCGGGTGCTGTTCAAGCAGATGTTCCAGGCCGGCGCCATCGACTACTGCCAGCTCGATGCGGCCCGCCTCGGCAGCGTCAACGAGGTACTCGCGGTCTACCTGCTCGCCGCCTGCTTCGACGTACCGGTCTGCCCGCACGCGGGCGGTGTCGGCCTGTGCGAGCTCGTCCAGCACCTCGCGATCTTCGACTACATCGCCGTGTCAGCCAGTCTCGAGGGCCGCGTCACCGAGTACGTCGACCACCTGCACGAGCACTTCGTCGACCCGTGTGTGATCCGCGGCGGTGCGTACGTGCTTCCGACCGCTCCCGGTTACAGTGCCGAGATGCACAGGGAGTCAGTTCAGACCTATCGCTTTCCGGACGGCGTCTACTGGTCGGCCGCCGCGCAACCAGCCCCACTGCCATGACCCCCGCCAAGGTGGTCGAGAAGGCTCGCACGCCCGGCACCTCACAGACCGATGTCGTCATCGAGGGCATCCGGCAGATGATCATCGACGGCCGGCTCCGCTCCGGCGATCGGCTTCCGGTCGAGAAGGATCTCGCCGTGGCCCTCGGCGTCTCCAGGAATCCCTTGCGCGAGGGGGTCCGTGCGCTGTCGATGATGGGCGTTCTCGAGACCCGGCAGGGCGACGGCACCTACGTCACCAAACTGGAGCCGTCGATGCTGCTGGCACCGATCGGATTCGTCGTCGACCTCCAGGACGGCAGCGGTACGCACCACCTGCACGCCGTACGACGGGTTCTCGAGACCGAGGCCGCTGCCCTGGCAGCGCGACAGATCGCGCCGGCCGACCTCGAGACCGCGGCCGAACTGTTGCGCCACAACGAGGCCGAACTGCAGCTCGAAGAACCCAATCACGAGACGGTGATCGAGAACGACATCGCCTTCCACCGCATCATCGCGGACGCGGCCGACAATCCCGTGCTGGCGGCACTGATCAACGCGCTGGGTGGACGAACCATGCGTGACCGGCTGCGCCGATCGATCACGCAACCGGGTGCCGACGAGACCGCCCACACCGAACACCTCTCGATCCTCGCCGCGCTGACGGCGCACGACCCTGACCGCGCACGGATCCGGATGGCCACCCACCTGTTCACGGTCGAGGACTACCTCCTCGAGACCCGCCGCCGAACCGACGACGAAACGAGCCCTGTGGATGAATCTCCTGCGCTGGAGCAGCCCTGACCTGACACTGACCTTCGCTCTCGAGGACGGTCCGGTACGACTGATCGGCGTCCGCGAAGCCTCCCGTCCGGACCGCGATGAGCTGATTCCCAGCCAGCCGTTGGTCGAGGTGTCCGCTGTCGGACATGGTCTCTCGCCGAGCACCAGCCGGCACGTCGACACCTCCCTCGGGCAGCAGTTGCGCTACGTCCGCCACGAAGAGGGCGACGGGACGTTGCGCATCATCCAGGAGGAGCCCGGCAGCGGTCTGCGGGTCGTCAGCGTGTTCGAGGCGGGAGCCGGCGTACGTGCCTGGTCCGAGGCCTCGATGACAGAGCCGGGCACACTCGCGCTGACCTTCCTCTCGTCCTTGGTCGTCGGCCTTCCATCCGTCGATGCCGAGTTGCTGACCGCCGCCAACAGCTGGATGGCGGAGAGTCGTTGGTCGGCCCACGCATTGCGCTCCGAGGCGCTGGCCGACATCGTCAGCGATGCGCACCGCCACGTCGCCAGAAGCCGGCACGCCGTAACCAACAGCGGCTCATGGTCGACCGGGGAGCATCTGCCCGTAGGCGTCCTGCTCGGCCAGTCGTACGCTCTCGGTTGGCAGATCGAGCACAACGGACCGTGGCACTACGAGCTCGGCGAGAGCCGGCACGGCGGCTATCTGCTGCTGAGCGGCCCGACCGACCAGGAGCACCAATGGAGTGTCGAGCTGACTGCCGATCAGCCGTTCACCACGGTGCCCGTCTCGCTCGTCGCCGGGACCGATCGGGACAGTGTGTTCGCGGCCCTGACCCGGCAACGCCGCGCCATCCGTCACCGACGTACGGCGGACACCCGCATGCCGGTCGTCTTCAACGACTACATGAACACCCTGCTGGGCGATCCGACGACCGAGAAACTCCTGCCACTGATCGACGCTGCCGCGAACGTCGGAGCCGACTACTTCTGCATCGACGCCGGCTGGTACGCCGAAGGCGACTGGTGGAACACCGTCGGCGCCTGGCAACCGTCGACCACCCGCTTCCCGAACGGGCTGGCCGAGGTGATCGACCGGATCCACTCCCACGGCATGATCCCCGGCCTGTGGCTCGAACCCGAGGTGATCGGCGTCCGCTCACCGATCGCCCACCAACTACCCGACGACGCGTTCCTCACCCGCCACGGCCTACGGGTCGCCGAGTCCGGCCGCTATCTGCTCGACCTCCGGAACACGTCGGCGCGCCGGCACCTCGATGACACGGTCGACCGACTGATCACCGAGTTCGGCGTCGGCTTCTTCAAGTTCGACAACAACACGATGACGGGTCCGGGAACGGACAAAGGCGGTACGTCGCTCGGCCACGGACTGCTCGAACACCAACGAGCACTACTGCGCTGGCTGGACGATCTTCAGACCCGCCACCCCGGCCTGCTGATCGAGAACTGCGCCTCGGGCGCGATGCGGATGGACTACGCGATGTTGTCCAGACTGCACCTGCAATCGACGTCGGACCAGGAAGATCCGTTGCTCTACGCACCGATCACCGCGGCCGCACCCGCCGCCGTACTGCCCGAACAGGCCGGCCACTGGGCGTACCCGATCAGCGGGACCACCCCCGAGGAGTTCACCTTCGCGCTCGTCAACGGCATCCCCGGCCGCCTGTACCTGTCCGGCCACCTCAACCACATGACGCCGACCGAACTCGACCTGATCCGCTCCGCCCTGACCGCACATCGCGCCATCCTCGACGATCTCGACACGCTCGTCCCCGCCTGGCCGCTCGGACTCCCGACCTGGACCGACGACTGGATCGCCCTGTCCCTCAACGGCCCAGAAATCTCCTACCTGACCCTCTGGCACCGCACCCCTGGCCCATCCACCATCACCCTCACCCTCCCCCGCTCGAAGCTCGATCCCCACTTCCCCACCACAGACACCGCCTGGACCTACACCTGGACCGACAACGCCCTCACCATCACCACCAACACCCCCGAACCCACCGCTCGAGTCCTCCGCCTGACACCGCCATAACCGCCTTGCGGGAGAACCGCGAGCTACACGGGGGTGAAGCGACAGAAGAGCTGGTCACCGACGTCGGCAACCTGGCCGATCGAGTGCCGGACCCAGGGCAGAGCCCCGGCAGCACCAGCGGTCGCGGCTTCGATCGCGTCCCGGCCGACCAACGTCGGACCATTGGCGAACGTGTACGTCGCACCGGCGGTGAACCACCGAGCGAAGCCGACGGCACCGCCCGAATCGACCTGGGCGCACATCGTCCGCACCATCTCCTCCCGTGCAGCCGCGGGCGTTGGCGGGGCTGATCGTCAGGCGGTGGGTGGGATGGCTACGACCTTGCCGTGGAGCTGGCCTGCGTCGGCCTGTTGGTGGATCTCGGGGAGTTCGCTCAGTGGTACGCGCTGGGCGATCTCGACGTGGAGGTCGCCGCTGTCGATGAGGGTGACGAGGTTCGAGAGGACGTCCGCATCGGGGTGGACGAAGATCGTTGCCGCGCGCACGTTTCGGTCCTCGTCGCCGGGCGTCGTCACGGTCGGTGTCGTGGACGCGACCACGCCGCCGTCACGGACCCGTGTGGCCAGGGCGATGAATCCGTCGGGGGTGATCGGAGCCAGGTTGAGCAGTACGTCGACGGGCTCGGTGACCGCGTCGAGTACAGAGGTATCCGTGTGGTCGATGATCTCGTCGGCACCGGCTGCCTTGACAATCTCGCTGCTGCGCGGGCTCGCCGTGGCGATGACGTACGCACCGGCGCGCTTGGCCAGCTGGATGGCGTAACCACCCACGGGACCGCCGGCGCCGTTGATCAGGACACGCTGGCCGGCCTTGAGCTCGCCGGCTTCGAAGAGTGCCTGTGAGGCGGTGAGCCCGACGGACGGCAACCCGGCAGCGTCGGCGAGTGGGATGCGCACCGGGGCCTTCACCAGTACGTTCGCCGGCGCAACGACGTACTGCGCTGCCGAGCCGTCAGCGGTCATGGGGATGAGCCCGATGACGTTCTCGCCCACGGTGAGGCCCTCCACCCCGTCGCCGAGCGCGTCGATCGTGCCGGACACGTCGTACCCCGGAACGTGCGGCAGCGTCACCGGGATCGGCAGGACGCCGCCGCGGATGCCGCCGTCGGCCGGGTTGTACGCCGACCCTGCGACCTGGATGCGTACCTCGCCCGCGCCGGGGACCGGCTGGTCGGCGTCCTCGTAGCGCAGAACCTCGGGGCCGCCCGTGGCGTGGAACCGTACTGCCTTCATGATGTTCCCTTTCGGTGATGTGCTTCGGATTCGAAGCAACTGACATCACCGTAGCGCTGCTTCGAATTCAAAGCAAGTACTTCGAGTTAGAAGCACTGCTAGGCTCAGCTCATGACCCCGTCGAGGCCTTCGCTGGATGCCACGCAGCTGGGTGCGTACTTCGCGCTCATCGAGGCGAGCAGCCTGCTGAAGCACGCCGTCGAGCAGCAGCTGCGGGACGCCGGGGATCTCAGCTACGTGCAGTTCCAGCTCCTGGCCACCCTCGGCGACTCACCGGCGGGCAGCCGGCGGATGACCGATCTGGCCGACGGTGTCGTCTACAGCCGCAGCGGACTGACCTACCAGGCCCAGACGCTGGAGAAGCGAGGCCTCGTCACCCGGACGCCGTCCGCCGATGACGAGCGCAGCGTCACCGTCACCATCACCGAGGAAGGACGAGCCGTGCTCGCGGGAGTCTTCCCGGGTCACATCGCCGTACTCGACGACCTGCTGTTCGCTCCGCTGTCCCGCGCCGACATCGAGACACTCGCCGACATCCTCGCCCGCGCGCGGGACCACATGCGTCAGACACCGCCGCGGTCGGCGGAACCACGGCGGCGCAAGAAGTCTGCCGGAACCGACTAACTGAGCCAGGGCGGAAGAAAGCCGTAGGCTGCGGGGTTGGGCCTCGTATGACCTCACTTGTCGACCGCGCCGTCGCGGCCCTGCGTGCCAACCACGACGCCCTCGCCGCGCTGGTGCCGACCTTGTCCGATCAACAGCTAGCGGCCCGCAGTGGGGCGACAGAGTGGACCGTCGCGCAGGTGCTCTCGCACCTCGGAAGTGGTGCCGAGATCTCCCGGAAGCCGATCGCGATCGCCGCGGGCGAGCACGTCGAGGCTGAGGCCAACGAGTCGATCTGGGCCCGCTGGAACGCCTCGTCCCCGGCCGACCAGGCGGCCGGATTCGTCAAACACAACGCGGCGTACGTCGACCTGGTCGAGGGACTCACCGCCGAGCAGCGCGATCGCCTGATCCAGACGGGCATCCTGCCTGAGCCGGTGCCGCTGCTGGTCGCGCTCGGCATCCGGCTCAACGAGGTCGCCAACCACGCCTGGGACGTACGCGTCGGAGTGGACCCGTCGGCGACTTTGGATCCGGACTCGGCCGAGCTGCTCATCGAGCTCTTCGCCGGGCCATTGGGCTTCCTTCTAGGCTTCACCGGCAAGGCCGACCAGCTCGAGCAGGAGGTCCGCCTGGCGATCCCAGGCGGCGGCATCGAGATCACCGACACGGTCACCGTGACCGCCGCGGTCGATGACCCGACGGCCACCTTCGACGGTCCGGCAGAGGCCGTGATCCGGCTGCTGAGCGGGCGGCTCGGCACGGATGTGAGCGTGACCGGCAACGTCACGCTGGACGAACTCCGGAAGGTCTTCCCCGGCTACTGATCCGCTGGTCGGGCTTTGCCGAAGTACATGAGCTCCCACAGGGCGTCGTCGACGTGGGACTCGGTCAGGTTGTCGCCCTCGTAGTGTTCGACACGTACTTCGCCGACGAAGCGCAGGTAGGCGCCGTCGAAGCCGGCGATCTTCGCGGCGGCCTTCTTCGGGCCCGTGAGCTGGTCGACGAACTTGGCCCTCGACAGGTCGGAGTGACGGGTGTAGGTCACGACGTACCGGTCGGCATCGTCGGTGTAGGTGTAGCGGGTGACGTTCGCGACGGGCTTGCCGGTCACCGTGTCGATGTAGTCGCCGAGCTCCTCGAACGTCACCTTGCTCTTGTCGTCGGCGATGAGCTTGCCGTCGCGCGCCAGCATGAACACGGGAAGCGTCGAGTACCCGTACTGCTTCTCAGCGGTGATGTAGGAAGCGATCACCGAGTAGGGACCGGCCGAACCGCGAGCCCAGTACCAGTGGTGCATGAGCTTTAGCATCAGCGTGTTGCCCCAGTTGTGGTCGTGGTAACCGACGCCCGTCGTGGTGCTGCTGCTGCCACCGACGCCGTACGTCGCCTCGACCGCGCCCTCAGGCACAGCCGGAAGCCAAGCGAAGACCCGCTCTCCCTCGTCACCGAAGAGCCAGTGCCCTGACTCCGGACGCCACGCCGGCACCCGACCGGTCAGCGTGACATCGACCTGGACATCTTCGATCTCGGCGCGAATCGTGTACCGGTGCAGATCGCCGGCGAAGACGTTGCCGGCGATGTGGACATCGCAGGTGTCGGTGGAGGCCGAGAAGGTGTCCGCATCGAACTCGGCCACCTTCTCCACCGTGGTGCCGTCAGGCAGCGTGAGGTCGATCCGGATCATCGGTGCGAGCGGCTTGTCGATGGCGGTGAAGTGCTTGGTGAAGAACACCACGACGAGCTTCGCGCCGTCGTCCAGGTGCGCGTCGAAGTACCACCACTCGTAGCTGCCCGGTCCCCCGTCGGTGCGCAGGCCGTCCTCGTGGGGCTTGATCGCTTCGGCCCCGGCCTCGATGCCGAAGCGGGCGTAGTCCGCGCCGGTGTTGCCCATCCTGGCTGGAAGGGTGCGGTCACGTGCCATGGGTCTTCTCCTCGGGGTGCCGACTGCTGTAGTTTAATATCCAGTTGGATATTTAATCCCAGCATGCCCCCGATCCCCCGGTTTCGGCAAGCGGGGTCCGGAAGGGAGAAGTCTCATCGTTCAGAGTCGAGGACGCGGCCGCCCGCGGGCCGGTGAGGAAATCGACGTCGCTCCGCTGCTGCAGGGAGCCCTAGAGGCCTTCGCGGAGAAGGGGTACGACGGCATGTCCGTCCGCGACCTGAGCCGGCGACTGGGTATCAGCCACGCCCTGCTCACCGCGCGTTTCGGCTCCAAGGAAGGCCTGTGGTTCGCGGCCATCGACCACGCTCTGGCCATCGCGAGGGACTCCTGGCGGCAGCTGGCCGACGATCCCGGCCTCGACGACCTGGAGGCGCTCCGGCAAGCCGTCGTCGCCCAGGTGCTGTTCTCCGCGGCACATCCGGAGGTGCTGCGGATCCTCGCCCACGAAGGCGCGATCGACAGCCCGCGCATCCGCTACGTTCATGACCGATTCGTCAAACCGCTGCGTCCGCTGGTCGAGCGGCGCATCGATCGGCTCGTCGCCGCCGGCCGGCTCCGGCGGGTGCCGTACGCAGCCGTCCACTACCTGGTGGTCCAGGGCGGCGGCGCACCCTTCGCGAGCCACGTCGAGACCGCGCTCCTCGGCGGACCCCAGCGGTCGAATCCGGACGAGGTCCGCCGGCACGCGGAGGCAGTGGCCGACCTCGTCATCGCCGGCCTGACCCCGGCATCCACCTGAGACACAACGCCTGTCCAGCAACGAAACCTGGAGATGTCCAATGTCTGTCAATCAACGTTCCGACCGGGCACGGCGGGCACCGTGGAAACTATCGACACTGTGGGGACTGACCGCGGTCATCCTCGGCGGCCTCATTGTCACGGCGTTCGCGCCCGGCCTGAGGCTGATCGTGATCGTCGCCCAGGTCGTCTTCGTCCTGGCTCACGGGGCGCACCGCTACGGTTGGCGCGCCATCGGAGTGTTCGTCGTCGCAGGCCTGGTGATCAGCAACGCCCTGGAGAACCTCAGCATCCAGACCGGCTTCCCGTTCGGCCATTACCACTACACCGGTGGCGGCAAGATCTTCCAGGTCCCGTGGTTCATCGGTCCCGCCTACCTCGCCACCGGGTACCTCGCGTGGATCGTGGCCACCGTGCTGCTCGACGACGTACGGCGCAACTCCTCGTGGCTGACCACCATCGGAACTCCCCTGGTCGGCGCCTTCGCGATGACCGCGTGGGACCTGGCCTTCGACCCCACCGCCTCGACCATCCACCAGAACTGGATCTGGGAGAACGGTGGCGGCTTCTTCGGCGTACCGCTGGTCAACTACCTGCGCTGGACCTTCACCGTTTACCTGTTCATGCAGGTCTTCGCCCTCTACCTGCGCAGCCGCGGGCCGCTCCCGTCCACGCAGCACGAGCGGACACCGAGCGACCTGCAGGCAGTGCTCCTCTACGCGGCGACGACCATCCCGTTCCTCGTGACGCCCGGCGACCGCACCACCGTCACCGACGCAACCGGAGCGACCTGGAACACCGCCGACATCTACGAGACGTCAACCCTTCTGGCCGTGTACGGCATGGTCTTCATCGCACTCCTCGCCTTCCTGGGCCTAGCTCGACGCCAGCAGTCGTGACGGCGCAAGTCAGGCTGGTGTTGTCACGGCCGACGCGAAGTCGGGCAGTACGCCGAGTTGCGCGAGCATGATGCTGACGCCGACGTAGCAGTTGAACTCCTTGATCTTGCCGTTCTCGACGTACCAGAAGTCCGCGGTCGGGATGTCGAGCTTGCCCCCGGTCGGCTGGATCACACCGGCCGGGGTCTGGAACGGCCCGGAGAAGGTGCCCTGGATCGACAGCTCGACGGCGACAACATTCCCCATCACGTGGAAGCGGTGCAGGTCGCGGTGGATGTCCGGCGCCAGTTGCCCCATGAAGACCACCAGATCGCCCAGGTGCTCACCGCGGTAACTCTCCTGCGCGACGATGTTGTTGAACACACCGTCCTCGGCGAACAGATCGATGAACCCCTGCACATCCAGCACGCTGCCCTCCGCTGTGTGGTACGCGGCGCGGACGACGGCCTCTGCGTCAGTTGACATTGCCGGCTCCTCAAAAGAAGTTAATCCGATGCTTGATTAAAATCATGCGGAGAGGGTCGGCAAGTTGTCAAGCACAGGTTTGACTATCAAGCAGATGCTTAGCGAGCGGTGGAGTCGCCGCGGAACGCTCCCGCTACGACGGGCACCAAGAGCTGCGCTATCTGCCGCTCGGACTTGCCGGCGATGTCCGTGCCGAGGGGCGACAGGGCCAGCCAGTTCAGCAGGCCGGCCGCGCAGCGCGTCCGAAAGTTCAGCTCAGCCTTGCTGGCCTCCGGAAGCTTCACCGTCAGCACCCGCACCGCGTCCTTGCGCGTCCGGTCGAACTTGCCGGCCAGGCGATCCCAGCCCTCCGGCGGATCGGTCGCGACGCGCGCAACCGTGCGGATCACCGCCAACTCGTCCCCGCCGGCCGCGAGCGCGCGCACCATCGGATGGGCGAACGCGGACGCCAGCTCCTCGATGGACGACCCAGGTACGAGCGTGCTCATCGACTGGATCTGCGAGTCCAGGTACCGCTCGAGTGCGTACTCGATCGCTGCGTCACACAACGACCCGAGCGAACCGAAGTGGTAGCTCACGGCGGCAACGTTGGCCTCGGCAGCGTCCGTGATCTCCCGCAGCGTCACACCGCTCGCCCCACGCTGAGCCAGCAACTCGAGCGCAGCCGCAAGCAACCGCTCACGGGTACGCCGCCCCGCCTCACGCCGCAAGTCCGGCCTCTCCACGCCCACGACGAATACTCAATCAGCTGCTTGACATGTCGTCAACCAACCGCGCGCCCCCGGGGTGAATCACCGGAATCCGGTGATGCCTGGCGAGGGGTGGGCGGCAAGACTCGCAGTCGTGTGGGCGAAGGGAGATCCTCGGTGAGTACAGAGCAGCGCGCGACACTCGATGCGATTCTGCGGCAGGCGCCGTTCCCGGCTGACCTCGGCGTCGCGGAGCAGCGGGACCAGCTGCGAGCCTTGTTGTCGGCGCAGCCGCTTCCGGCCGACCTGACCGTGACCGCGGGCGAGCTCGGCGGCGTGCCCACGGCCGAGGTCACGGTCGAGGGCGTCGAACCACGCCGTACCGTCCTGTACTTCCACGGCGGTGTCTACGTGCTGGGTGAGGCCGCTCTCTCAGCCGACCTGGCCTCGCAGATCGGCCGGCGCATCGAGGCGAAGGCCATCTCGGTCGAGTACCGCCTCGGCCCCGAGCACCCCTTTCCCGCAGCAGTCGACGACGCGCTGGCGGCGTACCAAGGTCTGCTGGACAACGGCATCTCCCCCGCGGACATCGTCTTGGCGGGCGAGTCCGCCGGCGGTGGGCTCGTTGTCGCCACGCTGATCAGGGCCCGCGACCAGGGCCTTCCGTTGCCCGTCGCGGCGTACCTGATGTCGCCGTACGTCGATCTCACGCTGGCCGGAGCGAGTATGACGACGAAGCGCGAGGCCGACCCGTTGATGAACCCGGACGCGCTCCTTGCCCGGATCCCCGACTACACCGCCGGACAGGATTCCGCACTCGGCCTGATCAGCCCGATCTTCGCCGACCTGTCGGGTCTGCCGCCGCTGATCATCCAGGCCGGATCGCACGAGGTGCTCCTCGACGACGCCGTACGCCTGGCCCGCGAAGCCGCTGCGGCCGACGTCGACGTCACCCTCGCCGTTACGCCCGGAGTGCCGCACGTCTTCCAGGCGTATCACGCGATCCTCGACGAAGGGGCGGCGGCGCTGGACGAAGCAGGCCGACTACTGTCGGGGCATATTGCGGACGCGTCACGCGTTGCTGCTCAGCGAGAGACAGGAGCATGACATGAGTGACTGGAACACACAGACCATCACGGAGTTCCGGGCCAACGAGGGCAAGGTCGGAGGCCCGTTCGAAGGCGCCCCGATGGTGCTGCTGCACCATACGGGCAGGAAGAGCGGGCAGGAGTACGTCGCGCCGACGATGTACCTCGCGCACGAAACCGACCCGGACACGATCTACGTGTTCGCGTCCAAGGGCGGCGCCCCGACGAACCCGGACTGGTACATCAACCTCGTCTCCGCCGGTAAGACCACGATCGAACGCGGCACCGAGACCTACGAGGTGACCGTCCACGACGTCACCGGCCCCGAGCGCGACCGCATCTACGCGATCCACGCCGGCCGTTACCCCGGCTTCGCCGAATACGAACGCCAGACCGCCGGCATCCGCACCATCCCGGTCCTGGAACTCAAACGGTCCCGATGACCCTCTCCCCGGCCGAAGCAGGCGACCGCCTGGCGCTCCGCGAGCTCTTCGACGCCTACGCCCACTGCGCGGACCGCCGCGACGCGCAGGGGCAGATGGCCCTGTTCACCGAAGACACGCATTTCGTGGTCTACATGGACGCCAAGGCCGACGAGCCGACCCAGGAACTGCACGGCCGCGAATCGCTCGCCCCGGTGTTCGACAACCTCAATCAGTACGCCGCGACCACCCACTTCAACGGGCAGAGCACAGTCGTTGTCGACGGCAACCAGGCGAGCGGCGAGAGCTACACCATCGCGCATCACGTGACGGTGGAGGACGACGGCCGACGTACCTTGATGGTCGCGTCCATCCGCTACCTCGACCAGTTCGTCAAGCTCGACGGCGCCTGGTACTTCGCCGAACGCAAACTCCTCGTCGACTGGACCGAGACCCGCCCGCTGCACCCCTGAACCAACGCCTCTGCGCGGCTAAGGCAGTGACGCACTCCACTGGCGGGTTATTTCACCGATAGCCTGCAATAACCCGCCAGTGAGCAAATACCCAGCTGCCCGTGCCCTCCAATTGACGTTCGCGGATTCTCTGCTGATCGGTCGGGGGTTGATCAGGGGAACCAGACTTCGTGGATGTGGGCGTCGGTGCCTCGGTAGACGACGTGCTGGGTGCGGTCGACGTCCCAGGTGTAGCCGGCCGGGTCAGCGGCTGCGTTCGGGGCGCCAGCGGCTGCGACCAGGTCGTTGTGGTTCCAGGTGCCGTTGAACCACAGCTCATGAATGTGGCCGTCGCCGGCGCGGTAGACGACGTGCTGAGTGCGATCGACGTCCCAGGTGTAGCCGGCCGGGTCACCGACTGCGTTCGGAGCACCCGCGGCGGCGACCAGGTCGTTGTGGTTCCAGGTGCCGTTGAACCACAGCTCATGAATGTGGCCGTCGCCGGCCTGGTAGACGACGTGCTGAGTGCGGTCTACGTCCCAGGTGTAGCCGGCCAGCAGTCCGATCGCGTTGGGCGCACCCGCTGCGGCGACCAGGTCGTTGTGGTTCCACGTGCCGTTGAACCACAACTCATGGACGTGCCCGTCATTGCCCCGATAGACGACGTGCTGCGTGTTGTCGACATCCCAGGTGTACCCGGCCGGGTCACCGGCCGCGTTCGGGGCGCCGGCCGCAGCAACCAGGTCGTTGTGATTCCACGTGCCGTTGAACCACAACTCATGGATATGGCCGTCACCACCGCGATAAACCACATGCTGCGTGTTGTCGACAGACCAGGTGTACCCGGCCGGGTCACCGACGGCGTTCGGGGCGCCCGCCGCGGCAACCAGGTCGTTGTGATTCCACGTGCCGTTGAACCACAACTCATGAATATGCCCATCACCACCGCGATAAACCACATGCTGCGTGTTGTCGACATCCCACGTGTACCCGGCCGGATCCCCAACAGCACCCGGCGCGCCCGCCGCGGCAACCAAGTCGTTGTGATTCCACGTCCCGTTGAACCACAACTCATGAATATGGCCGTCACCACCGCGATAGACGACATGCTGAGTCTTGTCGACGGACCAGGTGTAACCGGCCGGTACTCCGGTCGCGTTCGGAGCGCCCGCGGACGCGCTCAGGTCGTTGTGATGCCAGCCGACCGTGGGGTACATGGCCAGCACGGCCGCGATGTCTCCGGCCGACAGTCCTGTTCGCTGTCCGATCTGGGCGTTCGGATCGACGGGCGTGATGGTCTCTTGTCCGTTACTGCTGAAAGCCGTCCTCGGGTAATGCATGATCGAGCCGTACTCGTACGCCCCGAGGTCGTCGCCGTCGGTGATGTGCTGATCGAAGTTGTGTTCCATGCCCGCTTGGATGTTCGCCCAGTTGATCGTGACGAACCGGTCGCGGTCCTCCCGGCTCTGCTCGTGCCACAGCCCGACCGAATGGCCGATCTCGTGGATCGCGTTTCCTCTCGAGCACCCCGCGCCGAGGCTGATCGTCTGCGACCCGCCCTGCATTCCTACCGATGACCAGCAGCCGCCCGCGTCCGTGAAATGGACGAAATTGGGAAAGTCGGCGGCGTTCGCGGCCGTGCGTTCGGGGAACCGGATCGGTGTGTTCGCCTCCCAATGCGTGATGGCGTCGCGGACCCGCTGCTGATTCGGCAGATTCGGGTCGATGTCGAACGGGACCTGCGAGCGTGGCCACCGGAACCGGGTGCCGCTGATGCCGACACCGGCCTGGACGTCCCCGGCGATGCCCTGTAGTTCGCTCATTCCCAACTGGAGCTGGTCGACGGTCCCGAGGACGATGTCGCCCTCGAAGACGGCCAGCCCGTCGACTGCGCTGTAAACCACCGGCTTGTCCGAGAAGGTGACTCCCGAGATCACCGCCGTACCGCGTTCCCCGCCGCGGAACTCGCCCGCGTTCTGCCAGACTCCGTTGTCCTGTGTCACGTCTTGCTCCCCCTGATCGTCGTCACGTCAAACCCGTCGTACCTCCACCGCCAGGTCGCCCGCGTCGAACTCGACCGGGTACGACGCCGTGGAGATGAAATCGTCGGAGGTCACACTCGCGGTCCCGGAGACGTCGACATGGACGCGCACCGAATACCGCAGCCGCGGATCGATCGAACCGGACTGCAACTCGATTGCGAAAGGCAACGACCCGCTCTCGTCCCGCGGCAGCGCCACATGTTCCTGCACCTGCTCGGCGACGATCACGGCCGGCGCGTCCGCGCGCGAAACCTCCTCGACCCGAGCCACCACGCGTGAGGCTTCCTCAGGTCGCTCCCCCGAAGGAAAAACGATCCGCCCAGTCAGCAACATGCCAGAACACCACTCCCCCGACCGCGCCCCAGCGCGCCCTTTGTCCGACCATGCGCCCACCCCGTCGGACAGTCAAGATCGCACAGCAAACCCCTGAAACCGGCTCGTGCGACTGATGTGCGGGTGGTCGACGAGTTCCGGGGCGGCGCCGGGCTTGGTGTGATGTGCACGCTCGACAGGACATGTCGAGCGAACAGGTAGTGCACCTGAGCGTAAACGCGCCCGCGCGTACACCGTCTCGCCGGTGCACTACCTGTCGAGCGTGCACATCACCCCGCCACAAGCAGCCGCCACCAACCCAATCACCCGCCGACACCACGACATCCACCCATCCAGCACAAGAACGGATATCCCCTGGCGTTGTGGGTTCTCCCCTCTAACACCAACAGAGAAGCCACAACACCATCGGATATCCCCTCGTATGCGAGGGCTCTTGCCGCGCCCGACCTCGGCGCCGGCCAGCGGGATGGACCGCGCGGTGCATGCGGTGGTGCGGTGCATGCGGTGGTGCGGTGCATGCGGTGGTGCGGTGCGTGCCGGGCGGTGGCGGTGCGGTGCGTGCCGGGCGGTGGCGGTGCGGTGCGTGCCGGGCGGTGGCGGTGCGTGCCGGGCGGTGGCGGTGCGTGCCGGGCGGTGGCGGTGCGGTGCGTGCCGGGCGGTGGCGGTGCGGTGCGTGCCGGGCGGTGGCGGTGCGGTGCGGGCGGTGGCGGTGCGGTGCGGGCGAGCGATGGGTGCGGTGCGGTGGGGGCTGGAGACAGGTACTGGTGGGCGGAGACAGGTAATGTCCGGTTCCAGGCCTCCACGTTCTGTCTCACGTCCCCGGATACCGCCGCCAACACCCACACGTCGGACCGGAGAGCCGGTTAGCCAGTTCTGCGTACAGACGGCCGGCCACCGCATGACTGCCAACTCGGTCCATCCGACCCACACATTTGTCAAAAGAGCGGAAACCCCTGGGAAAACAGGCGCTTCAATCAGTCGACCGCTTCGCTTCGCCCTGTTGGATTGTTGATCCGCGGACGATGAGTTCCGGGGTGAAGGTGACCTGGTGGTGCGGGCGGGACGGGTCGTCGGCGGTTTCGAACAGGAGGCGGGCGGCTGATTCGCCGATGTCGTGGGCCGGTTGGCGGACGGTGGTCAACGGGATGACGGCCAGCTGCGCCTCGCCGATGTCGTCGTACCCGACGACTGCGATGTCACCCGGGACGGACCAGCCGTCCCGGATGAGTTTGTTGACGATCGCGATCGCGATCATGTCGTTGCCGCACAGGACCGCTGTCGGGCGCGGGCGCATGGCCGTGATCACCTCGGCCAGCTCGCTGCGTTCGCGTACCGTCCGGCCGCCCGCGTCGGCTCGCTGCAACAGTGCGGGATCCGCACCGGCCGCCTCGATCGCGAGCAGCGCGCCCTCGTAGCGTGCCTTCAGGACGAGATCGCCGCCGGGACCGCCGGCGAACAGCACCCGTCGGTGGCCCAGGTCGAGCAGGTGCTTCATCGCCAGGAATCCGCCGCGGTGCTGATTGACGATGACCGCCGACGACGTCAGCGCCATCCCTTCGTGTCCCAGTACGACGATGGGCGTGCCGATGGACTCGAGATCGCCGAGGTCCGGTGGCTCCGCGGTCGCCGACGCGATGATCAGTCCGCCGGCGCGCATCTCGGCCAGGTTGCGCACGTACACGCCCTGCCGGACCGGATCGCCCGCGGTGTCGCAGTACACGAGCACGAATCCGCGGCTGCGCGCGACGTCCTCGACCCCGCGCGCGATCTCGGTGAAGTACGGGTTCGCGGCGTCCGGGACGAGCAGCCCCAGGGTGTGGGTGCGATTTCCGCGTAGCGTCCGGACGGCGCGGTTGGGGACGAACCGGGTCTCCTCGATCGCGCGATCGATCCGCGCCCGGGTCGTCTCGGCCACCGTCTTGGTGCCGTTGATGTAGTTGGACACCGTGCCGATCGACACCCCCGCGAGCGCGGCGACGTCCTTGATCGTGACGTTCTTCGCCAAGTCATCACCCCCTAACCGAATACGTCCCGGATCATCTCGAGAAAGCCATAGCCATTGTGGCTGTCGGGGAGGAGCGCCGAGCCCTCGGTCCACTCGTTCCACGCATTCACGGTGATGATCGGATGCGGTTGGCGGTGCCGTTCGAGGAAGGATCTGGCCTGCAGCAGTCCCTCCTTGAACTCCTCGGGAGTCGGATCGAACGTCGTCGTCCACGGGTAGCGGCCGCGTTCGAACGCGCGGTCCTGGGCGGTGCGCGGCGACGCGTCCCACCCCACGGTCACATTCGGGTAGAACGGTACGTCGAGCTCCCCGACGTACCGCTCGTACTCGGCGAAGGCGGCATCGCGCAGCGGTCCGATGTCGGCGCGCGGGAACTCGAAGCCGCCCACGTCGGCGTGGTGCACCCAGACGTACGACGTCGCGGACCGGAACCCGAGCTTTCGCACCAGGTCGGCCGGCTGGTCGAGCGTGATCGCCGCGGGCAGTACGCCGACACCCCAGATCACCGCATCCAGGTGGAGCCCGACGAAGCCCGCCTGCCGGGTCTGCTCGTCGAACCACCGCAGCGCGTCCAATGTCTCCTCGACACCACCGAGGCCGACGATGAGGTTGCCGAGCTCGTAGATCGAGAGCCACGGCCGGCCGTCGACGGTGAGGTAGTTCGGGCGCGCGAAGTACGTATCGATGACATGCCTGGCCAGCTTCTCGAACGCGGCCCGATCGATCGCGCCGTTCTTGAGCCGCTGGGGTGGGTCGTCCGACGGGTCGTCGTGCGGGAAGATGTCGACGAGCTCGTGGTTCGCCCACATCAACGCGAACTTGACGTCGTTGCTGTTCCGGGCGGCGAGCAGCCCGTCGTCGAGAGCCGCCTGCAGATACGGGCCGTCGTCGTACCAGTAGTAGTCGACGAGAAAGCCGTCGACGCCGTACTCCTTGGCGATGCGGATCTGATGTTCCGCTGCCGCCGGGGTCGCCTCGTCGAAACGCCCGTCCAGCGGAGTGCGCGGTTGCCGGTGCCCTTCGAACCGTGGCCGCGCCGCCTCGAGCAGCTTCCACTCGTCCCAGTCCGGACCGAACCACTTCGCGTTCCGCGGATCGCGGTGCCAATCCGGGAAGTAGTACGCGAGTATCTGCGGTCGATCCATCGATGGGGCTCCTTGGCTCATTTGACCGCGCCGGCCGAGATGCCGGTGCGGAAGGTCTTCTGCAGGACGACGAACACCACGACGACGGGCAGCGAGATCAGGATGTTCGCGGCGAAGATCTTCGGGGTGTCGACCAGTCGCTCGCTCTGGAAGTACGTCGGAACCTGCGTGAGCACCTGCAGATCGGTGGACTGGATGAACAGCAACGGCAGCAGGTACTCGTTCCACGCGGCGAGGAAGGTGAAGATCGCGACGACGGACAGGATCGGGCGGCAGATCGGGACGAGGATCTGCCAGAAGAACTGCCACGAATTGGCCCCGTCGAGCCGGCCGGCCTCGTACAGCTCGGCCGGCAGCCCGCGAATGTAGTTGCTGCTGACAAGCACCCCGAACGGTATCGAGATCACCGTCAACGGGATGATCACGGACCAGTAGGTGTCGAGCAGTCCGATCGCCTGAATCACGTAGTACAAGGGAACGACGAGTGCGATCGCGGGCAGCGCGAGCCCGGTCAGAACCACCACGGCTCCGATCGTCGAACCCCGCGGCCGCAGTACGGCGAACCCGTACGACGCACTGAGCCCGAGATACATGACGAGCACCACGGTCGACACCGAGACGATCAGGCTGTTGGCGAAGAACCGCAGGAACGGTGTCGACGAGAGGACGACCGTGTAGTTGGTGAATCCTTCGCCGGCCAGGGACTCCTTGACGATGAGCACGAGCGGGATGACGAGGACCACGAGCGCCACGAGTACGAGGAGCTGGCTGAGCACGCGACCCGGAAGACGCTGGAACTGAAACATGCCGCTACCGGCTTTCGCTGGTCGAGAGGCGGACCTGCAGGATCGAGAAGACGAGCGCGATCAGCACCAGCACGATCGACAGCGCGGCGCCGTACCCGGCGTGGAACTGTGCGATCACCTGTTTGTAGATGTAGCCGGTCAGCACCTGTGTCGTCGTACCCGGTCCGCCGCCGGTCGTGAGGAAGACGAGGTCGAACATCTTCAGCGAGCTGATGAAGCCGAGCACGATCAGCACGAGGTGGGAGCCGCGCAGCATCGGCGCGACCACCGTCGTGTTCAGCTGCCAGGTTGTCGCACCGTCGATCCGCGCCGCCTCGAACAGCCCGCGATCGATCTGCCCGATCGCGGCGTCGTAGATCAGGAAGCTGTAGCCCGTGTACTGCCAGACGTTGATCAGAACGATCGCGCCGAACGCCGTCTTCGGATCGGCCAGCCAGGCGTGATCGGAGCCCAGGAGGTGGTTGAAGGCGCCGTCCGGGGTGAGCAGGATGCGGAACGACGTGGCGACCACCGCCGGCGCGAGGACGACGGGGACGAAGACCAGCGTCCGCAGGAGGCCACGCAGCCGCACCTTGGTACGCACCAGCACGGCCAGCGCGAGGCCGAGCGTGAGCTGGATCGCCACCGTCGCCACCGCGAAGACGAGGGTGTTGCGCAACGCCTGCCAGAAGATCGGGTCCTGCAGGAGCTTCGTGTAGTTCGCGCCGCCGACGAAATCGGTCGGTGAACCCACGCCGGACCAGTCGAACAGCGAGTAGAACGTGTTGGCCGCGATGCCGGCGTGGATCACACCTACGACGAGGATGAGCGCGGGCAGCGCCCACAGGTAGTCCGACAGCGCGAGCCGACGCTTGTCCGGGGTCTCCGTTGGCGGAGTCGCGACTGCGAGCTCCGCCTCCACTTGCGTGATCATCGGCTGACGGACTTTGACGCGGCCTCGACCTTCTTCAGCGCGTCTTCCGGGGACGACGTACCGGCGGCCACCGCGGACAGTGCGTCGCCGAGGGCCGTGGTCAGGTCGCTGTACGGGATCTGCCGCGCGCCGATCAGGTCGGTCAGCGACTGCTGCTGGCGTTCGATGTCCGCGACCTGACTGGGGTTGATCACGTCGGTCGTCGCTACCTTCACCGAGGTGATGGCCGGGATGTTGCCGCCCGCCGCCTGGATCTTCTGACCGTCACCAGCGGTCAGGAACTCGAGGAACTTGAACGCCGCGTCCTGCTTCGACGACTTAGCCGAGACCGCGAACCCGTTGTCCGGCCCACCGAACGGTTTGGTCGGCTGGTTGCCGGCGACCGGCGCGGGGAACGGGGCGGACAGGAACAGGCCGTCGATCTTCTTCGTCACGGTCTTCTGCGCGTCGACCTGCCCGGTCTTCGTCATCGTCGCCGGCGTGTTCCAGGTGCCGAGCGCGATGAACGCCGCCTTGTCCGCCAGGAACGTCGTCTGCGCATCCGGGTACTCCGTCGCGGCCGTAGCTCCGGCCGGGATGATGCCGCTGGTGAAGAGGTCCGACCAGGCGCCCATGGCCTGCACGAACTCCGGATCCGTCCACGACGCCTTGCCTTCAATAGCGTCGTACACCTTGCCGGGAGCGATGCTGTTGATCAGGGACAGGTACACGTCCGTGTTGACCCAGGCGTCCTTGGCGCCGTGCGCGAGGCACTTGACGTTGTGGGTCTTCAGGGTCGCGCAGACCTTCTTCCACTGGTCGAAGTCCGTCGGTACGTCGAGGCCGTACTGGTCGAGGATCAACTTGTTGTAATAGATGAGCCCGGCCGCGGACATGTACGCCGGAAGCGCGACCTGCTTCTCGTCGAGCTGCAACTGGCTGAGCCCCTCGGGGTTGAACTTGCTCGCCCAGTCCTTGCCGAGATCCTTGGCGACGCGGTCCTCGACCGGTACGGCGAGCGGCCCGAAGTTGGTGGTGAGGTCGCCGGGCTGGACCTGGAACACGTCCGGGCCCTTGTCGGACGACAGCCCGGGCCGGAGCGCGGTGATGTAGTCGTTGTACGCGTACTGCTTGTAGGTGACCTTGATCTGGGGGTTCGCCGCCTGGAACTCCTTGATCGCCTGAGTGTTGTCGAAGGCGTTCCAGCCCCACCACGTCAGCGATACCGGTCCGCTCTGGGCCTGTTCCTTCGACCCGGAGCCGCAACCGGCGAGGCCGGCCGCCACGAGGGCGATAACCGTCAGAACGGTGGCCCTCCTCGTTGCTGAGCGATACATCTCTCACGCTCCTTCGCACGACTCCTGCGCCGCCTGGGTGAAATGTTTCAATCTGCGGCGATCGTAATCAGGAGCGCAGTTGCTGTCCAGACATCGGTCCGGATGCGGCCAAGCAATGAACTGTTTCACCCGTCGGCGGCTCCGTCGTTATCCGCCGCAACTTTTCGGCCACGCCAGGTATCGAGTAAGCAGAAGCGATACTTCGTCCTGTGACCCCGAGGGGCTGGCAATGTCCGGTCGACTGAGCAAGGCGGCAGTTGCCGCAATCCTGGTACTAGGAGTCACCCCTGGGGCCGCGCAAGCGGTGGGTGCGGGAAGGTCTGCGACAACGCAGGCGTCAGCTGGTTGTTACGTCCATGTCGGATCCGTGACCGCCGCGGGTGATCACGCGGGCAAGCTGGTCACCGTCGGCGCTGCATCGACCGACAAGCCGGACATCGGTGTCTACCCGGCCGGCGCGGTCCGGGTGAGCGGGTCGATGGAAGCGGATCCGGACGTCACCGGGTACGGCGGGTGGATCGGCGGATACACCGTGCTGGGCTCGTCCATGTACGCCACCTCCTACTACCTCACCTTGGACGGGGACGTCGACCGAACCAGGCCGACGACGTACCTGGTCGGTGGCGGTTGGGGTGACACGACGTACTTCGAGACCACCCGGTTCTGGGACTATCCGAAACTGCCGAACCTGATCAGGCAGTACCAGCTGCGGGCCGACGGGACCCTGAGCCGTTGGGACATGCAGTACAACAACGCGAACGGCACGGTGAAGTGGGCGAACAAGCAGTCCGCGACCGGGTTCGGCGCGGTGAAGACGATGGCGATGATCAGCCAGACGCTGACCTACGACACCTTCCTGGCCAACACCCGCGGCGGCGCGCTCTACACGATCCGGATCCCGCGGACCTCACCGCTGAAGCCGATCGTCAAGAAGGTCCGCACCTCGACCTGGCAGGCGTTCGACGCGCTGATCGCCGAGAAGTGCGGTCGGTACGGAACGATGCTGGTCGGCATCGACAAGGACACCCAGTCCGCCTATGCGTACGCCGTCGGGCACGCGAACGGCACCGCCACCGTGATCCAGGGACTCGGCAAGGTGCCGGCCACGTTCGCCGACCCGGTGTATTTCCGGCGCCAGATCCGTCAGGGCGACGCACAGATGCTGTTCGGGGAGTGATGGTCACCATGTCCAAACGACTCAGTACGGCGGGGCGGCTGGCTGCTGCCGCCGCGCTGGTGACGGGGGTGCTGGCCGTGGCTCCGGGCGAGGCACTGGCTGCTGACACAACCGCCACCGCAGGGTGCACGATGGAGATCGGGTCGGTGACCCCCGGCGGCGATCACACGGACAGGGTGATCACTGCCGGATCGCCGGCAACCGTGCAGGAGAAGAGAAGCTATCCCGCCCTCTTTCCTGAGGGCCTGCCCAGGCTGAGCAGTCTGTTCTTCAACGACCCCGTCGTCCAGGGTTTTGGCGGCGCGTACGCCGGCCACGTGGTGATCGGCTCGGGCCTGTACAGCAGCAGCTACTTCATCACCGAATCCGGCGAGGTCGACCGAACGTACTCGCACAACTTCCGGATCGGTGGCGGCTGGGGTGACGCCACCTTCCTCGAGACGAGCTACCCGAACGATCCGGATCCCTGGGCCTTGGTCAACCATTACGCGCTGCGCAGCAACGGCACGCTGACCCGGTGGGACGACAAGGGCGGGTTCGGCTGGACCAACGCACAGTCCGCGGGTGGGTTCGCGGCGGTGAAGACGATGGTGCTGATCAGCCAGACGACGACGTACGACACCTTCCTGGCCACCACCCGGGGCGGCGCCCTCTACACGATCCGGCTTCCCCTGACCTCGCCGATGAAACCGATCGTGAAGAAGGTCCGCACCTCGACCTGGCAGGGCTTCGAGACGCTCATCGCCGAGAAGTGCGGCAACTACGGCACCCTGCTGCTCGGTATCGACAAGGACACCGGAGCGGGCTACCTGTACGCCGTGGGCCACGCCAACGGCACCGCCACCGTCATCCAGGGCCTCGGCAAGGTCCCGGCAACCTTCACCGACCCCGTCTACTTCCGCCGCGTCCTCCAGCCCGGCGACCAGCCGCTGCTGTTCGGCGAGTAACCGCCTGGGCCCGCATCAACCGCTGGCGCTCAGTTGGTCGGCGAAGGTCTGGGTGATGCGGGTGGGGTGGGTGATCGCTGTTCCGACCGCGACGGCGTACGCGCCGGCGTTGAGACAGGCCCGGGCGTCGGCGGGGTTGCGGATGCGTCCTTCGGCGATGACCGGGACGGTCACCTGCGCCACGAGTTGGGCGAGCAGGTCGAAGTCGGGGCCGCGGGTGACGGGGCGCTCGCCGGTATAGCCGGCCAGCGTGGTCCCAACGCAGTCGGCGCCCGCTGCGACGCTGTAGAGGGCGTCGTCGAGACTGCCGCAGTCGGCCATCACCAGGGCGCCGGCTGCGTGTACGGCGGCCACGGTTTCGGCCAGAGGCTGACCGTCGGGCCGGTCGCGGCGCGTGCCGTCCACGGCGACAATGTCCGCGCCGGCGGTGACACAGTCCAGCGCATCAGCGACGGTGGGCGTGATGAAGACGCCGTCGGCGCCGCGTTTGACCAGGCCGATCAGGCAAACGTCGACGAGCGGGCGAATGGCCTCGAGGTCCTCGATTCCTTGCGCCCGGACACCTTTCGCGCCACCGGCGACGACGGCCTGCGCCACGGCGGCCATGATCGTCGGCGACTGCATCGGCTCGCCGGGATAGGCCTGGCAAGAGACAACGAGCTGACCCTTGATCGAGGCGAGTCGCGGGTCGGTCATGCGCTCATCCTCCTCATCACATAGTGCGCGGCGCCACGTAACGCGGTCTCGGCGCCGGCAGCGGAGATCTCGAGCCGCGTGCCCGAGACGGACGGAATCAGGGTGTCCTCGTACGCCGCCCGGAGCGCCGACTCCCACGGATCGCCTGCACGGGCGACACTTCCGGCGACAACGACGAGCTCCGGGTCGACGGCGTTCACGAGTCCACCGGCCGCCGCGCCAAGCGCCGTACCGCCGGTTGTCAGAGCGGCCACAGCCACCTTGTCTGCCGGGCGACCGATCAGCTCGCGGGTCGTCGTGATGGCAGGGTCGCCGCCGTGGGCGTGGTACCAGACGAGGATTCCGTGGCCGCTGGCAACGGCTTCGAGATGGCCGGTTCGCCCGCAAGGACAGGGCATTCCGGCCGCTTCGGGTACGACGACATGCCCGAGGTGACCGCCGGCGTGATGCGCGCCGAGGACCGGATCCCCGGCGACGATCAGACTTCCTCCGATGCCCGTGCCGGCCACGAGGACGAGCAGATTGGTCGCCTCGAACTCGAGCGACAGACCGACACCGAAGGCGTTGCCGTCACCGAGCACCCAGGTCGGCAGATCGAGTTTCTCGGACACGAGGGCCGCCAGAGGTGTCCCACCCCAACCCGAGAGGCTGCTAGTCGCGGCGAGCACGGTTCCGGTCGTCGTGTCGACCACACCCGCTGTCGAGATGGCAACGGCGATGTCGTCGGGTTGTTGCAGGGAGGCGAGCAGAGCAGCGGTCGCATCGACGACGCTGCGTGCTCCCTGTGCGGCCGGGGTCCGGGTTTGGCGGAGTTCCGCGCAGACAGTGCCGTCGCTGTCGACGCGGGTCGCGGCGATCTTGGTTCCGCCGATGTCGGCGACGAGGATCATCCCTTCACCGCGCCGGCCGACAGACCACTGACCAGGTACCGCTGGGCGAACACGGCGAAGAGCACTGGCGGCAGCGTGGACAGAATCGCGGTCGCCGAGATGTCGCCCCAGCGGATGCCGGTGCTGGTCACGAAGTTCGCGGCGCCGAGCGTGATCGGGGTGGCGTTCGACGACGACAGTACGAGAGCGAACAGGTAGTCGTTCCACGAGAAGATGAAGACCAGGACCGCCACCGCGACGAGCGACGGGGCGAGGATCGGCATCAGCACCGACCAGAGGATCCGGTACGTGTTCGCGCCGTCGACCTTGGCGGCCTCCTCCACCTCGATCGGCAGGTCCCGGAATCCCGCCGACAGCAAGATGATCGCCAGCGGCAGGTTGAGGAAGGTGTTGGCCAGGATCAGGCCCGGGACGGTGTCGAGCAGGCCCAGGTTCGACATCAGCAGGAAATACGGTACGGCGAAGAAGATTGCCGGAAGCAACCGTAGTCCGCTGGCCGCGTTCATGATGAAGCGGCCGCCGAACCCCAGCCGGATCGCGGCGTACGTGCTCGGGATCGCGATCAGCAGTACGAGCACGACCGCGCCGCCCGCGATCAGCCCCGAATTGAGGAAGAAGCGCGGGAAGTCGTAGCCCGCGGCACCTAGTGCGTTGGCGTAGTGGTCGGTCGTCGGCGTCCCGATGGCGGTGGCGCCCCGGGAGATGTCGCCGTCGGACCTGAAACTGACGAAGAGCGTGTTGAACCACGGAACGTTCACCGCGACCGCGATCAGACCGACCGCTACCGTCGTACCCCAGAGGCGTCTCATCGCTGCGCCCCCACGATTCGCTTGACGAAGATCGGGACGAACGGCAGCAGGACGATCATCACGATCGTGGACGCCGCCGCGGCCAGGCCGAACTGCCCGGATTCGAACGCGGTCTTGTAGATGTAGATGCTCATCGTGGTCGTCTTCGTCCCGGGACCGCCGGCCGTCAGCACGTAGATCACGTCGAAGGTCCGAAGCGCGTCGATCAGCCGCAGGAACACTGCCGCGAAGATGATCGGCTTCATGATCGGCACGACGATCGAGCGCAGAATCCGGAGCCGCCCGGCGCCGTCGACCTGCGCCGCCTCCAGTACGTCGGTCGGGAAGGACTGCAGACCGGCGTACATGATGAGGAACGCGAACGGAGTCCACTGCAGGATGTCCAGCAGGACCAGCAGCGGGACCACGGTGTTCGGCGCGAACAAGGAGATGTCCAGCCCGACGCTGCGCAGTACCGCCGGGACCAGGCCGATGTCACCGTTGAGCAGCAGCCGGAACATCACGCCGAGCAGCGCGGGCGCCACCATGATCGGCACCAGCAGCATGGTGAAGAAGACCTTCTTGCCGGGAAACTCCCGGTTCACGAGCAGTGCTAGCCCGAAGCCCAGCACCGTCTCGATCGCGGTCACCGCCACCGCGAACAGCGCGGTGAAGCGCGCGGCAGCGAGGAACCCGGGGTCGGTCAGGACCGTGCCGAAGTTCGCGAGCCCGGTGAACAGCGTCTCCGGGTTCTGCAGCGACAACCCGTAGAAGCCGGTCTGGATCCCTTGGTACACCGGGTAGGCCACGAAGATCAGCGCGAAGATGATCAGCGGCGAACCCAGCAGCCATTTCGGCAGGCGGGACGTGGTCGATGTCCTCAACGTGATTCCTCCGTCAGCCCAGCAGCTTCTGCAGCGACGCGTTCGCCGTCTTCAGCGCCGTACCGGCGTCCTGCTGGCCGACCCACGCACCGCTCAGGGACTCGGCGAGCTTGCTGTAGGCCTGGAAGGTGTTCGGGAACACCGGCACCGAGTAGCCGTACTTGTCGATCGAGTCCGCGATCTGCCCGAACGCCGGATTGATCGCAGTGTTCTCCTTCAGTACGGCGGGCATCGCCGGGATACCGCCTGCCTTCGCGTACGCCGTCATCGCCTCCGACGTCGCCAGGTAGTCGAGGAACTTGGTCGCGGCGCCCTTGTTCCCGGAGTACTTGTTCAACGCCACCGCCAGCGCGTGCACGTGGGTCTTGTGACCCGGCACCGGCGCGATCGCGATCTTGCCGGCCACCAGCGGCGACTTCGTCTTGTCGTTCAGCTCCGCGAACCCGGCCGACCACTGCAGCGCGAACGCCGTCTTCCCGGCCTTGAGCGCGGCCTGGGTCTCGGGGAACTCGGCCTGCGAGCTGTCCTTGGACGTCCAGCCGTTCTTGTAGATCGTGCTGTAGACCCCGACCGCCTTGGTCGCCGCCGGGCTGTCCAGGTTGGCCTTGCCGTCGGCGGTGGTCCAGGAGCCGCCCTCGCCCCAGAGCACGTCGTCCCAGATCATCGTGTTGTAGAGCAGGTTCTTGGCCTGCAGGATCGTGCCGTACTGCGTCGGCGAGGACGGGTTCGCGGTCTTGCTGAACCAGGCCGCCATCGCGATGTAGTCGTTCCAGTCCCAGTCCGCCGCGGGTTTCGGGTCACGCTTCTCGCCGATCGCCTTCGCGGCCACCGCCTCGTACGCCGGCCACTGGTTCTTGGCCGCGAGCAGCACGTCGACCAGGTCCTTGCGGTACAGCAGGAAGTGGTTCGAGACGTCCAGCGGCAGGGCGTACTGCTTGTCCTGGTACTTCAGGCCGTCGACTGCCACCGGGAAGTAGTTGCTGGAGTCTACGGTCGTGAGCGGGTCGAGCGAGTTCGCGTACTGGCCGACGTTGTAGCTCGCGACGAAGTAGATGTCCTGCTGGCTCGACTTGGCCGCCATCAGCGTCGCCTCCTTGGAGAAGGTGTCCTGACGCGACAACAGGGTCATGTCGACCTTGATCTTGTCCTTGGCGCCCTGACCGGCGTTGTAGGCCTCGACTACCTTGCCCATGGCATCACCCTCGGGCCCCGGCCACAGCACCATCTTCACGGTGCCGCTCCCGCTGCCCTGCTCCCCACCCGCACTGCCGGCCTTCGACCCGGTACTGGGCGTGCAGCCCGCGACCACTCCCGCCAAGACGATCGCCGCCAGGACGGCGAGCCTTCGTTCACGCATCAGAACCTCCAGGGACGATATCCCTAGGGTATTCTGATTACCATAGGGTTGATTGGAAGGTAGCAGACCCGCCGCGGCATGCCAAGCGGATCCCGGATGTTGATTGCACTAGGGTTGGGGCCTGCGTCGAACGAGGGGAACCGTCCGTGGCACACAAGTACGAAGAGATCCTTCAGGACCTGTCCGGACGGATCGCGACGCTCGAGGCCGGGGCGCGGATCCCGACCGAGAAGGAGCTCGCCGCCGAGTTCGGCGCGTCGACGATGACGGTACGGCGTGCGCTCCAGATCCTGACCCAGAACGGCCAGCTGCGCGGCGTACCCGGCCGTGGCACCTTCGTCGCCCATCCCCGCGTCACCAAGATGATGGGCAGCGCCGCGTCGTTCACCGACACGATGCGTTCGTCCGGCCGCCGGCCGAGCAGCGTGCTGGTGGAGGCGACCGTACGGCGCTCGACGGCCGAGGAAGCCGAGTGGTTCGAGGCCCCCGAAGGTTCGCAGGTGTACTCGATCAAACGGGTGCGGCTGGGAGACGGCGTACCGCTGGGGTTCGAGGTCAGCACCTTGTCGGCACCTCTGCTTCCGGGACTGCTGGCGGTGAACCTCGAGCAATCCCTCTACGACACGCTCACCACGCAGTACGGCATCACCATCGTGCGGAAGAGCATCGTCGTCTCGACCCGCTTACCCCACCCCGAAGAGACCGAACACCTACGCATCGAGCCGACCCTCCCCTGCCTGCAAACGATCGTCACCTCCGAAACCGCCACCGGCCAACTCTTCGAACACACCATCTCCACCTTCCGCGGCGACCTCTACGAAATCTCCCTCTGACCGCACCAGACTCATCTTTGAGAACCCACCAACCATCTCGACGGCCCCAGAATGGTTGGTGCGTTCACAAAGACCACCAGAGCGGGGCATAGGTACACGAAAGGACGTCATGAACGCTATGCAGAAGTTCTCTCTCGAGGGCAAGGTTGCTTTGGTTACCGGTGGGAATCGGGGGCTTGGGCGGGCGATGGCCGAGGCGCTCGGTGACGCGGGGGCGGCGGTGGCGGTGACGGCGCGGACGCTCGCAGCGGCTGAGGCCGCCGCGGACGAACTGCGTACGCTCGGCATTCGCGCGTACGGCGTACAGCTCGAGGTGTCCGATGTCGAGGACGTCGAACGTGCGGTCGAGCAGGTGAGCACCGAATTCGGCGAGATCGACGTGTTGCTCAACAACGCCGGCATCGGCGTCGCCGGCCGGGCCTTCGAGACGCCTGATGAAGCCTGGCACGAGGTGTTCTCCGTCAACGTCGACGGCGTCTGGTACTGCAGTCGTGCGGTCGGACGCCGGATGGCGGAGCGAGGCGGAGGCACCATCGTCAACGTCGGCTCCATGTCGGCCGAGATCGTGAACCAGCCCCGCTGGCAGGCGTCGTACCTGTCGTCGAAGGCCGCCGTACATCAGCTGACCAAGGCGCTGGCGGCCGAGTGGGCGCCGCACGGGATCCGCGTGAACGCGATGGCGCCGGGGTACTTCCTCACGGAGATGTCGCCCGTCGACCAGCCGGAGTTCAAGCAGTGGTGCGTCGATCCCGCCGCCCTGAAGCGCTACGGTTTGCCGCCGGAGCTGGGGCCGGTGGCGATCTTCCTGGCGAGCGAGGCGTCCAGTTTCATGACCGGCTCTGTCGTCAAGGTCGACGGCGGCTTCACACTGTTCTGATGGTCACCATAGGCATTGTCGGCGCCGGGTTGCGCGGGAGACTGTTCGCCGAGGCACTCCGAGGGCAGCCGGACGTCACCGTCGTCGGGCTCGCGGAGGCCTCGGCCAAGGTCGCCGAGGAGGCTCGCGACGCCACCGGCCTGCCCGTCATCGCGTCGCACACCGAGTTGCTCGAGGCATTCGATCCGGACGCCGTGATCGTGGCGACCCCTGACTTCGCGCACCGCCAGATCGCCATCGACGTGGCTGATGCCGGCAAGCATCTCCTGATCGAGAAGCCGGTCGCCACCAACCGGGACGATGCCCTCGCCATAGCCGCGGCGGTTCACCGCTCCGGCGTTCGGTGCCTCGTCGGCTTCGAGAACCGCTGGAATCCCCATGTGGTGCAGGCCAAGGCGGCGATGGCGAGCGTTGGTGAACCGATCACGGCATCGGCCACCCTGAGCAACTCCTTCTTCGTGCCGACCACCATGCTCTCGTGGGCGGCGCAGTCGTCGCCGGCCTGGTTCCTCATGCCGCACACGCTCGATCTCCTGCTGTGGCTCACTGGCAGGACGCCTGTTTCGGTGAGCGCGGTGGGGTCGCGTGGCGTCCTCGCCAAGCGCGGCATCGACACCTGGGACGTCGTACATGCGCTGCTCAGCTTCGACGATGGTTCGACGGCGACGCTCTCCTCCGCGTGGACGCTCCCGGATGCCGGTGACGGCATCGTCGACTTCCGGTTCCAGGTGATCGGCACCGAGGGGTCGGTGACCGCGGACCTGTCGCATCAGGGCCTCACCGTGGTGAGCGACAAGTACCGGTCGGCGTGGCCGGTCTCCGGCCGGATCGGACGATCACAGGTCGGCCCTGCCGTGTGGATGGTGCAGGACTTCGCGGCCGGACTCGTCGACGGCGGCGACCTCGGACCGGATATCGACCACGGCGTACTCGTCACCCAGATCATCTGCGCGATCGAAGACGCAATCAGCACCGGCCAGACGACGCAGTTGACCGCCCCGACCAACTAGTACTACAGCCGGACTTCGTGATGTCGGCGCGTGCCCGGACGTGTGTCACTCACCATCCGATCGCAGCCGTCCGGGATCAGACGTGAGGTTGGGGAGGATTTTGTGCCCGATTCGGCGCAAAATCCTCCCCAGGTCAGGTCGTGCACCCGGGCTGGAGCTCCTGTCGCGACGTCCGGCTGACTAGGACGGCCTGGATAGACTGGGTTTATATGATCTTCTGGGTGGGTGGTCCGGCGGGCGCGGGGAAGACGACGGTCAGTCGGTTGCTTGCGCGGAAGTACGGGTTTCTTTGGTACAGCGTGGATGCTCATGCTTCCGACCACGAGGAGCGGGCGGCTGCGGCTGGGCTTCATGTCCTCGGGACCGGTCCGGGGGAGTTCGATCGTGGGCCGATGATTCTGGAAGATGTCTTGCCTGTGGAGACATCAGTTGTTGTCGAAGGCGCCTTTGTCACTCCCGCGATGGCTGGGGTCGCCGAGAATGCCGTGTGGTTGATGCCTTCTAAGGACGAGCAGCTCGCGCGGTTGGAAGGCAGGAATCCGGGTGGCGACCACAGCGGTCTGGTCTGGGGTTGGGAGCTGGTACGAAGCCAGCTCGAGGGGACCGACGCACGCGTCATCCTGGTCGACGGTCAGACAGTCGAGCAGACACTCAAGGCAGTCGAGCAGAGCTTCGGTGCTCTGCTGGGAAGCGGAGGGTGATGTCCAGGCCGCCAGTCGGACGGGCGGTGGTGGTGATCTCGCCGTCGTGCGCGGTGACGATCGCGTGCACGATGGACAGGCCTAGTCCGGCGCCTGCTTCGGTGTGCAGACGAGCGCCGTCGCCACGGACGAACGGTTCGAGCAGGCGGTGCGCCTGGTCCGGTGTGACCACGGTGCCGCTGTTGCCGATTCGCAGTACCGCAAGGCCGTTCTCGCGGCCGGTGGCGATGTCGATCCGGCCGCCAGGGTGGTTGTAGGCGATCGCGTTGTCGACCAGGTTGCCGACCATGCGTTCGATCAGGACCGGTACGCCGGTGATCGGCGCGGGCAGCAGGTCGGTGTGCACGGTGAGGTCGCGGGGGCGTGCTGTCTCGAGTATGGTCGTCACGACGTCGGCGAGGTCGACCAGGTGCCTCGCGCCGGAGCCGGCCTGGCTGCGGGACAGTTCGAGGAGTCCGTCGAGCGTGCGCTGACTGTGCTCGACCGCGGCTTTGATGTCACGCGTCATGCTGAGCAGCTCGTCGGCGTCGGGCCGGCCGTCGAGTGTGACGTCGATGGCGGTGCGCATCGTGGTCAGCGGCGTACGCAGCTCGTGCGCGGCGTTGGCGGTGAACATGCGCTGGCTCTGCAGCACCAGATCGCGCTCGGCGATGCCTTGCTGGATGCGATCCAGCATCCCGTTGATGGTGCCGGCCAGGGTGGTGAGTTCGTCGGCGGGTGTGGTGACCGGCACTCGTTCGGAGAGGTTCTCCAGGGACAGTCGCTTGGCCGTCGCCGAGATGCTCCGGATCGGTCTCAGCACGCGTCCCGCGACCAGCCAGCCCAGTACGGCGGCCAGCACGGTGACCACCGTCAACGCGATCGCGGACTGGGTCAGGAACGCGGACAACGTCGCTTCCTGCAGTTTCTGGCTGACCTGATGGGTGTCTTGCGGCAGCGGCGGGAGCGGACCGGGAGTACCGTCCACGTTGAAGATCACGACTGCGAGCCGCCGACCCACCGCCCGGCGCATCAGCAGGTAGGTCAAGGTGGTGAGAACGATGCCGGCGGCAAGGACCATGCCGGTGTACAGGACCGTCAGCCGGGCCCGGGCGGTCAGGTGGAGGCGCATGTGCTGATCCGGTAGCCGGCGCTGGTCACGGTCTCGATCAGCGGTGGATCGCCGAGCTTACGGCGCAGCGTGCCGATCGCGATCCGGACCGCGTTCGTGAACGGGTCGGCGTGCTCGTCCCAGACCTTGTCGAGCAGAGTCTCGGCGCTGACCACATCGCCACCGGCTGCCAGCAGTTGCTCCAGCACCCCGAACTCCTTGGGCGTCAAGTAGAGCGGCCGGCCCGCGCGTTCCGCCGTACGCCGGGCTGGGTCGAGGGACACGTCACCGGCTCGCAGGATCGGGGGCCGGGCGGGTGTGCTGCGCCGGGCGAGCGCCCCGACACGGGCGATCAGTTCGGAGAACGCGAACGGTTTGCCCAGGTAGTCGTCCGCGCCCAGGGCCAGCCCGTCGACCCGGTCCTCGACCGCACCGGACGCGGTGAGCATCAGGATCCGAGCGGTGCCGGTCTCGGCGAGCTGCCGGCACACTGCGTCCCCGTGCAGCACCGGGAGATCCCGGTCCAGTACGACGACGTCGTACGGCGTGACCTCGCACTTGTCGAGTGCGGTCCGGCCGTCGTACGCGATGTCGACCGCGTAGCCGTGTTTGCGTAGCCCGGTCGCGACGTACTTCGCCAACGGTTGCTCGTCCTCGACCAACAGAATCCGCACCAGCACATCATCGCAGCCGGAACCTATGGATTTGTTATGGAACAACCATCGGTCACCCATCGGTCGCCATCGGTAGACCTAGCGCATGACCACGGGAAGGGACGAATGATGGCGGCGTTGCTGACGGCAAGGAACCGGTGGCGGACCTGGGCACTGGTAGCGATCTGCCTACTCGCCGGGTTGCTGTACCTCTGGGAGATCGGCGGCGGCCAACTGGGCAACACCTACTACTCGGCCGCGGTCAGGTCGATGACCGACAGCTTCTCCAACTTCCTCTTCGGGTCGTTCGATCCGTACGGCGTGATCACCGTCGACAAGCCGCCGATGGCCCTCTGGCCGCAGGTGATCTCCGTCCTGATCTTCGGCTTCCACGGTTGGTCGGTACTCCTGCCGCAGGTGATCGAAGGTGTCGCGGGAGTGTTCCTGCTCCATCGCACGGTGCGTTTGTGGGCCGGTGAGAACGTCGCCCTGCTCGCCGCGCTGATCTTCGCGATCACCCCGGTCACGGTCGTCATCAACCGCGACAACAACCCCGACACGTTGCTGGTCCTGCTCCTGGTCGCCGCGGCGTACGCCGTGACGCGCTCGGTGCAGGCGGCCTCGACGCGTCGCCGTACGACGTGGTTGTTGTGGTGCGCGTTCTTCGTCGGCTGCGGGTTCCTCACGAAGATGCTGCAGGCGTGGATCGTCGTACCGGCCATCGTCCTCGCCTTCCTGGTCGGGGCGACAGGGCCGATGAAGCGGCGCATCCTCGACCTGCTCGGTGCGGGCGGTGTGCTGGTGCTGTCGTCGTTCTGGTGGGTCGCCCTGCATGACTGGTGGCCGGGGAGCAAGCCGTACATCGGCGGCAGCGCGGACGGTTCCGCGTGGGATCTGATCGTCGGGTACAACGGTCTCGGGCGCATCTCCGGCGGTGATCAGGGTGGCGGAATGGTTATCGGCTCGCCGAACGGTGAGATGAAGACCAGCTCGTTCGGTGGGGATCCCGGGCTGTTCCGGATGTTCAACGACGTTGTCGGCGGGCAGATCTCGTGGCTGCTGCCGTTGGCGTTGTTCGTGCTGGTTGTCGTATCAGTGGCCGGTGTACGGGCGATGCGTCGCGAAGCGACCGGGGATCGGGCGGGCTGGTTCCTGTGGGGCGGTTGGTTGCTGATCCACGCGGCCGTCTTCAGCTTCGCGAAGGGGATCATGCATCCGTACTACACGACCGCGATGGCGCCGGCAATCGCCGCGATCTGCGCAGCCGGGATTGCGGTGTTGTGGCGGTGGTACCGAGAGTCGGTGGCCTGGGCGCTGCTGCCGGTCGGCATCGCGATCACCGCGGCGTGGGGGTTCGTGCTGGTCTCCCGCGATACGAGTTGGTATGGCTGGTGCCGATGGGCCGTTGTCGTCATCGCGGGCGCTGCCGTCATCGGTCTGGTCGTCGGGCGAGTGTCTCCAGTACGTCGTACCGTCATCGGACGCCCCGCAGTGGCCCTCGCCCTCAGCTCGCTCCTACTGACCCCGGGCGTCTGGTCGATTGCGGCCGCCACCGTCAATGCCAACGGCAACACTCCCGCCGCCGGACCAGCAACGGCCGGCGGTCTCCCCGCCGCCCCGCCCATCGTCACCGGCCCAGCGGGCCAGCCACGTGACGGTCGGCAGCCGCAGATGGTGACGATCGGCGGTGGGTCCGGGGAGACGAAGCTGACCGATGAGCAGCGGCGGATCCTCGAGTACGCCGAGAGCAACGGCGACGACGCCGATATCGCGCTGGCAGTCAACGGCGCATCCGGTGCGGTCGCTCCTTTCATCATGGAGACCGACGCCATGGTGATCGGCATGGGCGGTTTCGGCGGTCAGGACGACGTACCCTCCACGAACCAGCTCCAGGACTGGGTGAGCGACGGCACCCTTCGCTACATTCTCAGCGCGGCGCCCGGCCAGCAGACGCAACCAATGCCGACGAACAGCCTCCGTGCAGCCGTACAGCAGAAACGGCAAGCCTGGATCGAGCAGCATTGCACCGTGGTGCCCCCCGCGACCTACGGCAGCAAGCCCGCCGCCGGGCGTCCAACCGTCCTTGGCGGCACACCTGACACGCTGTATCGCTGCGGTCGGCGGTGAGACGACTGATGATGGTCTCTGCGTGCAACTCGACGGGAGGAATGTGCCGGCATGGATTCCAGTGGTTGGTGGTTCGACGATGATCGGCAGCAGCACCTCGCGCTGGCCGGTCGCCCTGCGCGGGTGCTCGCGTACGCGCAGGCTGCGCAAACGCTGCAGCAGCTCGGCGTACCGGTCGTGGGGTACTTCGGCTCCCAGCATCACGCGGAGAGCGGAGCCGTATCGGCAGGCCTGGACGTGCCTTGCGTCGGCTCCGGTGACGGCATCGACCTCAGCCTGGTGGAGTCCCTGCGTCCCGATCTCGTGGTGGGCGTCACCTACGCGGGTGAGGTGTACGGCGTCACGCCGCCTGTGGCCGGCGAACTCGAAGCCCTCGCGCCCAGCCTGCTGATCGGCGTCGCCGGAGAACGGACGCTCCAATCCGTCATCGGTCGCTTTCACGAACTGGCGCAAGCACTGACCGCGGACGATCTCGCGGACGAAGAAGCTGACCTCACATCGGCGATCGGCGCCCTCGGCAACAAGCTCACCCAGAATCCGCCGGTGCGAGTGACTGCACTGTCGGGCGGCACCGAAACCGACGCCTATGTGGCGAATCCGGCGTACTGGCCGAGCCTGCGCCTGCTCGCCGACGCAGGCGTCCAGTTCACGCCGACCACCACGGCAGGCGGGTGGGAGGTAGTGAAGTGGACCGAGCTCGCCACCGACCATCCCGCCGACCTCGTGCTGTACGACCGGCGTCCGAACTCACTGGGCGCCGATCGTCTGTCCGGCATCCCCGGGTGGTCCGAGGTCCCAGGCGTCCGCACCGGCAAGGTGCTGTTCTGGGATCCCGAACCACCGCTGACCTTCGCAGCCGCCGCCGCGTTCGTCACCACCGTCGCCGAACACCACTAGCGCTATCTGGCGGGCGTCAGGTTCTGGATCGTAAGGATCGTCTCAACCTAACGGCCGACGGCCTGGGCGAGTTGGGCCTTTGTCATCTTGGAGCGGCCCTTGATGTTCTTCTGCTTGGCTTCGTTGTAGAGCTGTTCCTTCGTGCGACCCTTCGACCCGCTGTGCGAGCGAAGGCCGCCACGGCGCCCGGACGAGATGTCGTGCGTGGAGGAGCGGCTCGACTCCCTCGCCTCGCCACTGCGGGCACGTTCCTTGTTCACGGTCCGCGCCGCGATCTCCTCGGCGACGTCCTCGCTCCGGCCCCGGTCCTTCAGGCCCGCCTTGATGTGCTCGTACTGCCGTTCCCGCTTCCGACTCGATCCTGCCGGCACGTCCATCACTCCTTCCATCGCCCCTCCCGGTACCCGGCCGGCCCAGCCGCAATCAACCGATCGACGGTGCGGCGGGGGTTTCTTCCTAGGTCGCGGTGGGATAGGCCTCGAGTTCGTAGAGGGAGTAGCCGTACTGGGTGGCGCGGTGGATGCCCTGCAGGCGCACGTAGCGCGCGGTGGCGTCAAGCCAGAGCGTGTCGGTTCCTCCGTCGCCGTCGGTCACCTCGGTCGCGGTCGTCCAGGTACTCGCGTCGTCCGAGACCTGCACGCGGTACGCCGAACCGTACGCCGCCTCCCAGCGCAGCACGAGCTTGCCGAGGCGCGTCGGCGTACCGAGGTCGACCTGGAGCCAGGAAGCGTCGTCGTAGCCGGACGCCCAGCGCGTGGCGGCCTGTCCGTCGACAGCGAGGTCGGCGGTGAACGACGTACCGGGTTCGATGCTTGAGGCAACGACTGGGCGATGCAGGGCCACGTTGGCGGCACCGGTGCGGGGCCGTACGGCGACTCGCAGTACGGCGTTGAAACTCCTCGGGCAGGGCGGGTGCAGCCCAGTTAGCCAGTGCGCACAACTGCACGTCAAGGCCTCAACCGATGCAGCTTCAGACAGCCGTTGGTCAGGACTCGGGGCGCCTTGTCGCTGTGGGCACAGCTCCCGGTGTCTGGGAACAGGCAATTGCTTGTTCCCAGACACCGGGGCTTGGCCCCAGTTCGACGGCGTACGTCGTAGGTCGGTTTAGGCTGGGCGATCATGACGTCGGACGGTGGGGATCACTCGCGGTTGCGGCAGCTCAACGAGCGAGCGGTGCTCGGGGTGGTGCGGTCCGCCCGGGAGGCGCGGGTCGCGGAGATCGTGGAGCAGAGCGGTCTCGGGCGTACTGCAGTGGAAGAGGTTCTCGCCAGTCTTGTGACGCGGCGCTGGCTGGTTGAGGAGAGTCCGGCGATCCGCGGGCGGGGGCGGCCGGCGCGCAGCTATCGGTTCCGTGCAGAGGCGGGGTACGTCGCCGGCCTGGACATCGGCGCGTTCTCGGTCCGCGGGGTGCTCACCGACCTCGACGGACGGATGCTCGCGGACGCGCGGCGCTCCGTGACACCGGAGACACCACGGAAGCAGCGGCTGGCCACGGCCGATCGGGTGATCGCGGATTGCGCGCGCCAGGCGGGCGTGCCGGTGGCGCGGGTGTGGGCCGTCGGCGCGGGTACGACGGGGCTCGTTGATGCTGCGGGCAACGTCGTACTGGCCAACGCGATCCCGGACTGGGGCGGCACCGATTTGGCCGGGCACTTCAACGCCAAACTCGTTGTCGTCGACAACGACAGTCAGCTCGCGGCGCTGGCCGAACAACGCCGAGGCGGCGCGACCGGCCTCCCTCGGTCCACCCCCGCTGACATGGTGTTTCTTCATGCGGGGCGGCGTACGGGGTTGGCGTTGGTGCTTGGTGGGGAGTTGCGGCGGGGGGCGCACGGAGCGGCGGCCGACATGTCCGCGCTGCGCGGTGTCGCGTGGGAGGCGGCGCTCGAGTACCTGCATGCCGTCGTACCGGCGGAGATTCCCACGGTAGACAAGGCGGAACACGCTTTCGCGGCCGCGCGGGACGGGGACCGGGCCGCGCTGGCCGCCGTACGGAAGTACGCGCGCGCCATGGCGGTCGCTGCCGCGACGGCGATCGCGATCGTCGACCCTCGGCTGCTCGTGCTCGGCGGTGCATTCTCGCAAGCCGCCGACGTACTGCTCGAACCATTGGCGGACGAGCTCGCTCGCCTCTGCCCGCGCGTCCCGGAGCTGCACGCGTCTGCTCTCGGCTCGCTGTGCGTAGCCCTCGGCGCGGCCAGCCTCGCGCAGGACGCGATCGACACGCGCCTGCTGAACCCCAGCCGCGGCCCGCTCCCTCAGCTGTCGGCCCGGAGCCTCTGACCGCAGGTTGGCCGATTGTTCACCGGGGCGTTGACGCATGTCCGGTCCGGCAGCTAATAATGTCGGAAACAGGCAATAATGCGCACTGACGCGCACCCCCTCCGCCAGGAAGCAGGTTGCCGTGAACAGTCGGATCCGCCGCCGGACGTTCCTCACCACCACCGGCGCGATCGCCACCGCGACCGCGGTCGGCGACGTCGCGTACGCCACCCCGCACGCACTCGACGACAACTCGGAGTACGTCGACGTACAGCTGCTGAACATCACCGACTTCCACGGATACCTGCAGCCGACGACGCCCAGCCAGGGCAGCGTGATCACCGGCGCGGGCGGCGTCCAGCTGACCGTCGGCGGCGCCGGGTACCTGGCCACGCACCTGAAGCGGCTGCGCGAGGGGCAGCCGAACTCGATCTTCTTCTCGTCCGGTGACAACTTCAACGGCTGGCCGTTCGAGGTCGACGCGCACGCCAACGAGCCGACCATCGAGGCCCTGAACGCGTTGGGCCTGCAGTTCAGCACCGTCGGCAACCACGAACTCGACCACTCGGTGGACTTCCTCGTCGACCACATGGAACGCGGCAAGCCCTACCCGGTCAGCGGACGCGACGACAACTTCGTCGACTCGACGGGACAGCGCTTCCGGGGCGCGAACTTCCGGTTCTACACCGCGAACATCGTGCACGCGGACACCGGCCGTACGATCGTGCCGCCGTACAACATCGAATGGGTCGACGCCGGCCGCGGGCGGAAGCTGCCGATCGCCTTCATCCACCTGACGCTGGTCGGTTCGGAGACCGGATCGACGTCGTACCAGCCCGGGCTGAAGTCGCTGTCGGATCTCGAGCAGGCGAACAAGCTCGCCGCGCAGCTCAAGAAGCGCGGCGTCAACGCGATCGTCATCAACATCCACGACGGCGGCGTCGCCGGGAACGACTACAACGCGGGGACGAACCCGTCCGGGCCGGTGTTCCAGCTGGCCGCGAACGCCTCACCGGACATCGCCGCGATCGTCACCGGGCACTGGCACTGCCGGTTCAACATGATGGTTCCGGACCCGAACGGCGTACCGCGGCCGGTCGTCGAAGCCGGCAACCACGGCTCGCTGATCAACGAGATCAACCTCAAGCTGGACCCGCGCACCGGCGAGGTCATCCGTGAACTCACCAGGTCGACCAATCACGCCAACACCCGCGACGTACCGCTCGACGAAGAGGTCCAGTACATCGCCGACTACTGGACCGCGCAGGGCAAGAAGCGTTACGCCACACCGCTCGCCCGGGTCACCGCCGACTTTACACGTATGCCGAACGCGTCCGGCGAGAGCACGATGGGCAACCTGGCCGCGGACTTCGCCTACTGGGATGCGAACCAGCACCGCGACGGGCGCGCCGATCTGGCCCTGATCTCGGTCAAGCCGGTGACCGGGTCGAACGCGGTGACCGGAGACCTGTTGTTTGCCAAGGGCACCAATCCCTCGGACGTCGACGGCACGGTGCTGTTCGGCGAGGCGTGGGGCGCGTTCGGGTACGGCAACCCGATCCTGACGGTCACGCTGCCGGGCACCCAGCTGCACGCCGCCTTCGAGGCGCAGTGGGTGCCGCAGGCCAATGGGACCGAGAAGTTCGCTCCGTTCGCGGTGTCGCAGAACGTCAGCTACACCTACGACACGACGAAGCCGATCGGTCAGCGCGTCGACCCCGCGACCGTGCGGATCGACGGGAAACCGCTCGACCTGACCCGGGACTACCGCGTCGCCGCGCTCGCCTACACGTTGATCGGCGGCGACGGTACGACGGTGTTCGCCGGGTTCACCGATCCGGTCCGCAACGACCGCGACCACGAGGGGTTCATCGCCTACCTGCGCGCGCACCCGGTGCTCACGCCCGCACCCCTCGGACGGGCGCGTCCCGTGAGTTAGGCTGCCGTCCGAGATGATCTGAATCCCGGATGATACGAGAGCTGAAGTATGCCGAAGCGCACCGCCGCGATCAGGACCGCGCTGCGGGACCTGCGGGTCCAGCTCGCCCTGCTGAATCATCAGGTCGGGTCCCAGCTGTCCCTGAAGGACGCCGAGCTGGACTGCCTGGACGTGCTCGCCAGGGACGGGGCGCTCACACCGAGCACCCTGGCCCGGCGGGCCGGCATCCATCCGGCCACGATGACCGGGATCCTCGACCGGCTCGAGCGCGGCGGCTGGATCGCCCGTGACCGCGACCAGGCCGACCGCCGGCGCGTGACGGTCAGCGTCGTCAAGGAGCGTACGGCGGCGGTCTACCAGCTGTACCGCGGGATGAATGGCGCGATCGACAAGATCTGCGCCGGCTACTCCGAGGACGAACTCGAGCTGATCGCCGGCTTCCTGACCCGCTGCGCCGAAGCCGGCCACACCTCCACCGAGAAGCTCGCCGCGAACTGAGTCGCTGGTTGGGAGCGCTCTCAGGGTGGCCGATGTGAACTTTCGGATCGCTGGTGCACAGATTCTTGACGACAGGTGACGGATCCGACACGATCGGTGCGGTAGTAACTGGAAGCGCTCCCGGAGTGTCCGCCCCCCAACTCGAGACAGGAGCAGCACATGCGATGGATCCTCAGAGGCCTGGTCGCGGCCGGCCTGACGCTCGGCGTCGTCCTCCCCGCGCAGCAGGGCGCCGGCGCCGCCACCACCGGCAACCCGGTGCAACTGACCAGCGGCTTCTACGTCGACCCGAACTCGAACCCGGCCACCTGGGTCAAGAACAATCCCAACGACAGCCGCCGTACGGCGATCCAGAACTCGATCGCGGCGAAGCCGATGGCGCGCTGGTTCGGCAACTGGAGCAACCCGATCGGCACGTCGGTCGACAGCTTCGTCGGGGCCGCCGACGCCGCCGACAAACTGCCCGCGCTGGTCGCGTACAACATCCCCGGTCGCGACGCCTGCGGCGGCCACTCCGGCGGCGGCGCAGGCACCCCGGCCGCGTACCGGACCTGGATCCACGACTTCGCCGTTGCCGTCGGCAACCGTCCGGCCCTGGTCGTGATCGAGCCCGACGCCCTCGGTGACTTCAACTGCATGAACGCGGACCAGATCGCCGAGCGCAACGGCATGCTGACGTACGCCGTACAGCAGTTCAAGGACCTGGCGCCGAACGCGTGGGCGTACCTCGACGGCGGCAACGCCGGCTGGGTCGCCGCCGACGTGATGGCGCAGCGGCTCAACGGCGCCGGCCTCGCGAACGCCCACGGCTTCACGCTCAACGTCTCGAACTACTACACGACAGCGCAGACCGTGAGCTACGGCAACGCGGTCAACAGCCACCTGTCCGCGGCGAAGCCGTTCGTCGTCGACACCAGCCGGAACGGCAACGGTACGGGCACCGACTGGTGCAACCCGCCCGGCCGCAAGCTCGGCGTCACGGCCCAGACCGGCGGCGGCGCGGAGATGCTGCTGTGGATCAAGGTCCCCGGCGACTCCGACGGCGACTGCGGCATCGGCACCGGCATCCCAGCCGGCACCTTCAGCCCCGACCTAGCCATCCACCTGATCAACGGCAACTGAGTCCCACCGGTCCCCTCCGGCAGGGGCTCTTGTGGCTGATGCGTGGGTGGTCGACGGTGCCGGGCTTGGTGTGATGTGCACGCTCGACAGGACATGTCCAGTGAACAGGTAGTGCACCTGAGCGTAAACGCGCCCGCGCGTACACCGTCCCACCGGCGCACTACCTGTCGAGCGTGCACACCACCCGCCGCGAGCACCCGTGCCATCAACCCGATCACCCAGCCGCTGTCCAGCCGGCCACCCGGGGGCCGGGGCAGCCCGACGTCAGCCCGTCGGCAGGTCACGACGCTCGACCTCCAAACCCGCCCCGGCGCACTGGCGGGCTATGTCACCGCTGGCCTCCTACACATCCCGCCATCGCCCACATAACCCGCCAGCCGGCACCACAACACCCACCCACCCGTCCGACAGAAGACCGGATATCCCCTGGCGTTGTGGGTTCTCCCCTCTAGTACCAACAGAGAACCCACAACACCATCGGATATCCCCTCGTATGCGGAGGCCCTCGGCGCGCCCGGCCAGGCCCGGCCGGCGAGACGGACCGGGCGGTGCGGTGATGCGGTGCGTGCGGCGGCGCGGTGCGTGCGGTGCGTGCGGCGGTGCGGCGGCGCAGCGCGTGCAGCGCGTGCAGCGCGGGCGGTACATGCAGCGCGGGCGGTGCGGGCGGTGCGGGCGGTGCGGGCGGTGCGGGCGGTGGCGTGGTGCGTGCGGTGGCGTGGGGCGGGTCGGGGATCGTTCGTGGGTTAGGCCTCCATTGCTGCGGGGAGGCGGGTGGCGAGTATGGCGGCGAGTTCGTGTCGGTACACCGGCCGGGCAACGTCACGGGTGTGGGTGAGGCGACCGGTGCGGAGCATGCGCTGGACCTCGTCGACATCCGACTCGAGCGCGGTCGCGGCGGCCGACAAGGTCAACCACCCCTCGCGCAGGCGTGCGAGGACGTCGACGTCGTCGCGTCGCAGTGGCAGCTCTTTGCCGTGCGCCGTCAGCAGTCCGGCCGCGATCAGCCGCCGTACGCCGGTCTGGCCGAGGCCGAGTACCGCGCCGGCTTCCGCGACCGACATCCACTGGTCGAGGCCCGACCGTACGACGTCGGACAGCAGCAGCCGGCGATGCGAACGGGATCGCGCCGGCAGATGCCCCGCCCGGATCAGGCCTGCGACTCGCTGCGGCGAAACTTCGAGCAGGAGGGCGGCTTGCGCCGTCGTGACCAGCGGATCGTCGACCATCAGCGGCTCTCCGAGCAGCTCCGTCAGCCGCGTCCGAAACTCCCTGACCAGCTCCCCATCACTCATGACGGTCCCTCCCCAAGCAGCGACACGGGTCTGGGGTCGCATGCTCTGTTTTGATTGTCACACGCGCTGCGATGAATCGGTCCGTGCCAGTACGAGTTATTCCCGGCGCTGCGATTGGAGACTCCGACGATGACGAAGCCTGTGCGGCCGTGGGCGAGGAATCCCGGCGCCGCGTCCTGGCTCGCGCCGGGGACGCGGGAGTCCGCGCTGGAGTTCCATCGGAGCATGCCTCGGTACGCCGCGACGCCGCTGATCGAGGTGCCCGCGCTCGCGGGCCTGCTCGGCGCCGAAAGCGTGTGGGTGAAGGACGAGTCGAACCGCTTCGAGCTGCCGGCGTTCAAGGTGCTCGGCGCCTCGTGGGCAGTCAACCGTGCGCTCGGACCAGCACGGACGTTTGCCGAACTGGCTGCGCTGGTCGCGGGACGCCGCCTCACGTTGGTGACCGCGACGGACGGCAATCACGGCCGAGCCTTGGCGTACCTCGCGCGGGCGCTCGGCCTCCGGTCGCGAATCTACGTCCCGGCCGGTCTGCCGGAGGCCCCGGTGCAAGCGATCCGCGACGAAGGCGCGTCGGTCGTCGACACCGGGCTCCCGTACGACGACGCAGTACAGGCCGCTGCAGCGAGTGTGCGTGATGGCGACGTACTGATCCAGGACACCGCCTGGCCCGGCTACGAGGAGGTGCCGCGGTGGATCGTCGCCGGGTATTCGACCCTGTTCGCGGAGATCGACGTACAGCATCCGGCCGAGCTCGGACTCGTCGTGGTCCCGACCGGTGTCGGATCGCTGCTGCACTCCGCGATCGAGCACTACCGTGTTCCAGGCCGCCGTACGTCGGTCCTCGCCGTCGAACCCGTCACCGCCGCCTGCGTCACGACCTCGCTCGCCGCCGGCCGACCGATCACGGTAGACACGTCGGCCCCCACGATCATGGCGGGCCTCAACTGCGGCACCGTCTCCTCCACCGCCTGGCCCACCATCCACCGCGGCCTGGACGCCGCAATCGCCGTCACGGATGACGAAACCCACGCCGCCCAGGCCCTGCTCCACACCCACAACATCCCCTCCGGCCCCTGCGGCGCCGCAGCCTTGGCCGCCCTGCAGACCACCGACTTCCGCCCGTCGAAAGGTGCCGTCGTACTCATCAACACCGAGGGCGCCATCTAGCTATACGGTCCATAGCCCAATCCGGGGTTCCCGGTGCGACGTGCGGGGCTGGAGAGTGGCTCCGTGACCACCACCTTTAGCGTCAACGACCGGACCTACACCACGCACGGTGCGCCAGTCGTTGTGATCTGCATCGACGGCAGCGAGCCGGACTATCACCTCGAGGCTGTCAAAGCAGGCCGGATGCCGTGGCTCGCCGGAATACTCGACAGCGGGCGAGGCACCTCGTGGGAGGCACACTGCGCGATGCCTGCGCTGACCAACCCGAACAACGTGTCGATCGCGACCGGGCGTCCGCCGTCGGTACACGGAATCAGTGGCAACTACCTCTTCGACACCTCAACGGGCACGGAAGTGCTGATGAACGACAAGTCGTTCCTGCGCGCGCCGACGCTGTTCGCGGCCGCCAACGAGGCAGGGCTCGATGTCGTCGTCGTGACCGCGAAGGACAAGCTGCGGCGGCTGCTCGGCGCCGGGGTGGTCGAGGCGGGTCTCAGCCTCGACGGCTCCGGTGAGTTCGTCGAACCGAGCCGGCGCGGGATCTGCTTCTCGGCAGAGAAGGCCGACCAGGCGAACCTCGAGGAGAACGGCATCGACGACGTCCTCGCGCTCGTCGGCCGGCCGCTGCCGACCGTGTACTCGGCGGACCTGTCGATCTTCGCGCTGGCCGCCGGTGTCGAGATCATGAAAACCCGCGGCGCCGACCTGATGTACCTGTCCCTCACCGACTACATCCAGCACAAGCACGCCCCCGGCACCGAGGCGGCCAACGATCTGTACGCCGAGATCGACCGGCACGCCGCACAACTCGAAGCACTCGGCGCGGTCGTGGTCCTCACCGCCGACCACGGCATGAGCGCGAAGACCGACGACACCGGTGCGCCGAACGTCGTCTTCGTCGAGAACGAGGTACGCCGGATTCTCGGTTCGACCGATGCCGAGCCGGGGTCGGACGAGCTACGCGTCATCCTGCCGATCACGGACCCGTACACCGTCCACCACGGTGCGCTGGGCTCGTTCGCCAGCGTCTACCTGCCCGCGGGCGCGGAGCTCGACGCGACCATCGAGGCGCTCCGGGCGATCGACGGCGTACAGACCGTGTGCAACCGGGAAGAAGCCGCAGACACCTTCTCACTGCCGGCGGACCGGATCGGCGACATCGTGGTTCTCGCCGAGAAGGGCACGGCCCTGGGCCGGTACGCCGCCTGGCATGACCTCACCGGCCTCGACGCACCGCTGCGGTCGCACGGCGCGCTGGGCGAACTGCAGATCCCGTTCCTGATCAACCGCGTGCTACCCGGGCCGGAACAGCTCGACGAGCCCTGGGGCCGGCCGGCGTACATCCACAACTACGACGCGTTCTGGGTCGCCACGACCCTCACGTCCGAGCCCCGCCCAGCGTCACTCGACGGCACCCCTCTGAGACATCTTTGAGAACCCACCGACCATTCTCGGGACCTGACAATGGTCGGTGGCTTCTCAAAGATGGAGCCTGCGGCCGTGCATCGCTGTCACAGCAAGGAGATTTCTCGTGAGCCTCGGCTTCAAGGTCCAGGCGGACCACCTGCTCAACTACGTCAACGGAGCGTGGACACCGAGCAGCGGTGGGCAGACCCGGCCGAACCTCAACCCCGCGGACACCGGCGACGTGATCGGAGAGTTCAGCGAGTCCGTCGCGGCCGATGTCACCGCGGCGGTCGACGCCGCCGAGGCCGCCCAGCCGGGGTGGGACGCGATCGGGCCGATCGAGCGGGCCAAGGTGCTGACCAAGGCGGCCCGGCTGATCGAGGACCGGATCGAGGACTTCGCCGCGGCGATCACCCGCGAGCAGGGCAAGCGTCTCGGCGAGGCACGCGGTGAGGTGACCCGCGGGCTGGCGATTCTCGAGTTCCACATCGGTGAGGCGCGCCGGATGAACGGCGAGACGACCGCCGCGGAGGAGCCGCGCACCGTCGTACTGACGTTCCGCCGCCCGATCGGTGTCGTCGGCCTCATCACTCCGTGGAACTTCCCCCTCACCATCCCGATCTGGAAGGTCGCTCCGGCGCTGCTGTCCGGCTGTACGGCGGTGCTCAAGCCGTCCCCGCTGACTCCGTTGACGGCGGCCCTGCTCGTCCAGGCGTTCCACGACGCGGGCGTGCCGGCCGGCGTACTCAATCTGGTGCAGGGCGACCGCGAGGCAGGCGAGGCACTCGTCGACGACGAGCGGGTGGCCGGCATCTCCTTCACCGGATCGCTATCCGTTGGACAGGCCATCAACCGGGCCGGTGCCGGCCGTCTGATGCGGACGCAGCTCGAGCTCGGCGGCAAGAACGCGCTGATCGTGCTGGCCGACGCCGACCTCGACGCGGCCTGCGACGCGATCGTCCACGGCGCGTACGGCCAATCGGGGCAGCGGTGTTCGGCCACCAGCCGGATCATCGTCGACCGCGCCGTACACGACGAGCTGATCGCCAGGCTGGCCCCGCGCGTCCGCGCCATGAAGATCGGTCCGGGAGACCAGCCGGACGCCGACATCGGTCCGGTCGTCAACGACGAGCGCCACCAGGCCTGTCTCCGGGCGATCGAGCAGGCCGTTGCCGACGGCGCCGAACTGCTCGCCGGCGGCGAGGCCGCGGAACTCGACACACCGGGGTACTTCGTCAAGCCGACACTGCTCGACGACGTCGCCTGGGACTCCGAACTCGCCCAGGAGGAGGTCTTCGGGCCGGTCCTGTCCGTCATCACCTGCGACGGGTACGACGACGCGATGCGAATCAGCAACTCGGTGAGGTACGGGATGTCCGGCACGATCTTCACGCAGAACCCGGCGTTGATGTTCCAGGCGCTGCAGGACTTCCAGGCGGGCATGCTGCACGTGAACCGCCCGGGTGTGGGCGCGTACTCGCACCTGCCGCACATGGGCGCCAAGGCCTCCCAGCTCGGCGCGCCGGAATGCTCGCCGGACGTCTGGAACTTCTACACCGACCTCCGCTCGGCCTGCATCAGGTACTGACGACCACTTCGCTGTGCGACGATGGCCGCGTTCTCGCAGGAAAGGCGGCCGATGTTCAGTCTCACGCAGCTGGAGATCCTGGTTCGCGTTGTCGACGAAGGCAGTTTCTCCGCAGCCGCGAAGTCTCTGTACATGAGCCAGCCGGCCGTCTCCAACCACATCCGGCAGCTGGAGCGCAGCCTGGGTGTGAGCCTGGTCCAGCGTGGCCCGCACGGCACGCAGCCGACTCCGGCCGGCGCGGCCGTCGTGGAGCATGCGCGCGAGGTTCTCGTCCTGCTGGACCGGCTGGAGCACGCGACGGCCGGGTACCGCGGGCTCGACACCGGCCAACTCGTTGTGGCTGGTACGACGACCTTGGGCACCTATCTGCTGCCGCGCCTGATCAGCGAGTTCACGATCCGCGCGCCCAAGGTGTCGTGCCAGATCCGGGTCGGGAACGAGGACACGGTCGAGTCGTGGCTGCTGGCCGGCGAGGTCGGCCTCGGCCTGTGCGCGGCGACCCCGACGGCCGAGGCGCTCCGCAGCGAACCGGTGCTGACCGAGGAGATGGTCCTAGTGGCGCCGGCCGGCTTCCCGCTGAAGGATCGCCCGATCACCGCCGCCGACATCGCGACAAGCCGCTTCCTGCTGCGCGAGCCCGGATCAGGGACTCGCCGGCAACAGCAGCAGTCGCTGCGCGCGTGGGGGCTGGATCAGGTCGACACCTGGGACCTGTGGGGTTCGGACACGGTGAAGGAGGCAGTGCAGCAAGGTCTGGGCCTGGCGGTCCTGTCCGAACACGTCGTACGCCGTGAAGTCGAGGTCGGCTTCATGGTATGTCTCGACATCAGCCCGGCTCCCCCGCAGCGCGACGTGTCGCTCGTCCGCCGCGCCGACCGAATCCTCACTCCGCCCGAAGAGGCCTTCACCGCCCTGGTCCGGGCCACCGCGGAGTGGCCCCGCTGACATCCAAGGCGCTAGCGTCCCGCGCCGCGAGTTCACACCTCCAACCGAACCTGACGCTCCGACCAGCCTCCCCAAACCGGTTTGGGGAGGCTCTTCCCTCCGACCGGGGAGCACCACTGCCCAATCCGGGTAGGCAGGACTCCCCAAATCGGTTTGGGGCCCGAACGACAGGCGCGTGGGTGGCTGGCTTCGGATTTGGGGCGCGAATCTCCTGCCGGCGGGCTGGCCCGGCTGATATCCCAGTCCCTAGCCGACCGACGGGCCGAGGCCTAGTGACTGTGGTGTGCTGGAGTCGGGGGACGGCTGGTGCAGGCCCTCGTCCAGGGCGCCGTACTCGGTCATCAGGGCCGCGCTGCCGCCCCATGGGGTTTGTTCCTCGGCGATCAGGGTGTTGGTGGTGAGCAGCAGGCCGGCGACCGAGGCGCCGTTCTGCAGCGCGGAGCGGGCGACCCGGAGCGGGTCGATGATGCCCATTTCGAGCATGTTGCCGTAGCGGCCTTCGAGCGCGTCGAATCCGTCGTCGACACCCATCTGGCCGGTTCGCTCGAGCACCTCCGCACCGTTGTAGCCGGCGTTCGTCGCGATCAGGTACGCCGGCTCACGCAACGCCCGCCGTACGATCTCGACACCGGTCGCGTAGTCGCCCTTCACCTTCAAGGCGTCGAGCGCCGGCGCGGCATGGAGCAAAGCCATCCCACCGCCGGCGACGATGCCCTCGGCCATCGCGGCACGGGTGGCCGACAACGCGTCCTCGACCCGGTGCTGGAGCTCCTTCAGCTCGGCCGGGGTCGGTGCGCCGACCCGGATCACCGCGACCTTGCCGGACAGCGAACCGATCCGTTCGGTGAGCACGTCCTCGTCGACGCCGAAGGTCGCGCGCTCCAGCTCGGCGCGCAACTGCGCGATCCGGAACGCGACCTCCTGCTCGCGCCCGGCCGACGCGACGATCGCCGTACGGTCGGCATTCACCCGGACCTGATCCGCGCGGCCCAGCTGGTCGATGGTCATCGTCTCGAGGCTGAACCCCGAGTGCCGGCTGTACACCGCGCCACCGGTGATCGCGGCGATGTCCTCCAGCTTGTGCAGCCGCCGGTCGCCGAACCCCGGCGCCTTCACGGCCACGCACTGGAACAGCCCGTTGACGTGGTTGTGCACCAGCATGCTGAGCGCCGTACCTTCGAGGCTCTCGGCGATGATCACCAGCGGCCGCGGCTCGCGCATGATCTTGTCCAGCAGCGGCATGATCTCCTGCACCTTGGTGATCTTCTCGCTGCACAACAGGATGTACGGGTCGTCGAGGTTGGCCTGCAGGCTGCCCGGGTCCGTCACCATGTACGGCGACAGGTAGCCGTTGTCGAACTCGAAGCCCTCGACGAAGTCGACCCCCATGCCGTGGACGGCGGACTCCTCGACCGTGACGATCCCGCCGTCGCCGATCGTGAACAGCGCCTTCGCGATCGCGGCGCCGACCAGGTCGTCGTCGTTGGCCGAGATCGCCGCCACCCGGGCGAAGTCCAGCTCGGTGGCGACCGGATGGGCGACCTCGCGCAACCGCTCCACCAGCTTGCCGACGGCCAGGTCGATCCCCCGTTTCACCAGAACGGGATTGCCGCCGGTGCCGATCGCGGCCATGCCCTCACGGATGATCGCCTGCGCGATCACGGTCGCGGTGGTGGTGCCGTCGCCGACGATGTCGTTGGTCTTGATCGCGGCTTCCTTGACCAGTTGCGCGCCCATGTTCTCGAACTGGTCCTTCAGGAAGATCTCCCGGGCGATCGTCACGCCGTCGTTGGTGACGACGGGCGACCCGGTGATCTTCTCCAGGATCACGTTGCGGCCCTTGGGCCCGAGCGTCGACTTGACCGCGTCCGCCAACTGGTCGACACCCGACAGCAACAGATCCCGCGCCTGCTCTCCGAATCTGAGTTCCTTCGCCATCAGTTCCCTCCGGAAATGGTCGTTACGGAACGAGGATCGCGCGGCCGCGGATGCGGCCGGCATCGAGATCGGCGACCGCGTCGGCGGCCGCGTCGAGGGGGTACGTCCGGGTGTGCAGCGTGACCTTCCCGGCCTGGGCGAGCGCCATCAGCTCGGCCAGTTCGTTGAACGTGCCGACGATGTTGCCGACGATGTTCCGCTCGGTGGAGATGATGTCCAGGGTCGGGATCTGCACCTGTCCGCCGTACCCGATCACGAAGTACGACCCGCCGCGGCCGGTCATCGCGAAGCCGTCCTGCTCCGCGCCTTGTTCGGCGACGAAGTCCAGTACGACATTCGCGCCGACGCCGCCGGTGAGCTCCAGCACGGTCTCCACCTGTTTGCCGTCGGCAACGACCGTCTGGTCGGCGCCGAGCTGCTCGGCCAGCTTCAGCGCGTCCGGGTTGCGGTCGACGACGATGATCCGGGCCGCGGTCAGCGCCGCCAGGCACTGCACGCCGATGTGCCCGAGACCGCCCGCGCCGATCACCACGGCCGTCGTACCCGGCGGCAGCAGCGGAAGTGCCTTGCGGACCGCGTGGTACGCCGTGATTCCGGCATCAGCCAGCGCCGCGACATCCTGTGGCCGGGTGCTCGGGTCCAGCTTCACGCACGCGCGGGCCGAGGTGAGGAGGTACTCCGCCATCCCTCCATCGCTGTCGAGTCCCGGGAACGTGCTGTTCTCGCAGTGCATGTCGTCCCCGGCACGACAGGCATGACACAGGCCGCACGTCGGCGTCGGGTGCAGGATGACGGTGTCGCCGATCTGCACGTTGGTGACGGCCGAGCCGATCTCGTGCACCCAGCCCGCGTTCTCGTGGCCGATCGTGTACGGGAGCGACGGATGCATGGCCGCGTCCCACTGGCCCTCGATGATGTGCAGGTCGGTACGGCACACTCCGGCGCCACCGATCTTGACGACGACGTCCAGCGGGCCTTTGACGACCGGTTCCGGTACGTCGTCGACCACTGGTTGCTGGTGGTACCCGTGCAGTCGAACGGCCTTCATCCCTGTTCCTCCTCGCCCGCACCGGACTCGGCGTACCGGTGCTTCAGCATTCCTCTGCAGATACCGGTGTTGGCCTCGATGCCGGTCCGGGTCAACCGGGCCAGCCCGAGGTGCCGTGCCGCGCCGGCACCGGCGACCGCCGCCCCCGTGCCGACGTCGACGAGCAGCGGCGCGTCCGGACCCGCCGGCAGCCCGAGCTCGGCCCGGCGCCGGAGCAGCCGGTCGAGCGCGGGGGACGGCGGCACGTCGGCGATCGTCAGCCGGGCGACGCCGGCCGGATCGATGCCTGACGCAACCAGCGGCCGGCAGACCTGATCGGTCCCGGCCAGCACCGCCTTGGCGACGAAGGTACGGCGCAACTCGTCCAGCTCGGCCGTCGCCTCACCGTCGAACGACGCCACGAACCCGGCCCGCAACGCCACGCCGGCGTTGATCTGCGCGGCCGCGAAATGATCCTCCAGCGTGACGTCGACCGAGCGTACGGAGGGCAGCGCGGACACCACGTCGTACGCGTCGGCGACCATCAGGAAGGCGAAGTTCGGCGCACAGAAGTACGTCGGCAGCCGCAGCCGGACGACCACGTCACCGGCGGCCGACACGACGCAGGTGGACACGAAACCCAGCGTCGTGATCGGCTCGTCCAGCTCCGGGTCCCGGACCGCGCCCAGCGCGTCCAGAACCCGGTCCCGCTCGGTCATGACTGCCGTCATCAGGCTTCGACCAGTTTCGAGTCGTCCTGCGCGGCCGGGGTCGCCTCCTTCAGTTGCAGTTCGTCCGGCACCTTCAGGTCGTAGAGTTTGGCGGCGTTCAGCCCGAGGATCTTCTTCTTCCCCTCCACCCCGAGCCGCGGGTAGTCCGCGAACTCCGGCTGGTCGGGGAACTCCCAGTCCACGAAGCCCTCGATCTGCCACTTCGGCTCCCAGATGCCGTAGTCGCTGCCGAACGTCATCTTGTCCTCGCCGACCCAGAACAGCAGCTCGCCCATCACCTTCGCGAAGAACTGCGGCCGCGCGTGCATCAGTCCGCCGATCACGACCGACAAGCCGGCGTACACGTTGGGTTCCTGGGTCGCCATGAAGCAGAAGTCCTCGATCCGCGGCAGGCCGACATGCTCGACGATGAAGTTGAGCTCGGGGAAGTCGGTTGCGGCGTGGTCGACATCGGAGACGTCGAACGCGTCCTTGTCCAGCGGCCAGATCGTGGGGCCCTTGTGGACGTGGATGTTCTTGATCCCCAGCTCCTGCGCCTTCGCCAGGTAGGTGTACGCCGCGGGGTCGGTCAGCTTGTACCCACGTGAGCCCGCGTTCCACTCCGCCGTGTAGAGCTTGACGCCGCGCGAACCGTAGCGGTCGACGTTGCGCTTCAGCTCCTCCAGTCCGGCGTCCCCGTCCCGCGGGTCGAACCGGGTGTTGTGGACGAACATGCCCGCGTGCTTCTCACCCAGCGCCGCGTTCCGCTCGGTGGTGTTGAACCCGTCCTTGTACCACTCCTTCAGGTACGTCGGCTGAAACACCGCGACGTCCACGTACCCGTCCTCGAAGACGTCCTTCATCAGGTCGTCCTCGGAGTACTTCATGAACTTCTCGATGGGCCAGTGGGTCTCCTTCGGCGCGAGGCTCTGGTAGGCGTGGAAACACTCGATCCAGCCCTTGGCGTACTGCTCCGCGCCCGGCACCCAGTTCTCGGGTGACGCGTCCCAGAAGTGCATGTGGCTGTCGACCACGAAGTACTTCTCACCGTTCTTCTCGTACACGGCCGACCTCCCTTACTTGGAGGCGATCAGGTCGAAGCCGAGGTACTCGGCCGCGTCCTCGGGATTGGCGACCAGGATCGTCCGGTCGTCGGTGTGGATCATGCGCCCGTAGTGGGTCGACATATTCTCCTCGAACTCGGCCTGGTCGAAGTAGCCGGGCTCCTCACCGAGCGCCTCGGAGATCTCGTCGTACACGACGTCCATCCGCCCAACCGCGTCGACCCGGATCATCGACGGGAGCGGCGTCACTGTGACGTTGTCCAAGTGGCTCATTACCTCGGCGACGACCGCGCCGACCTGGTTGTTCATCAGCGTGAAGCCGGCTCGGTTGGACGCCGTGCTGTCCGACTTGAAGGGGCTCTCGACGGTTGCCTTGAGCGTGGTCACTGTGCCAACTCCTTCGGTGCCTCGAGGCCCAGCGAGGCGAGGATGCCGCTGAACCGGTTCTTGACACGGTCGAGACCGTCCTCGAACCGTGGTGGTTTGGCGTCCGGCTGCGACCACAGCGGCTGCAGCGTCCGGGCCGCGGCCAGGGACTTCGCCGTCCAGGACCCCAGCCAGTCCGACAGGATCGCCTTGTTGTGGTCCGCGAACTCCTTGTCGTTCGTGAGCAGCTCGAACATCGCCGTGGTGTAGCGCAGGTCGCGTTCGGCGAAGTCGTACTCCGCTGCGCCGACCACAGTCGGGGTGACGAAGTCACCGTTGCGCGGGGAGGCCTGCTGGACCAGCTGGCTGCGGAACAGCTCACCGATGAGCGGTTCGAAGACGACGTTCGCGGCGAAGATCGCCTCGCACCAGTCGTCGATCGCGGTCAGCTGCTCGGCGACGTCACGGACGCCCTGCCAGGCCGGGTCGTTGTTCCAGGTCTGCAGGTGCGCGCTGCCGTCGAATCCCTCGATCTCCTCCGTCAGCGTGAGGTTGTACAGCGCGAGGTCCTGCGCGGCGCGGATCCGGTGCATGCTGTTCACCGAGATCGCGTTGTTGTGCATGTTCGTCGGTGCGCGCCGGTTGGCGTTCGCGTACAGGTACAGACCGAGACCGTGGTCGACGTGCATCCAGGCGCCGATGTGCTGCTCGACGAAGCGGACCCAGTTCGGGTTCCACTGCTCGAACGCCTTCGACTGCTTGGCCGCCTCGATGTTCTGGGTGACCTGGCGGACGACGCTCGAGTTGTACCGGTAGAGCGTCATCTCCCATTCTTCGTTCGGGTCGCGGAACTCGTGCCAGCCGGTGGCCGGCCAGTCCTTGACGACCAGACCCCCGGTCCCGGGCCCGCGCTGCGGTGACGGTTTGTCGGAGCCCCACGCCTTCAGCACGGTCCAGTCCAGCGGGTACCCGCCGCGCCCGTCGGCGAACCCGTACAGCCAACCCTGGGTGAGGTAGTGCCGCGGATCCGGCTGGACCTCCACGGTGACGTCCTCGTAGTGGCTCTGCTTGCGCTTCTGCGGCTTGTAGTAGTTGTAGCGCCGCAGTGTCGAGTCCGGGAACTCGCGGGCGCCGGCCTCGGCGTCGGTGAAGACCGGCTTGGGAACACTGCGTTCGAACTTAGGTGTGTCCTGTGTGGTGGTCATCGGCTTCCTGCCTCCAGCACCTTCGAGTCACCGGCGTCGCCGGTCGTGGTGAACTTGTCGTAGTAGATGTGCTTCGTCGCGACACCGAGCCGTTCGAGCAGCGGGATCGCCGCCTCGACCATCGGCGGCGGGCCGCACACGTAGGCATCTGCACCGGTGAGATCCGGTTCGAGCCGGCGGACCACGTCGGTGATCAGTCCGGACTCCCCGTCCCACTCGTCTTCGGACAGGGCCGGGACGAAACGGAACTGCGGCAACCGTTCCTCCAAGGCCCGTAGCTCTTCGGTGAAACACAGATCGCCCTGGGTACGGGCGCCGTAGTAGAAGACCGCCGGCCGGTCGATGGGGGGGGGGGGCCACGACCCCCCCAAACACACGAAAGGGCCCCGGGCCGCGCCCCCCCCCACCAAAAACAGGCAGATATAAAAAAAAAAAAGCCCCCCAGACGGTTTGAAAAATGGGTTTT